>NZ_PUEC01000021.1 GCF_003024805.1 Duncaniella muris
CTTCAGAAGGCTGTGCAGGAATTACGAGGAAACGACAGAATCAGCCAACGAAATGCTCATGGTCGCAGCTGTTGTTATTTCTCTCCGAAAACTCACTTCTGTTAACAATCGTTTTTAAACAAGCTCTTACAAAAAGACAATACAATCGCCTCCGAAAGCTTTGAGCGGCTATGGCTCTTCATTTCAGTCACATAGCTCGCTATGCTCCTTCAATTCAGAGCCATATCCATCTCAAATCTTTCGCTCAGATTTTAACTATTGTTATGAAACGCCCTCTAAAGACTCAGATACCGGAATTTCAGCCGCTACGAAGACTCCTGCCGGACGTTTCGCGCCATCGCCTACCGGACGCATGCACCTCGGCAACGTGTTCACGGCTCTGCTTTCATGGCTTTCAGTCAGGAAGGCCGGAGGGCGGTGGATTCTTCGGATCGAAGATCTTGACCCACAGCGCTCCAGAGAAGAATATGCGCGGCAGATTGAAGACGACCTCCTCTGGCTCGGCCTTGAATGGGACGAGGGAGGTCTGGCTGGCAGGGGCGATTCGGCTCCTTACAGGCAGAGCCTCCGCGGAGAAATCTATGAGACTTATCTCAGGCGGCTGGAGTCGACCGGCTATACCTATCCATGTGTCTGCACCCGTGCCGACATAATGGCCACCCAGGCTCCACACCAGTCTGACGGGCGTGTGATCTATGGAGGCAGATGCCGTCCGGCCACACTGCCATGTGTTTTGCCTGCTGAAAATGTCACGGCCCGTCATGCTGTCAGACTCTATGTGCCGGAAGATGAAATCTGTTTCTCCGATCGCGTCTATGGCCCGCAGAGAGTTTCTTTGGCTGCCGAATGCGGCGATTTTGTGTTGCGTCGGGCCGATGGGGCCTGGGCCTATCAGCTGGCGGTAGTGGTCGATGACGCGCTGATGGGTGTGACCGAGGTTGTGCGCGGGAATGACCTCTTGCTGTCCGCCGCCCAGCAGATTTATCTCTACAGACTGCTCGGATTGCAGTCGCCCTCCTATGCCCACCTTCCGTTGCTCTGCAATCAGGACGGACAGCGCTTGTCGAAGCGCGACAGCTCGCTGAGCATGGATCGGCTGCGCGAGGCTTATATTCCGGAGCGACTTGTGGGGCACCTTGCGTGGCTTGCCGGATTGCTCCCGCAGCCCCAGGCCTGCCGTCCGGACGATCTTATTGAAGCCTTTGACTGGAATTGCATAAAGCCGCTTTCAGGAATCACAGTCTGACGCCTCAGGCTGTATATGACAAAGGAGGAGTTAAGACAACTGCCTTAACTCCTCCCCTCACGTTTCAACTATTTATTTATGAGAGCCTCAGAACCTGGTTTCACAACCCGATAAAGAGGACGAGGGATGTAAATTTAGATTTTCCTGCTTGTTGTTGCTTCTTTATCTTTACTTACACTATTAAAACAACTGAAACCATGCTTTGAAGTGGTCAGGTGCGCTAAAAGACTTTAAAAAACGTCAAGGGGAGGGCTTATTTCAGGTGATCTGTTAGAGGGTGTTGTCAGTTTGTACGGCAGTGGTCAGGAAATTCTCGACCAGTCGCGGACGCGGGTTGTAAGATTGGCCAGTTCTACAATAAGGGGGCGGTTTTCCGGGTGGCCGAGTTCGGGGTCTGCGTCAAGAATCTCGCAGGCCGTGTCGCGGGCAAGCTGCACGATTTGCCCGTCCGTAGCAAGATTGGCTATGTGAAGATCAATCGGCATTCCGCTCTGCATGGTACCTTCGATATCGCCGGGACCTCGCATCTGCATGTCGGCTTCGGCTATCGCAAAGCCGTCGGTGGTAGATGTCATGAGTTCAAGACGCTTGCGCGTGTCGGAGGCTATCTTGCGTTTCGACATCAGGATGCAGTAGCTCTGGCCTTCACCACGGCCCACTCGGCCGCGGAGCTGGTGAAGTTGCGAAAGTCCGAAGCGCTCGGCGTTCTCGATAAGCATCGTGGTGGCGTTTGGGACATTGACGCCGACCTCTATCACGGTTGTGGCCACAAGAATATGGGCTTCTCCTGATGCGAAAAGCCCCATCTGATACTCTTTTTCCTGCGGTTTCATCTGTCCGTGCACGAAGGCCACCTTATAGTCGCGGAAGGTGTCGCAGATCGACTCATAGCCTTCTTCAAGCGATTTCAGATCAAGTTTCTCGTTTTCTTTGATGAGCGGATAGACAATGTAGATCTGCCGTCCGAGGCGCAGTTGCCGTCCGATGCCCTGATAGGTAGCAAAACGGTTTTCTTCATAGCGTAGCAGAGTCTGCACAGGCTTTCGGCCGGGGGGCAGTTCGTCAATCACGGAGACATCGAGATCGCCGTAGACGGTCATGGCCAGGGTGCGGGGAATCGGGGTGGCCGTCATCACAAGCACGTGGGGGGCGATGACATTTTTGGTCCACAGCCGTGCACGCTGAGCCACACCGAAGCGGTGTTGTTCGTCGATCACAATGAAACCGAGGTTTTTGAACCGCACATTGTCCTCGATCACGGCATGGGTGCCTATGAGTATGTGGAGAGACCCGTCGGTGAGCTGGGAGTGGATCTCCTCGCGCGCTTTCTTGCGGGTAGATCCGGTGAGCAGTTTCACGTTTATGCCCATAGGAGCTACCATTGAGCTGATGGTCTCGAAATGCTGTGTGGCCAGAATTTCGGTCGGTGCCATCAGGCAGGCCTGGGCATCGTTGTCAAGCGCTATGAGCATGCAGAGCAGAGCCACAAGGGTCTTGCCGGAGCCTACATCGCCCTGGAGCAGGCGGTTCATCTGGCGTCCGGTGGCCATGTCGGCGCGGATTTCTTTGATCACGCGTTTCTGCGCGCCGGTAAGCGGGAAGGGCAGAAACTGGGAGTAGAAGGTGTTGAAAAAATGTCCGATGCGGGGAAACAGAAAGCCCTTGATGGCCTCGTTGCGGCGCCGGGCGTAGCGCTGAATGTCAAGCTGAAGATAGAAAAGCTCTTCGAATTTCAGACGGAAACGGGCTTGTTCGAGTTGCTGCGGTGTCTGGGGAGAATGGATGGCGGTGAGAGCTTCGTGTAGCCCCATGAGCCGGTGGCGGGTGATGATCTGCTGAGTGAGCGTCTCGGTGACAGTGCGTATCCCTGCCAGAATCTCTGTGGCGGCGTTGGCGAATGTGCGCGATGAGAAACCGCGGTTGCGCAGTTGCTCTGTCAGCGGATAGACACCTCGGAAGCCTCCTTGTGCCGAAGCGTTTTCAGGAGTGTCGACTTCAGGGTGAACCATGCTCCAGCGGCCATTGAAATTGGATGGCTTGCCGAAGAGAATATACTCGGTTGCGGTGTGATAGAGCTGTCTGAGCGATTTTATGCGCTGGAACCATACCACTTCCATCACTCCTGAACCGTCGGAAAAAAGGCCCACAAGGCGCATCTTGGCGCCTTCACCCTGCACATTGAAGCTGACAAAGCGGCCTCTGACCTGAATTGATGGCATGTCTTCACCGGCAAAGTCGATGATGCGGTAGACGGAACGACGGTCTATATAGTGGGTAGGGAAGTGGTACAGAAGATCGTGAAACGTCTTTATGCCGAGATTCTTGTCGAGAAGCTCGGCGCGTTTCGGTCCCATTCCGCGCAGAAATTTTATGTCGGTATGTCTCAGCCTGTCCATGAGTGTCAACAATAGCTTATACTTATAATGTGTCGGACAGCGAAAGATAGAGCTCGGCCACAGCCATGTCGCCGGGATTGGTTACTTTGATGTTATGCGGATCGCCGGCCGTTAGCCTCAGATTGCAGAATCCGGCGGCTTCCATCACCGATGCATCGTCAGTGAATTCCGGCCGGAGTTCCTGGCGGTAGGCTTCCGAGAGCTTTGCGGCGGGGAAGATCTGAGGGGTCTGTACCGATCGGTAGAGCTTGCGGTCTACGGCTCGGCTTGATCCGTCAGGAGCGGTGATACGTATGGAGTCTGTCACCTGGCAGGCAGGAATCACACCGTCTGCCCCGTTAAGTCCGTCAAGAAGATTCCGGATAAGAGAACTGCTTACCACAGGCCGCGCGGCGTCATGTACACTGATTAGTCCGCATGATTCCACGGCGAGTGATTCAATGGCGTTTCTGACGCTGTGTGCGCGGGTCGGTCCGCCGGTCACGATGCTGTGGGGCAGGCTGAAGCCATATTCCCGGCACATATCCTGCCACTCTCCGGTCATGTCACGGCTGAGCACCACTGTCAGTTCCCAGTCCGGAGTGTGGCGGTGGAGGCGTTCGAGGGTGGTCATGAGCAGCGGTCTGCCGTCGAGCAGGCAGAATTGCTTGGGCAGATTGCCTCCGTAGCGCGATCCGCTTCCAGCGGCTACTATAATGTGGACATTCCTTTCGGCTTGTTTTGTTGATGCGGTGGCTGCCATATGGTTCGGGTAAATAAATCCGGCGGATTCCCGTGAAGGGGAACCCGCCGGGGCGTTGATTCAATGGTAATGAATATCGGAGCTTGGTTAACTAAGAGTGTGCAAATTTAATCTGTATGATGGATTTAAGATACTATAATGCACTTTTCAGGTCTTAGTTACGGGGAGCGCCGTGGTTGCCGCCATTGTTTTCACGGCGGGGTCCACGGTCACCGTCACGTCGGGGACCGCGATCTCCGTCACGACGGGGACGGTCGCCTTCGCGACGCGGTCCGCGTTCGCCACGGGGTGCGCGTTCACGCTCTACGTAGCCTTCGGGTTTGGGCTGGAGCGCGCGCATTGACAGGCGGTATTTGCCGGTCTTCTTGTCGATCTCGATGAGTTTCACTTCGAGCTCGTCGCCTTCCTTGAGGCCCGCGGCTTCCATGTTTTCGAGACGGTCCCATGAGATTTCCGAGATGTGGAGCAGACCGTCGCGGTTGGGCATGAATTCAACGAATGCGCCGAAGTCAAGGATAGAACGCACTTTGCCGTGGTAAACCTTTCCCTCTTCGGGGAGTTCGACGATAGCGTTGATCATATCGAGAGCCTTGTCGATCGAAGCCTTGTTAGAGGCAGCGACTTCGATGTAGCCTCCGTCGGGGATTTCGTCGATGCTTACGGTTGCGCCGCTTGCTTCCTGGATTCCCTGGATGATCTTTCCGCCGGGGCCGATCACTGCACCGATAAGCTCTTTGGGGATGAGCATGGTGACGATGCGAGGCACGTGGGGCTTGTAGTCCTCGCGGGCTGCGGGGATTGTCTCTTCGATCTTGTCGAGGATGTGCAGACGACCTTCCTTGGCCTGATTGAGAGCCTTTTCAAGGATTTCGTAGCTCAGGCCATCGCACTTGATGTCCATCTGGGTGGCGGTGATACCTTCGCGGGTACCGGTCACTTTGAAGTCCATGTCGCCGAGGTGGTCTTCGTCACCGAGAATGTCGGAGAGGACTGCATATTTTGTTCCGTCTGAGATGAGACCCATAGCGATACCGCTGACAGGGCGTTTCATCTTCACACCTGCGTCGAGCAGCGAGAGGGTGCCTGCGCAGACAGTTGCCATTGACGATGATCCGTTTGATTCGAGGATGTCGCTGACGATGCGGCATACGTAGGGGAAATCATCGGGGAACATGCGCTTGAGGGCACGGTGGGCAAGATTGCCGTGGCCTACTTCGCGACGGCCTACGCCACGCACCGGACGGGCTTCGCCGGTGGAGAAGGGCGGGAAGTTATAGTGGAGGAGGAAGCGTTCGCGGCCCTGGTTGAGAACGTCATCGAGGATCTTCTCGTCGAGCTTGGTTCCGAGGGTTACGGTTGCGAGCGACTGGGTCTCGCCACGGGTGAACACGGCTGATCCGTGAGGTCCGGGCAGATAGTCTACCTCACACCAGATCGGGCGGATCTCGGTGGTCTTGCGGCCGTCGAGACGGATGCCTTCGTCAAGAACGCAGCGGCGCATGGCTTCTTTTTCCACATCGTGGTAGTAGCGCTTGACCATAGCGGTCTTTTCATCGCGTTCTTCTTCGGGGAGTGATTCGAGATATTCTTCGCAGATCTTTTCGAAGCTTTCCTGACGCCAGTGCTTGTCGGCGCAGCCGGCCTTGGCCACTGCATATGCCTTGTCGTAGCACTTGTCATGTACGTCCTTGCGGAGATCTTCGTCATTGGTCTCGTGGCAATATTCGCGTTTTACGGTCGAACCAACTTCCTCGGCAAGTTCCATCTGGGCCTTGCACTGAACCTTGATGGCGTCATGGGCGGCGCGGAGCGCTGCGAGAAGATCTGCTTCTGATACTTCGTTCATTTCGCCTTCCACCATCATGATGTTGTCATAGGTGGCACCGACCATGAGCTCCATGTCGGCTTTCTCAAGCTGTTCGAAAGTGGGGTCGATTACGAATTCGCCGTTTACACGGGCCACTCGGACTTCCGAGATAGGACCGTTGAAGGGTATGTCGCTCACTGCGATGGCTGCCGAAGCGGCGAGGCCGGCAAGAGCGTCGGGCATGTCGACACCGTCGGAAGAATACATTGTAACCTGTACGAAAGTGTCGGCGTGGTAATTGTCAGGGAAAAGTGGGCGGAGCACACGGTCAACCAGACGCGATGTCAGGATCTCGTAGTCGCTTGCGCGGCCTTCACGCTTGAGGAAGCCGCCGGGGAAACGTCCGTTAGAGGAGAATTTTTCTTTATACTCAACTTGGAGGGGCATGAAGTCTACGCCCTCTCCGGCCTCTTTGGCCGTTACTACTGTCGCAAGGAGCATAGTGTTGCCCATGCGCAGTTCTACCGCTCCATCGGCCTGCTTTGCAAGTTTGCCGGTCTCCAGTGTGATGGTACGACCGTCAGGCAGCGCGATGGTTTTTTTGATTGGATTCATAAATTGTTTCTATTTTCAGCTTGATAGTTATATCTTCGTTTTTGCAGCTTATTTGGTTTCAGTTTGCAAAGTTAACAAATATCTTGCAATTAACCTGCTTGATCAGACTGAAATAAGGGCGTGAATATGGGTCAAAACTTCGATTTAGTGTTAAATTTGTCTAATTACCGCTTCTTCCGGTTGAATTTTTCCGAAGCCCCTTTTTTAGGAGCCGTTCGGGGTGATGAAGATTTTTCAGCCGCCGTGGCAGCCCGATTTGGTTTTGATCTTAAAATGGATTAATTTTGTTTTCTTATTGTCGAACACTCTCTAAAACTGAAATTACTATGGATAAAGTGTCGAAAACAAATGCAGCGCGACTGCTTGACAAGGCTAAGGTTGAATATGAACTGATTCCTTATAAGGTGGATCCTGACAATCTCGCGGCCGAACATGTGGCCGAAGAGCTTGGCGAGGATATAAACTCGGTGTTTAAAACTCTGGTGCTCCACGGTGACCGCTGCGGCTATTTTGTCTGCGTGATTCCAGGAAACATGGAGGTGGATCTGAAGAAGGCCGCGAAAGCTGCCGGGGCTAAGAAGGCGGAGATGATTCCGATGAAAGAACTGTTGCCGCTTACGGGCTATATCCGCGGTGGGTGTTCGCCTGTCGGTATGAAGAAGCCTTTTCCTGTGTTTTTCCATCAGACGGCTCTTGATTTTCAGGCCATCTATGTCTCTGCCGGCCAGCGCGGTCTTCAGCTCAGAATCAGCCCACAGGCACTGATTGATTTCTGCAGGGCGTCGGTGGCTGACGTGGCGGAGAGTAAGGAGTGATTTGATATATAAATGAATAATAATTTTGCGCAGTCCCTGTGGCTTTCTACGGCGGAATGAAGAGTGCGCCAGGACAATGACAGACTATGAATACAATCGGAAAGATATTTACTTTCACCGGATTCGGTGAAAGTCACGGTGCCGCCATCGGCGGTGTCATCGACGGTATGCCCGCAGGGGTTGAAATAGACCTTGAAAAGGTGCAGCATGAGCTTGACCGCCGCAAACCGGGGCAGTCGGCTGTCACTACAGCCAGGAAAGAGAGCGACACGGTGGAGATTCTTTCCGGGCTGTTCGAGGGACGCACTACCGGCAGTCCGATCGGTTTCATTATCCGCAATGAGAACCAGCATTCGAATGACTATGATCATTTGAAAGACGCGTTCCGCCCGTCGCATGCCGATTTTACATATACAGCCAAATATGGTCTTCGCGATCATCGCGGAGGCGGCCGGTCAAGCGCGCGTGAGACTGCCACAAGGGTTGTGGCCGGAGCTTTTGCGCGGCAGGCTTTGGAGCAGTGGGGCATAACGGTCCGGGCCTATACTTCTCAGGTGGGTCCGCTTGTCCTTGACAAGGATTACGGCGGTATGGATCTGTCTGTAGCTGAAAGCAATCCTGTAAGGTGTCCGGATCCGGAGATGGCTGCCGAGATGGAGGCGCTGATACTGAAGGTGAAAAGCGAAGGTGACACGATAGGCGGTGTGGTCGACTGTGTGGTCAGCGGTGTGCCTGTCGGTATCGGTGATCCTGTGTTCGGGCGTCTTGGCGCGCGTCTTGCCGAGGCTATGATGAGCATAAATGCGACCAAGGGCTTTGAATACGGTATGGGATTCCGTGGCGTAGAGCTTCGGGGCAGTGAAGTGCTTGATCGCTTTGTTGCCGGACCAGACGGCGAGATATCTACTCTTACCAACCATTCGGGAGGCATCCAGGGCGGAATTTCAAACGGCCAGGACATAACTTTCCGTGTGGCTTTCAAACCAGTGGCCACTCTGATGCAGGATGTCTGCACGGTTGACCGTGATGGAAACGAGATCGTGATCAAAGGAAGGGGACGCCATGATCCCTGTGTGGTGCCTCGCGCAGTGCCGGTAGTAGAAGCGATGGCGGCTATTGTTATCCTTGATGCCTGTCTGATGAACCGAGCCTCTCGCCTATGAAGCCTTACAGGGATTTTTCAGATTTTCTGAGAGGGCATTTTGACGGGAAAGTCCAGAAAATCACTGTCAATGCCGGTTTTACCTGTCCGAACCGCGACGGAAGCAAGGGCCGTGGCGGATGCACCTATTGCAACAATCAGTCATTCAATCCCGGTTACTGCCGCCCTTCGCTGAGCGTCAGGGAGCAGCTCGAACGCGGCAAGGAGTTTTTTGCTCGGAAGTATCCTCAGATGAAATATCTGGCCTATTTCCAGGCATACACCAATACGCATTCAGATGATATCGACCGGCTGATGGCTCTCTATCGTGAGGCACTTGATGTGGACGGTGTGGCGGGGCTGATCATCGGTACCCGTCCTGACTGTATGCCTCAGGATCTTCTCGACCGTCTTGCCGGGCTTCGGGAATGGGTGATGGTGGAATATGGAGCGGAAAGCGCATGTGACCGCACTCTTGAACTGGTGAACCGTTGTCACACATGGGCCGACACTGTTGATGCTGTCAACCGCACTCACGCCGCAGGACTTCCGTGCGGGCTGCATCTGATCATGGGTCTTCCGGGTGAAGATGAGGCGACGATGCTTGAAACTGTCGACTGCATTAATGAGCTGCCTGTCGACACTGTAAAATTCCATCAGCTTCAACTGGTCAGAGGCACCAGAATGGCTTCAGACGTCGAAGCGGGGCTGTATGACATACCCCGTTTTACAGCAGAGGAGTATATCAGTCTATGCGTCAGGATACTTGACCGGCTGCGCAAGGATATTGCGGTGGAGCGTTTTGTGTCGCAGTCTCCGTCCGACTTGCTTATCTATCCGCGCTGGGGATTGAAAAACTACCAGTTCACAAATCTGCTCCACAACCGGCTTGCCGAAGCGAGGAATATAATATAGCCGGGGCACCAAATACACCTTGTGTTCTTGTCTGTGACAGGAATTCTCTGTAATTTTGTGTTTATAATATATAGGTGCCTTATAAGTCTTACATTAAAAGATTGTTTCTTGACGACCTCCAAAGAGGCTTTGGGCAATCTCCTGTCAATAAATTAAAAAAGTTAATCAGAATATCATGGAAGTAATCAATTTTGCTGATCAGCCTTCGCTGGTCAGCCAGTATATGAGCGAATTGCGCGATGTCAATGTGCAGAATGATATGTTGCGTTTCCGCCGCAACCTTGAGCGTATAGGCGAGATCATGGCTTTCGAGATTTCGAAGCGTATGCGCTACAAGACAGTCGATGTCACTACGCCGCTGGCGGTAGCTCCATGCCAGATTCTCGACGAGCAGGTGGTTCTCGCAACGATTTTCCGTGCGGGAATTCCGTTTCACAAAGGTTTTCTTGATTATTTTGATCATGCTCAGAATGCTTTCGTATCGGCCTACAGAAAGTATCGCGAGAAGGAAAATTTCGATGTGTTTATTGAATATATCGCTTCTCCGAAGCTCGACGGAAAGACTCTGATAATCGCTGATCCGATGCTTGCCACCGGTGCTTCGATGGAGTTAAGCTATCGCGCTCTGCTCACCAAGGGTGAACCGGCTCATGTGCATGTGGCTTCCATCATTGCCTCGAAAAAGGCTGTCGATTATGTGCGCGAGACTTTCCCGGCTGATAAGACAACTCTGTGGGTAGGTGCGATTGACGATGTGATCAACGAGCATTCCTACATAGTGCCCGGTCTGGGCGATGCAGGCGATCTTGCTTATGGTATAAAGGAATAACAGAGCCACGGAAGGTTCTCGAATTAAGAGGATGTTTTTAAACAACCTCTTGATAAGCCTCATGAAAATTAATAAGCCTCATGGAAAACAAGAGTCTGTGACGTCTGTTTCCCATGAGGCTTAAATGTTATGTCAATTGTAGTCAGTCAGTATTCCGGCGAAGATCCGGCTGAAATACAGATGTCGAATGTTCAATCAATTCCGAAGGCTTTTTTTACGGCCGGAACGGCATCGAGTTTCTCCCATGTGAAGAGTTCGACGGTGCGTGTGAACGGCTTTTCGTATTTTGAGTGGAATGTCTTTGTGACAGTCATCGGCTGGCGTCCCATGTGGCCGTAGCTTGCGGTCTCGCGATAGATAGGGTTGCGCAGTCCGAATCGCTTTTCGATGGCATAGGGGGTCATGTCGAAGCATGGCATGTCTGTCACTATGGCTGCGATCTCGGTGTCGGAGAGTTTTACCTTGGCTGTGCCGTAGGTGTTGATGCAGAGGCTGACAGGCTTGGCTTCGCCGATGGCGTAGGCGACCTGCACGAGGACACGGTCAGCCACTCCTGCGGCCACAAGGTTCTTTGCTATGTGGCGGGCGGCATAGGCTGCCGAGCGGTCTACCTTGGAGGGGTCTTTGCCTGAGAATGCGCCTCCGCCGTGAGCTCCGTGGCCTCCGTAGGTATCGACTATGATTTTGCGGCCGGTCAGGCCTGTGTCTCCGTGGGGACCTCCGATGACGAATTTTCCGGTGGGGTTGACAAGGAGCTTGACGTCATCGCCGATCAGAGCGGCCTCTTCCGGGCGGAGCTTGGCTTTGACGCGGGGGATGAGTATGTTGCGCACATCATCTGTGATTCTCTCCTGCATGGCTCGGTCAGCGGCAGCGCGGGCTGCGTCGGTGTCTTCAATCGGTTGGATGAATTCGTCATGCTGGGTGGAGATGACTATGGTGTCAACGCGGAGCGGGCGGTTGTTTTCGTCATATTCGACCGTTACCTGGCTTTTTGAGTCGGGGCGCAGATAGGTGTGCTGACGGCCGCGTTTGATGTGAGTCATTTCTTTTTCCTCGCGGCGTATGTCGGCAAGCTCGCGGAGCAGACGGTGGGAGAGGTCGATGGTGAGAGGCATGTAGTCGAGAGTCTCGTTGCAGGCATAGCCGAACATCATGCCCTGGTCACCTGCGCCCTGTGCTTCAAGTTCGCTGCGCTCTACTCCGCGGTTGATGTCGGCGCTCTGTTCGTGAAGGGCTGAGAGCACTCCGCAGGCTTCGCCATCGAATTTGAGGGCGCTGCGGTTGTAGCCGATGTTGCGGATCACATCGCGGGTCACTTCCATGAGGTCTATATAGGCTTCGCTTTTGACTTCGCCTGCTATTACAACCTGGCCGGTGGTGACGAGGGTCTCGCATGCTACTTTTGACTTGGGGTCACGGGCGAGAAACTCGTCGAGTATGGCATCGGAAATCTGGTCTGCGACTTTGTCGGGATGGCCTTCCGAAACTGATTCGGAGGTGAAGAGATAAGTTTTCATATTTTGAAACTGGTAAAAAAATAAAATGTCGAAAACAGCTTTTGTTGCGTGGATAAGACGCGGCTGCTTCAACATTTTCATCCGGTGGCGGTGAATGCCAGGCGGCATTCCGGTGCCGGATTCGTTTATGCTCAAAAGTCAATCCTCTGATTGATGGTGACAGTCTCTTTCAGCGTTCTGCTGCAATGCTTTGGAGGCAGGGGCGTAAATGCGGTTGAAAGAGGTGCAGTTTTAGCATTTTTTGAAGTGGTTGCAAGCAGCCAAATTTGTCCACTTTTTGATTTCGGGTGCAAAGTTAAAAAGAATCCGTCTGACTTGCAAATAAATTTTTGCAAGCCGGACGGATTCCGATATTGCGGTTGATCATTGGGCGGTTATCAATCCGATGTTATCGGCTAAGCCCGTATGATCAGGATTTTTTATCATAGGCCGAGTAATAAGAGGCATAGCGGTTATAGGGGGCGCCGGATGTCAGAGTGCCGTTAAGGATCACCATGAAATTGTGATAGCGGTGCGAGTCATAGATTCGGTCGATTTCCGGGATCATGCGGCGGTCCAGCAGGCCTGCGCGCAGAATGAAGATGGTGATGTCAGCGAGCGGAGCGATGATCGAGGCATCGGCCACGAGTTCGGCCGGCGGACAGTCAAGGAATATATAGTCATACTCCTGACGGTATTTTTCGATCAGCTGTTTCAGCCGGTCGGAGTAGAGCAGTTCCGAGGGGTTGGGGGGAATGGTGCCTACGGGGAGCAGGTAGAGACCCGGACATTCGGTCTGCTGGATGTATTTGTCGCAGTTGTCAGTCGCTCCTGAAATGTAGTCAGTGATGCCTCGTGAGTGGTCCGGGAGGATACGGGAGACGGAGGCGCGACGCAGGTCGAGGTCGATGATCAGTACCTTGCGATTTTTTTCTTTCAGAGCCAGAGCTGCCGCGAGGTTGAGCGAGATGAATGATTTTCCTGAGCCGGGATTGAATGAGGTGACCATTATCACGCGGTTCTGACTGTTGCGTGTCATGAACTCAAGGTTGGCGCGCACCATTCGGAATGATTCGTCCATGATGCTGCGGCCGTGATCGCGGACGAGAAGCGAGGGGGCTTCTTCGATCTGTGAGTTTTTGCCGAGAATGTCACGCCAGCGGCGGCGCCAGCGGCGTACGCGCAGGGTGTTGCTGTCAGAAGATTCCGGAATCTCGCCGATCAAAGGAGTGCGGATGCCTTCAAGGTCACCGCGGTTGCGCAGACGGCTGTTCATGCTTTCGTCAATGAACAGAATGAAGCCTGGAATCAGGATGCCGAGCGCGAAGCAGATGAGGAGAATGTTGCGCGAGATTGGTGCGGTTGGGCGGTTGGAGCCCATCGGTGGTGTGATGATGCGGGTGTTGTAGGGCGTGAATGCCAGTGTGAGCTCGTTTTCTTCTCTCTTCTGGAGCAGATAGAGATAGAGGGCTTCCTTGACTTTCTGCTGGCGTTCTACGGACAGGAGATATTTGGCCTGTCCGGGCGATGAGGCTATTTTCCGGCTTGTGACTCTGTCGCTTCTGATCAGAGAGTTGAGCTGGGTCTGAAGAGCGCGCTCCTGGTTGGTGAGCGATGAGACGAGCGCGCTGCGCATGCTGCGTAGGTTCTTGTCATAGTCCTGGAGCAGAGGGTTGGTATCGCCTGTTGAGTTTGAAAGTTTGTCGCGTTCGAGTTGCAGCTGGTTGAATTCATTGATCTGCGCCTCGATGCCTGGATTTTCAAGTCCGGCGTTTGCGGGGACGAGCTGGCCATTTGTGTCGGGATTCTTGATATAGTCAAGGATGAACTTTGAAATGGCGATCTGAGTGGACACCTGCATCTGCTGTTTGGTGTTCTCATTGGCGTCTTCCATATACATGGCCGAAGCTGCCGCTACGTCGGGCACGAGATGTTCGCCTTTGAAGTCGGCTATGTCGCTGTCGACGTTGCCGAGTTCCTGTTCGATGACGCGCAGACGATCGGCTATGAACCTGGAGGTCGATTTGGCCATTTTGGCTTTGTCATCGACCCATTTTTCATTGTAGATGTCTATGAGGGTGTTGAGGAAATCATCTGCACGCTGGATGCTGACGTCTTTGAACGTGAAGTCAATGACTGTGGAATTGTCATCGGCGAGGTTTTCCGAGAGCCTGGCTTTGTAGGCTTCGATAGCGTCAGAGATGCTGTAGCGGAAGATTTTGATCGTGTTTCCGAATCTTTTGGCGTAAGCGGGACCAGGATTGATTGTGATAGGACCGAATGAGGTGGCCACAGTGTCGCCGATATTGACCGTCATTTCGGAAGGGTCACATTCGACTCCGTTGAGCATCATTTTTGAAATGTCGATCTTTCCGTCGTCACGGATGTCGAGTTCCATTGATGCCGATTGTTTTGAGGGGATAGACAGAAAATTGACGGACACAGGGCAGGAGTCGCCATAGAGTGTTATGTTTTTCAGATTATGGCGGTAGATGTAGTCAGTCTGCAGGCCGAGTCTCTGGATCACATCGGCGATTATGGCCGGCGACTGGAAGGCGAGCATCTCGTTGTTGACGTTTGCCGAACTCTGGAAGAGGCCGATGTCGCTGAGTGCGCTTGCCACTCCCTGACTTCCGGATTCGGTGTCTTCGTTGATCATTACGGACGCTGTCCGGGTGTAGGTTTCGGGTGTGCTCATTATGTAGAGCACTCCAAGACCGAGGAAGATTATAATGGAAATTACGAACCATTTCCATTTGTTCAGGCAGAGAATGAAGAAGTCATGCAGGTTGAAAGAGCTGTCGTCTGTTTCTGGTGCCTGAGGCGATGGAGCCGCTTCCGGCCGGGCGGATGCGGGATTGTATGGATATCCTTCGGGAAACGGGTTGCTGTTCTGAGTCATTTTTTTGACACGTTTTTTAGTAGTAGTGGTCCTTTTATGGAAGAATCTTGAATTGGCAGAGCCTTAGAGGTTGTTTTTTTACAATCTCCTGGTTCTGGCCTTGGCCTTTGGAGAGGATGAATCCGGTTGGAATTTGGCGTGACGGTCTGAAAAAGAGGCCGTCGGCATCACTTGAGTATGATGAGCGAGGTGATTGTTGTGGCCAGAGATGCGAGGGAGATCCAGAATGATGTTGACTGGAAGGTGTTGCCGTTGAGTGTGCTCTGGCGGATTCTGGTTTTGTTGGGATCAATGTAGATTACATCGTCCTGCTGCACGAAATAGGCCGGGGAGTTGCGCAGTTTCTCTACATCGAGCAGGCTTACGATGTATGTTTCCTGGCGGTCGCCGTAGCTGCGCACGAGTTTGACTTCCTGACGCTTGCCATAGATGGTGAGGTCGCCGGCGAGGCCGAGCGCATCGAGTATGGTCATGTCATCACGGTCAATGGCGTATGAACCGGGTTTTGCTACTTCGCCCATCACGGTTACGATTCCGTTGGTAAGTTCGACTGTCACCACGGGGTCGCGTACGAGGTCTTTGGAGATAAGCATTCCTTTGATGAGGGCGGCGATTTCAAGACGGGTCATGCCTTCGACTTTGATTTCGCCAAGGAAAGGAAAGTCAATTGAGCCTTCCGGCGATACGGTGTAGACGCTGACTCCCTGATTGGTCCCGCGGCCGGATGCCGAGGTGCCGATGTTGCGTGGGACATAGGGCAGATTGAACATGTCGGTGAGCTGCGCGTCACGTGAGTTCACGACGATTGAAATCTTGTCGGCCGGTTTGATCTTTATTGTCTGGGTGGGGACTGTGTAGATCTGAGCGTCTTTAAGATCTTGAAAATAAGTGATGTCTTTTGGCGTAGAGCATGCGGCCGAGGCCAAGAGAAGAATAATCAGAATTGAGATCTGGTTGAAACGGAGGTGAAGCATAATCAGCTTATGGCTTTGATGCGTGGTGAATTGAATTGTAAACAGGTGTTGAAACTGTAGGGCCGTATTACGGTGCAAAATTAATATTTTTTTTGGTATCAACTGCAACTATCCGGCATAAATGAGAAGACCGGTGTCGGTTGGCTTGTCTGGGGTCTTTATCCGGAGCGTGTAATGGCGGTCACTCCGGCCGTCCTTGTTGAAAGGTCGGGCAGAATGGCCGCCATATTGGGTTGATGTCACAAATTGAATCTCATGTGTTTATTTTCCCTGATCTGTAATCTGGGTGTCGGGGGTAAGAGTGCCGCCGCCTTCACCGCCTTGGTCTCCGCCGGGTTCCTGAGTGTCGTTGGGGAGGACGTTGAATTTGAAGCGGGCTACCGCGAATCCGACAGATTTGCCGACCTGGAGCACTGTTGCCTGGACGCCGAGATAGTGTTCGCCTACTTCGAGTTCGGTAGTGTTGATGTTGATGGCGAAAGGCATGATATCAGTACGGCCAACGGGCACACCGTCAAGGAAATATACAACATTGGTGAGCGTAGCTTCTTTGGTGCCTTCTGCCGGGATGGCTTTCAGGGCGTTGATTTCGAGGGTGTTTCCCTGAACTACGCTGACAACTCCGTTTTCCTCGGTGCCTCCTGAATAGTCAATTGCCAAAGATACGTTGGGGAGGTCCTTGTCGTCATCGTCACATGATGTGAAGACGCCGAGTAACGGAAGGACTAAGAGCAGATAAAGAAATTTTTTCATAAGTTGCAGTAAAATAGTTTTGAGTAAAAAATAGGTAGAGTATGATAAATTATTGATAAAGAGCGCCATTGTCGGCGCAAGGATCAGTTCCTGAATATGATGTCGGAGCCGTCATGGTCGATTATGATCGGATGTTCGCGGTCTACTTTCTGGGCCAGGATGTCTTTCGAGAGCTGGTTGAGCACCAGACGGTGGATCACTCGCTTGACCGGACGGGCTCCGAATTCCGGATCGTAGCCCTCTTCGGCGAGAAATTTCAAGGCCTTCGGTGTGACTTCGAGCGTGATGCCGTTTTTGGCGAGCATTCGCTGGATCGACTTGATCTGCAGGCCTACGATTTCTTCGATTTCCTTCTCGTTGAGCGGCGTGAACATTATGATCTCGTCGATGCGGTTGAGGAATTCCGGACGGATGGTCTGCTTGAGAAGTTCGATCACTTCGCCTTTGGTCTTATCGATGACTTCGCTTCGGTTTTCGGGAGTCATTTTTGCGAAGTTGTCGCGGATGAGAGGCGAGCCCATGTTGGAGGTCATGATGATGATGGTGTTCTTGAAGTTGACCATGCGGCCTTTGTTGTCGGTCAGACGGCCGTCATCAAGTACCTGCAGCAGGATGTTGAACACATCGGGGTGGGCTTTCTCGATTTCGTCGAACAGAACCACGGAGTAGGGCTTGCGCCTTACGGCTTCGGTCAGCTGTCCGCCTTCGTCGTAGCCTACATATCCCGGAGGTGCTCCGACGAGTCGGCTGACGGAGTGTTTCTCCTGATATTCGCTCATGTCGATTCGGGTCATCATGTTTTCATCGTCAAACAGATATTCGGCGAGGGCTTTTGCCAGTTCTGTCTTGCCGACACCGGTGGTGCCGAGGAAGATGAACGAACCGATGGGGCGACGTGGATCGTTGAGGCCTGCGCGTGAGCGGCGTACAGCGTCGGCTATGGCTGCGATAGCGTCGTTCTGCCCGACAACCCGGTTGTGGAGTTCGGCTTCGAGATGGAGGAGTTTTTCTTTTTCGCTCTGCACCATCTTGTTGACAGGAATTCCTGTCCATCGGGAAACCACATCGGCTATGTCTTCCGAGTCAACCTCTTCTTTGATGAAGGCTTTTTCGCCCTGCATCATTTTCAGCTGTTCCTGAATGGCGGCGTTTTCCTGTTCTTTCTGCTGTACTTTCGAGTAGCGGATTTCTGCCACTTTGGCATAGTCGCCCTCGCGTTCGGCGCGTTCTGCGTCGAAGTTGAGCTGTTCGATGTCTATCTTGTTCTGCTGGATCTTGTTGATCAGGTCTTTCTCGGCCTTCCATTTGGCTGTGAATTCTTTTTCCTGATCGCGCAGATCGGCGAGTGATTTTTCAATCTCTTTGACTTTTTCTTTGTCACCCTCGCGCTTGATGGCCTCGCGCTCGATCTCTTTCTGGGCAATCAGACGGGTGATTTCGTCAAGAGCCTGCGGCACGGAGTCGATCTCAAGACGCAGCTTGGAGGCGGCCTCGTCCACCAGGTCGATGGCTTTGTCGGGGAGGAAACGGTCGGTTATATAGCGTTCCGACAGGGTTACGGCGGCTATGATCGCCTCGTCGCGGATGCGGACTTTGTGGTGGTTTTCGTAGCGCTCTTTGAGGCCGCGGAGAATCGCTATGGCGGCGGCCTCGTCAGGTTCGTTGACCATCACTTTCTGGAAACGGCGTTCGAGGGCTTTGTCTTTTTCGAAATATTTCTGATATTCGTCAAGGGTCGTGGCTCCGATTGAGCGGAGTTCGCCACGGGCAAGTGCAGGCTTCAGAATGTTGGCCGCATCCATCGCGCCTTCACCTTTGCCTGCTCCGACGAGGGTGTGGATCTCGTCAATGAAGAGTATGATCTCGCCGTCGGCTCCGGTGACTTCGTTGACAATGGCTTTGAGGCGCTCTTCGAATTCGCCTTTGTATTTTGCGCCTGCCACGAGGGCTCCCATGTCAAGGGAGTAGATCTGCTTGGTGCGCAGATTTTCCGGAACGTCGCCGCGGACTATGCGCTGGGCGAGGCCTTCGGCAATGGCAGTCTTACCGGTGCCTGGTTCGCCGATGAGCATGGGGTTGTTTTTGGTTCGGCGCGAGAGGATCTGAAGCACACGGCGGATTTCATCGTCGCGGCCTATCACCGGATCGAGCTTGCCTTCACGGGCGCGCTCATTCAGGTTGATGGCATATTTCGAGAGGGCCTGATATGTGTCTTCGGCACTTTGGTCAGTAGCTTTTTTGCCTTTGCGGAGTTCTGCGATAGCCGATTCGAGTTCCCGTTGGCTCAATCCGGCGTCTTTGAGAATGGT
Source organism: Duncaniella muris (assembly GCF_003024805.1). GTDB lineage: Bacteria > Bacteroidota > Bacteroidia > Bacteroidales > Muribaculaceae > Duncaniella > Duncaniella muris. Next base: position 18,944 of record NZ_PUEC01000021.1, read on the forward strand.
CGATGCCGGAGAGTTGACCGAGAAGATGGCTAAAAGCAAAGCTTCGAGGGTGACATATTCGTCACCTTGCTTTTTTGCTAAGTCAAGTGCTTTCTGCAGGACGTCATTTGAACTGCGGCTGAGATAAGGTTCGCCTCCCGACACTTTCGGTTCGGCTGCAATCTTGCTGTCAACTTGTCGCATCAAAGTGGCAGTGTTGGCTCCGACTTTGGAAAAGATGAAGTTGATGAGCGATTCGCCTTCAGTCATGACTCCTTTGAGAAGATGCACGGGTTCGATGGCCTGATTACCTGCTCCGCGGGTAATTTCGATAGCCTTCTGAATGGCTTCCTGTGATTTGATAGTGAAATTGTTGAAGTTCATGAGCTATGTTGAAGTAGTGAGTTTTGTCTGTTATGATGGCCGCAGAGGGGCCTGGGCCTTGGCCGGTGCGTTGTTTGGCCGGCTACTATAATAGTTTAACAAAAATCATGCCGATTGGTTGAGTTGTCAGTCAGGATTGAGGCAAAAAACGAGCCGCCGTCTTTACCGCAACAGGTAAAGACGGCGGCTGCCGTTAGTCTGATGAGAATCGAGTCAGGATCAGATACCCTGGAGTTTGAATGTCACGGGGAGGGTGTACCATACGTTCACCGCGTGACCGTTCATCTTGCCGGGGACGAATGCGGGAAGTGACTTCACCACGCGCACAGCTTCCTTGTCAAGATCGGGGTCCTTAGAGCGGAGCACCTTCACTTCACCGACCTTACCGGTCTTGGTGACGACGAACTGTACGACTACGCGTCCCTGAATGTTGTTCTCCTGAGCCATGGCCGGGTAGCGGATGTGCTCGCTCACCCATTTGAGGAGTGCGGCATCGCCACCGGGGAACTGGGGTTTCTGTTCAACCACGGTGAATACCTGGTTGTCATCCACGGGTTCGGGTTTCTTTTCTTCAACGATTACTTCTTCTTTGTGTTCGCGAACCACATTGAGGTCATCGGTACCCTTGTCAAAGTCAGTGGTACCCACGGCAGTGTCAGTGTCCTTGAGTTCGTCCTGAGATTTGATTTCCTCTACTACTTCTTCGTCTTTTGTGATCTGAAGTTCGGTTGCCTTTACGGTGTTGAGGATTTCTTCAGGAAGAGCTTCGGGCTTCTGCTCCTCTACGCGCTGCATTTCTTCTTCTTCGGGCTCTTCTTCCTGCTGGTCATCGGCTGTGTAGTCGATCATGGCCTGTTCGATCTGGTCTTCAGGGCGTTCTTCAGCTTTCTGAAGCACGGTATTTGCGAGGAGACCGAGGAGGCCGACCAGGAGGAGCACGATAAGAATAACGAGCATCGCGCGGTTGTGGCGTCCGGCAGAAGCCTTGCGGAGCTCATAGGCTCCGAAGTCTTTGTTCTTGCCTTCGAAAATTATGTCAATCCATTCTTTTGATGAAAGATCTACGTCTTTTGCCATAGTTTCAATAGAAATTTTTCAGGGTTAATTATATATCTGTCATCAAAAGATTACTTCTTCGGGTTCTTCTTGAGGAAGTCAAGAATGAGCGCTGAGTCTACCTGGTTGATGTTGTCAATCTGGTAGCGGGAAATCTGGTTGATCTGCATTTCGTCGAGAGCGCTGATCAGGCTTTCCCATGAAGCTTCAGGAGTGGCCTTGATGATAACCACCGGACGGGTAAGAGTAGAGTCGTTACGGATTTCGCGGGCACGAGCCTGATAGATAGAGTCGTTGACTGCTGAAATCGGAGAGAACTCTTTGGCGCGCCAGCGAGCTTTCTCTTTTTCGATTTTACTCAGAACCTGGAGGTTACGATCGTGGAGGATCTTGCGGATGCCTTGCTGGAGTTTTCCGTCGTTGCCGAGAAATTTTTCAGCTTTGAGCTTGTTGTTGTCAATAAGACCGTCGCCGTTAGTGTCAGCGATTTCAGGCATGCCTTCGTAGTAGTAAACCACGTTCATGGGGCGGCCTGCATCGTCTTTCTTGACTTCGCCGTTGGCATTGCGTTCAGTAGTCAGGATGAGGGTGATAGCCTCTGATTCCTTTGCTTTGTTCATCTGCTGTTCCTCAACTTTCTCATTCGAGGGGAGTGAGATGGTGAGGGTCTGAGATTTGATCATTGTGGTACAAAGCATGAAGAATGTAATCAGAAGCATGTTCATGTCCACCATGGGGGTGAAGTCCACGTGGATAGACATCTTTTTCTGGGCGCCTTTTTTCTTCTTGCCGCCGTCTGATTGTTCTATTTGTGCCATAATGATTAGTCTTGCTCAGTTTTTAACGCAGTCTGGATGCTGAAGCGGTTCATCTTGAGTGTCTGCAGGTTATCGAGTACGTCGTGAACGATGTCATAAGAGGTGTCTTTATCGGCCTTGACGGCGATACCTTCACCTTTTTTCATGGCTTTCACGAGGTTTTCGTTGCCTGAGTTGTAGATGGCGCGCATCCATATCTGGAACTCATTGAGGTGTTCCATGTCCTTGTTGTCATTGATAGGAATTCCGACACCTTTCTGAGTCATGTCAGTGATGAATTTGTCCTGATCAGTCTGAGACATTGAAAGGAACTGGGGGAGTACCTGGAAAGGAACACCGAACATATTGATTTTAGAGAATGCTTCGCGCTGTGCCACACTGAGCTGCACCTGATTGCTGGGGTGCTGCTTGTTGTAGAGCGTTACTGCTTCATCAAGAATCGTCTTGCGGAGAGCCTCAGATCCCCATGTGTCTTTGGTTTCGGCGTCAGCGTCACCGGCAATGGAGATGAAGATTTTCCCCTCAGGGCTCACGAGTATCGACGCCAGGTTGGCGGTCGGTACCTTCTGCTCTGATACAGAGGAGGGGGTCAGCACTGTGACCGGCTCCTTCTGAAGGAAGGTAGATGTCAACATGAAGAAAGTAAGCAAGAGCACAGTCACGTCACTCATCGCGGTCATGTCGATGAGGGTGCTTTTTCTCTTCATTTTTACTTTTCCCATATTACGATTATCTAATTGTTATAGGTTAATTTGAATTGGATTAAACCTTGGTTAGTTGAATCTGTAATTAGGGATTAGTGTGTAGCTGTGAATGTCTGCACGATAGAGTAACCGATCTCGTCGATAGCGTAGGTCAGGTTGTCGATCTTGTTGGTGTAGAAGTTGTAAGAGATTACAGCGAATGCACCGGTTGCGATACCGAAGGCGGTGTTGATAAGTGCCTCAGAGATACCGGTTGAAAGTTCGGTTGAGTCAGGAGCACCGGATGCTGCGAGAGCCTGGAATGATTTGATCATACCCATCACAGTACCGAGAAGACCGACGAGAGTACCGAGGGTGGTGAGGGTAGCGACGATCGGGAGGTTCTGCTGAAGAGCGGGCATTTCAAGAGCGGTAGCTTCTTCTACAGTCTTCTGAAGGTTGGCGATCTTCTGTTCTTTGGTGAGGATGGTGTTCTTGTCCATTTCTTCGTAGCTTACGAGAGCTGCGGCAACAACAGCGGCAACTGAACCCTTCTGGTTCTTGCAGAGGTTCTTGGCACCCTGGATGTCATTGGCGGCGAGGCATTTCTTAACGCCGGCAACGAACTTCTGGATAGAGCCTTTGCCCTTTGCAGAAGAGATGGCGATCCAACGTTCAACAGAGAGAACGATTACAGTGAGGAAGAGGGTCTGGAGGATAGGCACGATGAAACCGCCCTTATAGATGGTGCCCCAGAGGTCGATGGGGTGGCCTTCTTCAAAGTGAGATTCGTGACCGAACCAGAAGATGAAAAGACATACTGCTACTACGAAGCAGGCGAGAATAACCAGGAAGGCATTCTTGATTCCGGCTACGTTGCTGCCGGAGTTGTTCTTGGCATTGGCCTTTGCGGGCTGGGTGGGCTTTTGAGCTTCCATAATTTGTAATTACTAAAATTTTAAGTTTATTGGTTTATTGGTTATTAGTTTTGATGATTGAATAGGTTCAGAGATAGTAGAGGCTATATCGGACCTTGGTTATGGCTTCGAATTTAAGGCTCTGTCAATGGTGTTTTGTAAACGATATTGCAAAATTATAAGGAAATTTCGGTGTTTGCAAACGTTTTGCTTCTTTTTTTCAGTGCGGTGCGCTTAAAATGTAAAGGAAAGTTGAGCCGGGATTTCGCTTTTTAATTATTTGTGATTATTTTACTTAAACATGATTAAGAAATATCCAAATCTATTTACTATCTTTGTGCCTTACAATTTCTAATAAAGGTATAATTTATATTTCTAAGGATGAGAAGGACTGTCAGCCTAACTAAAGGCTTAAACCTTAATCTTGAAGGTGGCTTGACCTCTAAGGAGTCCGTCGGAAAGGCCTGTGTGGGCCGTGTGGCCGTAGTGCCTGACGATTTTCCGGGATTTGTGCCTAAACTTGACGTCAAGGAAGGCGATAAGGTCAGCATCGGTTCGCCTCTGCTTCACGACAAAAATGATCCGTCGGTCAGACTTGTGGCTCCTGCCGCAGGTGTGGTTGAGGCTGTCGTGCGTGGAGCGCGCCGTAAGATCGAACGAGTGGTAATTGCCGTGGATGCGGCTGAGTGTCAGGCCGAGACCCGCGAGCCTTTTGCCGGTGCCGATGCCGACACCGTGCGCCGGGCTCTTGCCGAAAGCGGCCTGTGGGCCATGATGCGCCAGCGCCCGTTTGATGTTGTGCCTAATTCGGCAGTGAAGCCGAAGGCGATAATGGTGACCGCAATGGACACTGCTCCGCTGGCTCTTTCGCTTGAAGAGTCGGTCAAAGGAAAGACGGCCGAGCTGAAGGCCGGTATTGACGTGCTGCGGACTCTCTGCAGCGGCCCTATATATATAGGTGTGGAAAAAGGATCTTCGCTGCCTGATTCCGATGGGGTGGAGATGGTGGAATTCCCGCGTCTGCATCCGGCCGGAAATGCCGGAGTGCAGATTGCCAACATTGATCCGGTCAACAAGGGCGAGGTTGTGCTGACTCTCGATATTGTGACGCTTGTCCGGATCGGGTCGCTTGCGCTGACAGGGAAGCCTGACTGGACTGTCGAAGTGGCTGTGACCGGAAGCGAGGTTGAGCGTCCGCATGTAGTGACAGCAGTTGCCGGTGCCGGGATGGATGCTCTTGTCGGCGGCAATGTCAAGGTTGACGGGCGGCATCACCGTGTGATTTCCGGAAATGTACTGACCGGAGTGCCGGTAGGCGAGGACGGTTTTCTGCGTTATCCCTACCGTCAGGTTACGGTTATTCCCGAAGGTGATGATGCCGACGAGTTCATGGGCTGGGCTTCGATGAGCCCGTCGAAGATGAGTGTAAGCCCGTCGTTCATCGGCCGTTTCCTCAGGCGTAAATTTTCGCCCGACGCACGTCTCAACGGCGGACGCCGCGCCATGATCATGTCAGGAGAATATGACAAGGTATTCCCTATGGATATCCTTCCGGAATATCTGGTCAAAGCTATTCTCGCGAAAGATATCGACCGCATGGAGGCTCTGGGCATCTATGAGGTGGCTCCGGAAGATTTCGCTCTTGCCGAATATGTCGATCCGTCGAAGCTGGAACTTCAGAAAATTGTCCGCGAGGGTCTTGACTATCTCCGAAACGAAGTCTGACGATTGTTTTTAGATTCAACATTTCAACAATGAAAGCGCTAAGAAATTATCTTAACAGGATCAAACCGAATTTCGAGCCTGATGGAAAGCTGCATGCTTTCCGCAGTGTGTTCGACGGGTTTGAGACCTTTCTTTACACCCCGAACTCTACATCCACATCGGGAGTCAATATCCATGACAGCCTTGACTCCAAGCGAGTGATGATCATAGTGGTGCTCGCACTGATGCCCTGCCTGCTTTTCGGCATGTATAACACCGGCTATCAGAACTGGCTGGCAGCCGGCGCGGCATCGTTCCCGTTCTGGCAGATCATGGCCTATGGATTCCTTACAGTGCTCCCGCGCATTGTGGTGGCCTACGCAGTAGGTCTCGGCATTGAATTCGTGGTTGCCCAATGGCGTCGCGAGGAGATCCAGGAAGGCTTCCTTGTAACCGGCATCCTTATCCCGCTGATATGCCCGATAGAGACTCCGCTGTGGATGCTTGCCGTGGCCACGGCCTTCTCGGTTATCTTTGTCAAGGAGGTGTTTGGCGGCACAGGCTATAATATATTCAATGTGGCCCTCGTGACCCGCGCCGTCCTCTTCTTCGGCTATCCGGCCCAGATGAGCGGCGACAAAGTGTTCGTGTCGACCAACTCTATCTGCGGTCTTGGCTATGACCTGCCAGATGCTTTTTCTGGAGCCACTCCTCTGGGACAGATCGCCTCGTTCAGCGGCGGCGACCTTGAGCTGCTCAACCTTCAGGGCAATGTGATCAGCTCCTGGGATGCTTTTCTCGGTCTGATCCCCGGATCATTCGGCGAGACATCCACGCTGGCCATTCTTATCGGAGCTGTCATATTGCTTGCCACCGGCATCGCCTCCTGGCGTATCATGCTGAGCGTGGTGGCCGGCGGGTTGCTGATGGGATGGATTGCAAACGTATTCGCCACCCCGACTTATCCGGCTTCGTTCCTTTCGCCTGCCGACCAGCTTCTGTTCGGCGGTTTCGCCTTTGCGGCTGTCTTCATGGCCACAGATCCGGTGACCGCGGCCAGAACAAATGCCGGCAAGTATTTCTACGGGCTCCTTGTGGGCGTGATGGCCATAATCATCCGTACCTACAACAACGGTTATCCCGAAGGCGCCATGTTGGCAGTGCTTCTGGCCAACGCTCTTGCGCCTCTGATTGACCATTGTGTGGTTCAGCTCAACGTGGCCCGTCGCATGCGCCGTCTGCGCCAGAGCGCCGAATGAGGCTCTGAAATTTTGCATTAACGTTCACTTCATCCATTAACAGCAATGAACAAGCAAAGCAATACATACACCATTATATATATAATAGTACTTGTCATCGTCGTCGGGACGGCACTGGCGGCCACAGCGCTCGCACTGCGCCCGCGTCAGCAGGAGAATGTCAACGCCGATAAAATGGCGCAGATTCTTGCGGCAGCCATGATCACGCCTGAAAAAGACAGGATTGTGGCCGACTTTGACCGTTATATCACATCGCAGTTTGTGGTCAACGAGCGCGGCGAGACTCTTGACAATGTCAAGGCTTTCGATGTTGATGTGGCCACGCAGGCAAAACTTGCCCCTGACCGCAGAGAACTCCCGGTCTATGTCTGCACCGTTTCCGAAGGAGTACAGAAATACATTCTTCCGGTCTACGGCGCCGGCCTCTGGGGCCCGATCTGGGGTTATGTGGCCTTCGATTCCGACGGCTCAACAATCTATGGCGCCTATTTTGCCCATCAGGGAGAGACTCCGGGACTTGGAGCTGAAATCGAGAAACCGGCTTTCAGCAGCCAGTTCGCAGGCAAACAGGTGTTCAAAGACGGCCGTTTCCGTCCTATCGCCGTAGTCAAGGCCGGCCAGGCTCCGCTTGACGGCGAAGACTATGTCGACGGAATTTCCGGTGGCACGATCACTTCAAAAGGAGTCGGATCAATGCTCGACAACTGTCTGACCCCCTATAAGAAATTTCTTCAGAACCTTTCGCAGCAGACAGTCAGATGAGATCTGCCGCGATGAAAAAACTTCTATAAGTCATGGCTGACAAAATCAAAGCAAAAGAGGTGCTTTTCAACCCTCTGTCAAAAAATAATCCCGTGGTGGTGCAGATCCTCGGTATCTGCTCTGTCCTTGCGGTCACTGCCAAACTTGAACCGTCAATCGTCATGGGTGTGTCGGTGATTGCCGTTCTGGCATTCGCCAACGTCATCATCTCGCTTCTTCGCAACACCATTCCGACAAACATCCGTATCATCGTGCAGCTCGTAGTGGTTGCCGGACTCGTGGTCATAGTCGATCAGGTGTTGAAAGCCTACGCCTATGATGCCTCCAAACAACTCTCGGTATTCATCGGACTCATCATCACCAACTGTATCCTTATGGGGCGTCTCGAAGCCTTCGCGATGGCCAACAAGCCCTGGCCTTCGTTTCTCGACGGTGTCGGCAACGGCATCGGCTATGCCGTCATCCTCGTCATAGTAGGTTTCTTCCGCGAACTCTTGGGCAGCGGAACTCTTCTGGGCTATCAGGTGATACCGCAGAGCTTCTACAATGCCGGATATGTCAACAACGGTCTGATGATCCTTCCCCCGATGGCTCTGATCCTCGTAGCCTGCATCATCTGGGTGCAGCGTTCCTACAACAAGGATCTCCAGGAGGATTGATCTCTGAGTGTTCGCTAAAAATAGTGTTTACAGTTTAAAACTATCAGAGTTGGAAAATTTAAATATCTTCATACGGTCGATATTCATCGACAATATGATTTTCGCCTACTTCCTCGGCATGTGTTCATTCATTGCCGTTTCGAAGAACGTAAAGACGGCTTTCGGACTTGGCGTGGCTGTGACTTTCATGCTTGTGGTCACTCTGCCGGTCAACTACCTTCTGCAGACCTACGTGCTTAGCGCCGGCGCACTCTCATGGCTCGGTCCGGAATACGCCGACGTGGATCTCAGCTTCCTTTCGCTCATAATGTTCATCGCCGTCATAGCCTCGATGACACAGCTTGTCGAAATGACGGTAGAGAAATACAGCCCCGCGCTTTACTCGTCGCTCGGCATCTTCCTGCCCCTTATCGCAGTGAACTGTGCCATTCTCGGCGGCTCGCTCTTCATGCAGCAGCGTGATTTCCCCTCGGTCTGGACCGCAGTCTGTGCAGGTGGCGGCTGGGGGCTCGGCTGGCTGCTGGCTATCACTGCCATCGCTGCCATACGCGAGCGTCTTGCCACATACTCTAACATTCCGAAACCACTGCGCGGAGTGGGCATCACTTTCATCCTCACCGCACTGATGGGCATAGCCTTCATGAGCTTCCTCGGAATCAAGATCTGATTTACTAACCCTTGTTATTACTGAATTTCACAGATATGCTGACAATACTCTCAGGCGTTTGCATCTTTCTGATCATCACACTTTTTCTTGTGATGATTCTGCTGCTCGCCAAGAAATATCTTGTCCATTCGGGCAAAGTAAAGATCACGATTAACAACGATACTGTTGTGGAAGCCGACTCAGGCAAAGCTCTGCTCTCAACACTCGCTGACGAAAACATCTTCCTCCCCTCGGCCTGTGGCGGAAAAGGAAGTTGCGGACAGTGCAAATGTCAGGTCTTTTCAGGTGGCGGTGACATACTTCCTACTGAAAAGGTGCACTTCTCACGCAAACAGCAGCAGGACCATTGGCGCCTCGGTTGCCAGGTAAAGGTGAAGGAAGATTGCTCTATCGGCATTCCGGCCTCTGCGCTTGACGTCAAGGAATGGGAATGCGAGGTGATCTCAAACCGCAATGTGGCCACCTTCATCAAGGAGTTCATTGTGGCTCTTCCTGAAGGCGCCCACATGGATTTCATCCCCGGTTCATATGCACAGATCAAGATCCCAACCTTCGATATGGACTATGACAAAGACATTGACAAGGATTCGATCGGTGCCGAATATCTTCCCGCATGGGAAAAATTCGGGCTTTTCGGACTGAAATGCCGTAATACAGAGACTACCGTCCGCGCCTATTCGATGGCCAACTATCCGGAAGAAGGCGACCGCATCATGCTGACAGTCCGCATCGCCACTCCACCTTTCAAGCCGAAACCCCAGGTGGGATTCCAGGATGTGATGCCGGGTATCGCTTCGAGCTACATCTTCACCCTCAAGCCCGGCGACAAGGTGCGCATGAGCGGTCCTTACGGCGATTTCCACCCGATTGTCGATTCAAAGGCCGAGATGATGTGGATAGGCGGCGGCGCAGGTATGGCCCCGCTTCGCGCGCAGATCATGTGGCTCACCAAGACGCTCCAGACCCGCGACCGCGTGATGAACTATTTCTACGGAGCCCGTGCGCTCAACGAGGTGTTCTATCTCGACGATTTCATGCAGCTTGAAAAGGACTTCCCCAACTTCAAGTTCCATCTCGCTCTTGACCGCCCAGATCCGGCAGCTGATGCCGCAGGAGTGAAATACACCGCCGGATTTGTTCATCAGGTGATCTATGAGACATATCTCAAGGACCATCCAGATCCGGAAGATATCGAATACTATATGTGTGGCCCCGGCCCGATGAGCGCCGCCGTCAACAAGATGCTCGATGATCTTGGCGTTGATCCCGAATCTGTCCACTATGACAACTTCGGAGGCTGACCGCTGAAGATCTCAGGCACTGAAAATACAAAGCCATCGGCAGTATCCATGTCAGGATTCAGCCGATGGCCTTGCATTTTGTGGCGGTCTTGTGAGACGGCGCTGCCGCAGGGTTTGTTTCAGCTGATGATAAGTTCTTCCAAAGGCCGTTTGGGCACGATGTGGACATCTGCGTCATCACGGAAGTAGCGGATGTCTGCCTGGCTTGTACCGTCAGTGGATATGATTTCGACTTTTTCAGCCGGATAGCCTAAAGCAAGCACATATAAAGGCTTGTATCGTTCAGGTATCGCGAGCGATCGTACCACCTCGGCTGCATTGAACGCTTTTATTATGCAACCGTTGATTCCGAGGGCAGAGGCTCCGAGTGTCAGGGCTTCAAGATGAAGCCCGTCGTCACACAGGCAGTTGCCTGCCAGTTCCGTGTCGAGGCATTGCACAAGATAGGCCGTCGGGCGTTCCTCCTCTGACGGACCGGCCCAGTCAGTCAGATAGCCGGCCCATTTCAGAGCCGGAAACAGACCTCCGCACTCCTCAGGTGTGCTGACAAGGCGATAGCGCAGAGGCTGCATGTTGCGGGCCGATGCGCAGTAGCGGGTCAGTTCGACCAATTGCTTCAGAATTTCTGCGCCGACAGACTTTGAACCGTCGAAACGGCGCACGGAGCGGTTGCTTTTCAGAAGATCTCTGAGATTGTCAAAAGTTATCATGGACAAAAGCCGGTTACGGAGTTGCTAAAATTTTATTACCTTTGCAAAAATACTTAATAATAACAATAATGTCAAATAAACTTAACAGCGGTACTATTTGTGTGCAGGGCGGTTGGAAGCCTGAAAACGGGCAGCCCCGTGTCTTGCCGATCATTCAGAGCACAACCTTCAAATATTCAAGTTCCGAACAGATGGCCAGGCTTTTCGACCTTGAGGAAAGCGGTTATTTCTATACACGTCTTGCCAACCCCACAAATGATGCCGTAGCGGCAAAGATAGCCGAACTTGAGGGCGGTGTGGCTGCGATACTGACATCTTCAGGCCAGGCCGCAAACTTCTATGCCGTGTTCAACATCTGTCAGAGCGGCGATCATTTCGTCTGCTCATCGGCAATATATGGAGGCACATTCAACCTTTTTGCCGTGACAATGAAGAAAATGGGCATTGACTGCACTTTCATCAGCCCGAATTCTACGGAAGAGGAAATCGCTGCGGCTTTCCGGCCCAACACAAAGCTGCTTTTCGGCGAGACTATCTCCAATCCGAGCAATGATGTGCTTGACATTGAGAAATTTGCCAAAGTGGCCCATGCCAACGGTGTGCCGCTGATTGTCGACAATACATTCGCCACGCCCATCAACTGCCGCCCGTTTGAGTGGGGCGCGGACATCGTGACACATTCCACTTCTAAATATATGGACGGCCATGCCACAAGCGTAGGCGGAGCCATAGTGGACAGCGGTAACTTTGACTGGGATGCCTATGCCGATAAATTTCCGGGCCTGACCACTCCTGACGAATCATATCACGGACTCACATACACCAAGGCTTTCGGGAAGGGTGCGTTTATCACCAAGGCCACAGCTCAGCTGATGCGCGATCTCGGATCAATTCCTTCGCCACACAATTCGTTTCTGCTCAACATCGGTCTTGAAACCCTGCATCTTCGTGTGCCCCGTCATTGCGAGAACGCACAGAAGGTGGCCGAATGGCTTGAAAAGCACCCGAAAGTCAGCTGGGTGAACTATGCCGGGCTGCCGGGCAACAAGTATTATGAACTCGCCCGGAAGCAGATGCCGCAGGGCACTTGCGGTGTGATCTCGTTCGGACTTAAGGGTTCGCGCGAAGATGCGATAGAGTTTATGGACAAACTCCGGTTTATCGCTATAGTGACCCATGTGGCTGATGCCAGGACCTGTGTCCTGCATCCTGCAAGCCATACCCACCGCCAGCTGACCGACGAGCAGCTGAGAGAAGCCGGCGTAGCTCCGGATCTCGTGCGACTGTCGGTAGGCATCGAGGATATCGACGACATTCTTAATGATCTCGATCAGGCGCTCGCAGACTAACAGGATATAGCAAAGGCCGTAACACATACAAGCTTCATAAAGCGTGTGTTACGGCCTTGTTTTTTTAGGATCTGTCCGGCAGATGCAGGAGGGTGGGGCGGCGGAGCTTACTCCCAGTCATCGGTCCGAAACGGAATCAGGGGCAGATAGTTGCCGGCATGTAGATTGCCCGGCATGAAATCGCGCCAGCCGTAGCGGACAGCCACCGGTTGCGGCACCTCTTTGCTTGAAACCACCATTTCGTTTGTCTGCCAGTGGAGCCACACGGAATCGGCCGGGTGGAAGACTTTGTCAGCACCTGCAACCTCAAAGCCCTGTATGTCATAGTTGCGGCAGATGCCGTCACAAGGAGAGTCTATAGCAACCCATGCGGCTCCGTCTTTGAATTTGTGGCTTTTATAGCGTGGACTTTCTACCGGGAACTGCTTTTTGCCGTAAGTCTTGTTAAGCACAAGGTCACACAGACGCTTGCCTACAGCCGCTTTGTCGGCCGGATGGATGTTGAAACGTTCATAAGGCTTTACGAGATCGTTCGTGCAGATGATTCCGCTGTTCGGAATCCGCTCCACGGCTTTCCGCTGAGCCTCGCGTAGCAGAGGCGCTTTGCCTTGCTCAGAAGGGTCGCCGTATTCATACGGTGCGATCTCAACACTGTAAAACGGAATGTCGCCGATGGCTATCCGGTCTCTCCAATGTTTCACCATAGCCTCAAGCCGTTCGGCATAGGTCTGCCAGGTGGATACGTTGGAGCAACCCTGATACCACAGGATACCTTTATAGGTGTAGTTGCTGATGGGTACAAACATAGCGTTATACATCAGCATCGGGCGCAGGTAGTGGACCATCGGTTCGATGTCTTTCGGATCGAGCGACACATCCTTGTATGTCTCAAGCAGCTCTCTGGGAGTCCAGCTTTCAACTTTGGCACCGCCATAAGCCGCACTGACAATGCCCACCGGCACATCAAGCACGTCGCTCATGCGCTTGGCCAGATGCCATGCGAGTGCGCTGAATTCTGTCGAGGTTTCAGGTGACGGTACAGCCCATGAGGCATTGACGGTGTCAACCGGAGTATAGCTCTGGGTCAGGGGCACGGTGAAAAATCTGACTTTGTCGGCCTGCCGGCGTGAAGACGCAATCTCATCATATCCGCCTTCGGTGCAGCAGCCGGGAAATCCTTTCAGCGGCATCTGCATGTTGGACTGTCCGGAAGCCAGCCAGACTTCACCGACGAGCACGTTGCCGACCGTTATCGGCTCGCCGTCAGAAATCGTGATGGTGTGCTTGTCGAAACTGCCGCCGGGGGTGTCAATGGCCAGGCACCACTGGCCGGTGCGGTCAGTGGTGGTTGAGTAGGGCTTGTTGTTCCATGACGGAGTCACGGTCACAGTCGATCCCGGATCGGCGCTGCCGAATATGCGTGCGCTGGCATTCTGCTGAAGCACCATGTTGTCACTGATCATAGCCGAAGGCCTGACCTTTGCCGAGGCTCCTCCTGCAGTCAGCGCAAGAGCGAGGGCTATTAAAGAAGTTCTCATTTATTTTATTCTGATTTAGGAATGTAGTCGAAATAGTCAAAAATTCCGTCTCCGTGATTGTCGGGCGAGACGGCATATAGCCCGATGAATGTGCCGGTGAATCCTCCGGCGGTTTCGGTTGAGAGATAGCGGGTGTTCATCTTTCCGAGCTCCTGAAAGCTCTTGCCTCCGTCAGTTGATGCGGAGAAACTGTAGACAGTCGGGCTTGCGGTAACGCGCAGTATCGCCTTTTTGCAGTCATGCGGGAGTGAGAGTTCCTTTTCGATATGGGTCAGTTCGTTAAGCCGGTATCTGAGCGCGACCGTTTTGCTCCCGTCGGTTTTCTGAGTGACGAACATGTCATAGTGCGACGGCTCGGAGGCGAATACCGTCAGGCCGGCTTCGCTCCCGGCCGATGGATTCTCAAGGCTGACAGATGTAGTTGCCGTGAAATTGATATGCTCCTGACGGCGTAACAGCATTGTCGGTGATTCGGTCGTGCTATCCGGTCCGGCGGAGGTGCCTTTGAGTTTCAGACTGCCTTTGCCATAGCTGTAGTTGCCGGTCACCGGATTTCTGAGCCACACCCATTCGTGGCCGAGAGTCTTGCTGTCGAAATTGTCGCGCTGCTTTTTGGGAGGGAGCGGACTGAGCGGCAATGTCGGCACATCCATGTCAAGGCTGATGATTCCGTTGCCGTTGACCACAGGCCAGGCGTTTTCGTCCCATCGTACCGGAGCAAGATAAGTCTCGCGTCCGAGAAGATGGTGCGCGCCGTTCTGCTGGCGGAATCCGAGACATACCAGCCACCATGATCCGTCAGGAGCCTGGACGAGATCGGCATGTCCGGTTCCCTGGATGGGGTTGGCCTGTCCAGCCCGGTTGAAATGAGTGAGTATCGGATTTGCCGGATTGGCTGTGTAAGGCCCGGCTATGTCACGGCTGCGGGCTATGGTCACACTGTGGCCCGGTTCGGTGCCTCCTTCGGCTATCAACAGATAATACCAGCCGTCTTTTTTGTAAATGTGCGGTGCTTCGGGATATCGACCGCCTGTTCCGTCCCATATGTGCCGGCTTTCACTCAGCTGCTCTCCGCTGAGCGGGTTGATCTCACACAGCCATATGCCGTTGTCAGGATTGCTGACCATGTAGCATCGGCCGTCCTCGAAATATAGCGATGGATCAATGCCTCCCTGCCTGAGCCACACCGGATCACTCCAGCCTTTTGCCGGATCGGTGGTGTGCACGAGAAAATTTCCTTTGTCCGAGACATTGGTGGTGATCATATAGAACCGTCCGTTGTCATATCTGATAGTCGGGGCATAGATACCGCCCCAGACAGAGGCGCCTTTGAGATTCAGCTGACTTTCGCGGTCAAGCACGTGGCCTGTCTGCTGCCAGTTGACAAGGTCTTTGCTGTGATAGAGGGGCACTCCCGGAAAATAGCAGAATGACGAGTTCACAAGATAAAAATCATCACCGACTGCCACTACTGAAGGGTCGGGATGAAAACCCGGTATCACCGGATTGCGATAGCCGTCGGCCCTGGAGCCGAACGGCAGCAGAAGAGAAGCCGACAGTGTCAGCGAGAAGAGTATGCACTGTTTCATGTCTATGATAGGTTATTGACTTTTGGCACATTAGCGGCATAATGCCGATGCAATCGCGAAGTTACGAAAAAAAAGTGATTTTATCGCATCTCGGAGGCATTGAGTTTTGGGCACACGTCAGCACGAGAAGATTGCATGATGTAATCCGTAAAAAAAAAGCCCATGAACTGTGGCGCTTGGCCATTGGTCATGGACTTTTTTTGGGGGGGGAGACTGTTTAGCGGATATGTATTGCCAGAGGTTTGTCAACGTTCCATTTGATTTTGAATGTCAGCATGGATTCGCTGCGGTCAAATTTCCATGCTCCGCGTTTCAGCTTGTGTCCGTCAACGCTGACTGATGAAGGGTCGCCGTCAACAAGATGGATCCGGAATGTCAGATCTTTGACTTTCGGCGCTCCCGGATATGTGCCTTGTGACGAGATGTCAAGATTTATCCCTTCAATGGAGGCTTCGCCGGTGAAATTTATGAGAGAATAAGCTCCTTCATCGAGTGAGCCGGGCGATTTGCGGTCATCTTCAAACAGAGTGTATTCCGATTTGCCGAGATACGGATAGTAGTTTATCGTATAACGGTCGGTTCGGTAGTCTTCAGTCGACTGCATGCCATAGTCGGCCTGCGGGATGATGGCACCTGCGCGGACAAAGAGTGGGAGCACTTCAAGTGGCGCGGGATAGGTGACGGTATCTCCGCCGTTGTAAAGTCTGCCTGGATTGTTGTAGTCAACCCAGAGGCCATCGGGGAAGACAATGCTGCGCCGGGTTGCGCCCTGGGTCATGACCGGAGCCACGAGGATGTCGCGTCCCCAGAGATATTCATCTGTGATGTCATCGAATCTGTCGGATCCGGGACTGTAGAAATTGAGCGGGCGCACAAGGGGCAGACCCTGCGAGGCATTTTCGTAGGCCAGAGTGTAGTTGTATGGCAGCCATCTGTAGCGTTCCTTGATCAGGGGCAGGATTATGTGCTGTTGGTCCGGATAATTGTAAGGTTCTGCCGTAGCCTGGGCATGAGTGCGGAGGATGGGAGAGAAGGTGCCGAGCTGGAGCCACCGCACATACAGTTCGGGATCATAGGGAGCATCCGGGTCGATTGCAAAACCGCCCACATCGTGGCTCATGTAGCCCAGGCCGCTGAGCCCGGAGTTGAGCATGATGGTGATCTGCGGCTGCAGTCCGCCCCAGGAGCGGGATACATCAGTTGACCAGGGGTAGACGCTGTAGCGCTGCAGGCCTGTAGTGCCTCCGCGCATCATGGTCATTAGCCTGCGGTCTGGAAACTCCGAGGCAAACAGGTCAGATATGACTGATGACCAGTCGTTGCCGTAGAGATTATGGTATTCACGGGCGCTGAGTCCGTTGGCGTGTATGCCGGTTTCAGGGTGCACTTCGGGTTCGCCGAGATCGCCCCACCAGCCTCCGACACCTTCAAGGGTAAGAGCCTTGTAGCGCTCGCTCAGCCACGACCTGGTGTCAGGATTAGAGACATCAAACATGCCGCCTTCGCCGACCCAAATTTTGACTTCCTGCGGGCCTCCGGTCGAATCCTTGACCAGGAGGCCTTTCGATGCAAGCTCATTGTAGTTTTCAAGACCGCGTCCGTTGCGGAGAATGTAGGGCTGGGATATGATGACCGTGTTTACACCGCGCTCTTTGAGATCGGCAAGCATTTTCTTATGGTCGGGCCACTGTTGCTGATCCCAGGCCAGACGCCCCATGTCTTCCTCTTTGCCGTACCAGTAGAGGTCGAGCACGATTCCGTCAAGCGGATAACCGGCCCGTTTGAGAGTGTCAACCACACCGAGAGTCTCCTGCTGGGTGTGATAGCCGTATTTTGAAGTTATGTATCCGAGGGCCCAGAACGGGGGCAGTTTCTGCCGGCCGGTAAGCGCTGACAGTTCTCGTGTCACTGAAGCGAGTGATCCGGCGCCGTTGATGAAATAATATGAAATTGGTGACCGTGATTCGCTTGTGTAGACAATCGGATTGGACATGATCATGCTGGCGGCTGCAAAGTCATCGAATACAACTGCATAGCCGTTTGACGAGAGAAACAGCGGCATTGTGATGTTCATCTGACGGATGCGTTCTTCGCCTGCGGTGTAGCCGTAGTTCTGTTTGTTGTACATCACAAGAGTGTCACCCGCAAGGTTGAAACTGTAGCCGCGTTCGCCTGCGCCGTAGAATGAACCTTCGCCTACGGTCGACAGTTCGAGCCGCCTCTGTCCGCCGGCGAGTGTGCGCAGACCGTTGTCACTGACTGATCGTTTCGGGCCGGCGCTGATGTCAACAGAGCCGGTCAGGCTGTCTACCCGGACAACTATTCCGCCTCCGGTTGTCATCACGCAGATGCCCGGAGCCGTGCTCACTGATGAAGTTCCGCTTTGGCCTTTCAATACCGAAGTGGCGGTTTCCGGCAAAGTCTCTCCGGCATTCCAGTTGCTAACTTTGATGATGTTGTCACTTACGGCGCTGACTCTGATGTGCTGTCCGCCCGGTGTCTGAAAACAGATCTCATTTTGCTGTGCGATGGCACAGTGAGGAATTACGCCGGCAAGCACAAGCGTGGCTATGGCCTTTATCTGACCGTTGATTTTCATATACTGATGTGTTTTAGACTGATGATAAAATTTTACGCGTCACAAATTTACAACAAATCATCAGAAAAAATCAAATGCCGGTTCTTAAATTTTCTTTCTCGGAATGGTTTCCGTGTTTTTGGTGAAAAAACAGAAAGACGGACAGCTGTTGAAAGCTTTCCGTCCTTCTTATGGGATAGTTTTGACAGTTCTTGTGGAGCCGGATTATCGTTTGGCTTCGCAGGCCGCATGTTCAATGGCCAGACCTTGTCTGTATGTTTCGATGTAGCGGTTGAAGCCTTCGACATCGGCCGGATCAGGGGCGATTTCAGAGCCCGCATCACCGAGAAACACCCGGTCGTTGAGGAAGCCTGCAAGCGACAGCCCTTTGTCATTGTTGACAAGATACGATGCAAGAAGCGCTATGCCCCATGCGCCGCCTTCGCCGGCAGTCTCCATTACGGAGATCGGAGAATTGAGCGCCGCTGCGAGTATTCTTTGGCCTACGCCTTTGGTCTTGAACAGACCGCCGTGTCCGGTGATACGGTCTACTTCTACTTTCTCTTCGTTGAAAAGGATGTCATTTCCGATTTTAAGCACAGCCACGGATGCGTAGAGGTTTGCGCGCATGAAATTGGCGAGGTTGAATCTGTCGGCGGCTGAACGGACGAAAAGCGGGCGTCCTTCGGTCAGGCCGGTCACAGGTTCGCCGGAATAGTAGTTGTAGGAAAGCAGTCCGCCGCAGTCGGGGTCTCCGCTAAGGGCATTTTCATAGAGTTTGCCGAACACCTCGTTCATGTCAACGGGCACTCCGAGCAGTTGCTGGTATTCTTTGAAAAGGCTGACCCAGGCATTTAGATCGGATGTGCAGTTGTTGCAGTGGACCATCGCGACGAGGCTTCCGTCAGGTGTGGTCACCATGTCGATCATCTCATAGGGCTTGGAGAGATCTTTCTCAAGAACGATCATTGAGAATGACGAGGTTCCGGCAGACACGTTGCCGGTGCGCTGCAACACGGCGTTGGTTGCTACCATGCCGGTTCCCGCATCGCCTTCCGGCGGGCAGAATGGTGCGCCCGGCTGCAGATGGCCCGACACGTCAAGCCTTCTGGCGCCTTCAGGCGTGAGCTTTCCGGCATCCTGTCCGGCCGAAAGCACTTCAGGAAGTATATCGGTCAGAGTCCAGGGGTAGGCTTTGTCTTTGATGAGCGAGTCGAATTTGCCGACCATTTCAGCCGAATAGTTTCCGGTGGAGGGATCTATGGGTATCATGCCTGAGGCATCGCCTACGCCAAGCACTTTCCTGCCGGTCAGTTTCCAGTGGATATAGCCTGCGAGAGTGGTCAGATAGTCGATATCTTTCACATGTTCCTCTCCGTTGAGTATAGCCTGATATAGGTGAGAGATGCTCCATCTGAGAGGGATGTTGTAGACAAAGAGTTCCGACAGCCGGGCTGCGGCAGGTCCGGTGTTGGTGTTGCGCCAGGTCCGGAAGGGCACGAGTATTTCGCCGTCGGCTCCGAATGGCATATAGCCGTGCATCATGGCGCTGACACCGATTGCTGCAAGATGTTCGATCTCTATATCGAAATCTTTGCGCACATTTGCGCGCAGGTCGGCATAGGCGTCCTGCAGGCCATACCAGATAGCTTCTGTGCTGTAGGTCCACAGGCCGTCGGCGAGCTGGTTTTCCCATTCATGACAGCCTTGGGCTATCGGCTTGTTCTCTCCGTCGATCAGTACGGCTTTGATTCGGGTGGATCCCAGTTCGATTCCGAGGATCGCCTTGCCCTGTTCGATTGTTGTTTTCGGATCAAGTTGCATTTTATCTGTTGAGCATGTAATAGACATCGTTGATGCGCATCTCACGCTTGAAATTCTCGATGGTTGTGTCCTTGTCGATGTGAAGCATTTCGATGCCGGCCATTTCGGCATAGTCTGCCCAGTATTCGGGAGTGACACCGTAGGCGAAACATGAGTGGTGGGTGCCTCCGGCGAGAATCCATGCTGCGGCTCCGGTGGCGAAGTCGGGCATCGGTTTCCAGAGAGCCGATGCTACGGGCAGTTTGGGAAGAGGTTTTGATTTCAGACATTCGACATCGTTGACAATCAGGCGGAAACGGTTGCCCATGTCAATGACAGTGGCTGTGACGCCGGGCCCCGGTTTTGAGGTGAATACCAGACGTGCGGTCAGAGCCTTGCGGATGCCGATGCCGAGGAAATGCACTTCAAGACGAGGCTTACGCTCTGCTATGAGAGGGCAGATTTCAAGCATATGTGCCTGGAGTATAGAGCTTTCATTGCCATCGAAGTTGAGAGTGTAGTCTTCAAGGAAGGAGCACCCGCCGGATAGACCCTGGTTCATAACCCACAGGGTGCGGTAGAGGGCTGCTGATTTCCAGTCGCCTTCGGCTCCGAAGCCGTAGCCTTCAGCCATCAGTCGCTGTGATGCGAGGCCGGGTATCTGGTCAAAGCCTTCGAAGTGCGGATCATTTATGTCATCAGTGCCGAGATCGTCAAAGTTGGTAGTGAATGCCTTGGCTCCTTTGTCCTGGAGGCAGGCACGGATTGCGAGTTCGGCGCGGGCGGCATTCCAGACCGATTTGTGTTCAGGAGTTGTGGCGTCAGCGATTTTCGGGTCAAAATCATAGGAGGCGAGGTAGGTATCGAAGAGAGCCTTGGTTTCCTCTTCGGTGACTTTCTTGTGATATTCCATCAGTTCGCTGACGGGACAGTAGTCCACGTGGTAGCCCAACTGCATTTCGGCGGCAACCTTGTCACCGTCAGTGACAGCCACGTTGTTCATCTGGTCGCCGAAGCGGATGACTCTCATGTCCTGTGCATCGGCCCATGCCGCGGCCACTCGTGACCAGACGGCTATGCGTTCCTGGATGGCCTTGTCTTTCCAATAGCCTACAACTACTTTGCGGCGGATGTTCAGACGGGCGCAGATGTGGCCGAATTCGCGGTCGCCGTGGGCGCTCTGGTTGAGGTTCATGAAGTCCATGTCCATAGTCTCCCAGGGGATTTCGGCATTGTACTGTGTGTGGAAATGGAGCAGCGGCTTGCGGAGTTGCTGCAGGCCGTGAATCCACATTTTGGCCGGTGAGAATGTGTGCATCCAGGTGATCACACCGACGCAGCGTGAGTCGTTGTTAGCCGCTTTCATGATCTCTTCCACTTCGCGTGAAGAGTTGGCTGTGCCTTTATAGACCACTTTCATCGGTATCACGCCGGAGGCGTTGAGACCATCGACCATTTCTTTTGAGTGTGCGTCGACTTTTACGACTGCGTCGCCGCCGTATAAGAGCTGTGCTCCGGTGATCCACCAGAGTTCGTTGTTTTCAAATGCCATATAAGTTTGTTTTTTTCTGTCTGTGTTATCTGTATTATTTGAATTGCAAGAATTCGTCTTGCAGTTTTTCAATCCTGTTTGCCCTGTCCGTAATATGCACCGGGGCCGTGCTTGCGGTTGTAGTGCTTCTCGATGAGGAGCGGATTCATGGTCAGCGCCGGATTGATGGTGCGGGCTATGAATGCCATTTTGGCGACCTGTTCGAGCACAACTGCGTTATGGACTGCATCGGCCGGATCTTTGCCCCAGGTAAAAGGTCCGTGGTTTTTTACCAGAACTGCCGGTGTGGCCGTCGGGTCGATGTCGGCGAAGCGTCTGACGATGACGTTGCCGGTTTCCAGTTCATAGTCACCTCTGACTTCTTCGGCTGTCATGTCGGCCGTGCAGGGGATGTCTTTGTGGAAATAGTCGGCATGAGTGGTGCCTATGTTGGGTATGTCAAGGCCGGCCTGTGACCAGGCGGTGGCATAGGTGGAGTGAGTGTGGACAACTCCGCCGATAGCCGGAAAAGCCCGGTAGAGAGCGAGATGGGTGGGAGTGTCAGAAGATGGGCGCAGCTTGCCTTCTACGATATTTCCTTCAAGGTCAACCACTACCATATCGTCAGCGGTCATTTTGTCATAGTCGAGCCCGCTCGGCTTGATTGCGATGAGCCCTTTTTCACGGTCTATGCCTGAGACATTGCCCCAGGTGTAGATGACGAGTCCTTGCTTTACCAGTTCGAGATTGGCGTGAAAGACTTTTTCTTTAAGTTCCTGTAACATTTATGAGACGAGTATAGTTTAATATAAACAATCATTCGGCTGGTCAGGTTCAGTCCGCCAGATTACCAGAAGTAATAATAGAAAGCGGCTGTGATGCCGAGAATGATGACGGTGTGGATTACATCCCAGTGGTTCCAGCTTGCGCGGGTTGCGGCCCGCTGTTCCGGAGTTGAGGTGCCGAACACAAGTCCGCGTATCTTTTCCTGGTCAGGCGCTTTGGTTAAGAGGCTGACAATTATCACAACCAGGAGGCAGAACACCAGCATCCATCCGCAGAAGAAGAGCCAGTTGGTGTCGTAGAACAGGTATTGGAAGAGGCTGCTGTCGCTGCCGGGCACTACGGTCGCATTGCTGTAATAGATTTTGGCTCCGAGTCGGGTCAGGCCGATGACGAGACCGGCGATAAGTCCCCACATGCCGCCTTGGGCTGACGCGCGTTTCCAGCAGATGCCCATGAGGAATGCTGCTGCGATGCCGGGGGCGAGCACTGACTGCACGTCCTGAAGATAGAGATATAGCACATCGCCTACGGAGCGCATGACCGGTATCCAGAGAATGCCGAGAGCCACGATGACAACTGTGGCGGCCTGGCCGATGCGCACGAGTTTTTTCGGGTCGGTTTTCGGACGGAAGCGCTGATAGAAGTCGATGGTGAACAGAGCGGCTGAGGAGTTGAAGAGAGATGCGAGTGATGACATAAGTGCAGCGAGAATGCCGCATACAATCAGGCCTTTCACACCGGCCGGAAGCAGTTTGGCCACAAGGGTGGGGAAGGCGGCGTCAGAGTTTGGGAGTCCGTTTTCAGTCAGCGGAAGGAAGTCGCCGAGATTCTGATGGAGTGCGAAGGCGATCATGCCGGGAATGAGAAAGAGGAAGACCGGGAGCAGTTTGAGGTAGGCACCGAAGATTGTGCCTCGGCGGGCTTCACGCTCGTTTTTGCCTGAGAGCACGCGCTGCACTATGAACTGGTCGGTACACCAGTACCAGAAACCGATAACCGCTGAGCCGATAAGGGCGCCGAGCCAGGGATATTGCGGATCGCGGTTGTCGCGTATGAGGTTAGTCATGGTGTCACCGTATTGGTTGACTTCCACCGAGGAACAGATTTCCATCATCTTGTCCCATCCGCCGAGTTCCTTAAGGCCGAGCACGAGGATGATCATTGATCCGAGCAGCAGGATCGGAGTCTGGAGCACGGAGGTGTAGAGCACAGATTTCATGCCGCCGAAGATGGTGTAGAGGGCAGTGATCACGACAAGGCCGATGGCAGCGATCCAGAAAAAGTCTATGCCCCATAGGGTGTCGATGCCGAACACTTGCTGGAATACGAGTCCGCCGGCATAAACCGTCACTGCGACTTTAGTCAGCACGTAGCTGATCAGAGAGATCAGCGAGAGAATGGTTCGGGAGGCCGAGTTGTAGCGGCGTTCAAGAAATTCAGGCATCGTTATGACCATAGAGCGGGAATAGAACGGCACGAAGACCCATCCGAGCAGAAGGATCATCCAGCCCTGGATTTCCCAATGGGCCATTGCCATGCCGCTTGATGCTCCTGATCCGGCCAGGCCTATAAGATGTTCCGATCCGATGTTAGAGGCGAAAATCGAAGCGCCGATGGCAATCCAGGTTGCGTCTTTGCCGCCAAGGAAGTAGTCTTCGGCATTGTTTTGTTTCTGCCGCATCACCCATACGATGATGCCGATGAGCGCTATGAAGAATATAGCGATGACAATCCAGTCTAATAGAGCCATGATTTAATTGATGATTTTTTTAGTGTCAGATTCTGAGTTATAAGAGATTGTTTTTAAACAACATTTAAATATAGTAATGGTATAAATATAGTAATAGTATATGTGTAGAATTACTTTTCAATTCCGAAACGGAACACGCAATGGCTACTGTACGTCTCGCCGGGTCTGAGAATCACAGACGGCCATTGAGGTTTGTTCGGGCTGTCGGGGTAGTGCTGTGATTCAAGGCATATGGCAGCCCTTTTGTTGTAGACTTTGCCGTTTTTGCCTTTGACGGAGCCGTCAAGAAAGTTGCCGGAGTAGACTTGAATACCCGGTTCGTCGGTGAACACATCAAGTCTGATACCTGTTGAAGGGGCGTAGAGGCTGGCGGCGATAATGCTGTCGTTGCCGTTTGTGGTCAGTACCCAGTTATGGTCATAGCCCATACCGTTTGAGATCTGTTCGAAGTCTGTTTCATCAATTTTTTCGCCGATGGCACGCGGGGTGGTGAAATCCATCGGAGTGTCTTTGACAGAAGCTATCTCGCCGGTGGTCATGAATGTTGAGTCGACAGGAGTGTAGTCCGCAGCGTTGATGTAGAGCAGATGGTCTGTGATCGCTTTGTCAGGGTCTCCGCTGAGGTTGAAATAGGAGTGGTTGGTCATGTTGATGACAGTCGGGCGGTCGGTGACAGCGCTGTAGGCTATGTCAAGTGCATTGTCAGGGGTGAGAGTGTAGCAGACTGTCGCTTTCACGTTACCTGGAAAATTGTTGTCACCGTCAGGAGAGTCCATTTCGAGCACGAGAGTGCTGTCATTTGCTGCAATGACGTCATATACCTGATATTGCCATCCTGCTGGACCGCCATGCAGGCAGTGGCCGAAGTTGTTCTGAGGCAGTCTGATGCTGTCGCCGTCAATCACCATTCTTCCCTGATTGATGCGGTTGGCGTAGCGGCCTATCGCAGCTCCGAAGTCAGTCTGATTGTTTTCCGGGAGATATGAGGCGATGCTGTCGAATCCCAGCACGACATCTGTCGGGGTTCCGTCTCTGTCAGGCACAGTCAGCGAGACGATGCGTCCTCCGAAATTGGTGATGCAGACTTCCATGCCGGAATTATTTTTCAGGGTATAAAGTCCGGTAGTCTTGCCGTTGACGGTGGTCACGAAGTTGTCAGGGTCAAGTCCGGATTCTGTAAGATCCGATGTTTTTTTGTTTTCTCCACATGATGTCAGAGTCAAGGCTGCACCGGCAACGATGAATGCTGTGAGATATGTAAATTTCATAAGGTTTGGTTTTAGTTTGTAAAATTAGATTTTTTGCAATAACTTTCAAGCGATCGGTTATATGTTTTGCAGCATATTCACGGCGCAATTTTATAAGGTATGTTAAAACGTTCACGGCATGGCAAAAATACGAAAATGGCAGCAGTCCGATGTGTCATTATGGCTCATATTTATGCACAATATGTTTCGGCCACAATGCCACCGCGTTGCTCCCCTACTGCGCGAACACATCTGCATGACGCTTGAGCGCCCCGGCGTTAACAAATATTGGTGAACAGGGCCTTAGCCGTGTGGATGTCCGATAAGAGCCGGTTCGTGGATTTTTTTTGCCTGTTGGTTTAATATTTGACGGAGTTGGAGCCCGTGGCATCGACATCCTCTCGCAGTTCCTGATCGAGGCCGTCATCATAAGCGTGACCGGCGGTGTCATAGGCATATTGGTCGGAGTGCTTGCCTCCTGGCTTGTCACGGTCATAGCCCACTGGCCGGTGTATATTCAGATGTATTCGGTCGGACTTTCATTTGCCGTGTGTACGATCACCGGGGTCTTCTTCGGCTGGTATCCGGCAGAGAAGGCGTCGAATCTCGACCCGATAGAGGCAATACGTTATGAATAATCCATATTGCTCATACTTTCAACAAACACATAATATATAACAAAGAAGATTAGTTTATAAGCAGAAAAGATGTTAAGTGTTTAACAATGCGTCCGCTAAGATGTGGATCCTGGCGGACGTTTTTTCATTGTAAATGCGTATATTTGCAGTCTCGGCCCTATCGGTTGCCGGTATCACATAATATTGCTTCTTGAAATGGAATTACACAATATCGTTTTTTCGCCTACAGAAACATCTCTGAAAATAGCCCGTTCGGTTGCGGACGGCATCAGCGGAACGGCTGCGGCAGGCAGTATTCTCCACAATCTTACTCTTGGGCTTCAGCCTGGCAGCATCAGCCTAAGGCGGTCTGATCTGGCCGTAATCGCAGCACCTGTCTATGGCGGCAGGATGGCTCCGATGGCAAAGGAAAGAATGAAACACATTGTTGCAGATTCAACTCCGTGTGTGCTGATCGCAGTTTATGGCAACCGGGCTTTTGAGAACGCGCTTTCAGATATGGCAGAATTTGTTTCCGGTCTTGGCTTTGTGCCGGTTGCGGCCGGAGCCTTTGTCGGGGAGCATTCCTATTCGCGCCCTGACACCCCGATTGCTGTCGGACGTCCGGACCGGGCAGATCTTGATGAAGCATTCGGATTCGGCAAGGCTGTTGGCGAGACTTTGAAATGCGAAAGTCTGAGGCCGGTGGATGTGGCGGTGCTGCATGACGAACCGTTGCCGGAAGAGTCTTTGGCTAATTTCAGGGCGTTTGTGAAAGTTTACTCCGAAGGACAGAAAGTGAATCCTGTCAGGCTTGTTCCGCTTATAGATCCGATGCTTTGCAGCGGGTGTGGGAAATGTGTCTCTGTATGTCCGGCTGATGCAGTCAGTGATGACTGCCGTTCGTCAGATCCGGCAAAGTGCATAAAATGCTGTGCCTGTGTCAAGGGTTGCCCGTCCGGAGCGCGAAGTCTTTCATCGCCGTTTGCGCCGGTGCTTTCAGCAAACTTCAGCAGGCGCAAATCCCCGCAATGGACAGTCGGATAATAGAATAAATTCTTTTGTTTTCCTGCAATTTCTATGACTGTGCTCCGGGCCGGAGTCTGTTGTACAGATAATACGCGGAAATGCACAGGCTTGTCATGATCTCTGAAACAGAGAGAGCCATCCATATGCCGTTTATGCCTAATAGCTTCGGAACAAGAATAAAGGACGGAACAAGGAATATGACACCTCTCAGCAGAGCGAAAATTATTGCCGGGAGCGCTTTTTCGATACTTTGGAAGTAGCCTATTGCCGTCAGATTGAAAATGAAGAAAACAAATGCTGTAGAGTAGACCGGGAAGCCGGCTATTGCAATCGAGGCAGCTTCAGAATGGATGTCAAGAAAGAGGCCTACCATAAGTTCCGGCAGCAGACTGAAAGAAGCGGTGACTACCCCACCACATATCAGGGCGGTGATGATGGCAAGTTTTTCAGTAGATACCACTCTTGAACGCTCTCCGAGTCCGTAGTTATAGCTGATGATCGGTTGTGCTGACTGTGCGATGGCATTACCGATCATGAATGCGAACGGACAGTAGTAGCAGGCAATGCTGAAGGCTCCGACGCCGTCATTGCCTATATAGCGCATGAATCCCAGATTGCCCATCAGCATCAGAACGCCCATAGTAGCTTCGCCAAGTAGTGCTGAAATACCGATCTTGCACTGGTAACCTATGTTGCGGAGAGTCAGCCGCAGGCTGGTCAGGCTGATTTTCAATTTAGCCGGTCTGAGATCGGATGCGAGAAACACAAGATAGACAAGTACCATGACGCCGCCTGTCATGCAGCTGAGAAATGTGGCGAGTGCCGCACCGCGGACTCCCATGTCAAGCGGAAAGATAAACAGATAGTCGAGGATCACATTCAGCAGGCCGGGCAGGACGTTGCACCACATGGCATATTTCGGCGAACCGTCAAGTCTGACAATAAAAAGGCCTATCGCACACCAGATCTGAAACACACACGTGGCAAATATCCAGGGCATATAGTCCAGGACAAGCTGCATAAGCGATTCGGAGCTACCTAAAAGCAGCGCGGTGTGACGGGGAGATGACAGAGTGGCGATAAGAAACAGCCCTGCGAGGACGGTTGCGACAAGGAGGGCCTGGGTGATGTTCAGTCTTGCGGCTTTGATGTTGCCAGCGGCAAGATGGAGTGAGGAAACAACAGACGCTCCTACGCCAAGCATCAGTCCGATGCCCATCATCACCATTGTCGGCGAAATGCAGATGTTGACGGCAGCCAGTGCGTCGCTCCCACATCCGCGTCCTACGAATATACCGTCCGTTGCGGTCACCGCACAAAGTGCGAGCATTCCAAGCAGCGTAGGCACAAGATAGATTCTGAAGAGGGTGGGGATATGTACATTACCCAGATCAATAGCATCACGTTTCATAAGATAGAAAAAAGGGGTTATGACTAATGTGAACATAAAAATTGCTGAATAAGAATCGAGGTTTTACCCGGTCATCTTATCCAGCATTATCATAATGCCCTCCGATGAGGATTACAAAACGCATCTTCAGATCAGCAATGCAAAGGTACGAATTTTTTGTCAGAACATGATGCTTAAGGTTGCTGTTCGTCTATTTTCCTGATGACGCGGCATGGATTACCTACGGCTACAGAACCGGCCGTGATGTCTTTTGTCACTACACTTCCGGCTCCGATCACGCAGTTGTCACCTATGGTCACTCCCGGCAGTACCGTGACAGATGCTCCGATCCATACGTTGTTGCCGACGGTTATCGGCCGGGCATATTCCAGACCTTTGTTTCTTTCAACCGGGTCAATCGGATGACCGGCGGTGTGGAATCCGCGGTTCGGGGCTATGAAGACATTGTCGCCGAATGTCACCTTGGCTCCGTCAAGGATGACGAGGTTGAAATTGGCGTAGAAGTTTTTGCCTACACTTATGTTGTAGCCATAGTCGCAGAAGAAGGGCTGTTCGATCAGGATTGAGTCTTCCACATGGCCGAGAATGCGGCGCAACAGGCGCTCGCGGCCTATGGTGTCTTTTGGACGCAGGTCATTATAGTCACGGCAAAGTTCCTTGCATTAGAGACGCTCGGCAATGAGCGACGGATCATAATTGGCATCATATATCATGCCGGCAAGCATTTTTTCTTTTTCTAAGTTGTCGGACATTCCGTTTACGGCTATCGACCGTTCCTTCATAGACAAGTATGACATCTACCTGCGTACACAGCGCCGACTCGCCACCTCCGCCGTGGACTTTCATACCACACGGCTGAAGATGATAGTGTCGGAGGCAACTCGTCTGTTTTTGCTATTATGCTATTATTAAAGTTTTTGAGTTGTAAATCCTCTAATGTCGAGAAATTTAGCTAACTTTGCAGTATTATGGGTGATTATACGCCAACTTCGCTAAAGAGCACTAAGAACGGGCTGTTTATTACAGTGGTTGTCATGGTTTTTCTGTTTCTTGCACAGAAAGGCTATGGAAGTCAGCATGTAATTTCAGAAGTTCTGCGTATTGACAACTCGACGGGGCTCAGTAGTCAGAAGGTGTATTCGCTTGCTGAAGATGCGTCAGGAGCTATCTGGATAAGTACCAAGTCGGGGGTTGACAGGTATAATGGTAGGATTCTTAAGAATTACTCTCTTGAAGGCGATTCGTTCTATGGCGATAGAGCTGGTCGTATAATTCAGCTGTATCTCAATGAGGGCGATTTGTATGCCTACGAAAGTACAGGCAAAATTCACAAATATACGCCCGTATATGATTCGTTTATTTTGACGAGCAATCTTTCCGACCTAAGTCATAGCGATGTTGTGCTCAACAAAATGCTGGTGAGCAGTGACAACAGTATATTGTATGCAACCAATGACGGCCTGTTTAAATACGTGTCAGATAAGGACTATCGCCCCATACTGCCCGGCGCGGCTGTCAACGACATCATTATTGCAAAAGGTTATTTGTTTGCAGCAACCTCTTCGGGACTTAAAATCATGCGTGACGACCATGCGGTCAAAGATGTTGGTCTGCTGAAAGATACCAAAATACAGAGCCTGTATTTCGATGAGGAAAACGATGCCCTATATATCGGAGCTTTCAACAAGGGCTTATATAAACTTGATTTGTCGGATTTCAGTGTTGCCCAAATCCATGCTACAAACAGCCTGTTGCATAAGCCGATACGTTCTATTGTCAAACTTAGCCCGGAAAGGCTTGCCATAGGTATTGACGGCAGCGGTGTCCTGGCTTATAATGTAAAGGCCAACTCTCTGGCCACGTTTGTCAACACGGAACTCGCCCCGGAGTTTTCATTTACCGGCAACGGCATATATGCACTGTTGAATGACGGCCACGGCAATCTGTGGATTGGCAGTTATACCGGAGGGGTGACAATGGTGAGTCTGTCGCAGTCGCCCATACAGATAATTACACATATAAAAGACAATCCCAACTCTCTTGTCAACAACAATGTGAATTATATCATAGAGTCGACAGACGGAAATATATGGTATGCAACTGACCGCGGAATAAGCATTTACAATCCCCGTACCGGAATTTGGAAAAATTCATTATCCGGAATAGTCGTTGTATCGCTGTGTGAGGACGGCAACGGAAATGTACTGGCCGGTTGTTATGGCGACGGCGTATACCGTATGGATTTGTCGGGAAACATCAAGGGGCACTGGACACAAAGCGATGGAGCCTTGTCATCGAACTATATCTTCGCAATACAGACTGATTGTCATGGCAAGATATGGGTCGGCTCTCCTCACGGCTGCCTCGTAGCCCTTAATAGCGACGGCTCGTTATATCATAGGTTTGAGATAGACGGCGTTATGTCAATCAGTGTCGTTGACGAGAAGCGTATAGGTGTCGCTACCGGCAACGGATTTTATATCATCGATGCCGACACGAACAGCTATAACTGGTACGCCAATTTTCAAGAGCAGTCAGAGCACGACGTAAGTGCATATATAATCCCGATGATGTTCACAAAAGGTACCACAGTATGGCTTGGAACCGAAGGTGGTGGTCTTAACCTGTATGATTATAAGAACAGGAAAATCATACGTGAGATAAAAATGTCAGACGGATTGCCCTCAAATGATATATACGGTCTTGTGCATGATGACAAGGGACGCCTTTGGGCAAGTACAGGCAACGGCCTCGCAATCATAGGCGATTCAACAGTTTCCAGTCTTAACTTTATCAACGGAATTGCCAGAGAATATAACAAGTCCTCGATTTTAAGGACATCTAACGGTGATTTGATTTTCGGCAGTACGGCAGGCGCAGTCAGGCTGTCGCCCGACAAAATCAGTGTAGCTGAATACTCCGCACCATTGAGAATATCCCGATTCACTATTGACGGCATCAGCGAAGAGGAGTCTGCCAAGATTATACCGGAGCTTTTTGAGATGCTGCAAAACCGGAATATAGTGCTCAGTGCCAGTCATAACTCGTTTGATGTTGATTTTGAGGCAATAAACATAGACTATCGCAATGACATCGCTTATCAGTATATCCTTGAAGGGTATGACCACGATTGGAGCGAAATGACCATGAACGGTACCGCCCGCTTCCGGAATGTGCCGCCGGGCAATTATACCCTAAAAATAAAAGCGTTGCGTAAAAGCGACGGACGAGTCATAGATGAAACCTCTATTGACATCACTGTCGAAGAACCGTGGTGGAATACAATATGGGCCAGAATATGCTATCTGGCTATAATAGTCTTTATTATATATTTTATAATTAGGTATAAATGGTATCAATTGCGAAAAGAGCATGACGAAGACAAAATCAGATTTTTCATCAATACAGCCCACGATATCCGCACTCCATTGTCATTGGTCATGTCGCCCATTGAAGAGCTGAAGACACAGGACGGCCTTTCCGAAAAGGCTAAATATCTGCTCGATGTGGCGGGCGCAAATATACGAAAGCTTAATGCTGTCACCGCTCAGCTGCTCGATTTTGAAAAGATTGATTCGAGAAAAGCAAAGGTCAACATCGAGCCGATCAATCTTAATTATCTATTGTCGGAGGAACTGAGTTGTTTCAATAATGTTGGTGAAAAACGCGGCATCACGCTTCACCTGCAAGTTCCCGATGAGCAGGTAGTGGTTTCAGCTGACAGACATCTGCTTGAACTCATGCTTGATAACCTCATGTCGAATGCCTGCAAATATACCAATCAAGGTGGCAAAGTGGAGGTGTCACTAACCGCAAACAAGTCAAAGGCTGTCATCAGGATTACCGACAATGGTATAGGCATACCTGAGAAAGAGCAGAAAAACATATTCACAAATGTCTATAGAGCCGAGAATGCGAGAGCGTCACAAGAAACAGGCAACGGTTTCGGTCTGCTTCAGGTCAAGCGTATAGTGGAAATGCTCAACGGCAACATAGGCTTTACATCTAAAGAGAATGCAGGAACCACTTTTACAATCTCATTCAAGCGTATCTATGACGAGCCTGTCATTCACTGGAATCCGAATAATCTGAATGAGGCTTTGAATGAAATACGCATACCTTCTCCCGTAGTATCCGCTGTTTCTGAGAGTAAGGATGAGACATTGTTGATTGTCGAGGACAACGATGATCTCAGGAATTATCTGACGGCAACATTCTCGGTTGAATATAATGTCGTGTCAACTATTTCGGCTGAGGATGCCCTAAGATTCCTTGAGAATCACTATCCGGATATTATCATCTCAGACGTAATGATGCCCGGAATACAGGGTGACGAGCTGTGCAGCATGATAAAGAACAACCCTGACACCGCCGACATTCCGGTCATTTTACTTACTGCGAAAACCACTCATGACGCGATTGTGAACGGCATTGAAAAAGGAGCCGATGACTATATCGCCAAGCCGTTCAGCCTTGACATCCTCAAAAGCAAGGTCAGAGGTATGCTCCACAACCGCAAGCGTATCCGTGAATATCTTATGAGGCTTGCATTGATGAGAGCCGAGGGTGACGTAGTCGAAGTGAAGACAATCCCACAAATCGTCGAGGAACCGACACTGACCGAAGGCAATCGGACAAGCGAAATGCTGGCATCTGACAAGGCATTTGTTGATAAGGCTGTTGATATAATTATCGCAAATATATCAAACACCGAGTTTGACATTGAATATCTATGCCGAGAGATGGCAATGAGCCGAACACTGTTCTTCGGTCGTCTGAAGTCATTGACCGGGAAAGCTCCTCAGGAATTTATAAGAATCCTGAAACTTGAACG
This sequence comes from Duncaniella muris, assembly GCF_003024805.1. Taxonomy (GTDB): domain Bacteria; phylum Bacteroidota; class Bacteroidia; order Bacteroidales; family Muribaculaceae; genus Duncaniella; species Duncaniella muris. The sequence goes on from NZ_PUEC01000021.1 coordinate 51,905, forward strand.
AGCCGCTGAGTTACTTAAGCAAAAGACACCTGTAACAGAAGTGGCTGTGATGACAGGCTTTGCTAATTCTAAGTATTTCAGCACTATCTTTAAGAAACACTTCGGGGTGTCTCCAAGTAAATTTTGTGAACAGAATTGAACGAGGTTAAACGTGTTTATGTCTGATTTTCTGAATAATAGCATAATATATCAGAAAACAAACCTCAAAATGTCAGTAATCAAACCTTGATAATAACGAACGGTGGTAATTTTGCAAAACCCATATAAGGTCTATGTGGGAGTAAATATACCAACCAATCAATATCATGGTCTTTTTCAATATCAAACATTTGTTCATCTCTGCGTTCGCAGTAGCGACTTTAATAGGGTGTGGCGACTCGGAAGATGAACCGACACCGACACCGCCAGTAGTTGAACCTGTCGATGATGTGGTGTTCTTTGACGATTTTGATTCATTCAATTCCGCTTACTGGTCAAAAGAGACACACGAAGCCGGATGGACAAATCAAGAGTTACAATCCTATAGTACCAGTCAGGTCAAAGTCGGCAAGGACGAAGGTAAGACTGTACTAATTCTTACAGCCAAGCGCACCGGCAACAAGGTGGTGTCCGGTCGCGTGAACACCAAGAACAAGAAGTATTTCAAGTATGGAAAGGTTGAGGCAAGTATAAAACTGCCTGAGACCGCAAATGGTCTGTGGCCCGCATTTTGGATGATGGGCAACAATAAGCAGGAGTGGCCTGCCTGTGGTGAAATAGATATAATGGAGATGGGAGATGCCCAAGGTATCGCCAACGGGACAAGTACCACGCGAGTAAATACCGCGCTCCATTATGGCCCTGATGTTGCCGCACATGAACAGCAATATTTCGCCGGAGATACCGGTTCAAATTTGCAAGACGGCAAATATCACACATATACGCTTACTTGGAATGAAAATAAGATTGATGTTTCTGTAGATGATGTCAAATTTCATAGTTTTGACATTACTGGTAATCCATATTTTCAAAATGACTTTTATATTCTGTTTAACCTTGCTGTTGGCGGATCATTCACCGGTATCTATGACATCGAAGGCATTACAGCCTTAAAAGATGGTCAGACGGCATCGATGTATATAGACTGGATTAAAGTAACTAAAATAAACTAATCAATACACATGAAACAGAGAACTTTAACAACCAAGCTCCTGTGCGGTTTCCTGCTTGTCGGTGCGGTATCCTTTGCTATGCCGCTTCAGTCGTATGCAGAACCCAGCGCAGCTGCGGCAACGCCATCTCAGAAGATAAAGGTGACTGGTGTCGTTGAAGATGCTGAAGGCCCCGTTATCGGTGCCTCAGTAATTGAGAAAGGAACCAGCAATGGAACAGTTACCGATCTTGACGGTAACTTTACGCTGATGGTATCACCGGGTGCTACCCTAAAAATCAGCTATGTCGGCAGTGAGCCTGTTGAGGTCAAGGCTACAGAGGCGCCAATGAAAATCACGCTGGAGCAGAGTTCGCAAATGCTCAGCGAAGTGGTGGTCACTGCTCTTGGAATCAAGCGCGACCGAAAGGCACTCGGTTACGGTCTTGACGAAGTAAAAGGTGATGCCTTTGAAAAAGCCAAAGAAACTAACGTCATCAACTCTATGGCAGGTCGTGTGGCCGGTCTCGTTGTAAGCCAGACCGCAGGTGGTCCTTCCGGATCAACCCGCGTAATTCTGCGTGGTAGTACTGAAATGACCGGTAATAACCAGCCATTATATGTTGTCGATGGTGTACCTCTTGACAATACAAACTTCGGCAGCGCAGGAACATCAGGCGGATACGACCTTGGTGACGGCATCTCAAGCATCAATCCAGATGATATAGAAAGTATGTCGGTACTTAAAGGTCCGGCCGCTTCCGCTCTCTACGGTAGCCGTGCCAGCCACGGTGTAATTCTCATCACCACCAAGAAAGCCGGTAAAGAAAAATATTCGATAGAGTATAATGGAACACTGACATTTGACAAACAGCTCTCTAAATGGGATAACGTACAGCAGATCTATGGTATGGGCAGCAACGGCACATACAGTATCGACGCAGTTTCAAATACCAATAAGAGCTGGGGACCGAAAGCAGACGGAAGCAACGTCCTTCGCTACTTTGACGGCGTGGAGCGTCCATATCTTATAATACCTGACAATACCTCCGGATTCTTCAGAACCGGTCTTACCGCAAACAACACGGTTACAGTCTCATCCAATTCAGGCAATACAGGCATTCGTTTCACACTGACCGATATGCGCAACAAGGATATTGTCCCCAAGACTCACATGAGCCGTGACATTTTCAATCTGCGTGCCAATACATCTATGGGGAAGGTTGACCTCGACTTTACCGTAAACTATACCCACGAAAATGTAAAGAATCGTCCTGCTCTTGGCGACAGTAAGTCTAACGTCGGCAAGAACCTAATGACCCTTGCAACCACCTACGACCAGCGTTGGTTGCGCACATATCAGGATGCTAACGGAGAGTATTCCAACTGGAACGGTATGGACCCCTATAATGTAAACCCCTATTGGGACGTCTACAAGAATTCCAATGATTCAAAGAAGGACCTGTTTCGTTTACACGCATCTGCTATTTATAATGTAACATCACACCTCAAAATCAAAGGAACAGCGGGAGCTGAACTCAACTGGTTTAATTTCAATGATTTCAAGGCTCCGACAACTCCCGGCTATGAGTCAGGTTACTTACAGCAGAGCCAGTTCAAAAACCAGATGTATAACTTTGAACTCATAGCGACCTATAACAACCGCTGGGGTGACTTTGACTTCACAGGAACTGCCGGTGGAAACATCTATAAGGTCGATAACCGTACAAATATAACCACAGCCCAAGAAATGCAGATTATGGATGTGGTTGCCCTTATGAGCTTCAACGAAACAAGCCTTCAGGAAAACAGCTACCGCAAGCAGATTAACTCGCTGTTCGCGGCTGTCAATCTCGGATGGAAAAACCTGTTATATCTTGACGCTACTATCCGTGGTGATAAATCGTCGACTCTGCCGACTGGAAATAACACCTATATTTACCCCTCGGTGTCGGGTAGCTTTGTGTTCTCTGAACTGATCAAGCGTGGTGACATTCTGCCATACGGTAAAGTTCGCCTGTCATTCGCACAGGTTGGTAGTGATACAGATCCCTATCAGTTAGGACTGGTATATACAAAATCAAAATTCACATATCCCGGTTACACCATCGGCTTTATTGACAATACCACTATCCCCAATAAGAACCTCAAACCTACCCGGACCAACTCATTTGAAGTGGGTTTTGAAACAAAGTTCCTCAACAACCGTATCGGTCTTGACTTCACATATTACAATCAGATAAGTAAAGACCAGATTATGGGCATGGCAAGTAGCTGGGCCACAGGATACCCCTATCGTCTTATCAATGCCGGTGAAATCCAAAACCAAGGTATCGAAATCGCACTTAACACACGTCCCATTATCATAGGCGATTTCTCTTGGGATTTGGGTATCAACTTCTCTAAGAACAACAATAAAGTGCGTAAGCTTGTAGACGGCATGGATATGTTTGAACTTGAAAAGGCTTCATGGCTTGATGTCCAGGTCGCTGCAAAGGTTGGTGAGAACTTCGGTTCTATCGTAGGCCCCGATTTCCAGAGAAACGAAAACGGAGATATTCTTATTGACCCAGCAACCGGTTTGCCGATGTACGACAAGAGCAATCACGTTCTTGGAAATGCATCTTGGGACTGGACAGGTGGTCTGAGCACAACATTCCATTACAAGAATTTCGGGCTTACCGCACTTTTTGATGTAAAGGTTGGAGCTGATCTGTATTCTATGTCGGCACGTGCTGCTCACGAATCAGGCAAAAGCCTTGCAACACTGGCCGGACGAGAAGAATGGTATAAGTCGGAAGAAGAGCGTCAGGCAGCAGGTATTGCAAAAGGTGCCTCGACATGGACTCCAACCGGAGGTTTTGTCGCACCCGGTGTGATTGACAACGGCGACGGCACTTATCGTCCCAATGACATAAAGGTCAACCCCGAAGACTATTGGATGAGTGTTTGCCGCAATGCCCCTTCGATGTTCATCTATGACAACTCATACATAAAGTGTCGTGAAATCACACTTACCTATCAATTCCCGAAGAAATGGCTCGGTAAGGTAGTGCAGGATATGTCTATTTCATTTGTGACACGAAACCCGTTCATCGTATGGAAGAACATTCCCGACATCGATCCTGATTCTAACTACAACAACACAACCGGTATGGGACTTGAATATGGTTCGCTGCCTTCACGCAAGAGCTATGGTTTCAACCTGTATGTTAAATTCTAAACGTAAGATTACCAATGAAACTACATAAGATATTCACTCCTGTTTTAGCGGCTCTTGCGCTCATTGCAGGTTCATGTAGCGACAGCTACATGGAGGATCTGAACACAGACCCTTCAAAAGCCGACGGCATTGACCCCAATGCCCAGCTGACCACAGCCCAGCTCCAGACCTACGGCGATCTGGGTATGGTGGAAATCTACCGCAACTACCATTATGCTTTCTCTCAGATGCTGATGGGTTGCTGGAATACGACCAACTATGGCGGCCGCCACACAATCGACAATAACGAAATGTGCCGCATCTGGACTTCGCTATATCCCAACGCTATAAAGAACCTTACTGACGGCATTCATAACAGTGAGGAAGAAGGTCTGACAAACGTAAATGCCGCTCTGCGCATCTATCGCGTCTATATGATGTCCCTTATTACCGATGTGTATGGCGATGCGCCTTTCAGCGAAGCAGGTCTTGGGTATATTGCCGAGAAATTCAACCCTCGATACGACACTCAGGAAGAAATCTACGCAGCTTTCTTCAATGAACTCACCGATGCCTGCGGCGCTCTGTCATTGTCAGGCGATAAGATTACAGGCGATGTAATCTACAACGGAGATGTCAACAAGTGGAAAAAACTTGCCAACAGTCTCCGCCTCCGATTTGCCATGCGTATATCCGATGTCGATCCTGACAAGGCTAAACAGGAATTTGAAGAGGCACTGATGGCTGACGGCGGCGTCTTTACAAGTGCTTCTGATGACGCTCTCATTAAGTATATGGAAGTATCGTTCAGCTTTGGTCAGGATACATATTCCGACTATCGTGGCAATGCCCTTTCCAAACTACTGTTCGGTAATGACCCGGCAAACAACCCGAGCTATCTCTGTTCTACATTCTTCAATCAGATGTATAACAGCGGCGACCCTCGCACATTTATCTTTGCCCGATTCTACTATGACGGTCTGATGAGCCTTACAAGCCCCGATAACCGCATTGACCTTACTGAGGAAATTCTTTCAAAAGGTATTCCGATGAATCCGAGAGATCCGGGTGCTTACTCATGGGAACCGTGGCCGGCAGGCTATGACAGCGATATCATGAAAGAGATTGCTGAGAACAATCCTTCAGTCGAAGTAAGTATGACGCGCGAAACCGAGCCCAAGCTTGCCAACAACTTCCTTAAGAGTGATAATCCGGGCGTCGTTATGACCTACGCCGAGGTAAACTTCCTTATGGCTGAGGCCGCCCTTAAAGAAGGCTGGGCAGTCGCCGGCAGTGCTGACGGCTACTACAAAACTGGTGTACGTGCGTCAATGGACTTCCTTACTGACAACTACGGCTGCCGTAAGATTACTGATGAGGAATTCTCTACTTTCATTGCCAACAACGGTATCGGTTACACCAACGAGCAGCGTAAGGCAGCAATTAATACTCAGGCATGGATTCTGCACTTCACCAATCCCTCCGAGGCATGGGCAAACGTGCGCCGTTCAGGTTATCCCCGACTTAAATCTCCGGCTGAATACGGTTTCGGCCAGTTCCTCACCGGAGGACAGGAAATCCCCGTTCGCCTTTGCTATCCGGTTCTTGAATCATCGTATAATAAGACCGGCTATGATGAAGCTTTGGACCGTATGGGCGGAAGCAATAGCTGGTACATACCCATGTGGTGGGACGTTGACTAATAACATAAAAAGAAACTACAATGAATTTCATATATAAGACAATTTTGACTTTGCTGCCGGTAAGCGTCATGCTTGCATCATGCAGCAGCGACGATCCGTTCTCTGTAGCAGGTCCGGATGACGAGCCCCATATTCTGGCACCGACTTTCCCTGACCGAAATAATGGTCAGCTGCCCGTAGTAGCCAACATCAGCCGCGATGCAAATTTCGCCATGGAACTTACCGTGACACCGGCCGACTATGTTGATGTGATATGGTATATCGACGGAGAGCAGACTGCAACCGGAAAGGCTATTGATATGCCTCTCCCCGCAGGTACATACGAGATGAAGGTTGTTGTCACAACCACTCAGGGTAAATCAACTTCACGCGAAGGCATCATCAATGTCAATCCGCTGGATAGTGATCCTTGGGCTTCGGAAGTCTCATTTGAACGCATTGTCGCTCCCGGACAGAACGCGGTACTTTATGGCCGCAATCTCAGCTCGGTGAAATCAATCACTCTCGGTGATTCTGAACCGATTCCTGTTGTCTATTCTACCGAAGACGGCAATGATGTACTCACCTATACCGTTCCCGCAAATGTCGTCAATGGTACTTGCAGACTGGAACTCATTGATGCCGAGGGTATGAACTACGGCGCAAATAAAGTGACTGTGAGCTCTTCCGCTCTCATTACTTCAGGTACAGACCGTATTACTTCTGGCGCTACAACAACGCTTACAGGTATCAATCTCGACAGAGTGGCTTCTCTTGAAATCGGAGGAACCAAGATTTCTGATTTTACCGAAAAAACTTCAACTGCAATCAGCTTCTCTGCCCCGGCTCTCGAAGATGGAGAGTATCCGATGTCGGGCGTTATGAATGATGGTGCCGAAGTTCAGTTCTACAAGAACGGTCAGGTTGAGACCGCCACAACAGTGGTTCTGTCATCTCAGCAGACCTTGTGGTCAGGACACCACTATGTTTCGTGGGATCTTCCCGATGACAGCCCCAACAAGACCTTCAACCTTATCGGCATGGATGTTTTTGCGGGTATCAAACCGGGTGCTGTAATGTCAATTCATTATTCGATAGAACCTACCGCCGAATACCATCAGCTTCGCACAACTACCGTATGGTGGAACGACCTTCCCGGCACAGGAACGATTGAATTCTCAACTGACGGTGTCGCAGAAATCACGCTGACAAAAGAGGCTCTTGACATGATTCAGGAGCAGTCCGGATTCATCTGCGTCGGTCATGGTTACTATGTAGATCTCGTAACACTTCGCTGATATGTTGAAACATCTAATGACATTTTTAACCGTCACTTCAGCAGCCTGTTCTTTACAGGCTGCCGGAGCGGCGATTCCCTCTGACCCTGATCTTGAGGCGGCAGTGGAACGCACATTGTCTAAAATGAGCCTTGACGAGAAAATCGGCCAGATGACCGAGCTTTCCATTGATGTGCTTGGCGACTGGAAAGACGGTGAGTTCTTCCTCGACCCTCAGAAGCTTCACGAGGCTATTGCCGTGTATAAGGTCGGCTCTGTGTTGAACGCCCCCGGCGGACCGACAGCACAGACTCCTGCAAAATGGGAAAAGTTGATTGGTCAGATACAGGAAGTGTCAATGAAAGAAATCGGCATACCTTGTATCTATGGTCTTGACCAGAATCACGGTACAACCTATACTCTCGGTGGAGTGCTTTTCCCTCAGAACATCAACGTAGGTGCGTCGTTTAACCCGACGTTGGCTCGCAGAGCTGCTGAAATTACGGCATACGAGACTCGCGCTGCCAACTGCCCGTGGACATACTCGCCCACTGTCGACCTTACCCGCGACCCTCGCTGGAGCCGTGTATGGGAAAACTACGGAGAGGATCCGCTGGTCAACGCCATCATGGGCGCTCAGCAGGTCAAAGGTTTTCAGGGCGATAACCCTAATAAGGTAGGCCGGCATAATATCGCGACATCGGTGAAGCATTATCTTGGCTATGGAGCTCCGCGAACAGGCAAAGACCGCACCCCGGCATATATTTCTCCGTCTGATCTCCGTGAGAAGTTTTTTGAGCCTTACCGCGCCTGTATCGAGGCGGGAGCGTTGACTGTAATGGTCAATAGCGGCTCAATCAACGGTCGCCCTGTTCACGCCAATAACAAGCTGCTCACAAAGTGGCTCAAGGAGGACCTTAACTGGGACGGAATGATTGTGACTGACTGGGCAGACATCAACAACCTCTATACCCGCGAATATGTGGCTCACGACAAAAAGGAGGCTATTGAAATGGCTATCAATGCCGGAATCGATATGTCAATGGAGCCATACGACCTCAATTTCTGCACTCTGCTTAAAGAACTCGTAAATGAAGGTCGCGTATCTCAGGAGCGTATTGACGACGCAGCACGTCGTGTCCTGCGCTTGAAATATCGTCTCGGACTGTTTGACACTCCCAATACATATCCCAAAGACTATGCCGACTTCGCCTGCGACCGTCACGAGCAAGTCGCTCTTCAGGCCGCGGAAGAATCGGAGATACTGCTCAAAAACAACGGCGGCATTCTTCCGTTGAAGAAAGGTACAAAGATTCTGCTGACAGGTCCTAATGCCAACTCGATGCGCTGTCTCAATGGCGGCTGGAGCTATTCATGGCAAGGTCATCTGACTGACCGTTTCGCCTCGAAATACAACACCATCTACAAGGCATTGGTCAATAAGTTTGGCAAGAAGAATATAGTTCTTGAACAGGGTGTCACTTATCCTGCCGAAGGTGCCTATCACGAGGAAAATGAGCCGGAAATTGAAAAAGCTGTGGCAGCTGCGTCGGGTGTTGATGTCATAGTCGCCTGTATCGGTGAAAACTCCTATTGTGAGACACCGGGAAACTTGTCGGACCTCGCTGTCTCTGAAAACCAGCGCAATCTCGTCAAAGCTCTTGCTGCGACAGGCAAACCGGTTGTATTGATTCTCAACGGTGGTCGTCCGCGTATCATCAGTGATATTGAGCCATTGGCAGATGCGATAGTCAACATTCTGCTTCCCGGTAACTTCGGTGGTGACGCACTTGCCAACATTCTTGCCGGCGACACCAACCCGAGTGGCAAAATGCCCTACACCTATCCACGCCATCAGGCAGAACTCACCACCTACGATTATCGAGTGAGCGAGGAAATGGATAAGATGGAAGGTGCTTATGACTACGATGCGGTGGTATCGGTGCAGTGGCCTTTTGGCTATGGTCTCAGTTACACGACTTTCAAATATGACAATCTCCGCTGCTCACATTCTGAATTCGGTGTCAACGATAATCTCATTTTCACAATCGACGTCACCAATACAGGTAATTGCACCGGTAAGGAAGTCGTTATGCTTTTCAGCCGAGATATGGTAGCATCTCTGACTCCTGATAATCGCCGACTGCGCGCGTTTGAAAAAGTAGAACTCAAACCCGGTGAGACCAAAACCGTAACCTTGCCAATCAAGGCCAGCGACCTCGCCTTCGTGGACTACGACGGCAAGTGGGTCCTGGAGAAGGGAAAGTTCCGTATGCAAGCCGGCACCAGCGTAATGGACATCGCTTGCAACCATACATATAAGTGGACAACCCCCAACAAGTAAAATATTTCCTAAGGTAAAGAAGATTTGAATAGGTATGATATAGGCTTGCAGTGATGGCAGGCCTATATTTTTTAATGCCAATTATAAATACCAAAATATCATGTGTAAACCCTACGTATTAGGTATCGACATCGGTGGTACCAACACAGTGTTCGGAATGGTAGATGCACGAGGCGAAGTCCTTGCAAGCTCATCAATCAAGACTAAGAAACACTCTGATTTCAACGATTATCTCGACGAGCTTCACGCTGAGGTAACTCGTATGCTTACTGACAATGATGCCGAAGATAAGATATTAGGTTCAAGCAGCGTGTGTCCGTAGAAATCTCCGTCTCGGTCAACATGACGCATCCTGTCTCCGACCTTAGGCGCGAGGTTTGAGCGTGAGCCTTCAATGACTTCAACGAGCCTGTTCACCATATCCACATCCTGCTGTCTGAGGATATGGTCCCTGTCGTATGACACATTCAACGGCAGTAGGGTTTCAAGGGTGTACTTGTTCTTTGTCGTTTCTGACATACCATCTTATTTTTTTGTTATTCCGGCTTATGGGGCCGGAGTTCCCATAACTACAGGCTTAAAGGGTCGTGTTCCAGCCGCGCAAGGTTTTCGGGGAAAAATACCTCAAGCCCCTTGGGGTGCGGAAGATTTTTCCACGAAACCCGAAGTGTCTGACCTTGCACGGCTGATAAGAACACGGACTACCTTTGCCTGTGGTTATGTAAACTCCGCCTCGATATGATGGTATCCTTATTTCGTATTTTTTTTATTGAAGCATAGTCGCTTCCGCGACATGGAAAAAGCAATATAAAAGAGAATTACGCCCCGGAATGAGGCGTAATCCAAAAATAAATGCTAACTTTGCATCAAAGTAAAAGAGTTATTTGAAAGCGTGAGAAATATAGCGTAACAAAACACACTACCAATTTCTTATCCATTGCCCATCCTCACGCAAATTCTCAAGAATAACTTTGTAGTCAAAATATTAGCCCAAGACTACATCAAATATACGAAATTTCGTCCTCCTATGCAAGTCCGAGGGTTCGATTTAGCGATTTTTAAGCTTGTCAGAATGACATTCAAGATGGCCTTTATCGAACGGCATCCACGACAACTTTGATGAGCCTTTTCATTGAATCTGCAATTTCATTCGGTCCGGGGATTGTCCGATATGACAAAACCCCATGCTATAATCCAGATAACTCGTTTTACTGATACGTATTAGGTATTCATATCCTTCTTCGTATTCAAACTTGGCAATATCGCCATGAGCTTCCCACTCGTTGGAGTTATCTTTTTTAACAGCATATACGTTAGCAAATATATTATTGCCACTCGATGTCAAAACACCGGGTAGTTTCGGCTTGAGCCCTAAAAGGACTGACTCCTGCAATAGGTGCCAGTCCTAATTTTGTTTTGCCTCAAAAAGTTTTATCGGACAGCAATAATTCTTTATGTTTAGGCTGCCCACACTATACTCTTGACATCCCTTCCCGCCCACCGGAAAAATCCGCTGACCCCAATTAGATCTTAGACCAACAAAAAAATAAACAACACCCAATCTTACGTTTCTGGGTGTAAAATTGGGTGTTAATCTTACAAACTACTGATAATCAGTATTGATTGTGGAGCTGGAGGGACTTGTTCCTTGCACTCCAAATGCAGTTATTTCAATCAGTTACATTCGCTCAATTTCCTTGTGTAACGAGTATGTAACAAATCTTTTCTTTCTTTTTCCGACAGCTCTCTCGCCGTGGCCACAAGTGTGGATTTCAAATGCAAATATACTAAAATTCAGTCACCTTCGCAAGTGTGAGGGTTCGATTTAAGCATTGTTAAACTTGTCAGGATGATATTATGACTGCCTTTATCGAACTGCATCGACAACAACTTTGATGAGTTCTTTCATTGAGTCTGCAATCTCATTCGGTCCGGGGATTGTCCGATATGACAAAACCGAAAGTTCAGATTTATATACATCGCTTATCTTGCTCCATGTCGAATCGAAGTCAACAATCAGAGGCGAAGACAGAATGGGAGCGTCGCGCCATTTCGGAGGACGGTCAAACTCTTTCTTGTCATGCTCGATAAGTTCAACGAGATTCTGTTTCAAATCTCCGACAACATAATCGCCGCATTCCTCATCACCGAGGAGAAAATACAGATCGTAGAAATGTCGTATCTTAGAGATGAGGCCTGCCGTCGGGTCATCTTCAAAGGAGAATCTCAAAAGTGATACCACTTTTTCACAGAGAGTACGCCGTTTGTCAAGCACATTCAAAACGAAGGGTTTCATGTCAAGATCGGCAATCATATCGTTAAGCCCCCGGCGTTCCATCATTTCTGTTATAAAGGGTTTGATTTCCCTTCTTTCGTATGGATATGGATTACCGTAGGTGTTGATCTCTACAATCACCTGATTGCTCATTACATTGGACGATCCTCTATTGATGCCATCCAGAACTGACTTGTAGATATGATACGTCTTACGGAAGCGGTTGTTCTTGACAGTATCGGGCTTTTCAACTTCCTCCATGCCTGCGGTGGACTCATGTCCTATCCTTGCCACGAGCTTTTTCTGCTGGTTCTGGCTCAGCCCCTCGCCCAATATAGCGAAGTCAACATCTGAGGAGAACCTTGCGATTAATCCATATGCCTTTGAAAGCGAAGTTCCTCCTTTCCACACGGTCCTTTCTGCCGCAGGATTTCGCGATAGATTCTGTAATATCTGGCATATCCAGTAATCTTTCTCGACAAATTCAGGATATATCTCAAGGTCTTGCGCTGTCAATTCTATTGCCTCTCGAAATGACCGCTTGTTGTCATGTAGTTTCATTCAATATTCCATTTATCTTTGCTGAGTAATTCAGTGGCATTTCCCAACCCTATTTTATATTTAGTTCCTGGATTAAGCGCGTCACGAAGAACAATAGTATGGCTACCATATCCTAAATCATCAAGAATTGCACCGAGAATGGCTTTCACACGGGGCTGGTATTTATCCGATAATCTGATAATTTTCTTAATATCATTCTCCGGCAATTGTCCGATAGATGATTTCAACGCCGTTATGGAGCGGGCAATCCCGGTATCCGGAATTTTTTTTATAAACTTAATCGTATCGAGAATCTGTAAAAGGTAGATATTGTCTTTGGAAATTGCGTTAGGCTGGTGCACGAAGCGAATCAAATATATGCCTCTTTTTATGGCATTATGCCTCTTATTGGTGCCTAACATTATCACACTCGCGACCTGTGTAGTCAACGCCATATCATTCCAAATTGAATATCCGGTTAGATAACCTATTGGTTTGCCGTCTCTATCATAAATGAGATCTTTGACAATCTCTTGCAAATTCGGCTTCAACGTTCCAAAAACAGACTTCTTAGGTTTGTAGAACCTGCCTTTTGATAGTTTCTGAATCATCCCTTTGCCGACCATGCGTGACAATTTGACCCGGATATTTTCCCACCATTCGGCTGGAAGTCCGAGGTCTTCGATGGAGAAAACAGTTCCATCGACAATTAGATTGACCTTATCCTCTATCTGTTGAGCTGCAGTCATGTCTTATCGTTTTATATTTCAATCGTAAAGGTAATAAAAATGTTCGGTTTTCTGTACACGAAACCGAACATTTTTTTTCAACAGAGAGGAATTTACTTGTGAATGGCTGCATGAGATACGGCGACCGGCAAGAGGTCGAGCGGACTGCCGTGTTGGCGGAGTGATGCCGTAGTAAGGTGACGGTGGACGAGCCACTGACACCTTACGACCGCATCGCGCCTATTGGCAACGGCGGAACACCGATAAACGTCAACGCCTCCGAGGTAAGCATCGGAGACGCTGCTTGTACCTCTGAGACTTTATGCCGTTCATCCGTGTCCTTTTTCGCCGTTGCTGAATAAGGATTTTTACGACCGTTCCCTCACTTGCCGCTTTGACACTGCGACACTCGGCATAGACTGCGGAGAACAGTCTTCCTTCGTCGGCTGTCCTTCGCAGACTATGCTGGTCATGTCGCTCAGTTCCATTTCTATTAAGATTATTATTGAGAAATTACTTTCAATAAGATTTCCGAGAGATTATGTAGCTGTATGTTTTCACCGTGCCGGAGTCGTGGCTCCTGTTATTGTCTAATCAACAACGATTTTCAACTTGCTTGCCATTGGGGAACGTGTGGTGCCGGGGATATTCTGATACCTTTTGACTGAAAAATCTCCAGACCTGCGGCTTGTATTTTTCCGTCAAAGGCGAACATCCCCTCTGCTCACCACACGCCTTTGAGGTGTCAAGCAAGCGAAAACCGATGGTGATATACAAATAAAAAAAAGTCGCAACGATGAAAACAAACAGCCACATAAAAGGTCAAAGCGAAGCTCAAAGCCTCAGGTTCAACCAAATAAAAAAGGTTGCAAAGGTGGTGGCAATCATCATCGGAGCAATAATCGGAACTCTGGTGTGGGCGATAGTCAGACCTGTAATCCGAGGTGCGGGCTGGGTAATATCCCTCATAACCGCAATACTGATAATTTATTGGGTATTAACTTTCTAAAATATACGACTATGAAATCATCTGAGAATTTTATCGAGGCTATCCGCAAATATCTCGATAGCTATGGGCGGTAAAACGAAACGTGCAATGTTTAGTGAGTGGTCGGCAGTTGGAAATCGCGATAGTTCAGTGAGTTACGGCGCGATGTCGTGAAATAGCCGAAAAAACGAAAAGTACATTTGCTTGGATTTTGCTTGGATTTTCGGGGCGGTTGGTTGGATAGTAAGTTGGATTGAAATTGGATTGTGTGCGGTCGTGCTTGTAGTGCGGCCTTTTTTATTGCATGTCCGGCTGCATGAGGCGCGTCGGTGGCCTGTGGAAAACCCAGGCTCGGATGACCCCTTAGACCAGGTTGAATTGACCCCTTAAGCCAAAATATCACTGACCCTTTTGCCCAATATAAAAATGACCCCTGTCGACGTAATGTCAGCAGGGGATTTTATATGTATCTTTGAATTCCGTTTTGGCCGAAGGGGGATATAATTCAAAGAAAA
>NZ_PUEC01000022.1 GCF_003024805.1 Duncaniella muris
AGATTTGACCGGCGAACCGATCTACCATTTCCAGCGTTATATCTTCTATCAGTCTGCCGCTGCAGGCCTTGCTTCTCAAAAGCGAGTGCAAAGGTAGACATTTCCCTAATTCCCTCCAAATTTTTCACGGCATTTTAACAGAATTTTAACACTTCAGTCAATCTTACATTATATAATAATAAATCAGTTGGAAAATCGGCTTAAATATCCTACCTTTGCAAAATATTTGAGTTAAGTTCGGGTTCAGCATCCTTAGGTATGATTTCTCGATCCGCTGGCATCAGCATTTTTTAACCGTTATGCTCCGGAATACGCTGATTTCATCCCGTTCAGACTTTGGCTTCAATATTAATCATGTTTATAATTTAATTTCTTAATCAGTCAGATTATCACTGTCTCAAAAAGGGGAATTTGTGAAAGACGACACTAAAACACAACTTTTTTTATACAACTTATGTGCGGAATTGTTGGCTATATCGGTTCAAACCGAGCTTATGACATCCTGATTCAAGGTCTCAAGCGTCTTGAGTACCGTGGTTATGACAGCGCCGGCGTGGCTCTGGTGGATTGCGACGGAAAACTGAAGATACATAAATCACAGGGCAAGGTGTCAAATCTTGAGAGCATTGCTTCCGGCGCTAACGTCGAAGGCCATCTCGGCATCGCCCATACCCGCTGGGCCACACACGGCGAACCCAATGACATCAATGCTCACCCCCACATGTCGCAGAGCGGCATGATCGCACTGGTACACAACGGTACGATCGAAAACTACGCCGTGCTGAAGAAGGTGCTCATGGAGCATGGCTATGAATTCAAAAGCGAAACCGACACCGAAGTGCTGGTGCAGCTTATAGAATATATCAAACTCACCTCATCATGCACTCTGCTTGAAGCTGTGCGCGAAGCCCTCCTTCAGGTTGACGGCGCGTATGCGATCGCTGTAGTAGAACAGAACGAGCCCGACACCCTGATAGTGGCCCGCAAAAGTTCTCCCCTGGTAATCGGTGTGGGCGAGGATGAAACATTCATCGCATCTGACGCCACACCCATAGTGGGCTATACAGACCAGGTGATCTATCTCAAGGACAACGAAATCGGCGTGATCCGTCGCGGCGAACCCGTGCAGGTGCTCTCACTGTTCAACAACGAGCCCTCCACAATCAATATCCAGAAGTTAAAACTGTCACTTGCCCAGCTTGAAAAGGGAGGCTATGACACGTTCATGCTTAAAGAAATTTTCGAGCAGCCCTCTACACTGCGCGACTGTCTGCGCGGACGTATCGTGGACAATTGCCGCCGGGTGACCCTCTCAGGAGTCGATCTCAACCAGGAGCGCTTCAAATCAGCCGAACGCATCACTCTCGTGGCCTGCGGAACATCATGGCATGCCGCACTGATCGGCAAGCGTCTGATCCAGGACTTCTGCAAAATGCCTGTCGAAGTGGAATATGCTTCTGAATTCCGCTACGGCAATCCGGTGCTTAACGAAAAAGACATCGTCATCTCCATCAGCCAGTCAGGCGAAACCGCCGACACTCTGGCTGCCATCGAGCTTGCCAAAGCCAAGGGTGCGTTTGTCTATGGCATCTGCAACGTGGTCGGAGCATCCATTCCCCGCACCACCGATTCAGGAACCTACATTCACGTAGGTCCGGAGATCGGCGTCGCATCAACCAAGGCATTCACCGGTCAGGTGACAGTGCTGACGCTGCTCGCTCTTTCCGTGGGCCATCTCCGCGGGGCCATTGATGACGCCACACTCCATGAAGTACTCTCGGCTCTCGACAAAATCCCCGAAACCATCGAGGAGGCTCTTAAGGTGGATACGGAAGTTAAGAAACTCTCACGCATCTTCTCCTATGCCCACAATTTCCTCTATCTCGGCCGCGGCTACAACTACCCCACTGCGCTCGAAGGCGCTCTGAAACTGAAAGAGATTTCCTACATCCACGCCGAGGGCTATCCCGCAGCCGAGATGAAGCACGGCCCGATCGCACTGATCGACCATGACATGCCGAGTGTGATCATCGCTCCGAGCGACTCGCTCTATGACAAGATCATTTCGAATGTGCAGCAGGTGAAATCACGCGGAGGTGCTGTTGTGGCCATCGTTTCGAAGGGCAACAAGGCCATGAATGATATTGCCGACTTCTGCATCGAGATACCCGAAGTTCCCGAATGTCTCACTCCGCTCGTGGCTTCGATACCCTTGCAGCTGCTCGCCTACTACATTGCCGTCAACAAGGGCAAAGATGTAGACCAGCCCCGCAACCTTGCAAAATCAGTAACCGTGGAATAAATCCGGTCTACCACCTAATTATATAAAGAGCAACTGCCGCCGAGCCACCGGGCCGACGGCAGCTGCTCTTTTTTGATCTCCCGACTCAACCTTTCTGTTACCGCGGAGGTTTATATAGGACAAGGAAATTTACAAACAAAACAACACACAACACTCAAAAACATATTATAATACTATGGCTAAAAAAAGTATCAAAGGCACAGAAACCGAAAAAAATCTGGTGATAGCCTATATGGCTGAATCAAGCGCTTACACCCGCTACAACTTCTACGCATCACAGGCCGACAAGGAAAACTATTTTCCGATCGGCGAGATTTTCCGCAATACAGCCGACAATGAGATGCGCCACGGCAAAGTTTTCTTCAAATTTCTTGAGGGCGGAGTTGTCGGCGCGAATATGGATGTGGATGCCGGTGTCATAGGAAGCACCGCTGAAAATCTGGAGATCGCCATCAAGGAAGAACAGAACGAGGGCATCAAGATGTACACCAATGCAGCCAAGGTGGCCGACAAGGAAGGATTTCCGGAAATCGCGGAACATTTCCGTGCTATCGCAGAAATCGAAACCCGCCACAAAGCCCGCTTCGAGGCCTATCTGAAACAGGTCAAGGACGGCACAGTCTGGAAACGCGACCATAAGATCAAATGGCAGTGTCTGGTCTGCGGCTATGTGTTTGAAGGCAAGGAACCGCCCAAAGTATGTCCTGCCTGCGATCATCCCTATCAGCACTACATCGCACTTGACATGGACGAACTCTAAGACCAGAGGCTTCCGGCTATAAATATACCGGCTATAATATAAAAGTCATGGCTATGCCCTATGCGGCACGGCCATGACTTTATAAGATGAAATATGTCCGTTACATGGCAAAGGCGTTGAAGCCGCCGTCGACCACTGCTACAGTTCCAGTGACAAAACTTGCGGCGTCAGAGATGAGATACTGGATGGTTCCACACAATTCTTCCGGCTTGCCGAAGCGCTTGAAGGGAGTCTGGCGAATTACATCGGCACCTCTCTGGGTCAGAGATCCGTCAGGGTTGGTCAGAAGCGCACGGTTCTGGTTGGTGAGGAAGAAGCCGGGAGCGATAGCATTGACGCGGATCGAGGGAGTGAACTTCGTGGCTACCTCATTTGCAAGGAAAGCAGTGAAGTTAGAGATTCCGGCCTTGGCTGCGGCATAGCCGAGTACACGGGTCATCGGGCGGAATGCCGCCATCGACGAGAAGTTGACTATAGAGCCCTTACCGGCCTCTACCATCGGGCGCAGGAAAATCTGGGTGGGAAGCACCGTGCCTGTCAAGTTGAGATTGAGCACAGTCTTGAAGGCCTCGATCTCTACATCGAAGAAATTGCCGGTCGGAGCTATAGTGGCACCCGGCATATTCCCGCCGGCAGCGTTGAGAAGAGCATCGACACGACCATATTTCGCCATGATTTCGTCGCAGTTGGCCTGCAGGACTTCAGCGTTCATGACATCTGTCACAAGAAACATGGCTTCTCCGCCTTTGGCAGCGATTTCAGCTACGATCTCATCGCCCTCTTCCTTACGGCGACCGAGAATCACGACTTTGGCTCCTTCTGTGGCAAGATATTCGGCAATGCAGCGGCCGAGCACACCGGTGCCGCCGGTGATGACCACCACCTGGTCTTTTACTGAAAACAATTCGTTCATTATCTTTTTCTTTATTTCTATGTTAGGTATTCTCTGTGTGGACTGTGGCCATTATGCCTGAAACCATTCCGAGAGCGAGCATACGTCCGTGGAAAGAGTAGCCGGCATTGTAGCCCATCTTTTCATCACCGAGCATAAGCGGAGCGTGGTCAACACGCATCGGGACACCGGGACGCTCACGCTCGAAAGTGCGCACTACGTCGATCAGGCGCTGATCGAGATGGGTCGACTCTTTGAAATCGCCGTTGGGGAGCACGTTGCAGATCCGAGCATGGACAAAATGAGTGCGGGAGGCATATTTGCGGGCCAGAGCGGGGATATCGTTGTGGACACCGGCGCTGAGCGAGCCTGCGCAGAAAGTCAGACCGTTGTGCGAATCAGGCACGGCGTCAAGAAACGCCCGGATGTCTGCATCGCAGGTTACGATTCGCGGCAGGCCGAGAATCGGCCGTGGGGGATCATCGGGATGCACGCACATGTTTATGTCATATTCACAGCAGACCGGCATGATGGCATTCAGGAAGTAGGCCATATTCTCACGGAGTTTGCCGGCGTCGATGCCGTCATAGAGGGCAAGAAGGTCACGGAATTTTTGCACGGGATCAAGATCGTTTTCAGAAATGTTTCCGTTGACAAAGCCCTGGGTTTTGACAATGATGTTGTCAACCAGGCGCTTCTTCCCTTCCGGTGTCATGACTTTGCGGAGTTCGTCGACACGGGCAAGAGTTACTTCATCATAATCGCGGGCAGCATCTTTGCGATGCAGAATATGGATATCGAAATAAGCGAATTCGCCGAGGTTGAAATAGAGATTGGAGGTTCCGTCGGGATTCGGATATTCAAGATCTGTACGCGCCCAGTCGAGGACAGGCATAAAGTTGTAGCAGACGGTCCTGATTCCCGATTTGCCGAGATTGCGCAGCGATTCCTTGTAGTTTTCAATCAGCTGATCGCGGTCTTCACCGCCATATTTTATCGACTCTGAAACCGGAAGACTCTCGACCACGCTCCAGCGTAGACCTGCGGCCTCGATAAAGTCTTTCATCCGATTCACTTCGTCAAGTGACCACACCTCTCCGTTGGGAATATGATGGAGAGCGGTCACGATGCCCTCTACTCCGATCTGACGGAGCATTTCAAGAGTGATCTTGTCATTAGGGCCAAACCAACGCCATGTCTTTTCCATTAAATTACTTGTAAAAATTGTATTTCTATGAAACTCTTAAAAAACCCTGACGGCGTGTTCCGGATCGAAAATCCAACCAGAAACACGCCGTCAGCGATATTGATGTCAGGAGATCATCTGAATTATTTACGGGCTTCAGCCACATAAGAGAGGGCTTCGCGACATTTTTCGGTCACATATGCCCAGTCCTGAGCGGCTACGCGATCTTTCGGGAAGAGCTTGGATCCCATTCCGACACACCATACGCCGGCCTTGATCCAACCTTCGATATTTTCCTTGGTCGGTTCAACGCCACCGGTGACCATGAGCTTGGTCCAGGGCATCGGAGCGAGAAGACCTTTGACAAACTTGGTGCCGAGAACGTCGCCGGGGAAGCACTTGCAGAGGTCACAGCCGGTTTCCTGAGCTGCACCGACTTCACTTACTGTGCCACAGCCGGGGGTGTAGGGAACGAGACGGCGGTTGCAGACGCGCGACACTTCGGGGTTGAAGAGCGGGCCGACAATGAAGCAGGCGCCAAGCTGGATATAGAGAGCGGCAGTGGCGGGATCAACGATAGAGCCTACACCCATTGCCATGTCAGGGCATTCCTTGGCAGCGAATTTAACAACTTCTGCAAAGACCTCGTGAGCAAAGTCGCCTCGGTTAGTGAATTCGAAAGCGCGCACGCCTCCGTCATAGCAGGCTTTCACTACTTGTTTTGCCACTTCAGCATCCTTGTGATAGAACACCGGGACAACACCGGTCTCGCCCATCTTGGCGAGAACTGCGATTTTATCAAATTTAGCCATTTTTGTGATTGAAGGTAATAATTGATTGTACGATTTGGTATAAATTCTTCCAAAGAATAAAACGTAGGCAGGGAGCCTCTTATTGTAGCCTCCCTGCCAAATGATCTGTCAGTTCAGACTCAGAGTGACTATCGAGTGGGCCGGCATTGTCAGAGTGACCTTGCCGTTCTTGATTTTCGCACCAGAGAAAGGCTTCAGAGCCACCTTTTCAGCCTGCCCGAAATCGTTATAGTCATGCACGTCGGCCGCTGTCAGTACTTCGCCGCTGACCTTCGAGGCCTTGATGCCACCGAGATCAATGACTACTTCCTGCGGTTTGTCAAGCAGGACATTGACAAGAGACACAGTGGTCACACCGTCTTTGACCGAAGCCGAAGCCGTCAGCACGGGCACCGTACGGCCTTTTCTTACGGTCATCAGCCCGGCGTCAGTGGTGAGCGGCACCAGACGGGCTCCCTGATGGGCGGCATAGCTCTTGAACACATAGAATGTGGGGGTCTTTACCATGAATTCATCCTTGGTCAGGAGCATGGCCTGAAGCACGTTGGCAAACTGGGCTATGTTGGCCATGCGCACACGGTCAGCGTGAGAGTTGAAGACGTTGAGCGACAGAGCTGCCACGAGCGCGTCGCGCATGGTGTTCTGCTGATAGAGGTGTCCGGGATTTGTTCCGGGTTCCACTTCCCACCATGTGCCCCATTCGTCAACGAGGAGGCCTACACGCTTTTCCGGATCATACTTGTCCATGATCTGCGAGTGGGCTCTGATAAGGGTATCGATATCAAATGCTTTGCCCATGAGCCAATAGTATCCATCCTGATCAAATTCGCGTGCCGCGCCTTTATTGGACCAGTCGTCGACACAATAGTAGTGAAGCGAGATACCGTCCATCATGCGCCCGGCATTCTTCATGCAGACATCTGTCCAGTTGTAGTTATAGGCATCCGCACCACAGCCGATCTTATAGAGCTGGTTGCCGTTGAAATTGCGGCAGTAGGTAGCGTAACGGCGATAGATATCCGAATAATATTCGGGAGTCATGTTGCCGCCGCAGCCCCAGGTTTCGTTGCCGATACCGAGATATTTGAGTTTCCAGGGCTTTTCGCGACCGTTTTCCTTGCGAAGTTTTGCCATAGGGCCGTCATTGGCTGTCATATATTCCACCCATTTGGCAAGTTCCTCGACCGAACCGCTTCCGACATTACCGCTGATATACGGCTCCACGCCGGTGAGTTCACAGAGATCAAGGAACTCATGGGTGCCGAATGAATTGTCCTCCACGGTGCCGCCCCAGTTGGTGTTGACCATTCTCGGACGCTGCTCGCGCGGACCGATTCCGTCCATCCAGTGATATTCATCGGCGAAACATCCGCCGGGCCAGCGCATCACGGGCACCTTGAGCTCACGGATGGCTTCCAGCACATCGTTGCGATAGCCTCTGGTATTGGGAATTTCAGAATCCTCCCCTACCCATATGCCGCCATAGATGCAACGGCCGAGATGTTCGGTGAACTGACCGTAGATTTCTGGTTCGATCACAGGAGCCGAGTCTGTGGGATTCAGGCTGACATTAACTTTTCCGGCCGCAGCGGCAGTCAGCGATAATGCGGCTGTGGCAAATGCTAATGATAATGATTTAATATTCATAATCTTATTTAACTTTAGAAATTGTAACCCGTCAGAAAATTTAGAGGTTGTAAAAAAACTGTTCTTATTTGCCGTCGCGCTTGCGCCAGAGGTTTGTCATATCCTCAAGAGTCTTGCCCTTGGTCTCAGGCACAAGAGAGGCAACAAACCATGCGGCTACGATACAGATCACACCGTAGAGCGCATAGGCGAACATATGGCCGAACTTGTCGCCCATGTCGCCGAGAGTCATGTTGTACATCGGAACGAATGTTGACGACACTATGAAGTTGAAGATCCACTGGAAGGCAACGGCGATAGCCACCGCAGCTGAGCGGATGGTGTTGGGAAAAATTTCGGCGATGAGCACCCAGCAGATCGGGCCCCATGAGAACATAAACGAAGCCGAGTAGACCATGATAGAAACCACGGGCACGAGCGGATTGACTTCCACAAGGTTGGAGGCAGCTACGCCGAACGCACCGACAGCCATGCCGATTGAGCCCCATATGAGCAGAGGCTTGCGGCCGAGTTTCTCGACGGAGAATACAGCGACAAGAGTGAAGGTGATGTTGACAATGCCCATGATGACGGTCTGAACCATCGGGTTACCCATGTTCATCGATTCGAAAATACGCGGAGCATAGTAAAGCACAGCGTTGATACCTACGGCCTGCTGGAACACAGAAAGCATCACGCCGACAAAGATAACCATCACGCCGAAAGAGAAAAGCTTCTCGCTCTTGACCTCGACGGTCTGCTTGATCTGACTGAGAACCTCTTTGGCCTTTTCATAACCGTTGATATGCGAAAGCACCATAAGGGCCTTTTCGTCTTTGCCTACGAGCGCGAGATAGCGGGGCGACTCAGGGACCAGACACACAAGTATGGTGAAGATGCCGGCTACAAAAGCCTCGCTGCCGAACATGTAGCGCCATCCGGTCTGAATGGTCCAGAGGTCTGATTTGTCAGAAACCTGATAGATTGTCTCGCTGATTTTCTCAATGATGGGCTGAGTGTGTTCGCCGAGGATGAGGAAGTTGACAAAATATACTACAAGCTGACCGAAGATGATGGCAAACTGGTTCCACGACACGAGTGTGCCTCGGATATTCGAAGGAGCGACTTCGGCTATATACATCGGGCAGATGGCCGAGGCCAAACCCACGCCGATACCGCCGAGAATACGATAAAAATTAAAAGCGACCAGCAGACTTGCCGAAGGAACGCCATGATCAAAAAGCATGAATTCCGGGTAATAGCTGCCGAGCGCCGAAAGGAAAAAGAACACTCCGGCTATTGCAAGCGAGCGCTTGCGGCCGAAATAAGATGCGAAGAAGCCGGAAATGGCACTGCCTATGATACAGCCCAACAACGCGCTTGACGAAGTGATGCCGTGAATTGTGTCTGTATAAACAAAATCTTTTGCTCCGAGGAAAAATGCCTGAAGACCTTTTTCAGCTCCTGAAATAACGGCTGTGTCATAGCCGAAAAGCAGGCCTCCGAGCACTGCGACAAGTACTATCGAAAAAAGATAAGTCTTGCTTCCATTCTGGGGATAATTCATGGTGTGGTAAGAAGTTTTGGATGAAGAGAATAAGGGAAATGCCCGTGTGGCGTCCTAAAAGCCACACGAACATTCCCTGAAAATCTGGTCGGGCCTATCAGCAGTACATTGCCACGATAGCCTCGTAGAGTTCCTGCTTGCCGGAAGTGCGCTTGGGTTCGCCTACTTCCTTGCCGTAAGCATATACGTCTTCGAGAGTCAGCTTGCCTTCTTCGAAGTCCTTGCCCTTGCCGGCATCGAATGATGCGTAGCGTTCGCGGAGCATATCCTTGTAGGGTGATTCTTCGAGAAGAGCGGCTGCGCTTTCAAGTGCGCGGGCCATAGCATCCATGCCTGCGATGTGGGCGATGAAGATGTCTTCGAGATCGGTAGAGTTGCGACGGGTCTTTGCGTCGAAGTTTGTACCGCCGTTGCCGAGACCGCCGTTGCGGATGATCTGCATCATGGCCTGGATGAGTTCGAAGTTGTCGATGGGGAACTGGTCGGTATCCCAGCCGTTCTGATAGTCGCCGCGGTTTGCGTCGATCGAGCCGAGCATACCGTTGTCCACAGCCACTGCGAGTTCGTGTTCAAATGTGTGGCCGGCGAGAGTTGCGTGGTTAACTTCGATGTTGAGCTTGAAGTCCTTGTCAAGACCGTGCTGCTTGAGGAAGCCGATAACAGTTTCGCTGTCAACGTCATACTGGTGCTTGCTGGGTTCCATAGGCTTGGGCTCGATGAGGAATGTGCCGGTGAAGCCTTTTGAACGGGCATAGTCGCGGGCCAGACGGAGCATGGTTGCGAGGTGTTCCTTTTCACGCTTCTGATCGGTGTTGAGGAGGCTCATGTAACCTTCGCGGCCACCCCAGAACACGTAGTTTGTACCGCCGAGTTCGATAGTGGCATCGATAGCGTTCTTGATCTGGACAGCTGCGCGGGCCACAACGTCGAAGTCAGGGTTGGTAGCTGCACCGTTCATGTAACGGCCGTTGCTGAACACATTTGCAGTACCCCAGAGGTTCTTGATGCCGGTTTCGGCCATCTTGCCCTTGAGATAAGCTACGATTTCCTTCATGTTGTGCTCATATTCCTCTACAGAGCAGCCTTCATCTACGAGGTCTACGTCATGGAAGCAGAAATATTCGATGCCCATCTTCTGCATGAACTCGAAACCTGCGTCAGCCTTCTGCTTTGCGATTGTCAAAGCGTCAGCACCTTCGTTCCAGGGGAATTTCTTTGAAGATCCGCCGAACTGGTCGCCTCCTTCAGCACAGAGAGTGTGCCACCAGGCCATCGCAAACTTGAGCCATTCTTTCATGGGCTTGCCGAGGATCACTTTTTCAGCGTCATAATAACGGTAGGCCATAGGATTCTTTGATTCCTTGCCTTCGAACTTGATTTTTCCGATACCGGGAAAATATTCTTTTACTGCCATAATAATAAGGTAATTGGATGATTTTTATTTATTGATTTCTGTTTTTTGATTTTCAGTCTGAAAGAAGGACGTTTTTTTAAAGCTCACGCATCAGGCGTTCTTTCCAGAGGGCATAAGCCTCGACGTAGGCCTGGCGGTCAGCGGCCACCGGTTCGATGACCTCGATTTTTTCCAGCGAAGCGAAAGCCTCGTTGTTGTCCTTATAGATTCTGGCACCCATTCCGGCGCCCTTTGCGGCGCCTACAGAGCCGTCTGTGTCATAAAGCTCGATTGTGGCTCCGCTGACTCCGGCAAGAGTGTTGCGGAAAAGCGGGCTGAGGAACATGTTGGCGTGTCCGGCGTGGATCTTGTTGATCGGCATGCCCATCTGCTCCATGATCTCCATGCCATACATGAATGAGAACACGATGCCCTCCTGAGCGGCGCGAAGCAGATGCGATTTGTTGTGGGTAAGGAAGTTCACGCCGTGGATCGAGCAGTTGACTTCCTTGTTCTGCAGCACTCGCTCGGCTCCGTTGCCGAAAGGAATCACCGACACACCGGCGGCACCGATAGGAGCCTGGGCGGCTACATCGTTCATCTCGGCATAGCCGATGCCTTCAGGGGCCACAGTGCGCTTGCTCCATGAGTTGAGGATGCCGGTTCCGTTGATGCAGAGCAGCACTCCGAGGCGGGTCCGGTCATTGGTATGGTTGACATGGGCAAAGGTGTTGACGCGGCTCTTCAGGTCGTAGTTAACCTCGCCGAGCACGCCGTAGACTACTCCGGATGTTCCTGCTGTAGAAGCAATTTCACCGGGGTTGAACACGTTGAGCGACAGAGCGTTGTTGGGCTGGTCGCCGGCACGGTAGCTGACGGGGATTCCCTCGGCCAGACCGAGCTCGGCTGCGGCTTCCGCGCTCACAAGGCCCTGGACAGAGAATGTCGGCACTATCTCAGGTATTATGTCGGCGTCATATCCGAAATATTCCAGCAGGAAGTCTGCCACCTTGCCTTCTTTGAAGTCCCAGAGCATCATTTCCGAAAGGCCTGACACAGTGGTGCAGATGCGGTCGGTCAGACGCATGGCCACGTAGTCGCCGGGAAGCATTATCTTATAGATCTTCTCGAAGAGTTCAGGCTCGTTTTCTTTCACCCAGGCCAGTTTTGTGGCTGTGAAGTTGCCCGGAGAGTTGAGTATGTGGCTCAGACATTTTTCTTCGCCGAGTGCTCCGAAGGCCTTTTCGCCATAGGGCACACCGCGCGAGTCACACCAGATGATGGCCGGACGCAGGGGCTGCTTGTCTTTGTCTACGAGCACAAGGCCGTGCATCTGATAGGAAATGCCGATGGCTTTGATTTCTTTGGGGTCGATTCCTGAACTTGCCATGATGCTTGCGGTGGCGTGTTTCAGGCAATCCCACCACTGCTGGGGGCGCTGTTCGGCCCATCCGGCCTTGACGGCTATTATCTCGGCTTCTGTCTTGGGATAGAAATCAGAAGCTACGGTCTTGCCGGTCTCGGCATTGACGAGGCTCGCTTTCACTGACGAGCTGCCTATGTCATATCCTAATAGATACATAATCGTTTCCTGTCTGTGTTTTTTATTAATTGGTGATTTACGTTAAATTTTTCTGTGTCTGAGAAGGCTGCGGCTGGGTTCTATCTCATCACGGTGTAAGCCTTCCGGTCGAAGCGGTAGAAGCGGGCTGCGCGGTGCGAGACTCCCTGCTGCTTTTCGTCAAGAGGCACTATGTAAGGCATCTGGGCTATCTTTTTGTGAAAATTTCTAACATCAAGAGTCTTTCCGTTGATGATCTCCGAGAGTTTGCGCAGCTGCGAGGCCGTGAATTTCTTAGGCAGCAGATCGAAAAGCAGAGCCCTGTTGTTGTCAGCTTCACGGCGTATGGCTTTCCGGGCCTCCTCTATAATAAGGTTATGGTCAAAAGCCAGAGGTCCTATGTCATCGATCCGGCACCACTGTGCCTGGGCGGGGTCCACTGTTTTCTCCAAAGCTTTGTCGAGTTTCACAAGCGCGAAATAGGCTATGGTGACAATCAGCTCCACATGCTCTTTCTGCGCTCTCTCAAGCCAGAGCACATCGCGGGGATTGCTGGTGCGGTCTTTCGAGCCGAAGGCCTTGAACTGCGTCAGGCTCAGATCTTTGATTCCTGTCAGCTCTTCGAGCACACGGCCTGCGGCTTCATCAAGGTCTTCATCACGATAAATAAGACTGCCGGGGAGTTTCATATCATTGTAGTCTCCGCCATCGTCACTTCCACTGCGCTTCACAAGGAGCACACGCAGATCAGTGCCGTCGAATCCGAA
Organism: Duncaniella muris; assembly: GCF_003024805.1. GTDB lineage: Bacteria > Bacteroidota > Bacteroidia > Bacteroidales > Muribaculaceae > Duncaniella > Duncaniella muris. The sequence continues at coordinate 12,867 of NZ_PUEC01000022.1, forward strand.
AACCACGCAGTCAACAGAGATATGATTGTTTGCCAGAGGAGTTGACATGTTTTCTATAGGCTTTTGATTAGGTTTTTAGCTTACACTGACAAAAGTACAAATTTTCCAACAATAAAATTTCCCGGAAAAATATGTTTTAAAACATTAAAATCTATCCTTTTAGTTTTCTTAACCATGACAATATCCCCGTTCTTCGTGTGCCCGTTACAATAAGACCTGCCGGCCAACACGGCCGCTGCCTCAAAATCACTGTCTGCCGTGCGCTTAGATAGCTTACGCCGCCCGCAGGCTTAGGGTATATTTGACAATAAGCCTCCCGCGGCCTCTGCCCCGCAAGCCGACTGTTAAACTTTGCTAATCCCCGGCCGGATTCAGCCACGTCTATATTTATAGATATAACGAAGTCCATCAAATCAGCCGTCCCTGTCACAACCGGAATTTTCAAACCATCTCACCCCATAGGTTGTTTATAAGATAAAACGACCAAAAAACTCTACTCAACATCAACTAAAAACAGCAAAGGATATGAAAAAATTCTTAGTTGCAACAGCCCTTGCCGGCTGTGTAATGGGAGCCTCGGCACAAAACATTATCGAGCGCCCTACATTCGGTGATAACTGGAATATCGGCATTGACGTCGGTGCGACAACTCCACTGAAGGGTCACTCCTTCTTCCAGAACATGCGTCCTACAGTAGGTCTCCACTTCGGCAAACAGCTCACTCCCCTCTTCGGGGTAGGCGTTGAAGGTATATTCGGGATCAACACCTCATCGGTCAACGGACACCGCCACAGCCACACCGCATTTGACAACTCCTATGTAGGCGGCTACGGAACCTTCAATCTCACAAACGCATTCCTGGGATTCAGCTGTGACCCGCGCCCCTTCGGACTTGAAGCCGTGGCCGGCATCGGATGGAGCCGCGACTACATCGCAAACCACCACGACCCCAACGACATCTCGACCAAGTTCGGCCTCAACTTCAACTTCAATGTTTCCGAAAACGTCTCCATCGCCCTCAAGCCGAGCGTGCTATTCAACCTGACGGGCAACAATTCGGAATACAAAAACATGGGATTCAACGCCCGACGCGCCAACTTCAACATCGCAGTGGGATTCAACTACAACTTCGGCCCCGGCTTCGAATGTGTGGTTCCGGTCGACAACTCTGCTGAAATCGCCGCCCTCAACGACCGAGTCAACACCCTCCGCGCCGATATCGACGGACGTGACGCAGCCCTCGCCGCAGCCAACGCCAAGAACGCCGAACTCACTGCAGCCCTCGCGGCAGCCAATGCAAAACCCGCAAAGGTTGTAAAGGAAAACACCCTTTCGTCCGTGCGCTACGTCTTCTTCAAGATCGGTTCAAGCAAGATCACTGCCGACCAGATGCCTAACGTCGAAATGATCGCCGCTTACCTCAAGAACCACCCGAAAGCAAAAGTCCAGATCCGCGGCTACGCTTCTCCCGACGGTTCACTCGAATTCAACGAACGCCTCGCTGCAGCCCGCGCCGAATCAGTGAAGAATTCTCTTATCAAGAAATACAACATTCCCTCTGACCGCATCGACGCCAAGGGCGAAGGTATCGGCAACATGTTTGCCGAAGAGTCCTGGAACCGTGTATCCATCTGTACTCTCGAAGAATAATCTCTCTGAAATATAGCGAAACACAATCACTGCCCCTCGCACCCGCCAGCCGGATGCGAGGGGATTTTTTTGAAAAAATTTCATCCCTCCCCGCATTATCGCACCAAAACCGCCTCCACCCGGCCTTAACTTTGCATTGTCAACCACACACAGCCCCTCTGACACAACTCCCGACTCCCGCACCCTCCCCCCCAAAAAAAATTCACCCGCATCTCAACTCCACCAAAAAAACCGATCATCAGCTCATGGAAACAACTCAGACACCCCCACCGAACCCCGACACCGCCTCACCTGCTGCAGCCGCCATCTCCGTTCAGCCCGAACCGGCTCCTGCGCCTTTGCCTGACACCGCTCCCTCATCCCCGCCACCCACGCGGCGCCACTACACCCTCTGGGAACTCGTGCGCCACGAGGACCACGACCGTCCCGCCCCACAGTCCGACCCCACAGACTCCGTCCTCGCATCAATGCGTCCGAGCGCATGGCCCGACTGAACCATCCACTTTTTTTCACCTTTAACCCATCTCTATGGAACCCAACATTCTCACCACCACCCTCTCAAATGAGATCTCACCCGAACTCCTGCGCAACGAAATCGACAGCCGCATTGTAAAAATCCGCCCCTCCTCCACCCCTCTTGACCAGATCTCACGCCTCGGCACCGCCCGCCACGCCGGCTCGATGCGAGTGGAATACTATTCGGTCGACACCAAGGAAGGCAGCACCAACATCACCGAAGGCAACCGCTCGCTGTCAGTCGAAACCGGCAAACAGTTCTCGATCAGAGTTGCCAACAGCGCCATCTTCTCCGAAACCGAAACAGTGCTGCTCCCCACCCTCTCCGTGACTACCGGCAGCTACAAAGGCCAGGCCCTCGTGGGCTACATCACCGAAATCAGCGCCGACACCCTGACCGTCATTCCCGTCAACGCCGACAGCACTCCCGCCACATTCGACCTGAAAGTAGGAGATCCCGTGGTCCGCATGGGCCGTGCCGCCCGCGAGCTCGACGTGCAGACCACCCAGTTCATCGCCCTCCCGCGCAAAGACTACAACTTCTGCCAGATCTTCAAAAGCCAGGTTGAAGAAAGTCTCTATCAGCGACTTGCCGACAAGGAAGTGGGCTGGGAATTCACCGACCAGGAAGAAGTGGCTATAATGGACATGCGTCTCGGCATGGAAAAATCATTCCTCTTCGGCGCCCGCTCCCGCATCGAACTCGCAGCCACGGGTGACGAAGTCTTTCTCACCGGAGGCATCTGGAACCAGACCGACAACACCTTCACCTACTCCCCTGCCGATTTCGACGAGACCGCCATTGTCAGGCTCGCCCGAAAAGCCTTCACCGGACACTCCGGATCGGCCCGCAAAGTACTGATAGCCGGCTCAGGACTAATCGAAGCCCTCAACACCTTCAAAGCCGTCCGCACCGTAAGCGCCACCGAGAAGAAAACCATCTGGGGCATAGACTTCCACCTCATAGTCACCAAATTCGGCACCCTCTACGTGCACCACTCCGAAGTCTTCGACCTATGCGGAATGCCTGACAACGGCATGGTCATCGACCCCGAATATCTCACCAAATACAGCCATGTCCCCTTCTCGGCCGAGCGCATCAGCTTCCGCAAACAGGGGTTGCGCAACACCGAAGGAGTAGTCCTCACCGAAGCCTCCTGCCTTGTGCTCCGCCATCCCAACGCCCACATGCGCATCACCGCCCGCTGATCCCGCCGCCCAAAAAAATCCGGAGAGCCCCCGCATCGGGAGCCCTCCGGCATTTTTTCTTTTTATAAAGCCTTGTTATTTGGCAGGTGTCACGTCAGAAGTCTCAACCTCAAACACAAGCATCGCATTGGGAGCGATACCGGCCTGCGGATTGCCATCCACACCGTAAGCAAGCTTGCCGGGGATATAAAGCACATACTTCGAACCGTTCTTCATCATTGAAAGACCTTCGCCGAAACCGGGCACAACACGGTTGGGGTTCATAACCACACCCTCGGAATTGCTGTCGAACTCCTTACCGTCGATGAGTTTGCCCACGTATTTAACCTTTGCGCTGCCGTTGGCACCTACAGCCTCACCTTCGCCGGCCTTGATCACCTTATAGGCGAGACCCGACTCAGTAACCTTGATTTCAGGATCTTTAGCCATCTGATCCTTCAGATAAGCCTCACCCTTGGCCACGTTTTCCTTGGCCTCAGGGCTGTTCTCCTTAGCCTCGCGGGCAGCAGCTTCCTGCTTCTGATAGTATTCCATCATCTTCTGCTGGGCCTGCTGGGCAAGAGCCTGGAACTCGGTCTGGAGCTCGCGCATCTGATCTGAATCAACAGAATCGGCAGAGAACGCCTTGGCATAAGCCTCATAGAGCTTGTTGCGGTCAATGGGCACACCGGCCTCCTCATAGCGGAGAATCTGGCCGAACAGCTGCATACCGAACTGGAAACCGGTCAGATATCCCTGCTGGGTAGTGTCGGTCATAAGAGCCTGCTTGAGACCGCGGAGAATATCGTCTTTCTTGTAGTTGGCCTGCTGCTCTTCGGGAAGTGTCATATATTCCGAAAGAAGACGGCTGCCCTGGGCAGAACCCATCGCAACAGAGAGAGAGTCGCCAAAACCTTGGTTGGCATTGTCAGAAGAAGATGTCTTGTTGCATGAAGTAGCACCAAACATCATAGCGGCGACGCCGCATACCATGAGAAGTTTTTTCATAAACTTTGTAATTGTTATTTTAATATGGTGTTGTTTCTATTCCAAATACGCATCACAGCTGAGAGCGGTCGACCGAAAGCAGCCTGACGGTAAACTCGATAGCCGCACCCGGAGGAATCACATCGCCCACACCGCGCTCGCCATAGCCCAGAGAGGCCGGAAGCACAATCCGGTATTCACCGCCGGGACGCATCATCTGCAGCCCCTCGCGGAAACCCGGAACAAGGCGCACCAGATCGAAGCTCACAGGCTCCTCGGTCTTGTCGAAGACACTCCCGTTGCTCAGACGGCCGGTGTACTCAATATTGACCTTGTCGGCAGCGCCCGGAAAATCGCCCTCGCCCTCGGTGATCACCTCGAACACGAGCCCTGAAGGAGTTGTCACCGCCCCCTTCTTTCCGGCGGCCTCCGCAAGGAAAGCAGCCTGGCTCTCAGGAGTGAAAGCCGAAGAATCGTAGCCGCCCACGAGCGGAACGATCTGACGGTCAATGAACTCACCCGCGCTACCGGCCGTGAAACCGACACTGCCTCCATTGAGCACAGTGACTACAGCCTTGGCAAACGCCTCGCGGTCAACCTTCATGCCCAGCGACTCCATTTCACGCAGACCGGACAGGAAATTCATTCCCACTCCGATCCCGTTGCGGTAGGCGCTGCTTGCCGAAGTAGTATCGGTCAGAGCCGCCTCCACACCCTCAAGAAAACGGAGATTCTCGGCAGGACTAAGCCTCTCGGTCTTCACCGAAGTGCCCCAGAACGTAGCCAGCGCCCGCGTAAGCGAATCGGAAGCCGCAGTCTGAGCCTCAGCCGTAAAAGCAAGCGTCAGCACGGCCGCCAGAACCAGCCCCCGAACTGCTCGCATTGCAATACCTTTTATCTGCATATCGCATTGTCAGTCATCTCAGGCAGAGACGGCCGTCTTACTTTTTGATGACCTTCAGAAGTTCGACATCGAAAATCAAGGTCGAGTTCGGACCGATCATGCCGCCTGCACCCTGAGGGCCGTAAGCCAGCTGAGAGGGAATGAACAGACGCCACTTCGAACCGGCCTTCATCAGCTGAAGAGCCTCGACCCAGCCGGGAATCACCTGAGTGACACCGAAAGTAGCCGGAACACCACGCTCAACAGAACTGTCAAACACAGTGCCGTCGATCAGCTTGCCGGTATAGTGCACCTCAACCTGATCCTGAGCGGTAGGCATCTCGCCGTCACCATCCTCGATCACCTCATACTGCAGACCCGAAGCAGTGGTCTTGACCTCCACACGCTTGCCGTTCTCTTCAAGGAACTGCTTGCCCGCAGCGGCATTAACATCGGCCATCTTCGCAGCCTCGGCGCGCTGCTTCTCTTCAAGAGCAGTGAAATATTTCTGAATCTCAGCCTTAGCCTCGTCATAAGTCATCTTGGGCTCACTTCCGTAGAACACAGCGGCAACGCCATCGGCAAAATCCTCAACGTTGATTTCCTGAATTCCGCTCGCACGGAAATTATTGCCCATGCTCAGTCCGAGAGCATAGCTGATACGGTCTAATTCTTTATTTTCCATAATTATATAAGTTCGTTTGTTGTCATCAAGTCTGCAAAGATAGGCTATTTTACGGCTACCCCTTTAATATTTTTAATTTAAAAAAGTTAAATCAGCAGCCATAAGCCTTCATCAAGAGAAACATCAGCCTGCCGAAAGGCCCGGCCGGCACATCCTTCAGACTTATAACGCCCTACAGCACCAATAGTTGGACTGACAGCGGCTTAAAACTCGTTAAGACGCGCAAGATACTTGCCTATGATATCGAACTCGATGTTCACACGGCTGCCCGGACGGATATCCTTGAAATTGGTATGCTCGAATGTATAGGGAATGATCGCCACACGGAAAGAGAACTGCTCCGAATCGCAAACAGTCAGACTCACGCCGTTGACCGTCACAGAACCCTTCTCCACAGTCACATAACCCTTTGCGGCCATGCGCGGATCAACCTCATAGCTGAACTTATAGTAGCGGCTTCCCTCCACCTCTTCAATCTCCTCGCAGACAGCCGTGCAGTCCACATGGCCCTGCACTATATGCCCGTCAAGACGGCCGTTCATAAGCATAGAACGTTCGAGGTTCACACGGCTCCCGGCCTCAAGCAGACCGAGATTACTGCGGTCAAGCGTCTCCTGGATCGCAGTCACGGTATAAGTCCCGTCGCCGGGCAGAGCAACCACAGTCAGACACACACCATTGTGGGCCACACTCTGGTCAATCTTCAGCTCATCAGTGAAACTGCATCTGACGCGCAGATCCACATTGCCCTCACGGCGCACAACTTCAACCACTTCGGCTGCTTCTTCAACGATTCCTGAAAACATATCCAATATTTGTTTTTATGATTCTGATAATTCTGAACTATTGATGCATCCGGACCCCGGATCATCCACACAGGCCACCGCCCGCGTCACCCGCAAGCAGTCGAAACCCGCGCAAATGTACAAATTTTACCCCGTATTTCAAATCATCCTGCACCATGTTCTGGATCATCTTCAGCGACGGACCTGAGGCACTCGAATAATTTTTCACATCGACAAGCCCGCGCGAAAGCCCGGCCTCGGCAATGCCGCCGGCCAGAAACGTCAGAATCAGCAACAGAAATACGCCTAAAAAGTCAGGACGTCTGGACATGGGATCAGGATGATGTATATATATTATATATAGGTGGGATTTAAGGTATGCCTGTGACGGGTGTAGCTCAAAATTACAACCTTTTTCAGAACTTTAATACTTTTATGACAATTTTTATAAACCATTTTTGCGACATTTGCATTTAAGAGGTTGTTATTTAAACAGCATCTTAAATCCGGAATCTTCACTGTCAACAGCATAAAATGAAAAAAAGTCTTCTATATACGCGCACCGGCGATGCCGGAATGACCTCGCTGGTCGGTGGCAAGCGAGTGGCCAAAAACTCGCCCCGCGTAAATGCCTACGGCACTCTTGACGAGCTGAACGCCCACATCGGTCTTGTCCAGGCCCACTGCGCGCAGCTCGACAACTTCGTCACCGCCACTCTTCTGAGCATCAACAACACGCTCTTCAATCTGGGAGCCTATCTGGCCACACCTCCGGCACCCGCCCCTGCCGATGACAGCGAGCTGCCGCAGTCGCTTAGGGTGATCCCCGACCGCATTGCCGAACTCGAACAGCAGATCGACACTCTCGATGGCTCAGTGCCCGAACAGCGCACTTTCATTCTGCCGGGCGGAAGCATCGGGGCTGCCCATGCCCATGTGGCCCGCACTGTGTGTCGCCGCGCCGAACGCGAGATACTCAATCTTGCCGACACAGGCGAGGCTGTGGCGCCGATTGTGCTCACCTACATAAACCGCCTGAGCGACTATCTCTTCATCCTCGCCCGCTACATCAACCACTTCACCGGCACCCCTGACATCCCCTGGCAGCAGTCATGATCAGCGCCGGGGATAGCTTTTTTCTTTGCAGAATTTGATCTCGTTCCAACTATTCTTCTTAACTTTGCACCATAAATTTCGGTGATCCTTATGCCGGACAGAGGTCCGGACAGGATTGAAAAGGGAACCGGGTGAGAATCCCGGACAGACCCGCTACTGTAAGTCCGCCACAAGGCCATGAGCCTGTGGCAGTAGCTTCACGGCAACTTTTTTTACGGTCACTGCAAAAGCCCACTCAGGGCTGCGGGAAGGCCGCCGCGAAAGCCGGATAAGTCAGGAAACCTGCCGAAATAGACATCCTGATTGCAGCTTTCGTGGACTAAAGCCGGCATCACTGATTCTGATCTCATCCGCACCTCCCCCTGGCCGGGCCTATCCGGCCGGATGCGCATTTTCCTCGTTTCCATAGCCCTCCGGGCCGGAAATGCGGTCCGGGCGCATTGCGGACGGTTTATGAATAGCCGTCACCCCGACTGTCTGACATTCAGGCGTCTGAGTGACTTCTTTTTATTTTAACCAATCATAAACCGAATGAAGATCAAATCTTTACTTCCTCTGACCACACTCTTAGGACTGATGTGGACAGCCGGAGTTTCGGCCACAGAAGTGACCGTAACGCTCAACACCATCAGCAAATCAATGACCGTGGTCCCTGCAGCCGGAGGCGAGACCGTAAACATCGGCGAGCCTTCAGCGGATTCAAACCCTGTCTACACCTTCAACTGCGATCCGGGCGACTACGTAATGAACCTCTTCGATGCCAAAGGTACTCCGACAGGCTCTATCTCCGTCTCCGTCTCAGGCGAAACCGACAATGTAAGGCTCTACAACATTTCGCTTTACGCTACAAACAAGACCGACGGCATCGAATGGCAGCTCGGCAAAGACTATGACGTTCCCTTTGACCGGATCAACGTATCCTCCCAGAAAGGCGAAAACCATCCGGTGACTCCTGTGGTCTATGCCAACAGCACCCGCAAGGTGATTACCTTTCCGGTTATAATCGGCGATTCATTTACCGCCACCCTCTTCCCTTCAGGAGACTATGCCGAAGACTATGCCGAGGTCACAATAACACGGACCGTAACATTCGATGTCTCCGCGTCATGCACTTTCGAGCCCTATGTCACTTTCTCTCTGACCGCGCCAAAGGATGCCGAAGTCAAAGTGGCTCAGAAGATCGGATCGCGCCACTACGTGCCTTTCACCTACTACGATCCGGCAACGGCTGTCGAATCAGGCAACGACATGGTCTATACCTATCGTCTGCCCAAGAGCTCCAACTACAACTACCGCGTGTCACGTCCGGGCAGCATCACCAATGCCGGTATCTTTGACCCGTCAAAAGGCGACATCACTATCACAGACGCCCAACTCAACGCCTATCCGTCAGACTATTATAATCATGACGTGGCAGCCAACAGCGGCTACAACTATGCCGACATATATCTCAACATCAATCCGCAGGGGCATCTCCACATGCAGCCTGACAGCAAGTTCCACATCGTCAACCTGCGCACCTGGCAGCTGACCAACACCGTTACAGCCAACTATTTTATCGAACCCGACTATCACTACACCGTGCTCGGCACTGACTTCAAGCCCGACAATTCGGTGATCGACATCACGACTGAAGGCCTCATCACCGCAAAGAAGCAAGGCACCGCAATTGTGCAGGTACGCTATGACGCCATGTCGGTCGATGTAGCCGGAGGCAATCTCTGGAGCTCGATCTGGGCTGAGAATGTCGGCACCTTCGTGGTCACTGTCGGCGACAAGGCCGAAGGAATCAGAAGCAACATGAAGCTTCCCTACACTCATGAAAACCGCACCGGCGAGATTGATGCCGAACATGATGTCTTCTACTACATGAAGGGTGAAGACGGTTTCGACTACACCTTCACCCCTGAAGGCGTGGCTTCCGTGAGCGTGGCCACTCCGCTTGTCGACCTTGAGAAAAACACCCTGTCGTATCCCAGTGGGTTCTCGACCGAAAAAGTCAGCAAAAACGCCGACGGCTCATATACCGTCCGGCTGGCATTCGGACGCAACATCGTCTGTCTGACTGACGCCGCAGGCAACAGCGTCTACCAGGTAATGTCGGCAAAACCGGCCTCCTACAGTGTGTCCAAGGCCAAAGATGTCCGTAATGACAGCTACAACCTGCCCGGCGACGTCCTTGAGGTAAACTTCAGCGGCCTCTACCACAATGCAGGAAAGCTGGCCGCAATCTACAACCAGGGATGCTCTCCTCTCTATTCATCCATCCCTGAAGGCTATGACAGCAACAGCGTCAAAGGCTCAGGCGGCCAATACAATTTCCCCGTTCAGCAGAAAGTGACCGTAACACTCAAAAACGACCAGCAGCCCATCGATTTCGACCTCAGCGGCGGATGCCTGACCTTCGGCGGTTTCGGCGACAAGCTCGGCGGTCACCGCGACATAGACTATTTCACAGGCCGCAATCCCAACTTCACGGCTGCGTCTCAGTATCAGCTTTCCGGCGTTATTCCTGACGTATCGTTCAGAACCGATGCCTTTGCTGACGGCATGGAACTCTCCATGAGCCTCGAATTCGGCAAAAGTGCCACTCCCGTCTCACTCGCCGCCTGCAAACTGTTCCTCGGCGAAGAAATGACCGTCACAAGCTCTGACAAATCAATCGCCACCGTCGACAAGAACGGCAAAGTGACAGCCGTAGCTGACGGAAACGCCGTAATCACCTATGCCAATGCCGACGGCACAAAGAGATTCACCTGCTCTGTCGAGGTGTGGAGCATAAAAGTGGAAGGCATTGCCTTCAAAGACGAGGTTGTAGAAGCCATTGCATCCACAAAGGGAACCCGCATCATCTCGACAGCCCTGATATGGACCCCGGCCAAACCCTCAAACCAGAATGTGACCTATGAACTCTCCAATCCTGATGTGGTCAGTCTTAAGAACAACCGCTTATACACAATAGCCGGCAAGGCAGGAGAAACAGATGTCACAGTAACCACTGCTGACGGCGGCTATAAAGCCACATGCCATGTCATAGTCCGTATGGCTCTCGAAAAACTTGCCTTTGAAGAATCAGCCGAAGAACTGACCGAGGGTGAAAGCCTTTCTCTTAAACCGGTCTACACTCCTGAAAACACTGATTTCAAGGAACTCATCTGGGTTTCCACCAACCCTGAGATTGCAAGCGTTGATGAAAACGGCCTCGTCACTGCGCTTAAGGAAGGAACCGCGTCCATAAAAGCTACCTCAACCAAATATTCCTACATCAGCGCCACCTGCAATGTGACCGTCAAAGCGAAAGACCAGTCCGGAATCGAAACCGTCGGCATAGCCGGAGTGAAGGCCTATCCCAATCCGTTCACCGACTATATCATGGTGCAGACACCGGTTGCCACAAGCACGTCAGTCTATAGCCTGCAGGGATCGCTGCTGATCAGCGCATCTCTGGAAGCCGGTCAGAACCGCATTGACACCTCGGCCCTCCCCTCCGGACTCTATCTTGTCCGCATCGGCTCTGAAACCGTCAAGATGATCCGCAAGTAACAAGTGAGAGGTCGTTAAAAGCACGACCCTCTAAGCACACTCGGCCATACCGAGTATTACGCCAAAGGGCGCTGCCATGAGCGAAAAATCTCGCCATGACAGCGCCCTTATCAACACCTCCCCCGGATCTGCCAGCCCCCGAAATCCTGGAAAACGGCAAAAATCGCCCGAAAAATCTTGGAAAAACGGCAAAAACAAGCAAAATCACCTTGGAAAAACGGCAAAAATCGCCCAAAAAGCCTTGGAAAAACGGCAAAAACAAATTATTTTTGCAAAAAAGCAGATTCAGCATGGCACTATTCCGACACCTAAACAGTTATTTAAAAGATTTTTATGCATCGCAAAAGACTGCATTGCTACTCACCGGAGCCAGACAGACAGGAAAAACATATGCAATCCGTCAGTTAGGCAAGCAGTTCAAGTCTTTTGTCGAGATAAATTTCATCGAAAAACCGGAAGCTATACAGCTTTTCAAAGATGCAAGTTCTGTAGATGATATATTGCTCAGAATTTCAGCCATCAGCCAACAGCCTCTTTATAAAGGGGAGACTCTGATTTTTTTTGACGAGGTACAGTGCTGCGAGAACATTGTGACCGCCATAAAGTTTCTTGTTGATGAAGGGAGCTACAGATACGCTCTTAGCGGATCACTGCTCGGAGTGGAACTATCAGAAATACGTTCAGTTCCGGTAGGATATTTAAGTATCAAGGAGACATATCCGCTGGATTTTGAAGAATTCATACTGAACTTAGGCGTCGCACAGCGCATAATTGACAGCGTAAGAGAATGCTGGACCGATTGCAGGCCTGTCGACCCGGTGATTCATGAGAAACTGCTCGAATTATACCGCCTTTATACTATAATCGGAGGTATGCCGGCAGCTGTGGAACAATACGTGACCACAAACAATCTCAACATTGTCAGCCGGACTCAATCAGACATTGTTGCCCTTTACCGCAAAGATATCTCGCAATATGCAGAGAAAGACAAGCTCAAGATTAAGGAAATTTTTGATCTCATCCCGTCTGAACTTGACGCTAAAAACAAGCGCTTCATTTTTAAACGGCTTAACGAACACGCAAAGTTTGACAGATTTCAGAACGACTTTCTATGGCTTAAAAATGCAGGCGTAGCGATTCCGGTCTACAATGTCGAGGAACCTAAGATGCCGCTGAAACTGGCTGCCACACGCAATCTGTTCAAACTGTTTTCAAATGATGTGGGTCTGCTGACGGCCCAGTATGCCGATGGCATTCAAGCCAAAATTCTGTCGGGAGATCTGACAATCAATTTCGGTGCGATATACGAGAATGTTGTGGCCCAGGAATTATTGAGCCATGACTATCAACCGTATTACTATAACAATAAGCGGATGGGCGAGCTGGATTTTGTGATCTCAGACCTCAACGGAGTTGTACCGATTGAAGTGAAATCAGGCAAAGACTACGAAAGACACAATGCTCTCAGCAATGTGTTGGCTTGCAAGGACTACGATATTGAGAAAGCCTATGTACTGTGCAACGGAAATATCCGGCGCAGCGGACCTGTGATCTATGCGCCTGTATATATGACCATGTTTATCCGTCGGCAGACTGACTGCGGAGGTGTTTTCCAGGTGGATCTGAGCGGACTGGTTTAGGAGGTCGGAAATTGGGGAGGGACACCCGGTTTCCTTTTTCTCTTTCACTGCATATCAGGGCTCTTTCATTTAAGCACAGAATAACGACAAAAATCACTTTAAAAAGAGAGAATGAAGATTTTGGGGTAGTGCTGTCCGTTAAGGCCGTTCATTTCTGTATCTACATTATGGTTAAGGAGAGCAAAAAACAGGTCCTTGTCATCGGGAAAGATCATATCGGCAAACGATGATTTTTCCGGCCAATAACGACGTTCGATTTTTTGGGATTCTACGCGCAGAATTTCGGCTTTCTGTTTAAGGATCTCCTTTTCCGGTTCTCCATCGGCAGGAATGTTTTCAAATCTCTTGAAAGCCTCTATATTGCCGGTCCTTTTCACTGCTTCGGCTATGATGGATTCACGAATCTGGCTGATATATCCGCTATAAAGCTGCTGATTGGAGACGTTTGCCTTAATAAACGAGATCCTGTCGAGACAACCGGCCAGGAAAGGATATTTCGAAAGGAAGCCATATCTTTCCTTTGAGACATCCTCACAAAGATTCCTGATACAATCGAGAAAAGATCGGCATAAAAGATCCGGCTTGAATATCAATGTATTCAGATCTCGTTCTTTAGCATAAGGCTCCACAGACCGAGAACACAAATGTTTTTCGGCCACATCGACCTCTATATTGTAGTTCCTCAATAGAAGAAGGAGCTTATGGATTTGATTGTATTTCTCCTTACTATGAAAAAAGGCTTCCGGGTGAAGCACTTCAAGATCAATTGTGAGTTTTCGAAAATGCTCCTCGGAAGGATAGTGGGAAGAGAATCGTCCTTTAAGTTTTTCAGTCACGGAAATGATGACCACAAGATTTGTATAGAAATGACGGATATAATCGACCAGCAGGCCAATCTGTCCCTCCTTTGTAATTTTCATCGTGTTCCGTTCCGTGCGTTTTTGCCATACAGCCATAAGCCATGCTATTACCAAAGAGATAAAGGCAATCACGATAGCCAGCCAGTCCCAAAGATCTAAACCTCCGTCACGTGCGAGACGTTCCACATACGAACGAATCACACTGATTGAAGCTGAATCAGAGGCTGAGTGATTCTGAACTTGTAATAAAAGATGAATATAGAGATTCGTCATACTTTATGAGATGTTTGAATAAATGGGAAGAAGTCACCGCAAGGGACGCCAATACTTCGATAAGTGCAAAATTACGTTTTTTCGTAAGAATCCCAATAAAATAAGCTACTTAGTTTTATCCTAAATAGCTAATTGCGTTATTATTGAATAGCAATTTTCTTATATCGAACTCACGTTATGTAGCTACTGATGCACATTATATCGGTTAATTTTGAAGAGCTGCCAATGATGCGGGGGGTGGAAAGGGTGATGGGGGAGTGAAGTGTTATAATTGCTTTATTAAGAGATTGTTCAGAGAGTTTGACTTGTTTTTATTCGGCAGTTACGGAGCTTTTTTGTAAATTTGTAGCCAAATTGCCCGCCTTAGGGCCAACAGCATTACTAACAATCTAACCATCACCATATTATGAACGATAAAGAAGTGGTTCTCTCCGGCATACGCGCCACCGGAAACCTTCATCTCGGAAACTATTACGGAGCTTTGAGCAAGTTCGTCAAAATGCAGAACGACTATGATTGCCTGTTCTTCATCGCCGACCTCCACGCCCTGACCACCAATCCGGACCCCGACGCGCTGCATGAGAACGTAAAGAATATCCTTGCCGAATATCTCGCCGCCGGCATCGACCCCGAAAAGGCGACTATCTTCGTGCAGAGCGACGTGCCCGAAATCTCGGAAATGTATCTCCTGCTCAACATGCACGTGGGCATCGGCGAACTCCTGCGCACAGCCTCTTTCAAAGACAAGGCCCGCAAGCAGCTCGGACTCGGAGCCGCCGGCGCTGACGACGATATCGAGAAGCAGATCATCGGCTCGGACACCAACAAGCGCGTCAACGCCGGCCTGCTCACCTACCCCACCCTCATGGCCGTCGACATTCTGATACAGAAGGCCCACAAGGTGCCCGTAGGCAAAGACCAGGAACAGCACCTGGAGCTCACACGCCGTTTCGCCCGCAGATTCAACTCGTTCTACGGCGTAGACCTCTTCCCCGAACCCGAAAATTTCAACTTCGGTGACCACGCCGTAAAAGTGCCCGGCCTCGACGGCTCAGGCAAGATGGGCAAGAGCGAAGGCAACTGCGTCTATCTTATCGACGAGGAAAAGGTGCTCCGCAAGAAAGTGATGCGCTCCGTGACCGACGAAGGTCCC
This sequence comes from Duncaniella muris, assembly GCF_003024805.1. Lineage (GTDB taxonomy): Bacteria > Bacteroidota > Bacteroidia > Bacteroidales > Muribaculaceae > Duncaniella > Duncaniella muris. The sequence goes on from NZ_PUEC01000022.1 coordinate 28,146, forward strand.
AAGGAACCCAACCAGCCCATCTCACAGCCGGTTGAAAATCTGCTCACCCTCATGGAGCTGACCTCCGCTCCGGAAATCGTGCAGAGCTACCGCGACGCATATGCCGACTGCTCGATCCGCTACGGCGATATGAAAAAGCAGCTCGCCGAAGACATACTCAAAGTCACAACCCCCATCCGCGAACGCTATCATGACATCCGCAACGACGAGGCCTACATCTCGCGCGTAGTGCGCCAGGGAGCGGAACGTGCCCGCGAACGCGCAGCCAAGACTCTCGAAGAAGTGCGTCAGGTAATGGGTATCCGCAAATTCTAATCCCCTCCAGACTATCTCCCCACCGGAAATCCTCTTTAGCTCTCCCCTCCTCCACATCATTTCACAAACTCAAAAATGAAGAGATACAACCTCATCAACAACTCGCTCGGCTGGCTCTGCTTTGTGATCGCAGCGGTGACCTACCTGCTCACCATCGAGCCTACAGCAAGTTTCTGGGACTGCCCGGAATTTATCTCGCAAGGCTACAAACTTGAGGTCGGACACCCGCCGGGCAACCCGATCTTCATGCTTGCCGCCCGCTTCTTTGTCAACTTCGCCTTCGGCGATGTCAGCAAGGTAGCCGTAATGGTCAACTCCATGTCGGCTCTGCTCTCGGCAGGCACCATACTGCTGCTGTTCTGGACCATCACCCATCTTGTCAAGCGGCTGACAGTCAAGGATGACGCCACTGAAATCAGCCTCGTGCAAATGATGGTGATCTTTGGATCGGGCATCTGTGGCGCATTAGCCTACACCTGGAGTGACACCTTCTGGTTTTCGGCAGTCGAGGGTGAGGTCTACGCCTTCTCCTCGTTCTGCACCGCCCTGGTGTTCTGGCTCATTCTGAAATGGGAAAACCGCGCCGAACAGCCTCATAGCGACAAATATCTGATACTCATAGCCTACGTGATAGGCATCTCGATAGCTGTCCACCTGCTGAACCTTCTGTGTATCCCCGCCATCGGCCTGGTGATCTACTACCGTCTGTGGAAGAACACCACCGCCAAGGGCTCGCTGATCACTCTGGCCTTCTCGGCCATCGTGGTGGGCCTGATCCTCTACGGCCTCGTGCCGGGCTTCATCGAAGTGTCGCAGTATTTCGAACTCTTCTTCGTCAATGTGATCGGATGCAGCTACAATGTCGGTGTACTGATCTACGCTATCCTCGCCGTCAGCTGTTTCATCTGGGCCATCAGCGAGCTCTACAAGCAGAAGAGCGTGGGCAAGATACGCCTGAGCGTCATTCTCAGTATCTTCTTCTCAGGCATCCCCTTCATCGGCGACAACATGCTGATACCGGTGATCATCATGGCCGGAGTCATAGCATATCTCTTCCTCGCGAAGAAACTTCCGGTGCGCATTCTGAACCTTGTGGTGATGAGCATCTTCGTGATCTTCATAGGCTACTCGTCATATGCCCTGCTGCTCATACGCGCCAGCGCCAACCCGCCTATGAACCAGAACGCACCTGACAACGTCTTCGCCCTCGCCTCCTACCTCAACCGCGAGCAGTATGGCGAACGCCCGCTCTTCTATGGCCAGACCCACCAGTCGCGCGTGGTCTATGACGTTAAAGACAACGGCGAGGTCACACCTATGTATAAAGAAGGCCGTCCGATCTACGCCAAGACTGTCAAGACATCCGAAGACCAGCCGGACCACTATGAGATCACCGGCTACAAGAAAGACTATGTGATGGCTCCTGAGCTGAACATGCTCTTCCCGCGCATCTACAGCGGAGCGCATGCCGCAGCTTACAGCGACTGGATCGGCGGGCTGCACGGCAAACCGGTAGAAGCAACCAAATATATGCGCAACGGACAGCCGCTGCAGACAGAGATGCTCGTGAAACCGACTATGGGCGAAAGCCTCCGCTTCTTCCTGGTCTACCAGCTCAACCATATGTACTGGCGCTACTTCATGTGGAACTTCGCAGGACGCCAGAACGACATCCAGGGCAACGGCGAGGTCAACCACGGCAACTGGATCTCAGGCATCCCCTTCATTGACAATCCGCGCCTCGGCGACCAGAGCCTGCTGCCTTACAGCGACGGCGAGGGCAACAAGGGCCACAACGTCTTCTTCATGCTTCCGCTCATCATGGGCATCATAGGCCTCGGCTGGCAGGCATTCACATCGAAGCGAGGCATAGAGCAGTTCTGGGTGATCTTCTTCCTCTTCTTCATGACGGGTATCGCTATTGTGCTCTATCTGAACCAGACTCCGACCCAGCCGCGCGAACGCGACTACGCATTCGCCGGATCATTCTACGCCTTCGCCATCTGGGTAGGCATGGGTGTGGCCGGCCTGTGGGCGCTTCTCAACGAACTGCTCAAAGACAAGAAAACGGCAGGAACCGGAGCCCAAAAGCAGTTGGGCACCGCGATTTTCGCCTGCTTCGTAGGCCTTGCAGTGCCCTTGCAGATGGTTTCGCAGACCTGGGATGACCATGACCGCTCAGGCCGCTACGTGACACGCGACTTCGGCATGAACTACCTTGACTCCGTTGACGAGAACGGCATCATATTCACCAACGGCGACAACGACACCTTCCCCCTCTGGTATGCCCAGGAAGTAGAAGGCCACCGCACGGACGTGAAAGTGGTCAACCTCTCGTATCTGACCACCGACTGGTATGCCAACCAGGTCAAGCACCCCTCCTACGAGGCTGCCGGAATCGAGACCCTGGCCAAGCCTGAAGACTACGGCTATGACCGCATGAACTTCAACTACTTCTCGGCCGAATGTGACACCACACCGGTCCACATCTTCACCGCCTTGCGCCAGCTCTATGACAAGAAGTCGAGCGAGAATCCTTGGGGCGCCCCGATGATGGACTACAACAACTTCATCATCCCCGTCGACATCCCCGCCGCAGTCAAGGCCGGCCGCATCTCCGAGCATGAGGCAGACATGGCAGACACTGCCATCCAGGCCAACATGACCAATGACCGTGAGGCAATGCGCCACGGCGGTCTGACCCTCAGCCAGGTACTTTCGCTCGACATGCTCGCCACTTCGGTGAAAAACGGATGGAAAAACCCGATCTACTTCGCATCGACCGTGCCTTCGGACTATTATCTGGCCCTCCAGCCCTATATGCGCTCGACAGGTATGGCCTATGAGGTGACACCGGTGCGCAACGACGAGAACAGCGACTATGAGATCTCGGCTGTCAACACCGACAAGGCCTACCGCAACATCACCGAAAAATTCCGCTGGGGAGGTCTGGACAAGGTGACAGATCCGAGCCAGATCTATCTCGACGAGACCGTGCGCAAGATGGTGACCACAACCCGCTCCTACATCATCTCTGCAGCCACCGGCATGATCAACGAGGCCGCAATGGCAGAGAGAGCCGACACTGTGGCCGAGCTTGATGACAAAGCGCGCCAGGGACTCGCCGAGTTCAAGGCCGACCGCTACGCCAAGGCGCTCAATCTGCTGAAGCTCATGGAAGAGAAGCTGCCCGAAGCAGCATCGCCCTACGCCATACAGGTGCCACAGAGAATGGCCCAGATCTATGCCCGCATCGGCATAGCCACCGGCAACAAGGAGGCATCGGCCCGTGCGGTAGAGCTGCTTGAGAACGAGCTCATGCGCTATGGCAAGAACGTGAAGTATTACCAAAGCCTCAACCCCTGGCAATACTCCACACTGCCGCAGACCGACAAGTTCATAGAGACCTATTATATGGTATATCTGCTTCAGGACCTGAGCGATGCCGGCGGTGACACCGAGAAAATGGTAGACCGTCTGACCGATCTTGGTATCAACTTCGACCGCATCGTCTCGATACTTCAGAAGTAACAGAGGCTTATCGGATAAGCTACAAGAAGCTGACAGAGCGCATATGTGGATCGAACAACCGCCATTTTTCTACCGCCTGCTGTTCACAGAGGCCATATGGCGTATATTGCAACGCGGGAAGAAGGTCGTCTATCTGACTTTTGACGACGGCCCGATTCCCGAAGAGACCCCTTGGGTGCTTGATGTGCTTGACCGCTACGGAGTCAAGGCGACGTTTTTCATGGTTGGCGACAACGTACGCCGATATCCAGAACTTTTCGAGGAAGTGAAACGCCGCGGCCACTCCTACGGCAATCACACCATGCACCACCTGCAGGGGCTTAAGGTCGATGCCAAGACTTTTTTCCGTGACATAACGGAAGCTGACAGGCTTATCGGCTCGATACTCTTCCGGCCGCCCCACGGCATCATATCGCCGCTGCAGACGAGCCTGATCAAGCGCCACTACAATATAATAATGTATGATCTTGTGACGCGCGACTATTCGAAACGTGTAAGCGGCGAGGAGGTGCTCGACAATGTCAAGCGCTATGCCCGCAACGGGTCGATAATCGTGTTTCACGATTCAAAGAAAGCGCATGTCAACATGCGCTATGCGCTTCCGCGAGCTATCGAATGGCTCAAGGAACAGGGCTATGAGTTCCTGCCGCTGCCTATGTAAGAACATCATATGACCAAGGCCGAGATCAAAGAGCTTCTTGCCGGAGCCGGGGTGTTTCGCTCGGCTGTGGCTCAGGTGTGTCAGGTAGACGAGGCCTCTGCCGATGATTATCGCGCGTGGATTTCCGAAGGGAAGCACGGTGAGATGGCTTATCTTGAAAAATATGACGATCTGCGCTCCGATCCCCGCCGTCTGCTCGACGGGGCCCGGAGCGTGATTTCATGTGCTTTCAATTATCATTGGGGTAATGGCGGCGCTACCGCTGACAGCTCCGGCGGAGACCTCGACGGCTCCAGAGTGATGCGCCCGCTGCTGTGGGCGGAATATGCCTTGGGCGATGACTACCATGATGTGGTCAGGAAGCGGCTGTCAGAGGTGGCGGAGAAGATCAGTAGTGCTACGGGTGCGGAATGCCGCGTGTGTGTCGACACGGCTCCTCTCAGAGAGCGCTACTGGGCGGTGAAGACCGGACTCGGTTTCATCGGGCTTAACAATCAGCTGATTCTTCCGGGAGCCGGATCGCGCTTCTTTCTCGGCGAGATTCTTACCACTCTGCCTCTGGAGCCTGACGAGCCTGCGGCTCCGGGAAGCTGCGAAGGCTGCGGACGCTGTCTGAAATCCTGTCCGGGCAAGGCTCTGAGCGCGGGGGCCGACGGGAGGGTGACGCTTGATGCCCGCAGGTGTCTGTCGTATCTTACAATAGAATATCGCGGCGAACTGCCGGAGGATGTGCGTCTGGGGCGTCATGTGTATGGCTGCGACGAGTGCCAGCGTGTATGCCCGCACAATCGTGTCTCGCCGCTGAGCGAAATCGTGGAGTTCAGGCCCCGCGAGGCTGTGGTCGCTCTGAGCGCGGAGCGGATCGCAGAGATGACGCAGGAGGAGTTTTCAGCGATTTTCCGCCGTTCGGCCATCAAGCGGACCAAGCTTTCAGGGCTGCAGCGCAATGCGTTGAGGATTATTGAAGAGGAGACAAGGCGTCGGTCTCGCGAAGACGACGGTCAGGAGGGGTGAGGGCGAAAGATTCGGGATTGTATTTCGCTCCGAACGAGAGGTAGAATCCGTCAGCAAGGAGCTGACGCGCGAGTTGCGGTCTGCCACGGAAGCCGTGTATGATCCAAGGCTGTGCGGGTTTCCATTTACGGCGGAGTCCGATGATTTCAGGGTAGGTTCTGACGATATGGAGCAGGAGGGGTTTGCACCAGAGTTCACTCAATTCAAAATGCAGGTGAAGCAGGTCGGTCTGGAGACTGATCAGGCTTACTCTGTTTGCAATGTTGAGGTCCGCGTTGTCAGGATTCTGCCGCAGAGGGTCAAGGCCGCATTCGCCAATGGCTTTGACCTGCGGCTGGGCTACAAGGGCGCGGAGGAGGCGCAGGTCGGCAGGGGCAACGCGAGTGGCGTTCCAGGGGTGGATGCCGACCGAATAGCTGTAGCCGGGGCGCAGAAGAGGTATGGCTTGAAGATCCAGCTGACGCGCAAACGCGCTGCAGGGAGTCCGATGATCTACGGGATCAAGATCGACGAGGGCGTTGCGGCGCAGGATGTGGGTGTGGACATCGAAATTCATAGCCTTTCAGGGTACAGGATCATAGCCTGAGCCTCCCCAGGGATGACAACGGCCAATGCGCTTTATGGCGAGCCAGAGGCCGCGGACGGGGCCATGTCGGGTTATCGCCTCGACAGCATATTGGCTGCATGTGGGCGTGAACCGACAGGCTGCAGGAAACATGGGGGAGATACACAGCTGATAGAAGCGGATCGGCAATATGAGGAGGCGACGGATCAAGGGTCTGATTTCAGGAGTTTGCTGATTCGCCTTGGCCGGCTGAGGCGGCGAGGGCCTGGGAGATACGTGAGAGGATGCGGACCACTGATTTTTCGACTGTGGCATAGGTCTGAAGGTCAGAGGCTACGTAGACAAAGGCAATGTCAAGCGGGAGGTCGCGCGGAATGAGGTGGCGGTTCAGCCGGTAGGCTTCGCGGATGCGGCGGCGCATGTAGACTCGTTCCACGGCATGGCGCAGCTTTTTCTTTGGCACTGCGATCAGAAATTGAGGGCATGAGGCCGAGCTGCGGGCTTTGTTGACTGTCCAGACAGCCCTCAGGGGGTAGGCCATAACAGACAATGCAGCGGGATTGCTGCGGTCAAAGAGCTGACCGATTGCAATCTCGCTGCGGAGTTTTTCTATCTTATAAAGCCTGAGGCCGAGCATAAGTGCGAATTGAATTGGAGAGGAGGGGGTTGTTATCCGTTCTTGGCATCCTCTTTCAGGAAGTTGTCAAGCGCTGCGGTCATCGAGGGTGCTTTCACCGAGGGAGCTTCGAGGTCGAGGCGCAGACCAGCGTCGCGCACAGCCTGTGCGGTTGTTCCGCCGAAGCATCCGATGCGGATGTCGTTCTGCTCGAATCCGGGGAAGTTTTTAAGCAGGGAGTTGATTCCCGAAGGGCTGAAGAAGAGGAGCATGTCATAGTCGAATTTCTCGTCAGGGCCGAAGTCGTTCGAGACTGTACGGTACATGACTGCTTTTGTGTAGTTGATACCGTTGCTGTCGAGGATGCTTGTGTCTTCCTTGTGTACATCCGAGACGATGTAGAGGAAGCGTTCTTTCTTGTGCTTGATCAGCAATGACATGAGACCGTCGAGCTTGCCGGTCTCGCCGTGGAAGATCTTGCGTTTGCGGTAGACGATGTATTTCTGCAGATATAGAGCTATCGACTCTGTGGTGCAGAAATATTTCATGGTGTCAGGGATGGTGACTCTCATTTCCTCACAGAGGCGGAAGAAATGGTCAATCGCAGTGCGGGCTGTAAAGATAATTGCCGAAAAATCGGTAATTGCTATCTTAGACTGACGAAATTCCTTAGCTGTAAGCCCTTCTACTTTGATAAAAGGCCGGAATACAATTTCAACCCCATACTTTTCTGCTATATCATAGTAGGGAGATTTGTCGGAAGCAGGCTTCGGCTGGGAAACTAATACTTTTTTTACTTTCACTGTCGGATAGTGCTTGTTTAACGTAGGTTAGGACTGCATAGTAGTATTTTGCAGCGAATTGTCTCCATCGGAAGCTTAAACCTCTCAATTTCAAGCTTCCAACTGGCTGAAACGGCCGATACAGCGGAAAATCAGTACCACGGGCACGATTTCGAGCGTGCAAAGATACAAAATAAAATAAAGCAATGAGCCAAAATTATCGTAAAAAAGCCTAAAGCCCTTGAAAATAAATATCAGTCGGGCTATCAGATAGCAGACAATTCCGATTGAGGCCACGGCTGCTGCGCCGCCGGGGTTGAAGAGCACTATGAGGGCCGGGATGGTGAGCAGCAGGCCGAGCAGGGCCTGGGAGGCATTGAAGCCCTTGATCCACTGCCGGGCCGAGAGTTTGTCGGTAAACACATAGCCCACAATGCGGTAGGCACACAGCTGCCAGAGATAGTAGACTCCGGCCACCACAAAAAAAGCGGCTATCTCAGGGAAAGTAGCCAGTGGGGTCGACAGTCCGTGGGAGGTCAGGGCGGCGTTTATTATTATTCCCTCGCAGAGGCAGGTGAGCAACACGATGGAGATCTGGATTCCGGTCTCGCTGAAGGTGCGGACGGTGAATGTGCTGTCTGTGCGGCGCACCGACCAGAGGTCGTAGGAAAAGTTTTTGATGTAGGTGGAGCAGTGGCGCAGATTGAAGGCGAGAATCAGAAACACGGCTATCAGCAGGCAGAGCACTCCGGAGTCATAGCCCGGCAGAAGGGTGCGCGACGCCGGGCGCATGCCGAGTGTGTAGGGGACGGTGCCTATGGTCATTCCGGAAGTCTCCGAGACCGGTGCTTCCCACCGGTGGCAGAGCTTCGGGGCAAAGGGCGCTACAGAATCCTGGCTGAATGAAAGCGGGTTCATTTTTCCGACTCTTCTACGTGGTTTCCGATGAGTGAAAGAGCCTCCTCCGGAGTGGTGGCAACCAGCGCGGGAATAAGTCCGTCGCGCATGAAACCGAGTTCGGTCATGCGGCGGAACATATCGAGTAAGGGATCATAATATCCGTCGGTGTTCACTATTATGACCGGCCCTGTGAACAGTCCGAGCTGATGCCAGGTCATGATCTCGGCGAGTTCGTCGAGGGTGCCAATGCCGCCGGGAAGGGCTATTGCCGCACATGACATGGAGGCCATTGTCATCTTGCGCGAGTGCATCGAGTCGGTCACGATGCAGTGCGAGAGCCGCGGATGGTTCCAGCGCTTCCGCATCATGAATTCCGGGAGAACGCCAACGGCCTCTCCCCCGGCTTCAACGGCACCTTCAATAGCTGCCGCCATCATGCCGCCGGCACCTCCGCCGCAAACCAGCGGCCGGCCCGACGAGGCTATCAGGCTACCCGTCTGACGGGCCACCTGCAGATATTTCTGATCAATTTCGGATGAGGAGGCGCAGTAGACAACCACGCCATTGCGTTCTGACTTGGAATTCATGAGTGCAAAATTAGCAAGATTCTTCAAGAGAAACAAATGATGCACCCATGATGGTCATGCAAAAAAATAGTATTACATAAACCGTTGCCTTACGAAGGGGGCTGCGGGGGCGCGCAGGAGTGCTGTCAGGGAGTCAAGGGCCGTGCGGAGCTTCGAGGCGTAGGCGCCGGCAAGTTCACAGGCCGATGCTCCGCCTGCGGCGAGCAGGGCGGTGTGGATGACGCGGCTGACTACCGTCATTTCCAGCTGACGCCTTATCAGCCCGTGGATTCCGGCCGGACGCTCCCCGCCCGGAGTCGCAGGCACCCGCAGAACGATCTGCATCAGATGGTCGGCAGAATCGTCGGCCGGGTGCTCTCCGGGAGAGACTGCGGGCTTCTCGCCGTCGAGATCGGCATCGTCGACATATGGCATCAGATCAAGCACTGTCTCGGCAAAGGCGTTCTTGATCATCAGAGTCAGCATCCCCCGCCGCTCCGGATCGAGGAGCGGCGAGAGAGCGGTGCGGGTTGGTTCAGAAGCCGAAAGAAGTTCCAGGGCCACAAGCGCATGGACCGTGTCGGCTATAACCTGTGTTGAAAGTGAGTAGAGCATAGCGGGTGGTGACTGTTAGGGAATTACAATACGGCGTGATTTTTGGTCGAAAGAGTTGCGCAGCAGGTCCATAGCCCTTGCGGGAGAGATGAAAAACTGCGAGGCTCGGCCGGAGGCAAGCACGTCGGCGAGAGCATCGCCCAGACGGCAGCCACGGCGCTCCATCAGGCGCGAGGCCCGCGAGTTGAGTTCTTCCCAGAGGGCCAGACGGCGGTCATTGCGCAGCTTCAGCCGTCCGTGGCGCAACACGCGCAGCATGCGCAGGGCATATTCAAACGTGCAGTAGTAGCAGGGAGCGGGCTCAAGAGCTGTGAGCGAGGCAAGATGTTCGAGGCTCACCGGGCGACCGGCGGGAAGAGTGGAGAGAACTCGGCGTGCGGCTTCGAGAAAATGGCGGTTGCGGAGGGTTACTAATGAATACATAAGGTCAGGAGCGGGGGAAAAGGTGTGTGTGCGTGTGTGTGAATGATTAGTAAATGTGCTTCGGAAACGTGAGGTTTTCCATAGGCAAAATTAAGTCCGGAGCCAGGCAGAAAGCGGGCACATCAGTGTGAAATTGTGTTAATCATCTCAGCAGCGATACTGTCACGGACACAGCGGAAAGAGTTGAACGACTCATAGATGTCGAGCAGGGCTATGGCCGAGTTATTTATCTGGCTTTCATAGAGCGAGGCCGAGACATTTGAAGCCTGCAACTGCCCCTGGAGCGCTCCGGAGACTCCTGAAATCTGCTGGAATAGCTTCATTTCGGCATCAAGAAGCTGCGAGGCGTCGCGTGAGGCTCCTGAGGAAACGCTTACCTCCTGAGGCATCATCCGCGCGGCGGGGTTGACAGGAATGACACCGCCCGGACGACTCCAGACGCGGCTGACGTCACGGATGTCGGATTCAGGCATGATGGCATCCATAGGCATCAGCAGCACACCCTTGGCACTGTTGGCCAAAATGTGATCTATCATGGTGATGAGGATGTTGATGTGTTTCTGCTGCCCTATCAGATCCTCGATGAAGGGATGGACCTTGCCGTCGGTCAGAGGATAGAACTTGAAGGCATAGGGATGTCCGCCTGAGGGAAGAGTGGAGCGGGTCTCGTCAAGCACGGTGCCGTTGGGAGCCATGAAGCGGCAGTGCCAGTGGGGATCATCAGCCGGAGCGGCGGGGTCGATGTCAAAGTTCCAGACTTCAGCCACGTGGCAGACCGCGGCGTGGTCCGTGGCGTTGAATCCCGAAGAATTGGCATAGCAGCGTTCGAGCATGGCACAGCGCGAGGCCGATCCGTGACCGAAGCGAAGTTTCAGCTCGGCGAGGCTGACGCGGAAAAAGTGTCCGATGATGCGCACATCGGCCCCGCGCGGATCGGAGAAGCGGTTGACGAAGAAATCGTCAGGGCAAATATTGTCGGCCCATACGGCAAGCGGCGAACCGGGGCGGCGTTCGCAGACGAGTTTCTGGATGACGCAACCTGAGATAAGAAACTCCTCCAGGCAGCGGCTGTCGAGCTCGTCGAGCTGATTGGCCTTGCGGAAAGCCGTCAGTTCCTCGCTTCCGTCCGGCTTCTCAGCGGCGGAGAGATTGTAGCGGAAACGGCCCACGATGCTCTTGACAAGCGAGCGCAGAAGATTGTTTGTCAGCGGACGCATACCCGATTCCAGAGCGTGGTCATACTCGGAAAGTATGCGGCCGTCATCGGTTGTAATAAGGTCGGACCACTGACGGCCATAGGTGTGTTCCATCAGCCTCAGGCGCAAGGCACGCAGACGCGAAAGCCCGCGATGGGCATCGACCGCACGGCGGTAGAGACCCGGATTGTATTTCAGCTTCATGACTCGCAGGTGTAGTTGTGAAGGCAGGCAAGTGCCGAATCATCGAATTCATAGAGGCCGTCCTCGCAGACAGCGCAGTCAAGCGAGAGAAGACGGTCAGCGGCCGTGACGGCCGGATAGAGCCTGAGTTCACCGCCGCTGAAGAAGGCCACAGGCGATGCGGCGGTGGCGCGGGTGAAGCGATGGAGCTGGAGCGGCAGCTGCGGAGACGAAGGGTCGGTGATCACCTCGGCAGGACGCAGCCAGGAGGCAAGACGCACCTCCAGAACGCGGACGGTCCCGGCGGGAAGGGACAAGACTGTGGAAGCGTCGGCCGACGGCGGGGGCAAGGGCAGATCGAGCCTGCTGGGCGCAAGCATGGAGGCGGGGGCTTCGCGAAGCAGTCGGCTGTACCAGCGGTTGATGGCGGCGATGTAGACGGCGGTACTGTCGATTCCGTCGTTACGGCGGAACACAGCATCGGCCAGCGGAGGAGATCCGGCGTAATGCAGGCGCCAGAGATCAAGCATTTCGGATAAATCGAGTGTCAGTTTCATAGTGCGGGAGAATGGAGGGGTGATGTGTGGAGGGTAAATGGTTACGGTGCGGAGGGGGTGTGGAGGGGGGGTGGTGTGGATTCACTGCAAAGTTAAGACCGCAGGCAAGCGATTTTGGTGCGATAATACGGAGAGGCATGAAATTTTTTTTATTAATTTTGTCAATACATTATCAAGACTCCAATCCTATGACACCGGATGCAATAAACAATCTGAAGGAAAAAATACTTGCCGGGGGCAGCCTGAGCACCGTGGAAGCCATGAGTCTCATAGACCTCAGCCCGCAGGAAGAAGATGCCCTGATCGAAGCCGCCGCCGAGGTCACAGAGCGCTTCGGAAGCCGCGATTTCGACTCGTGTTCAATCATCAACGCCCGTTCGGGCCGTTGCAGCGAAGACTGCAAATGGTGTGCACAGTCAGCTCATTACAAGACCGGAACGATGTCCTATCCGCTCGTAGACCATGACACCTGCATGGCTCTTGCCGCCTACAACCGCTCGCGCGGCATAGGGCGCTTCTCGCTCGTGACAAGCGGACGCGCTCTCAGCGGCGAAGCCCTCGAAACTCTCTGCGGCTACTACCGCGAGCTGCGCCTGGCAGGCGGCATGGGGCTATGCGCCTCGATGGGCCTGCTCGACGCCGAAGCCCTCGCCAGGCTCAGAGACGCCGGGGTAGAGCGCTACCACTGCAACCTCGAATCGGCACCCTCTCACTTCTCCACCCTCTGCTCCACCCACTCCATCGAAGACAAGATCAAGACCATAGAAGCCGCCCGCGCCACAGGCATGGAGATATGCAGCGGAGGCATCATAGGCATGGGCGAAAGCCGCGCCCAGAGAGTGGAATTCGCCCTGACGCTCAGAAGAGTAAATCCGGTGTCGATACCAATCAACATACTCGTGCCCATTCCCGGCACTCCGCTTGAAAACACCGAGCCACTGAGCGGACGCGAGATTCTGCTGACGGTGGCCATCTTCCGCATGATCCACCCCCACGCCGTGTTGCGCTTCGCCGGGGGACGGGCCTCGATCGCCAAGGAAATACAGCGCGAATCGCTCCGCATAGGCATCAACGGCAGCATCATGGGCGACCTGCTGACAACCATCGGCTCGCAGATCGACGAAGACATAGAGCTGATACGCTCTTGCGGCTATAACTTCAAAACTCCACAGCAATGAGCAATTCACTGCCTGATCTGGACCGCGGACAGCAGACCCGCTACCGCGGCCACCTGTCGCTCTGCGAGATTGACTTCGCCGGCCAGAAAGCACTGGCCGCCTCACGGGTACTCGTGGTAGGCGCCGGAGGGCTCGGAAGCCCCGTGAGCCTTTATCTGGCGGCTGCCGGCGTAGGCACCATAGCCCTGATGGACGCCGACACCGTGAGCCTCAGCAACCTCCAGCGCCAGATAATCCACTCCACCCCTGATCTCGGAAGGCTGAAAACAGACTCCGCGGCCGAAAAACTGCGGGCGCTTAATCCGGAGGTCAGCATCATCACCATCAACAGTCGCCTCAGCGAAGAAAACGCCGAAAGCATAATGGCAGGCTATGACCTTATAATGGACTGTACCGACAATCTGCCCACACGACTGCTGATCAACGACTGCTGCGTCAGACTGGGCAAAAAAATGGTGTTCGGCGCCGTGTCGCGTTTCTCCGGCCAGGTGTTCAGCCATGTGCCCGGAAGCGCCTGCTACCGCTGCATCTTCGACCCCTCGTCGATCAGCGGCGACGGCGAGGAACTGCCATGTGCAATCAACGGAATCCTCAACACCGTGGTTGGCGTCATCGGCTCCCTCCAGGCTACCGAGGCCATCAAACTGCTCGTAGGCACAGGCGATCCGCTCGTCAACCGCATGCTGACGTTCGATGCCATCACAATGGACTTCAACATCTTTGCAATCAGCCCGATGGAGGGCTGCGGGTGCGCCTCTGTTAGCAAATTTTAACTTCCAATCTTAAAAAATCGAAAAATTTATAGCTACCTTTGCACCGCGGAAACACTGTCACTCACCTCTTCTCTGACAACCAATCAAGTGACACAGTATCAAAAACCACAGATTTATCATGACTCAAGCGATCAACATGCCCCGCGTTGAAATAGTGGGCAGCTTCCTCCCTCCCGAAGAACTTGAAAATGCTTTGAACGAAAAAATCCGCGGCAATCTCAGCGAGGCTGACTATCATGCCGTTGAAGACCGCGTAATCGACCGCCTGATCGACCGCGAGATCGAAGCCGGACTCCAGATTGTGACCGACGGCGAAATGCGCCGCAAAAGCTGGGACCGCGACTTCTGGGAAGGATTCGAAGGTATGAGCCGCGAACGCATTGACACCGGCAACATCTATCAGGACGACATCCTGCGCCATGACCTGCTCCGTTTCAGCGGAAAGATCGAATTCAATCCCGCCCACCCCTTCTTTGACAAGTTTGTCCACATGCAGGAACTGACTGCAGGCCGCGCCGAAGTCCGCCAGACCATCCCCTCGCCCGGCCAGCTCTACATGCGCATGTTCCTCTCGTCAAACGGAGATCCCGGCAAATTCTATGCCACTCCTGACACCCTAATCGATGATATAGTGGAGGCCTACAGCCGCACAATTGCCGAATTCTACCGCCTCGGATGCCGCCACATACAGCTCGACACCGAAGTCTGGGGCCGACTGAGCAGTCCTGAATTCGACCGAATGCTCCTGCTCGGAGGCGCTGACGTCAACGAGATCACCCGCCTGCTTCTCGACCTGATCAACCGATCCATAGCAACCCGCCCGGCCGACCTGGAAATCACCTTCAACATCGCAGCCAACGAACAGGCCGTGCCCCGCTGGTATGACGAAAAGGAACTCGCCAACCTGCGCCTGATGCTTGAGACCATTGACGCCGACGCCTTCCTGCTCCCATTCGAGATCAGTTCTCCGGAGGCCATCAATGCTCTGCGCTGGCTCCCGGCCGGAAAGCGCGTGATCCTCGGACTGGTTGACGGCAGCCTGCCCAACCTCGAAAGCGTGAATGACATCGTCACAGCTGTCAGAATGGCCCGCCGCTACGTGCCGATGGAAAAACTTTCAATCAGCCCGACCTGCGGCTTCAAGGTCCGCGACCGCGAGCGCCAGGGTCTGAACTACGAGACCCAGTGGACCAAGATAGCCCTCCTGCGCCAGGCAGCCGAACTCGCAGCCGAATAAGAGGGTGTCAGACTGAACAGCCTCTAAGAGCCGACAGGACAACAGACACATCCGGTCTGCACCGGAAACCCGCACAATATATACACACAATGCCACCCCTCGATCTGCCATGACAGGGAATGTGAGCATTGTGTGTTATATTTTAACACAGCTTTACAACCTCAGTTTCCTGATTTTTATTAACTTTGTAGCTCATTCAAAATAGTAGCTTACAACCCTAATAAAGCCGGATTTCCACAAACCCCGGCACTTCTCCGATCATGAAACACTTCTCATCACAAACTAAAAACGCACTTCTCTCACTGATCGTTGCCACCGGCGCGCTTCTGGCGTCATGCGGTCCGGCGAAAGATATCGCCTACATGCAGGACCTCCCTGACAACGCCGTGCTCACCCTCCAGGAAAACGGCGAACTCCGTCTGCAGCCCGGCGACAAGCTCCGCATCAAGGTCCACAGCCGCGACGAGGAGATGGTCAAGATGTTCAATCTCTCGCAGACAAGCAACTCAGGCTCCGTGGAGCATGACATGTACACCGTCGACAAGAACGGAAAGATCGACGTCCCGGTGCTCGGACAGCTCTCGGTCGAAGGCATGACACGCCTCGATGTGGCCCAGATGATAAAATACCGTCTGCTTGCCGGAAGCCTGCTCCGCGACCCGATAGTCACCGTGGAGTTTCCGCAGATGGCCTATTACGTGATCGGCGAATCAGGCGTGGGGCGCCATGAGTTCCCGGCCGACAAGCTCAACATCATGGAGGCCCTCTCGATCTCCGGCGACCTCGCTATCAGCGGAAAGCGCACCAACATTCTGGTGCTCCGCACCGAAAACGGCAAGCAGGTGCCCTATCGCGTGGACCTCACAAGAGCCGACGGCGTATATGCCTCGCCGGCCTACTACCTCAAGCAGAACGACATGATCTACATCGAGCCAACCCAGGTCAAGGCCAACCAGTCGACAGCCAACGGCAACAGCTACATGACCCCTTCGTTCTGGATCTCGATGTTCTCCTTCGCCACCACAATAGCGGTGCTTCTCACAAAGTAACAGATACCACACCTAACCTCCTAACGCCAATTCTTCTCGACTGATGCAACGAAATCTCAACCAATCACCCGCCACAGGGACCGAAACTGCCGCACAGGCCGCATCGTTCCGGCAGAATGCTGAAGGCTTCGCCAAGATAAAAGACATAATCTTTCTGATGCTCGGCCACTGGAAATGGTTTGTCCTCTCCCTGGCCGTGGCCTTCGGAGCGGCATACTATTACCTGCAGATCACCCCCAAAGTCTACACAGCCTCTGCCGCCATACTCGTCAAAAGCGATGAAAAGAACTCCGGATCGGAAGATATGCTGCTCGACCTCGGAATCAAAGCCCAGAAAGTAAATATCACAAACGAGATAATGTCGATGCTCACCGGCTCGGTGGCCGATGAGATAACCCGCCGCCTGCAGCTCAACACCGAGTACTACCATCCCGGAACTTTCCACAAGGCCGTGGCCTACGGTGTGGAACTGCCAGTTACCGTCGAACTGCCCGACCTCGGACAGGCCGAAAGCGCAAGCTTCAGCCTCCAGCTGCGCAAAGACAGCACCATAAGGATCTCTTCTATGGTGCTCAATGACAAAGCTCTTGACGGCTCTCTGACCTTCAGCATGGGCAAGCCGGTGAAGACTCCGCTCGGCATCATGACCGTCAAGCCTTCGCCCTACTACCGCGAGGGATTTCAGGACGAACTGACAATAAGCCGCATCCCGTTCAGCACCGCATCGGCCCAGATCAGATCATCGATCGACGCACGTCAGCGCAACAACCGCGCGTCAATAATCGACATCACCTACAGCGACCAGTCGCGCACACGCGCCGAGGACATCCTCTCGACCCTCGTGGCCGTCTACAATGAAAACTGGATCAAAGACCGCAACCAGGTGACGGCAAGCACCACGGAGTTCATCAAGGAACGCCTGTCGATCATCGAAAGCGAACTCGGCAACGTGGACAGCGACATCTCAGACTACAAATCGCGCAACCTCGTCACCGATGTCAGTGCGATGGGCGGCATAGCGCTCTCGCAGATGAACTCATCGCAGGAAGCCGGACGCGAACTTGACAACCGCGTCTACATGACCAAATATCTCCGCAACTACCTGACCGACGGAATGCACGAGAAAGAACAGCTTCCGGCCAACTCCGGCATAGACAATCCCAGCATCGAGGCCCAGATCCAGGCCTACAACCAGCTCCTGCTCCAGCGCAACAACCACCTGTCAATCTCCTCCGAACAGAATCCGCTCGTCATGGACATAGACCAGAAGCTGTCGACAATGAAGGGCAGCATCCTCGGATCGCTCGACAATGAGCTGACCATGCTCTCCACCCAGAAAAGAGCCATTTCATCGGCCCAGTCGCAGGCGGTGTCGAAAATCGCAGCCAATCCGCAGCAGGCCAAGTATCTTCTCTCGGTCGAGCGCCAGCAGAAGGTCAAGGAGTCGCTCTACCTCTTCCTGCTCCAGAAGCGCGAGGAAAATGAACTTTCGCAGGCCTTCACCGCCTACAATACCCGCCTGATCGAACATCCTACGGCATCACCGGTGCCCGTCACCCCGATACCCTCCCGGATCATGACCTTCGCTCTGATAGCAGGTCTGTTTGTTCCGGCCGGCATCATAATGCTCATCGAGTCGTTCAACACCGCCGTGCGTGGCCGCAAAGACCTCCAGGACCTCCATGCGCCCTTCGTCGGTGAAATTCCGCTGGCCACCCAGCGCAAAGGCAAGCGCCGTGTGGCCCGTGAGGTCTCAGACAACCGTGTGGTGGTCAAATCAGGCAGCCGGAGCATCATGAACGAAGCCTTCCGCGTGGTGCGCACCAATCTGGAATTCATCCTCGGCTTTGACGGCGGCCACCATGTGGTGATGCTCTCGTCAATGAATCCCGGCAGCGGCAAGACCTTCACCTGCGCCAACCTGTCGACAGCTCTTGCCATCAAAGGCAAGAAAGTAATAGCCGTTGACCTCGACCTGCGCCGCGCTTCGCTCTCGGCCTATGTCGACAATCCCGCCCAGGGTGTGTCAAACTACCTCAGCGGGCAGGTAGCCGACTATCATGACGTGATAGTGCGCCTTGGAGAGCTCGATGTGCTCCCCGTAGGCACAATTCCGCCCAACCCTACGGAACTTTTCTTCCATCCGCGCTTTGCCCGCATGATGGAGGAGCTGAAAGAAAACTATGACTATGTGATCCTCGACTGCCCGCCTGTGGAGATCGTGGCCGACGCCGCCATCATCTCCCGCTATGCCGAGATGACTCTCTTCATAATCCGCGCCCACCTCATGGACCGCTCTTTCCTCGCCGACATCGAAAACTGGTATCAGGAGCGCCGCTACCCGAACATCTCCGTGATCCTCAACGGCACCCGCAGCGAGTTCTCGCACTACGGAGGCAGCCGCTACGGCTATCAGCGCTACGGCTACCACTACGGCCACTACGGCGAGTACACAGATTCAGCCGAGGAATCCGAAAAAAGATCCTGATCACCAATGAACGGCTCCGGACGCAGAAAAATACTGTTTGTGATCGACTCCTTCAATATCGGAGGGGCCGAACGCAGTCTCTGCACCCTTCTCGGCCTCCTTCCGGCTGAGAAGTTTGACATCAGCGTGATGCTCGCCTCCGGCGGTGGCCCGCTTGAAAAATATCTTCCGCCGGATGTCAGGCTCAGCGAGATTCCGCTCTGC
The DNA here is from genome assembly GCF_003024805.1 of Duncaniella muris. Taxonomy (GTDB): domain Bacteria; phylum Bacteroidota; class Bacteroidia; order Bacteroidales; family Muribaculaceae; genus Duncaniella; species Duncaniella muris. Next base: position 46,999 of record NZ_PUEC01000022.1, read on the forward strand.
GCCGATGACCTGAAATCGCGGCTCCGCTTCCGCTTCCATCATCTGCGCCACGCCCTCATCTCCCGCATGGCCCGGCAAAGGAACCTCAGGAGCAATCCCGTGGAGCTTTACTGGACAGAGATGGGATGTCTGGCTCCCGCGCCGGCCGAATCATATGATGTGGCCATAGCCTACCATCAGGGCTTCCCTACTTACTTTGTGGCTGAAAAGGTGAAAGCCGCGCGGAAAATTGCCTGGATCAACGCCGACATCGTACGCGACAACTACAGCGAGGCTTTCAACCTCCGCTTCTACCACCTATATAACAAGGTAGTGACAGCCTCCGCACGCTTGCGCGATCTGCTGCTCGATGCCTGGCACTTCCGGCCGGAGCAACTGCTCCCCATACGCGACATTGTCTCCTCCGCACTGCTGCGCCGTCTTGCCGGCGGTGATGACAGCGCGCCCGGACAGCACTCCGGCCCACTGCGCCTGCTCACAGTGGGGCGGCTCGCCCCCGTCAAAGGCTATGACCTGCTCATAGCCACCGCCGCACTGCTGCGTGACCGTGGATTTTCATTCCGCTGGGACATCATAGGCGACGGCCCCATGCGCGAGGAGATCCGCCGGCTCATCTCCCGACACTCTCTGGAAGAACATGTCACACTGCTCGGCCCGATCGACAACCCATATCCCTGGATGCGCTCTTGCGACATCTATATACAGCCCTCACGCTCCGAAGGCTACGGAATAGCCGTCTGCGAAGCCAAAGCCTTCTGCCGCCCGGTCATAGTCACTGACTTCAAGGTAGCGCCGGAGCTCATTGACCACGGCCGCGACGGACTTATTGCATCAATGACCGCCGAGTCGCTTGCCGATGCCGTCACCCGGCTGGCATCGCCTCAGCTCAGAGAAAAAATATCGTCCCGGATAGCCGCCTCTGACTCCGATGACACCTCCGAAAGCCTCCGCCTCGTGCTTGAACTTCTTGACTGACACAAAAACTGCCTGCTGACCGCATCTCCCCGCCCGACATAACCCATGAAACGAATCTTCATCGCAATGCACTATCTCGAAATCGGGGGCGCCGAAAACGCTCTCATCGGCCTGCTGCATGCCCTTGACTATTCCGAAGTGTCGGTCGACCTCTTCCTCTACGCACGCCGGGGCGAAATGCTCCCCTTGGTGCCGCCGGAAGTCTGCATACTGCCCGAAATCCCGGCCTACGCCCACATCGAATCACCGCTGAAAGACGCCTTTCTCCACGGCCACATCCGCGTGGGACTCGGACGCCTGCACGCGAAAGCCCTCGCCGTCATGCGCCGCGGCAAAACCACAGCCGGAAGCGACCACACGGCCATTTTCTCCTACATAGGCCGCTGCGTCACCCCAGCCCTTCCCCCGGTCACCGACCGTGTCTATGATCTGGCTGTCTCCTTCCTCACCCCGCATGACATTGTGCTCTCAAAAGTCAGGGCACACAAAAAAGTCTGCTGGATCCACACCGACTACTCCCGCATCTCCCTCGACCCTGCTTTCGAGCTTCCGGTCTGGCAGGCCTATGACCATATCGTCTCCATCTCGCCTGACGTAAGCCGTGGCTTCATAAAAGTCTTCCCCTCTCTCGCCCCGAAAATCACCGAGATAGCCAACATACTCCCCGAAACCCTCATCCGCGGGAGAGCCGGGTCAGGCTCGGCACCCGAACTGCAGCCCGGCCGCCTCAATCTGCTCTCCGTGGGGCGCTTCACCCATGCCAAGAACTTCGACAACATCCCCGACATAGCCCGCCGCCTGCGCGACGACCACCATGCAGCCCCTTTCCACTGGTATCTGATAGGCTACGGCAGCGACGAGGCTCTGATTCGACGCCGCATCGCAGAGTCCGGCACGAATGACTGCGTCACCATACTCGGCAAGCGCGCCAACCCCTACCCCTACATCAGCGGCTGCGACATCTACGTGCAGCCCTCGCGCTATGAAGGCCGCTGCGTCACCGTCCGTGAAGCCCAGCTCCTCGGCAAGCCGGTGGTCATCGCCGCCTATCCCACCGCCTCATCCCAGGTCAGCGACGGCAAAGACGGCTTCATTCTCCCCTCTGACAACAGCGGCTTCGCTGCCGGACTCGCCAGCCTCGCCGCCTCTCCTGACTGCCTCGAAGAAATTGCCCGCAACCTGCTCTCCGCCGATTACTCCGACCGCACCGAAGCCCGCAAACTCGTCTCTCTCATCTGATCAACCCGCCCGATGTCAATACCCCGCATAATCCACTACTGCTGGTTCGGAAGCAAGCCATTGCCGCCGAGCGCTCTCCGTTGCATCGACTCCTGGCGCCGCAACTTCCCCGGATGGGAAATCCGCCGCTGGGACGAAAGCAATTTCGACATCAACGCCATCACCTATACCCGCCAGGCGGCATCCACCGGCAAGTGGGCCTTTGTCAGCGACTATGCCCGCTTCCTGATTCTCTACCGCCACGGAGGAATCTATTTCGACACCGATGTGGAGGTAATCCGCCCGATGGACCACATCACAGCCGCCGGCGCCTTCATGGGCTTTGAAAAAAGCCACACCGGCATCGGAGTGGCCTCCGGACTCGGCATAGGCGCACCCGCCGGACATCCGTTCTATAAAAAAATCATAGACCTCTACTCCACTCTCACCTATCTCGACAGCGAGGGCCGACCCCTGCCGGGCACAGTCGTGGCCCACGTCACCCGCCTCTTCCTTGAAGCAGGACTCCGGGAAGAAGACCGCCTCCAGACCGTAGAAGGCATAACGGTCTACCCCAACGAATTCTTCAACCCCCTCGACGATGCCACCGGACGCCTGCGCGTGACACCATGCACATGCTCCATACACCACTACGACAAGACCTGGTGCGACAACTACGGCCCGTTGCGCACCCGACTGACGCGCCTCCTCCACCGCCTGTTCGGAGTCACCACCTTCACCCGCCTCCGCAAACTCATAACCCGCAACTGACATTGGAAGCATCTCTATACGAACCGATCTATCTGACCCTGATCAGCCTGCTCTCGCTCGTCACAGGCATGAGGCTGATAATCTCCGGAGGCAACACTCTTGCCATCGGCGAGCACAACCGCGGCAATTCCCTCGGTCCGCTGATCCTCTGCCTCATCCTGGCCATATGGATCGGCCTGCGTCCGGTTTCATTCCTCTTCGGCGATACGGTCAACTACGCGATGGTCTACAACGCCATCGAGCCCGGCAACCTGCATGACTACCGCATATCATCAGAATGGCTCTGGGACATCTTCACCTACCTCTGCCGCACGGCCGGACTCTCGGTCAACGTCTACTTCATGCTGATTGACCTGGTCTACATACTCGTATCTTTCGCCGCGGTCAAAAAATTCGTACCCACCTCCCCCTGGCTCGGCACCCTCTTCCTCATCGGAGCCCTCTTCTTCTTCTCATTCGGCACCAACGGCCTGCGCAACGGTGTGGCCTGCAGCATAGTGCTTCTCATCATGGCCTACATGCTCGAAGAGCGTTATGTCTCAGCGGTTATCCTCTCACTCATAGCCCTGAGCATCCACCGCAGCTCCGCCCTTCCGCTCGGAGGCGCCATCCTCGCCCTGACAGTGCTCAAGAATCCGCGCTACGCCCTCTATGGCTGGATCACCTGCATCCTCCTGTCACTCATAGCCGGAAACTACTGGACCGAACTGATAGCCGACATCGGTTTTGACGACCGTCTGGCCCAATACACCGACACCTCCGATGAAAACCTCAGCACCTGGGGCTCCACAAGCTCCTTCCGTTGGGACTTCCTCGCCTACAGCGCCATTCCTGTCATATATTTCTTCTATATCTGCAGCCGGGGGCTGCGCGACGGATGGTTCAACACTCTGGCCACAACCTATCTCGTGGCCAACTCTTTCTGGGTACTGATGATCCGCGCGGCTTTCTCAAACCGTTTCGCCTACCTCTCCTGGTTTCTCATTCCGGTGATATTCGTCTACCCACTCTGCAACATGAAGGTATGGAAAGACCAGAACTTCGTGGCCGGAATGCTGCTGATAGCCTATGTATCCATCACTGTAATCTTCCTTTCACTGATATGGTAACCCGACTCACTGTCTTCACACCTACATATAACCGCGCCCACACTCTGCGCCGCGTCTACGAAAGCCTCTGCACACAGACCGTGCGCGAGGGCTTCGAATGGCTCGTGATCGATGACGGCTCCACTGACTTCACCCGTCAGCTCGTTGAGGGCTTCATCAGCGAAAAGCGCATCCCCATACGCTATATATATAAGGAAAACGGAGGTCTCCACACCGGCTACAATACAGCCTATGCAAACATCGACTCCGAACTCTGCGTCTGCATCGACTCAGACGACTTCATGCCCGACGATGCCGTGGAGCTGATCCTGAAAAAATGGGATTCGGAAGGCTCCTCCAAATATGCCGGGCTCGTAGGCCTCGACTACTACCTCGACTCCGACACTCCCATAGGCGGCAAACTCCCCGACGATATGGCCAGTTGCTGGCTCAACGAACTGGAAACACGCGGCATACACCGCGGCGACATGAAGCAGGTGATGCGTACCGAACTGATGAAGGAAGTGGCCCCGCAGATCGGTTACCCCGGCGAAAAAAACTTCAATCCGGTCTATATGCTCCTCCAGGTCTGCGACCGCCTGCCACTGCTTGTCATCAACCGCAACCTCTGCTACGTAGACTATCAGACCGGAATCGACAGCATGTCTGAACGCATCTTCCTCCAATATCTCGACTCGCCCCGCAGCTTCGCCAAACTCCGCCGCCTCGAAATGACGCTCCGCCACACCTCAGCGGTCCGGCGTTTTCGCGTAGCCATCCACTACGTGTCGAGCTGCATCATTGCCCGTGACAGCCGCTGGCTCGCCGACTCTCCTAAAAAACTGCTGACGCTTCTGGCTGCTCCGGCCGGTTATCTCCTCTCCCGCTACATACGCCACAAGGCAAAACAATTCACATGACACAATAAAATGTGACACTATGAAAATCCTACACGTAATAACCTCCATGCGCACCGGCGGGGCCGAAAAGCTGGTATGCGACATGCTGCCTCTGATGCGCGATCAGGGTCATCAGGTCGAACTCGCTGTCTTTGACGGCACTCCGGGCCATCTGCTGGAGTCTGTCAGGCAGCACGGAATCACTGTCCACATTTTCGGACACGGGCTGAAATCCATCTACAACCCACAACATATCTATAAGTTAAAATCAACAATAGGGAGAGTCAACATTGTCCATTCCCACAACACATCGGCCCAGCTGTTCACCGCACTCGCAGCTCCGGCCGGAACCACACTCGTAACCACCGAGCACAACACCGACAACCGCCGACGCCACCTACGACTGCTGCGGCCTCTGGATATCCGGCTCTATCGCCGCTACAAAGCCATAGCCTGCTGCAGCGAAGCTGTGGCATCATCTCTGCTCAACTATCTCGGGCCGGAATTCGCAGACCGCACAAGCGTGATTGAAAACGGGATTGACCTTTCGACATATTCTGCCGCAGCTTCCGGCACACCAGCCGCCTCCAATGAGACCGACATCCTGATGGTGGCCGCTTTCCGCCCGCAGAAAGACCACCTGACCGCACTCCGCGCCCTCCCGCTCCTGCCCTCGGAAACAACTCTCTCATTTGCCGGAGAAGGCTCCACACGCCCGCAGATCGAAGCCGAGGTCCGCAGACTCGGTCTTGAAAAGCGGGTCAGATTTCTCGGTCCGGTCAGCAATGTGGCCGAAAGACTGCAAGCCGCCGGAATAGCCCTGCTGTCGACCCACTACGAAGGCCTGTCACTGTCAAGCATCGAGGCAATGGCTTCAGGCACACCGCTTGTGGCCTCTGACGTGAGCGGAGTCCGTGAAGTCTGCGGAGGCGCCGCACTTCTCTTCCCCGAAGGCGATGCCGAAGCTCTCGCCGCAATCCTCGCCGACCTGCTTAAAGACCCCGCCTTGCGCCGCCAGACAGCCGACCGCTGCCGCAAACGCGCCGCCCGCTTCGACATCCGCACAACCACCCAAGCCTATCTCGACCTCTACACCCGCCTCCTCCAGGCCCCCGAAATAGTGCGATAATTCGAAGACACCACATCCGGAGCGGTAAAACGGTGTCCTGACGGACATCACCAAACGCCCTGTAGGAAACGCCCCGCTGTCATTTTCAATTTTATTGACATTTTTGACTTTGTATCCGAATTTTTCTGTACTTTTGTGCTTTGCATACATTGCTGATTCATTCGACTATTCTTCTCATACAACACTCTAACCGATCAATCTTTATGAAAACCTTTGCACGTTTGCTGGCTTTGTTTGTGCTCCTTTCCGCCACATGCGCCTCAGTCTCGGCGCAGGACAAACCACGCTGGATCACCAAAGGAGTGGCCTCGCTTGAAAAAGAGCGCAGCAACGACTCATATACCTTCCGCGAATTCGAAATTTTCGGCGGTGACATCGACCTCTTGCGCAAAGAGCGCTTCAATCCGCTCGTAGGCTATCTCGCAAACACCTTCGGGGCCGATTCCGCATCAGCGCAGGTAACGCTGCTTTCCGCATCATCACCGAGGCCCGCCACTCTCAATGATGCCGAAGGCGACCGCTCGGTGCAGGCCGAATATCGGGTGACATTCTCCGCCCCGACGCCAATGACCTTCTATGCCAAGCTCGTCGACGAATATGTGAGCTTCGATGAAAACGTTGACATGAGCTTCGACTATACACTATATCAGCTCTTCGCCATCTCGTCAACAGCTGACGGAGCCGTGCCGCAGTTCGATGACTATTCATACTCCCGCAAATACAATACCCGCGCGCTTGCCCTCTCGATCGTCCCCGGCCTCGGCCAGATGTACAAGGGCCACAACGCAAAAGGCTGGGTTATCATTGGCGGCGAAGTCGTGTTCGTAGGCGCGGCTATCTATTCGCAGATCCGCCAGCACAACTATAGCGACGATGCCAAAAACGCCTCCGATGCGGTAGCCCCAAGCTACCGCAGCAAGTCGAAAAGCTGGCGTCAGGTGCGCGATGTGGCAATAGTGGGAGCATGCGGACTCTACGTCTACAACCTTCTTGACGCAGCCCTCTCGAAAGGCGCCCGCCAGGTGGTCGTGAACAAGGCTTCCGGCACCCGTCTGGCCTTATCGCCCTCCGTGATGGCTGACCCTATGGCCTCGCCCGCACCGGCCGTAACCATGTCACTTTCATTCTGAAACCCGGCAACGAAAGTGGCGGTCAAGATCATACGCATGGCCACTATCGGGCTTTCGCTCGACACCTTCTGTCGCGGACTGCTGCAGGAACTTTCGGCTGACTATGAGGTGGTGGCGCTTTCATCGCCTGACAGCCACCTCGACAGCCTCGGAAAGCGCGAAGGAGTGCGCACCATAGGCGTGGAGATGAAGCGCGAGATAGCCCCTCTGGCAGATCTCCGCTCCCTGATCAGGCTGGTCAGAGAGTTCAGGCGCGAACGTCCGCAGATGGTCCACACAATGACACCCAAGGCCGGCCTGCTCGGCATGATGGCCGCACGGATTGCCGGAGTGCCCCTGCGGGTCCACACATTCACCGGACTGCTATTTCCCACAGCCACCGGACTGAAAAAACAGATACTGCGCCTGACCGACCGCCTGACATGCGCCTGCGCCACTCACATCATCCCTGAAGGCGAGGGAGTCAGAAACGATCTTATTGCCGGAGGCATCACCCGAAAGCCCCTGCGCGTTCTCGGCCACGGCAATGTCCGCGGAGTGGACCTTGACCATTACAGGCCATCGGAATCCATTGACGCTCAAGCCGCAGAGCTCAGACGTAGGTTCGGAATCCGGCCCGGCGACAAAGTGCTGCTCTATGCCGGACGTGCCGACCGCGACAAAGGCATAGCCGAGCTGACCAAAGCATTCCGCACCCTCGGCCGCAAGGACACCCACCTGCTTTTGGCAGGCGACTTCAAAGACTCTCCACTACTGCCCGCCGACATGAGCAACATCCACCTTTCCGACGGATGGACAGCCGACATACTCCCCTGGATGCGTGCCGCCGACATCTTCATTCTCCCAAGCTACCGCGAGGGCTTCCCCAACACCGTGCTTGAAGCCGGAGCGATGTGCCGCCCATCGGTTGTCACTGACATCAACGGCTCGCGGGAGATAATAACCGACGGTGTTAACGGACTGATTGTGGAACCACGGACCGTGGCTCCTCTGCGCGAGGCAATTCTGAAACTCATATCCGACCCGGCGCTCTGCCACGAAATGGGGCTGCGGGCACGTGAAAACGTAGAGCGTAAATTTTCGCAGCCATATGTCAGATCCTGCCTGAAAGAATTTTACCGGACCATTATCCCGACAGCACAATGACAGGCTTCCTTATCAGCATAAAACACCGCTTCCCGGCCATCTGGCGCGCCGTAGAGTGGGCCAACGGCAAAGCCATGCGCCTGCGCTACCCCCGTCTCGGCATGATAGCCACTGAGAAAGCCTCGTCCGTCTCACTCGCCGGATTCCGCTTCTCGCCCCTGCAGGAAACAGATCTGACTGATCTTCACCGCTTTCTGATGACACTCCCGGAGGACAGCGTGGCCTACTTCAACCCCCATGCCTTCACGCTGCCCGCCCTGCGCAGACTTCACCGCAGCGGATCGTTCGTCATGCTCGGAGTCAGACAGGGAGACACACTTGTAGGCTACCACTTTCTGCGCTGTTTCGCCAGCGGACGCTGCTTCCACGGGCTCGTGGTCAGCCCCTCGGCGCAGGGCCGTGGCATCGGCACCGCCATGTGGGATCTCGGAGCCCGCATAGCCACAGCCGCAGGCCTCGCCATGTTTGCCACCATATCCGAACACAACCACCCCTCACTGACATCCTGCACCCGCGGCTGCCACACCACCATCGCCGACCGCCTCCCCGGCTCCTACCTCCTCATCCGCTGCCAACCGAAAAAACACAAAGCATAAACACGGCATCAAAGGCACAATTTTATCCATTTTTTTCACATGAGCCATTTTTATGTTAAATCTCTTTGTGAGATTTTTGGAATTTAGTATTTTTGCGAACTTGGATGAATTATCTTCTACTGCTTTAACAATCCGGCATTCAACTGATTCTTATATAACGCCTTGATTCATCCTTGTCTTATTGATAGTAAACGCGATTCTTCTTTAAAAAACACAGTTAATTTAACCTTGCTGACAAAAGAAATCTTTGACCGCTTTGCAGGCTTTATCGGCCTTGCTGTAGCCATCCCTGTCATTTTGCTGACATGGATAGCGATAGCGATCGTCATGCCCGGCGCTCCGGCCATCTTCCGGCAGAAGCGCGTAGGCAAGGACGGCAGACTGTTCACGCTGGTCAAATTCCGCACCATGCGTCCGGCTCACGGAGGCTCTTCGGTCAGCGTGGCCGGCGAAAGCCGCATCACTCCTCTCGGAGCCGTGCTGCGCCGGTGGAAGATCGACGAACTGCCGGAACTGTGGAATGTAATCAAGGGCGACATGAGTTTCGTGGGCCCAAGACCCGACGTGCCCGGCTATGCCGACTGCCTCGAAGGAGACTGCAGACGCATACTCAGTCTCAAACCCGGCATCACCGGAGCCGCGACTCTACGCTACCGATATGAAGAAGAAATACTCGCCTCTCAGGAAGATCCGCAGACATACAACGACAGCGTGATCTACCCTGACAAGGTGCGTCTGAACCTGCTCTATCTTGATAGCCGCTCGTTCGGACTTGACCTGCGGATGATACTCTCCACCGCTCTCCCCTCGCTCCAAAGCCGCCTTCTCCCCTCTGAATTCCATGCAATCATGCCCGGAAGCGAACTGAACACCCCGACCACACAATCAGTCAACATATATGCAAACTAAGAAAATACATCTTTGCCTCGCCCATATGAGCGGAGCCGAACAGCGCTTTATCGATGAAGCTTTCGCCGACAGTTGGGTTGTACCCCTCGGCCCGAATGTGGACGGTTTTGAAGAAGATCTCAAAAAGTTCCTTACTGACGGAGATCCCCGGTCAGAAGGAAAAGAAATAGCCGCCCTCTCGGCAGGCACAGCCGCCATCCATCTTGCCCTTGTGCTTCTCGGTGTGGGCCAGGATGATGAAGTGATCTGCCAGAGCTTCACGTTTGCTGCCTCGGCCAATCCCGTGGTCTACCAGGGAGCCAAACCGGTGTTTGTCGACAGCGAGGCCGGATCATGGAACATGGATCCCGACCTGCTCGACGCTGCCATTGCCGACCGCATCGAAAAAACCGGACGCAAGCCGAAAGCCATCATTGCCGTGCATCTCTACGGAATGCCCGCGCAGATGGACCGCATCTGCGCCGTGGCCGACAAATGGGGCATACCCGTTGTGGAAGATGCCGCCGAAGCCCTCGGATCGAAATATCAGGGCCGCATGTGCGGAACTTTTGGCCACTTCGGCATACTGAGTTTCAACGGCAACAAGATGATCACCACCTCAGGTGGCGGAGCACTTGTGTGCCCCAATGCCGAGAGCAAGAAACGCGCACTCTTTTTCGCCACCCAGGCCCGCGAGCCATTCCCCTACTACCAGCATGAGCATATAGGCTACAACTACCGGCTGAGCAACATTTCAGCCGGAATAGGTCGCGGACAGATGACGATTCTCGACGAGCACATAGCCCATCACCGCCGTCTGGCAGCACTCTATCAGGAACTGTTCGCCGAAATTGACGGCATCAGCTACCACGCCAATCCGTCAGCCGAAAGTGACAGCAACTACTGGCTGAGCACCATCGAGATCGACCCTCAGGTGACCGGCAAGACCCCGGAGGACCTGCGCCTGCACCTTGCCGCCATCAACGTGGAGACCCGCCCGCTCTGGAAGCCGATGCACCTGCAGCCGGTATTCGCCCAGGCCCCGGCCTATGTCAACGGCGTCAGCGAAGCCCTCTTCGGCCGCGGCCTCTGCCTCCCCTCCGGCCCCTGCGTCAGCGAAGACGATGTCAGAATGATCGTGAACGAAATCAGAAACTGCATCAACGGCTGACCCTTCCGCACCTAACAAGACTCACACCAGGCAACACCACATAACAACACACACCACCGTGAACCGGACACTGCTGACAAGAGAATTTGCGCGCCACAATCTGTCGAGATGGATTGTGCTGCTTCTCGACTGCTCGATGGTCTATCTATCGGGACTTGTGGCATGTGTGGTGAACCACGGACTGGCCAACACCGTCAGCAATCTCGGCCTTATACTTCAGACCATGCTGATCTATCTCAGCCCCTTTGCCGCCGGTTTCCTCCTGTGCGGGACCTACCGCAACATCTTCCGCCGCACCTCTTTCCCCGACCTTGTCCGCGTCTGCATGGCTCTTGCGTTTGCCGTAACAGTCATCATGCTGCTGCGCATATTCCTCCACGCCGACAATGTGCTCTTTGCCATCCGCCTGCGCGACCTGATTCTGCTCTCGCTTCTTGCAGTCACCACCATCTGCGGAATGCGAGTCGGAGTCAAGACCCTCTATGACCTCTATCTGCGCTACACCACCAGCGGCGGAGCCTATGGCTACAGTGAGCGCCAGCTCATCGACCTCGAAATGGCCGATCTGCTTGACCGCAACCCTATAGAAGTTGACATGGACGAAATCCGCGCCAAACTTTCAGGGCGCCGCATTCTCGTCACCGGCGCAGCCGGAAGCATAGGCAGCGAACTTGCCCTGCAGCTCGCATCGCTTCGCCCGCAGAGACTCATTCTTATAGACCAGGCCGAGTCGCCGCTCCATAACCTGCGGCTCGAACTGGAGCGTCTGTATCCCAAAACAGACTGCGTCTACATAGTAGCCGACATCTGCAACGGCCCGCGCATGGAGCGCATTTTCGCCTCGGAAAGCCCTGAAATCGTATTCCACGCCGCAGCTTACAAGCATGTGCCCCTTATGGAGGAGAATCCGGTTGAAAGTGTGACCAACAACGTGGGCGGAACCCGCCTCATAGCCGATCTTGCCGTAAGTTACAAGGTGGAGAAATTCATACTTGTCAGCACCGACAAGGCCGTAAACCCGACCAATGTGATGGGCTGCACGAAACGTATCTGCGAGATGTACTGCCAGAGTCTTTCAAGCAACCGCCCCGACGGCTGCCGCTTCATCACCACCCGCTTCGGTAACGTGCTCGGCTCACAAGGCTCGGTGATACCGACCTTCCGCAGCCAGATACGCCGCGGAGGTCCGGTAATGGTGACCCACCCCGACATAATCCGCTACTTCATGCTCATACCCGAAGCCTGCGCGCTCGTGCTCGAAGCCGCTATCCTCGGCAAAGGCGGCGAAATATTCGCCTTCGACATGGGCAAACCGGTCAAGATCGTAGAACTCGTCCGCCGTATGATAGCCCTCAGCGGCCGTTTTGATGTAAAGATAGAATACTGCGGACTGCGCCCCGGCGAAAAGCTCTATGAGGAACTCCTCACTGAAAAAGAACAGGTGATACCGTCGTCGCATCCAAAAATCAAGATTGCAAAGGTCGAGCCAAGCGACAAACGCCGAGTGTCAGCCCAGGTCAACGAACTTCTCGCCACGGCCCACACATTCAACGCCATCGCCACCGTGAGGTCCATGAAACGCATGGTGCCGGAGTATATCTCAAACAACTCACCCTACTCCGCCCTCGATCCCTCACCTTCGGGTCCGCAACCTTCGCTCGAAGTAAGCCCGACAACAACCGATATATATCATAACAAACCTGAAATCCAACCTATCGCATAAAGCTATGTACCTTCTCAAGCTCAAGACTTTAAAGCGTTTGCTCTATCCCGCGCTGTCACTGGCTGCCCTGTGTCCGGGCTTCACAGCCGCCGCGCAGGCTCCCTCGTCATATGAGGACTTTGACCGGCAGTACAAAGACTACCGGACAGTCTATTCAGACACTACTGACACCGACTTGCCTACCCGCACCGAGGTTGTCAAGGAAACAAACCAGCCATTCGGAGTGGTTACAAACAAGTTCGGCAAAAACTGGTTTGTATTCGCCACAGCCGGAGCCCACACATTCCGCGGCGACTACTCCGGACGCGGAAAGTTCGGCGGCACCATCTCGCCTGACTTCGGTATCGGCGTTGGAAAATGGTTCACTCCGGGCGTAGGCGTGAAATTGGAATTCATCCGCTCCGACTCCAAGGGCTACACCGAATACCTCACCGGCCACTATGGCTACGGGGGTATCATGCAGGCTCCTGACGGAACACCCTACCGCAAGATGAGAACCCGCTGGTGGGATATCGGCGCAAGTGTCATCTTCAACCTCTCGCGCCTTATCTATGGCTATGAAGGAGCTGACAGCCCCAAACTCATGAACCAGTTCATGCTCAACGCCGGTATCGGCGGTGTGCACCACATGGGCTATGGCCACAGCCACGGATCAGACAACGAGCTCAGCGCACATCTGGAGCTGCAATACAGCCGCTTCTTCACCCGCTCGAAGCGTTTCTCGCTCGACTTCAAGCTCCGCGCTCTTCTCTATCAGACCAACTTCGACCTCGAATACGGCCAGGCTAATCATGCGGCCAACAAGTGGGACTCGAATCTCGGCGCCGATCTCGGCTTCACATTCTATCTCGGCTCAAAACGTGCCCGCAGCTGGCGCATGGGCGCTACCCACACCTACACCCGCGACTACCGCGAACGTCAGATCCGCGAAGTTCGCGTCAAGGAGGGCGATCCCGCCAAGTTCACCGAAATCACATTCTACGTCTTCTACCCCAACAACTATTCCGGACGTAACGATGCCCCGACCATCGCTTCAAGCTCTGTCAACGCCATTGACTACCTGACAGGGGGTATCTACACCCAGCGCCGCTTCGAGGACAACGGTGATGTGGCCTCGCGCCTCGTGGCCGGACGCACTCTCAAGGGTCTGCCCACCGAAGACTTGCCCACCGAACCGGCTGACCGCGACTTCGCCATCACCTCAGTGCCCCGCGGATATGAAATGGGAGAAGGTCCGATCTCTCTGAGCCTCGCTCCTTCCGACATGTCTGACTTCCGCCAGAGCGCAGGCTTCTACTACGCTCCGATCTATGGCGACCAGCACCTCTGGCACTACCGTATCGACGATGCCACCCGCTCTCAGAAGCTTCTGAGCGAAGACAACTACTATGAGACCCAGACCTTCGGCCTCAACGCCCACAAGGGTCTTGAAACCATCCGTGAATACTTCGACATAGACCGCAGCGAATATCTCGTCAGTCTTGCCGACATCTATGCGGCCGTGAAGTCAAACCAGGGCCATATAGCCAAGCATGCCGATCAGGAGACTGTCGATGACATCCGCCACATTATTGAAAACGGTGTGATCACAGGCATTCTGGTGGAAGGTCTCGCCACAAGCCAGGACAACTTCACCGGTCCTGACGCCAAGCAGGTGGGTCTCGACCGTAACACAACCCTCTCGGACAACCGCGCCACCACGGTGCTCAACTGGCTCCGCGAGTCAGGCAAGTTTGACGGTGTAGACTCCAAGACATACCGTGTCAACTCATTCAAGAACGCAGTGCGCGGCATAGGCCGTGTGGACGATCCTTCTACCCGCGGCATTGAAGCCAAGATGAACCGCTGCGTGAAGGTGCACCTGCAGTACATCCTCCCGCAGAAATAACATATTTCCCCGCACATAAAAACAATAGAAAAAAACTCCGGACGGAAGCTTCCATCCGGAGTTTTCTATTATGCAGTCTGAGAGATACTATAATTACATTTATCTGATGATATATAGTCAATTATTACTGTCCGCTAAACCATAAAAAGGCGAGTCCAACTTCCTGAACGGCAGAAGTTGGGCTTACTTTTTGTATTTGACAAGCCCCCTCAGCAGTTTTCAGGAACTTCTGGAGGCGATTCCGATGCTTCGGCGAGCATGATTTTCAGGTCTGCATCGGGCTGATTGAGGAATTTTTCGAGATTCAGGTAATACATCAGCACAATTCTGATGATTGTAGCCAGCCCTGAGAAGCTCCAACGTCTTTCGAGTTTGCTTTGAAGTACTGACAGCAGCAGATTTGCGATGAGTGTAACCCATATCTGGATTTTGATGGCGTTGGCGCTCTCGCCATAGAAGTATCTCAAGGGGAAGTTCTGTTTGATCTGCTTGAAAAGA
>NZ_PUEC01000023.1 GCF_003024805.1 Duncaniella muris
TGGCCAAATTTTCATTGCACTTATTTTCTTGAAAATCAGAGGTTAAAGCCTCTCCGCCCGTACTGCTCTCGCTATAAAATAACACATTTGTCGAGAATGAGACGAAATCTTAAATGAAAGAGCCGTGGCTGAAAATCAGAAATATTTTCTCCGCCCTATTGCCGAAATGAAAAATACTCCATATCTTTGCCAACGCATATCGTCCGCAGAAGCCCGATATGGGTCACGTGGGCGGGAATGCAAAAGACATAATTGAAAAGCGTTTATCCGCGCTGATTCTTGACGTTCAGAAATTCTCGCAAGAGTTAGGAGGGATTATTTGAGGATTTGCCATCTTTTTCTTTCCGTTGCTAATCAGCATATTATAAGATTTTGGATTTTGCCTGAATTGGGCCTATTTGGGGAATTTTCGCATTCAGTACACAATTTGTACGATTCAGTTGTTAATAGTTGTATAGGGCGATTTTTGCGGATTATTAGTTCGCACTAACTTTGCGTATAAACACAAAATTAGGCTCTTATGGCAAAAATCGAAACAAAGAACAAACAGAATCCGAAACTCGTGCAAACTACCCTCAAGGATGGTCGTGCAAGTCTTGCGTTGGAGTATTATCTCGGTCGCTCGGAGTCGCCTGTCCTTGATGACGAGGGTAATCAGGTATTCTATACTTCCGGCGCAATGTCAGGCAAACCGAAATACAAAGTCAAGCACAACCGCAAGCGCGAGAATCTGAATCTTTATATATGGATTCATCCGCGCTCACCTCAGGAGCGCACACAAAACCGCAATACTCTCGCTCTCGCCGAAAAGATACGTTTTGAGCGTGAACAGGAATTCCTTGAAGACCGCGAGGGATACCGACTGAAAAAGGAGAAAGAGGTGGACTTGCTGCGCTACTTCCGCAAGCATCGCGAAGATGAGGTATATGCCCGTTCCACCCGTATCGGCTTCGGCACGGCTTATCGCCGTTTCATTGACTTTCTTGGCAGTATGCCAAAATACAAGAAGTATGTCGATTTTCTCCGCATGGATCTTCTGACTCCTGAAATGGTCGGCGGATATGTGGAGTATCTGAAAAAAGTGTCTGTCGGAGATGGCGGCGCACGAACTTACGGACTATTTAAGAAAGTCATCACCACTGCTGTGGAAGAAAGCTTGATGAAAAAGAATCCGTGCAAAGGTATCGCCATGCGCAAGGATGCCTATGCAATCAAAAAGCAGATTTTGACGCTTGATGAGATAAGGAGGCTTGCCTCAACTCCCTTTGCCGGGAGTTATCCCGACATAAGGAGAGCGTTTCTTTTCAGTCTCTACACAGGTATCAGATGGCGAGATGTAAGCCAGCTCACTTATGAGAATGTCGATTTGTCTTCCGGCTTATTAAAATTCGAGCAGAGCAAGATTGCAGGGCGTAGCAAAAGTAGTAGTGTGGTTACACCGTTGAGTCCGATGTTGCATAAGATTATCGGAGAGCCTGAAGTGCATGGAGATTGCCGACAGCTTATTTTCTCGCTGCCCACATGGTCAACTTGTGTGAAACAGTTAGACGCTTGGGTAAAGGCGGCAGGAATAGGAAAGCATATAACATGGCATTGCGCCCGGCATTCTTTCGCCGTGAACATCCTTAACGGCGGAGCGAACATCAAAACCGTCCAATCATTGATGGGCCACGCCAGCATAGAGATGACGGAAAAATATCTGCGTGTGGTCGATGAACTGAAACACAAGGCTATCAACAGCCTCCCCGAATTGGATTACGAGTGATAATGCGCAGACAGTATATTGGCATGAAGATGGCAGTGTGCTGTCAGTGCATTATCCTGTGTTTCGTTGTTCTTCAATTGAAATCGCCCTATAAACAAAAAACACAATCTTTCGGTCGTGCAATCTTCGTCACTACAAGACGATGTTTGCACGGCTTTTTCTTTTCGCCGCCAATCCCAATGAAAACAAAAAAGAAAAATGGAGTGTGAAAATCGGCAATGGGGATTACGACTTTGGAGTAAGACCAACCTAACATTCGGCAAGGGTTTTGAGCAGCTAAATCTATTTCGCGCTGCTCAAAACATACCTTATCTAATTTTATTGTTCGTAACTGTACTGAAATACAAGATATTATAAAATTGATGGTGTACTCGTGGTGTACTAATTAGTTGGAGAAATCGAAAATCAGATGCTCAATTTTAGGATTTTTAAGGGGCGTTAGTTATATTTAATTCGATTCTTTTTCTCTTAGACGCCGTAGATTTGAGGCTCTGAACAGCGGTTCATTGAGAAAAAATCGCTAATTTTGCAGTCGGATTGACACAGGTCATTCCACTACATTTTGGAAACGAAGCATTATGTTTATCTTATGGTAGGAAACCTGAGAAACTTTCAACCGAGCAGAGAAAGCATAGTGGTTCTCACGCATATAGCGTGGGCTGCTATTGTTATATCTGCTCACAGGCTTTCTCAGGGCCTCCTATCAAGACGTGACATAGTTGCTCACGCTTCTTGTAAGGTAAATCATTAACCGAATTATTATGCGTAAAGTAATACTAACTTCGTTGTTTCTTATTCCTCTTTTGGGATATGCTCAAACAGAAATTCCGGATAGCATAGAGGGAAAAGAACTTAATGAGGTGGTTGTGGAAGCCTCCAATCAGCGGACTTCGTCGAACATATCCACCTATATTCCAATGGCTCGTCAAAAGAACGCTGCTGCCGATGCAATCTCCCTTTTGAGCCAGATGGCGATTCCCCAAATTGAGGTCGATCCTATCGGTCAGGCAGTGAAGACTGCTTCTGGGCAGGGTGTCTCAATATTTATTGACTTTCTCCCTGCAACCGCCCAAGACCTGCAAGGAATGAGGACTCAAGATGTGAAAAAGGTTGAGTATTATCTGCACCCGACTGACCCACGATTTCAAGGCGCACACTACGCCATTAACTTCATTATGCAGAAGTATGAATGGGGTGGATATACCAAAGTCACAGCCAATAAATGGTTCGGTGTAAACCGAACTGAAGGAGAAGTTTACTCCAAAATGGCATACAAGTCGATGATTTTTGATTTGTATGCCGATGAAATATATCTCACAAACCGTCATGGTGGCACTGCCTCGACTGAAACATTCAGGTTTGAGGATTTATATGGCAATGGTCCGCAGACTATTCAACGGACTTCCGAAACCAACTCTTCTCTATACCGCAACAACAGCAACGATATTGCCTTGCGAGCCTTATATAACAGCGACAAGGCAAGAATCTCAAACCGCATTTCTTATAGCCTAACAAATGTACCTCACAATGATGCGGTCAATTCACTGCTCTATTCCTCCGAATTGTTCCCTAATGCAAGCGCCACATCTCTGAAATCAAGCCACAATTGGGCCCTCTCATATAATGGTAATTATTCCTACAGATTTTCTCCTAAGTTATCATTTGAAGCTGTGGCAATCTACACTTACGGCAAAAATAAATCCTACTCTTTTTATTCTTCCGGTAAAGATTTATCCATTACAAACAACGCCTCTGAAGATGCACATCACCTTCAGATAAATCCTCGTTTATATTGGAGACTTAATAAGAGAAATACTTTTATTTTCTACCTGGCTTCCATACAAAATTGGAATACCATTGATTATTCCGGCGACTCCCCATCTCGTCAGAAATATAATGTCGGAGGATATTCTGCCGGCGCACATTATAATTTAAGTCTTGAAAAATGGGATATTGGAGGAGAATTTTGCTGGGTATGGGAACGCAACCATATTAGCAACAGCCGCATGAACGATAATTTTCCACGTGCGATTGCGTATGCCACTTACTCTCCCAATGACAAGCATCAGTTTGAGGTTAACTGGAATTATAGCAAGGATGTTCCCGACGCATCGCAGAAAAGTCCTAATATGCTTCAACAAGACGAACTTATGTGGTATCAGGGCACACCTACACTTTCAGATTATTCTTACCATAATGCAGGTTTGACCTATACTTGGCTCCCGAACAACAGATGGCAACTTTCGGCTGACGGATACATCTATATGCTCGGCAATCGTTGTGTAACTATATATTCACCTACCGCTCCCGAAGGAACTATGTTGCGTAAATATGTCAACGACGGGAATTATCGTAGCGGTATGTTAGGAGTTTCCGCAACCGCCAAATTCTTCGGAGGTAAACTTGTAGCCAAACTGCGCCCGCAATACTGGCTGCGAAAGACTACCGGAGCATACGCAAGCACAAGAAATGAACTTACATGCACCGCACAACTCACATATTATTTTGATAAATTCTATCTTTGGGGCTGGTATATGACACCAAGTCATTATCAGGAAGAACAAAGCGGTATAGTCGAGCGTACCCCAGCAAAATATCAGATTCAGTTTGGCTGGGGCGACAAGGGTTGGAACATCAGAGCCGGGGTTTACAACTTTCTGCGTACATCGTGGGAATCATCGCATCAGACCCTTACAAGCGAATATTACACTTTTGACCGCAAAGAGTTCTCAACCGCCCAGCATTGGCGCATCACGTTAGCTGTATCATACACTTTCGGCTACGGCAAGAAAGTTGACCACCACGATGAAGTGAGTGGTTCAGGGACTGTCGGGTCTGCAATCTTGAAATAACAATATCTCTCAAATCATATTAAAAAATGGAGCCACAAGTTTTTTGCCTGTGGCTCCTTTTTTGAATTATTTAATTCCGAAGCCTCGCTTTACCGTCTGTGTCAGCCGTTGCCATTGGTCTTTGAGCCATTGGAATATCCGGATGCCATTGACATGGAGATGGAATTTGTTGTCCGTGGGGTCTCGCTTGATTTGTACCTTTGCCCCCGAAGCGTCCACCTCTCTCCGCTGGAACGGATAATAGAGTGTCGTGCCTGACTTTAAGACATATTCATTCATTGAGAGAAGCCCCTTTATGGAGTTGTCATTCAATCCCACGTCCTGACATTCCTCTATCGCCGGAAGCATAGCAACAGCATCGGGAAAGAACTTGACGAAGTTACCAATCTTCCATTCATAGCTGCGGACGGTGTCTGCCTCATGTTCTTTCTGCCGTCTCAGGCTATCCGATAGATTGGATATTTCACGGTGTAAATCCCGCTCCCGCGCCTCTGCACGGTCTTTCATCTCGCGGATTTCATTATCCTTTCTGACAATCTCGGCTTCAAGCCTCTTGGTCTTGCTCCCGGTGAATATATTGGCGATGTTGCTGCCGAGTTCCTTGCGTTGCGCATCCCGCTCGGCTTTCGCCTCATCGCGCTCACGGATGGCGTTCCGGGCTTCTTTTCTCGCCTCGTCAGTCTGAGCCTCGTATGCCTTTTTCTCGGCGGTCAGCCTGTCGGTATCCTCTGCAAGCCCTTTCCGTTGCTCCGCAAGTCTGACGGATTCCTCCGACAGTCCTGCGTTGGTATCGGCAAGCGATTTGTTTTCGGCGGCGAGAGAAGAATTAGCCTCGGTCAACCTGGAATTTTCGGAATAGAGTTCATTGTTCTGCTGCCGTATCTCCTCGTTGACCTGCGTGAGCATTTTCTTCCGGGTGTCGAGGGCGGTTGTCCGGCACTCAAGGCTCTCCACTTTGCTCTCAAGAGATTTTTTCTCTTTATCGAGTTTCCTTTTCTCAATGGAGAGATTGCCGATGTCTTCTTCAAGACCTTTCTTCTTCACCATGCAGTCGCGGTAATATTCGTGCTGCCCGATGTGCCGCGCCTCGGAACCACGGATACCACGCTCCAGACCGTATTTCGCCATAGCCTCGGCATAGATGTCCTGATAGCGGCTCATCTTTCCGCGCTCCATTATGTCGTCGGCGCACAGCCTCGGACGGTTGGCGGCTTTTGTGCGGTAACGCTTCTTTGCTGTCGCCTCCCTCGCTTTCTTCTTTCTCTCGGCGGTCACTATCGGAACGACGGCGATGTGAAGATGCGGAGTGCGCTCGTCCATGTGCAGTGCGGCTCCGACAACATTGTCGCCGCCGAATGTGTCGCGCGCCCACTTTATGTTGTCGGCAATCCACTCGTCGAGCTTGCCGCTGTCGATGATTTTCTGCATACCTTCGTTGTCGGAGGTCATAACCAAGTTGAGGCACCGAACCTGCCTGTCGGAGATTTTGCGGGTAATCCCTGCATTGGATATACGGTGTTCGACAGCCGCCGCAAGCCCGGTTATCCCGTCGGGATATTCGACCAGATTGTAGCGGTTGAGATGCGTCCTCGCCAGGTCCGCGTTTTCGGGATGGGCGGTGCGCTCGATATGCTTGGCTATCGAGTTCAGTGACGAGTTCGCCTTGATGATGTGTAACACTGCGTAGCTCATAGGCGGACGAGTTTAAGTTGCGGAGCAATCGGAGTGTACGGCTTTCTGTTAAGCCGTTCCGGGGTTTCCAAAGGGGTTGACCTCTTTGGCATATTGGGGACATTTTCAGCGTATCGGAACGATATGCGGCTCGGAAAATTCCCTAATATGCTAAGGAATTTCCGGATGGCGTAATTTCCGTGCCGCCACTGCACGGATGGTACTGCACTGCCATAGCAGTGATGCACCGCTATAACCACTGCACTGAATGCAATGGTTTCTTCAATGAAAAAAGAATGTTTCACGGGATTTCAGTTTTGGATTTACCCCCTGGCACTTTCGGCATTTTGGCATAAAGGGAAGCGTAAGCATCTCCGTCAGAAATGCCAAAGTGCCAATAATGCCAAGGGGTAGATGGGTTATAACTTGGTGTAATTTCCGTGGGTGTTGCGGGTGAAAAGCACTCCCTTTCTGTCTCTGAGGAATCTCTTGAAACTGCGCTCGGGCATACCGCATTTCCCGGCGATCGCCACGCCCTCGGCGGTGGTGAAGCCGTCGGGAAGTTCCGAAAGGACGGCAAGCTGCAGCTCGGTCAGGGCATCCTCGCTGATGATGCCCTGCACCTTTGAGGCACTTATGCGAAAATACTCCGCAAGGCGTATCGCCCTCTCCACAGTGTCCACATCTATCTGTTTTTTCTCACTGCCGCACGCCCAATCGGAGAGGGCCAGCAAGAGAGAAAAGCGGATAGCGTAGATTTCGAGTTTGCTTGCAATGGATGTAAGGGTATCACTCCCGTCGGCGTTGCAACGGTCGGTCTGCTCGTTCTGCCACTGATAGAGGCGGTCGAGAGCGTCCGATGAAAATGGAACATCTTCGGATATTATCTCTCCGTCTGCGTCCACCTTGGGAACAATGTCGATAAGCCGGAAAAGGATGCCGTGCCATTCTGCGGCGATGTCAAAAGAAGGCATCCGGCGACTCCGGTTCCATTTAGGTTTCGTCTGGTCGGACGGGAATACATAGAGTATGCGCTCCATGAATCCGTTGGCGTTGCGGTTCCCGGCGGCAAGGTCGGTCAAAACCTTCGGCTGGATAGTTCCGATTACGCAAAGGAACGGATTGCGGATAAACACGCCGCTCTGACTGCCTTTGCGGTCAGACATGGCAACCTTGTGGTTGAACACCGACATCCAGAACTCCGATTCAGAGCCGTTGTTGTAGCGGTTGAAGTTCTTGACCCATCCGGCAAGCTCGTCATACATCAGGATCAGTCCACGACTGTTTTCCGACAATATGCGGTGAACCGCCTCGTTGGTCACATCCTGCATCATGAAGCGGATGCGGTGCGGCTCAACGGGATTGAGGTTGTAGCCGTTTGGAACACGTTCTTTCGGCGGCAGCTCCATCGCAGCGTTGTAGCGTTTCAACGCCTCTGCGAACTGTGCCGCTTTCTCCGCGTCGTGGTCGATGAGCGGTTGCATGACATAACTCAGCGGATGGCTCTTGCACACTCCGGGACATCCGACAAGGGCAACGAAAAGAATAGCATATTCTTTCCATCCTGCCATAGCCTCGGCGTGATGGGTGTTGCCTATTACCGCCGCCATTGCCGAAAGCATCGCTCCAGCCATGTAGTCAACAGGGAAACCGAGAGTGGCGTTTGCCTCCTTGATGATTTCCTGTAATCTTGACGGCAGGACATCAATCGGGAACTGATTGGTTTTCTTGCTGTTGTCTGTGTCTGCAATCAAGTACTCGGAGGTTGACGGAGGTACAGACTGACTGTTCAGTCGGTCAGGAGCATGATTTGTCACTTCCTCATTTTCGTGACAAGTCACTTGTGTATCTGTGATTGCAGGTGTATCACTGACATCATTGTTTTTCTTTTTGACGGAGGTTTTCTTCTTATTGCCTTTTGGCTTTGAGGCTGTCTTTACTGATGATTCGGTTTCTTTTTTCATCGGCTACCTCCTTTCTTCTTTGGTCTGTCTTCCGCATTCAGCACGCCTACGGCTTTGCCGTTGACAAGTCTGCTTTCAGCCCAGCTCAGCAACTCTGATTCCTTGAAGTGAAGCTTATTGTTGAATTTCCAGTGCGGTATGGTCCCGTTGCTCGTTTCCTTGTAGAGCTGCCCGATTTTCATGGGATAGCCGTTTTCGTTCAGGAACTCGAGTGCTTCGGTCACTTTCAGCCCATCGGGATCCCGCTTTTTTGATTTTGCGGAAGCGTTGGCGAGTGTCGCCAGCACTCCCGATTCAGCAAGGCAGTCCTTGACCGCGTCTTTCAGGAGGCGCTTCAGAACCTCGATGAAAGGAAGATTCAGGTAATCTGTAATTGTGTTCATTTGGATAGGGGGATTAGTGGTTTGGGGATTTGTTTTTTTCTCACGCATCAGTTTTCGGATGATAAGTGATATGCCGTATGTTCAACATACTCTTGGTGGGTGTCGTCAGATCATAGTGATAGCGTCTGTCAGCCCGATGACTACACCCGGAGGATTAAAGGCTGGCGGACACTGCAAAATTAATACAGGACTTGCGTCCTTCTGAGGTGCGTAAAGGCGAATATCATTGAAATGTCTACGGGCTATATGTTTTGTTGCCCTTCCGGACGAGCAATAAAAAAGCGGGGCCGCGCCGATATGTCTTTCCTGACATGCCTTTGGCGAGGTCTCGTTATTATGTTTTCAGTCCTTACTTGATATATTTCCGATTAATGAATAATCGCCCTTGTCGCAAGGGGTGTGGCAGGGGTGCGTCAACCGTCACCGCCCTGCCGGGTCGGTGCTTCGCGTTGCCGCGTGGGGTCAGGGCTACTGCCACCTAACCACTTTGATATTTTTCCAACAAAAGAAAAAACGGAATTGTTCAGCGGTGTCCGGTTTATTCCGGCGATTGCCGATGTGTGTCTTTCTTTCCTGACGGATATGATTCCGTCACGGCCGCGAAGTTACGAAACGGGGTCGATATATGCAAGTTTTTTGAACCCAGGAGGGCCAATCTGCGTAATGAAGCTGTTTTTGACGGGCTATTTCAGCAGTTTTCTGTCGTTGTCGCCGCTTTCAAGTACGCTCATCTGATGGATGGCGATTTGATTGAGCTTGATGAGCCGCTCATGCTGTGGCATTCCCTGTTCAATGAATACAGCGTTGAGATTCTCCATGTTGGAAAGGCATATAAGTTCGTTTATGGAGGCGTAATCCCGGATATTGCCTTTGAGGTCGGGATTGGCGTCACGCCACTGTTTTGCAGTCATGCCGAACATGGCTACATTCAGCACATCGGCTTCATTGGCATAAATGATGCTCGCCTGAGCCTTTGTTATCTCGGCAGGTATGAGATTATGCTTGATGGCATCGGTGTGAATTCTATAGTTTATCTTGGACAGCTCACGCTTAGCAGACCAGCCGATAAGACGCTGTTCTTCCTCTTTGAGACGCTGAAATTCCTTGACGATATAAACCTTGAATTCAGGACTTATCCACATTGCGAACTCAAACGCAATGTCCTTATGGGCATATGTGCCACCATAACGCCCCGCTTTTGCTTGCAATGAGACCGCGTTGGTCCTCGCAACGAATTCCTTTACGCTTATTTTGAAGTTATTAAGACCTGCATGATTTCTAATTGTGGCGAATTCGCCATAATTAAAATTTGGATTATATACCTTTTCCCAAATGCCGATAAACTCCAAGGTATTTCGGTTGCGCAGCCAGTCGGTGATGAAGAAGTCCCCATCTTTGGCACGCATCATGTCAGTAAGACAGATGTAATCTTCTCCGTTGACTTTCACAACGTTGACCTCAGTATCTTTTACTGTGATTTTTGTCATCTCTCGTAAATTTTAATGTATCGAAATCGGTACTTTTGGCAGATTGGACTGAAAGTATTACCTTTGCAGTGTTGATTCCCGGTAGCCCCTGACTCGTCAAGCTATCGGGTTTAGTTTTTTGTATCTGCAAAGATAATCATTTTCATCGGATTGGGCAACAGTGAGAAAAAGGACACCGGGTATCCCTCCCGATGTCCAACCACTAATCCGCGTCAGGATGAAACAATAACATGATGACTGCGAATCTTGATGCAAAGGTAGTGTTTTTCAGCCGTATGCACAACTCTATAACAACATAAAGAGCCAAAGCGCCGGAAATGCCATGGGCTATTTTGCCGTTTCCGTGTCAAACGCGACTTTGCCGAGTTTGTTTATGGCTTTCTGTTTGCGCTGGTCGATCACATGAAGATATTTCTCAGTCATCTTGATGCTCGCGTGTCCGAGAAGAGAGGATACTGTCTTTATGTCGGTTCCGGCATTCAGAAGATTTACGGCGAAACTGTGCCTGGCGCAGTGCCATGTGATGCTCTTCTTGATTCCTGCGTTCTTCACCCATCGGGCGAGATGCTTTCTCGCCGTACCCTTGTGAGGCAGGTCGAATATTCTCTCCCTCGGGTTATCATCATCTTTAGGCTGTCCAATCAGCTTTATAAGCTCATCGTTGAGCGGCATCACTACGGCGGCATGTGCGCTGCGTCCCGCGCTTTTCTTCTGGTTAAACCTCATCACCATGCTCTCGTAATCGACATTGGCGAATGTCAGTTCCGACACATCGCAGTACCGCAGTCCGGTGAAACAGCAGAAGATAAATGCCCGCTGCACCTCTCGGTGTTCGCCGTCATATCGGAACGCCGCGAGGGTGTTTATCTCTTTCGGTGTGAGAATCTCCTTCAGCATAATGTTTGTGTCGTACACTATGCGGATTCCACGGCAGGGATTCTTTTTTATCAGTTCTTCATCGACAGCATCTGCAAGCACCTTCTTGAACCAGTGGTAATTCTTTCGCGGTCCCTCTCCGGTGCATTTCTTCCGGAGATAGTTGGTGAATCCGAGAACCATGTCCGGAGTGACGGCATCCATCGGCAGGACATCCTTGTATTTTGAGAACTGTGGAGTTAGCTCAAGATACTCGATGAAGCGTGTCAGAGAATATTTGTAAGACCTGCGGACTGGCAGTGTGAACGCTTCGTTGTCCCGGTGTTGCCGGAAGTACCTGAGGAAGTTACTCTCCTTCTCCCTTTTCAGGCGGTAACCCTTTCGGTCTTCAAGCATCTCCTGCTCTTTCTCAAACCGTATCTTCTCGGCGAGGGCGATGGTGTTCTTGTTCTGCTGCCGTTCCTGAGCCGAGCGGGGATGAACCCATACATACAGATTAAGAGCCTCCTTCTTGCGCAGGTGCTGCACCTTGTATTTAAGTTTTCCTTTCATCGCCCCGGATTCATACACGACATGGTTGCCGTCATCGTCATAGACGGGCGATTCGCTACGGCCGAGATAGTATTCCAGCCATAGACTCGCACGTCCGTCTGACATCTCCCTCTGGATGAGCTTGGGATTTTGTTTCTGTTTATTTGGCAGTCTGCCCATAATGAATTAATTTTGTGTTTGTGGAGCAAAGGTAATAACGGATTGTGAGACACGAAAATCGCCCACAACATCTATTAACAATCGAAATGGGCAAATGGTGTACTTATGGTGTACTAAATGCGAAAAAAGATACAATCAGGAGAAACTGAATAGAAAGCCTGATTTATCTAATATGCTGATATTCACCGATAATAGTTATAACGGGTTATATCGGTTTTCCCTATGAAAAAACATACCTTGCCGAATCCCGACGGATTCCGTTGTACGTTAAGTAATTATATAAGGTTGTGGAATACGGGACCCCGGATTTTATGCCGGATTCATGTCTGAAATCGGGAAAATTGGCATTTCAGTCTGTTTGAATGTAAAATGGATATAAAAATTCGGGATGGCAATGAGGGAAGAATAAGATTTTGCAAAGGATAGTTAAGGTCGTTTCGGACTAAATATGTAATGAAGTTATGGTTTTAAAAGGAATAAACCGCAATAATACAGATAGTTAACGATAGCGGTCTTGATTGCAAGACGGCTGAAATGATGTAATGACGTAATGACGTATTGACGTATTTATTTATGAATGTCATGACGTAATGATGTATTTACGTGTTGATGTGCTTATGTATGATTGTATTGGAATATTTTAGTCTGAATGTATGGATAGATGACTGAATGACTGGGGTTTCAAATGATTGACTGATTGAATGACTGAATGATTGAGTGATTGTTCATTCAGATGATTGGCTGATTGAATGACTGAGTGATTGAGAGACTGATTGACTGACTGGTCATTCAGTTGATTGAATGATTGAATGACTGACAGACTGAATGATTGATTGGCTGAGTGATTGGTCATAAAACAAGCCTTATGACTGCCCAATTGAAGTAAAGACCGTCCAATCTGTCCGTTGATTTTCAGCCATTAGATTTTTCATCATGCAATTTTGAAATCAGAACTTCCAAGCTTGTTTTAGAGAAGTTGACTTCCGATATTGAGATATCCGATTTTAGATAATACCAATGGCATCTAATCTTTAGGTCTGTTGATGATTTTTATTCGGATTGAGTTTCGCTGATTTTACGAGTCTTAAAGGATTTTGAGGTTGTGAGCCTAAAATTTAATTTGCTCTTCGCCATAGAATCAAACGAAATTTTTTGTAACTTTGCAATCTACTATGCGTAGTAGACTGACAAAGACCACGACATGATAAAATAGATTATCTCAACATATAAAGGAGCTTCCTTGTAGTCGCATAAAGGCTTGGTCGCCTGTCAGAACTATAAGGAGGCTCTTTTGTTTTCGCCAAAGGACATCTTACCGTGAGCAAAAAGACGAAAACATACGACATACCCGATGAGGTAGCCGAAGCAATTGTCGCAGAGCGAAAGTCGCTGTACGGCATAAAATCTTATGTCAGCCTGTTTAGTAGTGCTGGCATTGGTTGCTATGGCTTCAAAGAAGCAGGGTATAGCTGTATTGCCACGGTCGAATTATTAGAACGTCGCCTGAAGATTCAGAAGTACAACAATAAATGTATGTTGTCATCTGGATATATTTGTGGTGATATGACTCTTCCTGGGACAAAAGATAAAGTTTTCCATGAATTGAAAGTTTGGAAAGAGTGCTTTGGTGTTGATGATTTAGATGTTCTGATTGCAACTCCACCATGTCAAGGAATGTCCGTTGCTAATCATAAGAAAGGTGATGAGCTTAAACGAAATTCTTTGGTGGTAGAATCCATAAAGATAACACAAGAAGTAAAGCCAAAATTCTTTATTTTTGAAAATGTACGCGCATTCTTAAATTCAATATGTACTGATATTGATGGAAAGGATAAAACAATTCAAGAGGCAATCTCTATGAATTTAGGCGGTCATTACAATATCCTTTATAGGATTGTGAATTTCAAAGATTATGGTTGTCCGTCAAGTAGAACGAGAACACTTGTAATTGGCGTTAGAAAGGATTTGCAAGACATCGCCCCATTTGATATTTTCCCTACGCAGACATCAGAAAAAACCTTGCGAGAAACGATTGGTCATCTCCCTGAACTTACTGAGATGGGCGAGATTTCTACAGATGACATATATCATAATTTTAGAAAATATGCACCCCACATGGAAAGGTGGATTTCTGAAATTAAGGAAGGTCAATCTGCATTTGACAACGAGGATATTACAAGAATCCCTCACACCGTCAAGAATGGCGTAGTTGTTTATAATGCTAAGAAAAATGGTGATAAATATACACGCCAATATTGGGATAAAGTTGCGCCCTGCATCCATACTCGCAATGACATTATGGCGAGTCAAAATACTGTACATCCAACTGACAACCGCGTATTTAGTATTCGAGAGGTAATGCTTATGATGTCAGTCCCTTATTCCTTTCAGTGGACTGATATACCATTCGACCAATTAAATGCTCTTCCATTAAAAGAAAAGCAAGCTTTTCTTAAAAAGGAGGAAATGAATATAAGACAAAATCTTGGAGAAGCTGTTCCGACGATTATATTCAGACAAATTGCAAACAAAATTCGTAAATATCTTGAACGTCCAACATTTACAAATGCTGATGCGCTTGCATTGGTAAAAGATAACCAATTATGGACTCAGGAAAGAATAATTAGATATATTCGTCAAAGCCAGTCATCTTTCTCTCGCCTTTCTCGAATAGTTGAAATGGCAAATTCAGAGAGAGATAATACTGCCGCATACTATACTCGCCAAGATATTTGTTTCAGCATTGTCAACAACTTACCTGAAGCAAAGAATTTTTCCACACTATCTATTTTAGAACCGTCTATCGGAGTGGGGAATTTTTTGCCGGCTTTAATTGATAGATATGCTAATGTTTCTAATGTAACGATTGATGTTGTTGATATAAATCCCACATCAATTCAATTGCTAAAAGAAATGCTCCTGCATATCAATATTCCAGCCAATGTCAAGATTAATTTTATTGAGGGCGATTTCTTGTTACTTGAGTTTGATAAAAAATACGATATTGTAATCGGTAATCCTCCATACATGAAATTGACTAAAGAGAAATCTTTAGCCACTAAGTATAAGGCTGGTGCAATCAATAAAGACACGAATAATATCTTTGCTTTCTTTGTTGAAAAAGCCATAAAGTTGGGTTCGTATGTTTCTCTAATAGTTCCTAAAAGCATAATAAATGCGCCCGAATTCAATAAAACACGTGAGATAATGAATTACCATTCAATATCCCATATCATTGACTTTGGGGAAAAGGCATTTAAAGGCGTTAAAATTGAAACTATCTCTTTCACAATAAATACTACCCGGAAATCCGGTGAAACTTTGGTATCTTCATATATCAATAATTCGGTTCGTCTGCTTCCGCAAAAATATATTACTGATTCTTTCTTCCCTTATTGGCTTCTATATCGAAATGAGGATTTCGACAGGGTGGCAAATTCTATGAGTTTTGGTATCTTCAAATCATATCGAGATAGAGTAATCACCAAAGCCGTTACTAAGTCGAGAGGGAAATTTCGGGTGCTTAAATCAAGGAACATAGGTAATAATGAGGTTATTGACATCCCGGATTATGATTGTTATGTGGATGATATATCATCTTTTGATGTATCAAAATTTCTGAACCATACGGAATGTGTTCTACTTCCTAACTTAACATACAATCCAAGAGCTTGTTTTTTACCAAAGAACTGTATTGCAGATGGCTCTGTCGCTATTTTATCCTTGTCTGACCCCGATGTAACAGTCACGGCAAAAGATCTTGAATTTTATGCCACTGATGAATTTATCCAATTTTATGCCATAGCGCGAAACTTGGGTACACGTTCTTTGAACATTGACAATAATTCCGTATTTTTCTTTGGGAAACAAATAATAACAGAATCATGAGAGAAGTTATAAACGAATATTTGAACAAGTTTGATTTTGACATACGAAAGTCGCATGATTCGAGGTATGTTGACCAAAAATGTACACCAGACATCGTTTGTTTCTTGGCAGATTGCATACTAAACATCGCAGCCTCCCACCCAACATTTACGGCTAATGATATATGGCAAAGTCAATATTTCAAGCATAATTGCCGAGTGGTATTCAACAAGCCGTATGCTGATGACAAAAGAGCAAAGAATGAATACAATAAATGGTTTTCGCAGCCATTAAAGTTATTCCATACTGCTGGAATTCTTGATGCAGATTTTTCGACACGCCCTGCCACATATTCAATAAAGAATGAGGAGTTATTGGATTATATTTCCCGGCGTGAAAGAAACTCGTACAACTTTCTATATTGTTACTTTTCAAAGGTTCTGAAGGATAGTGGCTTTTGGCGATATTTTGAAGAATATTTGCATAATGTAACTGATAATCGCATTGCTGCCAAAAATGAGTTATATGATAGATATTATCGTTTGATAAGTGGGAATACTCCAACACAATCCAAATTGGACATATATCGAATGTTTCACAAGGTGTTGAATGTGTTGGCGACTGAACATAATGTTCCCGGTAGCAGTGGAAAGGAGGCACGAATGTTCTCTGATTTGATGTACAATCGTAAGAATTGGCGGGATTTGAACAAGGAGAAATCCATTACACGGCAGGAAGCGGCTGAGGAGCATATTGATGAACAACAAGAAGCATATAATTCCTACTATGTTCAGAAAGCAACGAATCTGCTGAAGAAAATTCAAAAAGAAAGTGAGGTGCATGATTCATGGGCAAATGGGTCAGCAACCCATGCTCACCACATCTTCCCTAAAGCACAGTATCCTCAGATTGCTCACTATATTGAGAATCTTATTATGTTGACAGCAACCCAGCATAACACAAAAGCACATCCAAACAACAATACTCAAATGATTGATAAGGATTATCAATTAGTTTGTTTGTTGGCGAAAGCGGATACAATTGAGCAATCGTTAAGGCGAATGGGCGAAAGGTATTATCGCAAAGAGTCTTTCCTATTTGTGATAAAGACTGGCTTAGATTGTGAGTTGAGTATGCAACTCTCATTCCAAGACATTAAGAATTGTTTAATCCAAATATATAATAGAGCTTAAAATGGCTAAACGAGGAATAAAAGTCATAGACCTATTTTGCGGCATTGGAGGACTCTCTCAGGGCTTTGTCCAAGAGGATTTTAATGTCGTTGCAGGCTTTGACGTTGATGAAACCTGCCGTTTTGCATATCAAGCCAATAATAACTCAAGATTCTATAATACTGATATAACCGCATTAGAGGGCAAAAAATTAAAAAAATTATATGGGAAATCATTGAAAATTTTAGTAGGATGCGCTCCGTGCCAACCATTTTCTTCCTATAGTTTCAAGATTAAGGAAAAAGATTCCAAAAAAGTGAATTTGCTGTATTCTTTTCTTAAGCTTGTTCAAGAAACAGAACCAACTATTATTTCAATGGAGAATGTTCCCCAATTGACCAGATTTGACAATGGTCAAATTTTTAATGATTTCTGTATTGGTCTTGAAGCATTAGGTTATAAATATTCCTATCAGATAGTTTATTGTCCTGATTATGGCATTCCACAAAGGCGTCGTCGCCTTGTATTATTGGCGTCAAAACTTGGGGGAATTAAGCTTATGTCACCTACCCATGAAAAGTCATCCTATGTAACTGTTAGAGATGTCATTTCAGATCTTGCTCCAATAAACGCGGGGGAAACAGATCCTAATGATTCCCTACATAAAGCGCGTGTCCTTTCTGAAATTAATTTAAGACGAATACAGGTATCTACGCAAGGAGGAAGTTGGAGAGATTGGCCAGAGGAATTGATTCTGACTTGTTTTAAGAAAGAATCAGGAAGAACGTATAGTAGTGTTTATGGCAGGATGAGATGGGATGAACCAGCTCCAACAATGACAACACAATGTACTGGATTGGGTAATGGTCGCTTTGGTCATCCAGAACAAGATAGAGCTATATCTCTTAGAGAAGCTGCTCGATTTCAAACATTTCCAGATACATACAAATTCTATGAAGATGACGCGAACTTCAATCCCTCAGTTATTTGTCGTCAAATAGGAAATGCAGTTCCTCCTCTCTTAGGGCGTGTTATAGCAAAAAGCATTAAGAAACATCTACAAATTCATGGTATATGGCGAAGAAAAAAAGACAACTGACACCTGAACTCGCGGCTCAATTGGAAGATCAATTGGCTTCCGCAAGTATGCCATACAATTACGATACAAAAGAATATCCAATTGAGGTAATCTTAGCAAAATATGCTAAGGAGGAAATATTTGTACCTCCCTATCAACGAGATTTTATATGGAAAGCGAGTCAGAAAGCTTGTTTTATAGAATCACTATTTTTAGGAGTCCCAATAATGCCGATATTTGTTTCAGTCTCCGGTGATAATGCAGAATTGGAGGTTATAGATGGATCTCAGCGTATTCGTACAATTGTAGAATATTGCAATAATAATCTGAAATTGCAAGGATTGGAAGCATTGACGATGTTGAATGGGACATATTTTTCTGACCTACCAATATCACGACAGAATAAATTTAAATTACGTGATATCCGTGTCCATGTTGTAACAGACAAAGCCGATGCCGCTACTCGTGCCGATATATTCAAAAGAGTCAATACAAGTAGCTCACGTTTAACTCCAAGTGAAACAAGAAAAGGAGCCTACCAAAGTGAGTTCTATCAATTTATCATTGATTCTGCAAAAGATCCTTTGTTGAGAGAACTTTGTCCTATCTCAGAAAGTAAGATAAAACGTGGTGAATATGATGAGTTGGTTCTTCGATTCTTTGCATATTCAGAAGAATATCTGAAGTTTAAACATGATGTAGCACCATTCTTGGATGCTTTTGTCAAGAATCATAAGGACAACTTTGATAAAGATGCACTTAGCTCGAAATTTCAACGAATGCTTAGTTTTGTAAAAAACACATTTCCGAAGCCATATTTTGCTCGGTCTATAAATGATGGAAGTACGCCTCGCGTTAGATTCGAGGCATTATCAGTAGGCGTTCATCTTGCATTGGAGGAAGATAGTTCAATTCATCCTACGAATTTTGAATGGCTAAATTCAATAGAATTTAAACGACATACAACTTCGGATGCCAGTAATAATCCGGGCCGTCTGCGTGACCGGGTCGAATTTGTAAGAGATGTCCTTTTAGGTAGAATTACATCCTTTACTTATGCTGACAACGAGGAGTGAATTTGCACGTCGCTTAAGCGAAATTGATTCCTACTTTTCTGTTCTATCACCATTGGACAGCTGTTCTTGTGTCTTTGAAAGTCGAGATTTATCTGGAACTGTTAGTAGATTGACAATTGATGAAGAATTGAGCAAGATATTGAAAGCTAATGGATTTATTCTTCTATATAATCTTTTGGAGGCAACTGTGCGCAATTCAATTAAAGCAATTGGCAATGTTATTGAATCAGAGGGCATAAAATATCAAGATTTTTCGGAAAATCTTAAGAAACTTTGGATAAACCATTCCTTTAAAAGTGTTGACGCACAACGCATCAAGCATGAAACTATTGGTCCAATATTAGATCAGATTGTCAATAATGAATTTCTAAGATTGGAAGAAGATGCGATTTCGTTTAGTGGAAATATAGATGCTCAAAAAATCAGAGAAATTGCAAAACGAATAGGATATAAAGCTCCTAAAGATGGTCGAGAACTTGTGACAATAAAAGAAAAGAGGAATCAACTTGCTCATGGAGAAAAGACATTTTGTGAAATTGGCCGAAATTTTACTGTAGGTGAATTAGTGAGATTGAAAGATGCCATGACTTCATACATATCTGAAGTTCTTGATAATGTCCAAGATTATATTGATACAAAAGCATATAGGATCTAAGAGATTGTCTAAATTTTATTGATTAAAAATTTTATGGCAGCGAAATCAATCATTTCTTCCGCTGATTCATTTGATATTTCATAATTTCGAGCGAGTCTGCGGCAAGAATCAAGCCATGCGAAAGTCCTCTCAACCACCCATCTGAGCGGCTTTGGCAGGAATCCCTTAACTCCATTGGGGGTATTGGATACCTCAAGCTCGATGCCGAAGTCTTTTTCAATGTCTTTGTCCACGTCTCCCCGATACCCTCGGTCGGACAATACCTTGCGCAGGTCTTCCCATACATCATCCGCCAGTCCGCATAGCTCATGAGCCATTTTTGAATCGTGAATACCGGCGTTACAGACTTTCCTCGCAAGGATGAAGCCATTGCGGTCGGTGATGATATTCCTTTTGACACCCTTGACTTTTTTGTTGTCGTCATATCCGTTATCTCCTTGTCTGCTACCCCATTTGACACTTTGGGCATCCATCGCGCCAACACTCGGACTTGATGCCTGGCCGCGTTTGCGACGTATCTTTCTGACGAGTTTCTCAAGGAAATGCTCGACACGACCCTCTTGTCTCCATTTATGGTAGTAATAATAGACACTTTTCCACGCGGGATAGTCGTGAGGCAACCTTCGCCATTGGCAACCGCTGACCAATAGGTAGAGGATAGCTTCAAAAACTGATTGTAGTGAATATTTTCTCTTGCGTCTATCATTTTCAAGGAATTCTTTGTTTATATAAGACCACTGACCCTCGGTCAGATGTGTTTGATAGAGATTGATTTCGTGCATAATATTAGCCTTTTCTCCTTCAACACTCTGATTGAGGGTTTGTTATGCCTAATAACATTATTTCGCACTAATTTTTAGACAATCTCTAACTAAAATCCACCAAAAACGGATATTTTTTCTTGGTGGTTTTATTACAGATTGATGCCATATACGTTTGGATTGCCCATTATTTTTTGAACATCTCTTATCAAGTAAAAATAGGCAAATCAACTCAGCTAAAGATTCTTAACATATTATAAATATCGCAAATTTCTTTGTCTGTGGTTGCTGTCATCTTCTTATAAAGTACAAATTTAGTACAATAACTAACCTGCTATGCGCTGATATATAGGAACTTATATGTCCTAATGGAAATTCTCGCAAAATTTCATAATAAAGTCAAGGATTGAGCAACGGTAGATGCCCGTGGATGTGTAATATCCTGCATCCGGCATCGTATTCCGAGAGGAATATGGCCGGGGCATTTATTGCATATACAAGCGTGGGCTTCTGCGTTGCCGTCCGACTTTATTAGGGCAATGCGAGAAGCCTCTGAACGTAGGACGGTAACAGATACAGACTCCTACGCTTTTTTTGTATGAACCAATAATAATATGGCTATCAAGGGGAGCATAGTAGCGACAATTGCAATATAAATGCAGTATGAATAAAGTAGCTCGGATATTTTATCTAATACTTATTGGATCGTTTCAGATTGTCTTATACCCACTTTTCGCTCTTGTTACTGATATCACTTGTCATTGATAACAATGGCGTTAAGGTCGATTTTACTAGGAAAATTCAGGGTTACGAATATCTTTTTACTCTATGCTAACGGGATATTATAAGTTATGTTTCAATGATGCATAGGGATGCCATCATAGATATAAAAATCGACATTGAGCCTTACATAATCCAATGAATCTTTCCAACTCAACGAAAATATCTTTTGTGTATGCACAAATAACATTCTCATTTATTTGCGCTACAAATATATTAATATTACTTACTTCAATAATACCTTAGCAAATTATTTAAATATATTGAATATGATGTCCATTACGAAACAATTACCCAAATTTTTGCTCCTGTTTGTAGCTATCTTTTTCTCGGATAATAGTTATGTAAATGCTGCGAATATTAACGAGAATAAAAAAACTTATGAGATAACCTCATCAAGTGATTTTTCCGAATTTTATGGGATGTTGTGTGCTGGTAACACGTTTGCTGATTATACAGTTGTCCTAACAAAGGATATTTCTTTTGAGACAGGAGGCAAAGTAGGAAATAGGATTTTTGAAGGTAAATTTGAAGGACAAGGTCACAAAATAAATGATATAACGACACCTCTGTTCACAGATAACCGAGGAGACATTTATAATCTCCATATTGCATCCGGTTTATTGAGGCAGTCTGGAACTTTTTGTATTAAAAATCATGGTTGTATAAAGGATTGTAAAAACTCTGCCAATATTGTTTTTTCATCATCATCAAATGAAGGGATTCATGCAGGAGCTTTCTGTGATTCTAATTATGGTGATATTATTAATTGTATTAATGAAGGAAATGTCACGTTAGAGTTAGAAGCAATTTATGGATCATGGAGTAAAGCAGTATCCAGTTGCGGTGGAATTTGTGCATATTCTGGGCCTAGATCATCAATAGTATACTGTATTAATAAAGGGGCAATAAAGAATTCTGGAATATATTCAGCAGTGACAGGTGGAGTTGTCGCTAATGCTGAATATTGTTCAATTGTTGGATGTGATAACAAAGGTGAGGTTTATAGTTATTTACTAAACTCATCTCCAAGTAAGGGCAATATAACCGTGGAGTCCTATCAATTACAACATGTGGGTGGCATCGCCGGTCATGTGCTGTATTGTGTTCTTAACCGTTGCCGAAACTATGGAACAGTGCAAAGCAATTTTCAATATCTTGGCGGCATAGCAGGATATGTGGGCAATACGGATGTATATAATCTTGAAAATTTTGGTGACTTATATGGATTTGAAGGCTATGGATTCCATTCTGTTTCAGGAATAATCCCATATTATAGCAATCCGTATAAAAGGCAATATTTCATTAATTGCATAAATCATGGCGATATTTTCGTTGCTGCAAAATATGGCGTTGCTACTGGCGCTGGTATTAGTGCTGAAATTAAAAATGCCTATATAGCAAACTGTTATAATCTGGGGGCCATTTCAACTATACATACGGGTAACATGAGTGCGGAATTTAGCATTCCTCAATATAATTGTGAAAACAGTGAAGAATTGAATACGGAAATTAGTAATATAACCGATGCAAATGCATTTATTGCATTATACGATAGCCCCGTAACACTATTGAAATGGGTTTATGATACAGGTATAATTACTTTAAGTAGTAATTATTTGTCGCATCCGATTGCAAAACATGGGAGTTGCTGGGTTTATGTCTATCCTGAGGATTCGGATAAGCAATACAGATTGAAAATTTGGGCAAAGGATGAAACATTGGTCGAAACGATATCGAAGACATCGAGATCACCAATAATGATCATGGGGCTTCAGCCAGATACTGAGTATTATTTTGAAATATATTCAGAGGATAATACACAATTTCTTGACAATGGAAATTTCAAAACATTGAAACCAAATATTGCAATTATAGCATCATCTATTGGATATGACAAAATAGAATTCAAACAATCTTGTGATGCAAAGGGGATCTCTGACATAGATGCGTATTTACTTTTTCACGATAAAGAACAGAATTCCAAAAAGATTGAAGTTATTGATTCAACAATTATAGTGGGTGGACTTGATGAAGAAACAGAATATTTTGCAGAGTTAATATATACACTTAACGGGAAGGTGTATAAAAGTAACCAAATAAATGTCACAACCAAGCCTATAATACCACAGTTTAGCTTAATATCCAGAACTCCGTACTCATTGACCTTAAAGTGTGATAATTTTGAAGAGTTAAAAGACTTTGTTCCATGTTTGTATGCGGAAGATCTCAAACTTTATGATTTTGGCGGATTTAAGACTGTGGAAAATAAGATTTATGAATTAGATAATGAGGGTAAAATTACTTTAGATAGTTTGCTTTATAGTTACTCTCCACAGTTACATAGCAAATATATTATTCGCGGAGAAGAAAGATTTAGAGAGGTCGATGCATTTTCAACATTGAATTGGGGAGGAGAAGGGATAATACAATTATCACCTAATGCAGCAATGGTGCATGGGCTTTTTTATGGGATGGGACAGTCTGTCAATGGTAGTAATAACCGTTATGATACAGCCCGATTTTATTTTAGGGATGCGACTGCTGTGGATGACAATACAGAGACGTCTGTTATAGGTGCTTGCATTGATAATAGAAATGATTATGCCGTAACGATACCAATAAATAGTATATTATATCAATATTATATTAGTTTACAGTATAGTAGATATATAGATCCAAAGAATAATTCAAAAAATGGAGAATGGCAAATAATTGATGCTCGAAAACCGACAGTTGAGATTGTCGAACCTAGATTTTATAATATTAGATTCCAAAATAGCACACTATATTGCAGTTGTATAGCAGGAGAAGAAAAAATATCATCAAAGGAATTGCAATATAAAATAGAAGAAATGGATCATTATAATAGTATTACATTATCTACAAATACTCGTACTGAATCATTATCAAGAACTTTAACATCAATAGTTCCGCAATTAACTTACCTTATAAGAATGGTATGTTACACTGAGAATGGGAAAACATATTACAGTTCTATTTATAGATTAAAGAATGGAATATTGGAACTTGCAACTGATATCAACAACCAGCAATCAACTATAAATAATGTTGATGTAAGTAAGATACAAGTACATGCAATAAATGATCAGATAGTTATTGAAGGGAAGGGTATTAATGACATAGTTAAGATCTATAATGCATATGGAACATGTGTTTATATTGGACAAGAAAGTAACATTCAATTATCTTCAAAAGGTGTATTTATTGTTTTATTAGGAAATAAGGCATATAAATTGTTGTTGTAAAATAAAAATATAACAATTGGTCAGTAATTAAAAGACAACAAAAAATCATATAGATATATGAAGTGCGCCACAAAAGTTAGATACAAAACTTTTGTGGCGCACTTAAGTTCATTATTCCATTATGGCCTAAATCAAATATATTCTTAACTCCTCTTCCCCTCCTGCAATTTTTTTTGATTTTCTATGCGATTCTTTGTAATTTTGCACCTTTGAAGCTGAGGGCTTGCGTCTTGGGCAATGTCTGATGCAGATTTTTAACCGGATTAAATCAAAAACCATATCAGGTTCTTATGTATAGAACGAAAACATGCGGAGAACTCCGCCTTTGTGATGCCGGACAGGAGGTTACCCTCGCCGGCTGGGTGCAGCGCGCCCGAAAAATGGGTGGCATGACCTTTGTAGACGTGCGTGACCGCTACGGTTTTACCAAACTGATGAGATTTTTAAGCCAAAAATGATTTTTTTAAGATTTTGATAAAAAGTTAAACTGCTAACATGCAACCGATACAAATTACCCGGCTCAATGACGGACCGGGTAAGGGAACTATGACTTTATTTGCTGATTAAATGAAAGAGCCGTGGATTGACCCTTATAAAACAGGTTAAGAGTTCTTTATCCGAGGTGTGCGGGGCCGGATTCGGCCAATGTTAAATCAGGGGAGGATTAAGATAAAATAGCATTAAAAATGTGAAACCGAAAAGATTTTCAGCCGTTTGTGTGTTCATTAATCAATGCGAGGATAAAATATCCGCATTGGACGTGATTGAAACACACACAGCCATGACGGTGGCGGAGAATACTTCTTCCAAGCCTGATTGACTCAGATATAAATATTTTACAAACTTAAAAAACACATCAATTATTATGGCTGACAAGAAGTATTCTCCTGCAGTGCAGGAACTCGCTGACCTTATCAAGGAAAACAACTGGGAAGACAAGTTCAATCAGGCTATCGCAAATGTCGTGGCCTACAAGATTCCAGGCCTTTCCGACATGAAGACCATCGAAGACTATCTCGATTACCTTGAAGCTTACATGCACTGGGTACCTGCTGAAAACAAAGAAGGCACACACGTCTACCAGCACCTTTTCCGTTCATTCTTCCTCCTGGATCAGGAACCGGTCAAATCGCTCCAGACTCCGTGTGCGCCTGCCGACCGGCAACCCGAACTCACCCCGCTGTCAAAATGGATGACCAATTACTGCTATGCTATCGGCGACTGGCTTGACAGTCCTGAGTCAATCACTGATGACAGTGTCAAGTCGTTCTATGACTGCGCCGTCTACAACATGGACGAATATCTCGAACCACGTGGCGGATGGAAGACATTCAACCAGATGTTTGCCCGCCACGTGAAACCCGGCTACCGTCCTATCGCCGCCATTGACGATGACAAGATCATAGTCCATCCGGCCGATGCCTGCTTCGGAGGCCAGTGGGAAATCCGCCCTGACACCCATGTGCGCATCAAAGGTCTCGACTGGAGTATTGACGAGCTTCTCGAAGGCAGTCCATATAAAGATAAATTCAAAGGCGGCATGTGGTGCCACTCATTCCTGAGCTGGACCGACTATCACCGCCAGCATGCACCGCTTTCAGGTATCGTCCGTGAAGCCCGTGTCATCCAGGGCGCATGTTATGTCGACCTTGTCGCAGTGCCTGACAAGGTAAATCCCGCCACCAACCAGGTTGAGGCATGGCGTGCCACTGCTCCTGACCAGGCCGGCTACGAATTCATGCAGACCAGGGGGCTTATTGTCCTTGAAACCAAATACGGCTACGTGGCTGTCCTGCCTATCGCCATGCCGCAGGTTTCATCAGTGGTCATCACAGCCGAAGAAGGCATGGCTCTTAAGAAGGGCGATGAAATCTCTTACTTCCAGTTCGGCGGTTCGGATATAGTCTACCTCTTCTCCGCCAATATGAATGTCTCTATGTCAGCCCATCTCGGCACACACTATAAAGTCGGAACCAAGATCGGCGAAGTCTATCCCGTAGTGGAGCTCTGACGCGCCGGACTCTTATCGGCCTCTTGTTCTAAGGAATGACCGATTACTCATCTTATTGACAGACGGGGCCGGCATTACCGCCGGTCCTGTCTGTTTCCGTAAGTTTCCCGTTTCACATTTAATTTCTGATATATATATGGCTAATTCTAATCCCTCAAAGCCGGGTCCGCAGGCCAAAGGCGGCAAAGCGCCGCAGGCTTTGATCTCAACAGGTGCCATGACTGTGATGATCATCACCACT
Organism: Duncaniella muris; assembly: GCF_003024805.1. GTDB lineage: Bacteria > Bacteroidota > Bacteroidia > Bacteroidales > Muribaculaceae > Duncaniella > Duncaniella muris. The sequence continues at coordinate 26,620 of NZ_PUEC01000023.1, forward strand.
GTAGTAAGTCTGCGAGGACTTCCGTCACAGGCTGAGTTCGGCATCCAGTCCATATTCTACTATCTTTTCGCCGCAATCGTCTTTCTGATTCCGTTTTCGCTTGTCTGCGCCGAACTTGCCTCTACCTACACCCATTCCGGCGGTCTCTACCGCTGGGTCGCCGAGGCTTTCGGGCCGAAATGGGGCTGGACGGCTATGTATCTCGAATGGCAGACCCTCGTGATCTGGTTTCCGGCCGTGCTCATGTTCGCTGCGGTCTCGCTCGCATATATATTTTGGCCTGAATCATTTGACGCCAGGCTGTCGGCCAACAAGATATATACCCTTGTCGTGGTGCTTGCCGTCTACTGGATCACTAACTTCATAGCCTTCCGTGGCATGAAGTCATCAAAGATTCTGAGCACTCTCGGCGGTCTGTTCGGCACCATAGTCCCCGGCGCGATTCTTATAATACTCGGTGTGGCCTATCTCTGCATGGGCAAACCGATAATGCTTGCTCATGAGTCATTCTTCCCTGACTTCTCCAAGATAGGCACCATAGTGCTTGCCGCTTCCATCTTCCTCTTCTACGGAGGCATGGAGATGAACGCCGTTCATGTGCAGAACATGAAGAACCCTGCACGTCAGTTTCCGCGCGCCATCTTTCTTGCCGTGGCCGTGATCGTGCTCCTGTTCGTGTTCGCCACTCTGGCCATCGGTTTCGTGGTGCCTGCCAAGGACATCAACCTGCTGGCCTCGCTCCTTGTGGCCTACAATGATCTCTGGGCTGCTGTCGGAGTGCCTTGGCTCGGCAATGTCATGGCTCTGCTCATAACCTTCGGTGTTATCGGACAGGTCAGCGTCATCATCGCCGGACCGTCGACCGGTCTTGTGGCCGTCGGCGAGAGCGGTTATCTGCCACGGAGTCTTCAGAAAACCAATGCGCAAGGTGTCAACAAACCTATCCTTTATGTCCAGGCCATATTTGTCAGTCTTCTGTCGCTTGTACTCGTGGTGCTCCCCTCAGTTGAATCGGCCTATCAGGTAATGTCACAGATGGCCACCGTGATCTATCTGATACTGGTGCTGATGATTTATTTCGCCTTTATCCGTCTGCGTCACACCCAGCCTCAGAAACAGCGCGGATTCCGTATCCCCGGCGGTAAGCTGGGCGAAGTCGTGGTGGCCGGTATCGGTATCCTCGGCGCTGTCGTGGCTATGGTGCTGAGCTTCTTCCCGCCGTCACAGATCAACACCGGCAGTCCGGTGGTCTACGTGCTGATCATATTCTGCGGTGCGCTGCTCTTCTTCTGTGTGCCTCTGATCGTCTTTTCGAAGCGTAAACCGTCATGGCGAAACCCGAAAGCCAATTTCTATCCCTTCGACTGGCAGATAGAAAACCGAAGGCCATCGGAAGTGTCGAAATGGAGCCCGACCTATCAGCCCACGCCTGCTCAGATAGCCGGAACCGATGCCCGTATTCTTGCCGAGGAAAACGGCGCTTCGCCCGCCGAGGCCGAAAAGATTGCCGCCGAAGCCGAGAAAGCCTATGATGGATCTGAAAATCCCCAGGCCGAGGCTTATGATATATTGGATAAAGACAAAGGTACGGGGGCATAATACGGAATTTTCATACATGCCGGTGGGAGACTGCGGCCCGTTTTCGCGGAGCCGCAGCCCCCGCCCGCATCTTCCAAGGCTCTACCATCCACCTTCATAAAAACATGAATATGAAAATCAACACCGGAAAAGGCTCCATCTCCCTGATGACCCTGATTGCCATATGGTCAATCTCACTTACCGTCAATCTGCCGGGGCTTGCCATCACGCCGATGCTTGGCAACCTTGACAAAATATTTCCCCACACATCGGAACTGGAGATTCAGCTTCTCACCGTGTTGCCGAATCTTTTCATCATACCTTTCGTATTGCTCTCCGGCAGGCTGTCTCTGTCAAAGAGCAAGGTGGGAATAGTGGTGGTGGCGCTTGCCATCTACCTCGTCAGCGGACTCCTCTACTTCTTTGCCCGTAACATGATCGATCTGATAGTCATAAGCTGTCTGCTCGGCATTGGCTGCGGTCTGCTCATCCCGCTTGCCGCCGGACTGCTTGCCGACACATTCGTGGGAAAATACCGCATGCGTCAGCTCGGCATAAAATCAGGCATATCCAACATGGCGCTTGTAGTGGCCACCTTTGTGGTCGGCTGGCTCAACCACGGAAACTGGCGTCTGCCTTTTCTGGTCTATCTCATTCCGGCCATCCCGCTTGTGCTCTCAGTCTTCCTGCGGGGCATACCCAAAGCCGATCTGTCGCCCGCTCCGGCTACCCCTGATCCGAAAATGAAAGCATCGGCAAAGGCGGCTGCAAAGGCCGTGATTGCCGGATCGCCTGCCGGAGCAATCCACGCGGCTCCTCCGGCCTCTGCCGGCGGCTATGATCAGTATGGCTATATCGGTAAGATTAAAGGCGGCTTCATACTCTCCCGCACGTGGTCGCTGATAGCAGTCTATTTCTTTGTCTGCTATGCTACGGTCATCGTAAGCTACTACACCCCCTTTCTTATGCAGAGCGAGGGTCTCGATGATTCTGACGTAGGCACTGTCACTGCCATATTTTTCCTCGCTGTCTTTCTTCCGGGCTTCATCCTGCCGTATATTATCAAGACATTGCGTCAGGCCACCTTGGTAGTATCGTCGGTAGTAATGATCGCGGGGATCGTTTTGATGGTGGTCTGCCACCGTTTCGGACTGATGTGCATGGCGGCCTCCCTTGTCGGCTTCGGCTACGGAGTGTTTCAGCCGGTCATCTATGACAAGGCCACCCAGATAGTCACCGACCCTGCCAAAGCTACACTCGCACTTGCCATTGTGCTTGCCGCCAACTATATCTCGATAAGTGCCACGCCCTTTATAGTCGACTTCTTCAGAGATATCTTTGATCCGCACCATCTGAACAATGCCTTCGCCTTTGAATTCAACGCTATTCTGCTGGCCGCATTCACGGTGATAGTCATAGTGCTGCGCAAATCGTTCGTCTTCCGCATCGACAAGTCATATTATTAACAAAAATACGTTTTCAAAAAAATGAACAGCCTCATACGTTTCGCAGCTGTAGTTCCGGCCTTGTGCGCGTTTGCCGGAGCATCCTCCCAGAATCATCCCCTTACTCCTCAGGAGGGAGAGGTGACAATAATCAATCCCTCGGCCACTCGGTCTGATTCGGGCCTGACCGTGATAAACATCTACAATATTTTTCTCCAGAACGCCCCGAAATCACACAAGAAATCCGGAGTGCCTAATTTTGCCATAGAAGGCAAGAACAAGAAATTTTATCTCGGCATAGGAGGCACGGCAAAAGCCACCCTGTCATATGACTGGGGCGACCCCATTGACAACGGCTTCAACTTCACCACATCGTCGATTCCCATGAACCCGCGAAAGGGCGACGGCGGATTGGTGCAGTTCAGCGCTGCCACAAGCGGACTCTATCTCAACTTCGTGGCCCTTCCGGGCGACAAGAACCAGCTGGGTGTCTACATTGATTTCAACCTCACCGGCAACAGCTATGGCTTTGACCTGCAGTATGCCTACATAAAATACCGCGGATTCACCGCCGGTTATGACTACAGCCTCTTCTCTGACATGGCCGCCGCACCTCCGAGCATCGACAATGAAGGCCCCTGCGGATTCACAGCCATACCGAACGGAGTCCTCGACTACCGTCACAGCTTCGGGCAGCACTGGAGTCTTGGAGTAGGAGTCGAGATGCCTATGGTCTCCGCAACCACCGGCGAGAAAACCTATGTGGTCAATCAGCGTGTACCTGACATACCAGCCTATGTGCAGTATTCATGGGGCGGAGGCAAAAGCTGGATTCGCTTTTCAGGCATTGTCCGCAATATGCTCTATCGCGATGAGATCGCCGACAAGAACCGTGACCAGGTGGGCTGGGGCGTGAAGATGAGCGGAAGCGCCTCGCTCACACCGTTGGTGACAGCCTATTATCAGGCTGCCTATGGCGAAGGAATCACAAGCTACTTCCAGGATCTCTATGAAGGCGGCCTCGACATGGTGCCTGACGGAAGCGGCCGTCTAAAAGCTGTCAATGCCTGGGGCGGCTACTTCGGACTGCAATACAACATCTCTCCGAAAGTCTACGCCACAACCACCTACAGCCACCTCCGCAACTACGCCCCTGACTACTCCGGAGGCTCCACCGCATGGGACAGCCAGTACAAATACGCGCAATACGCCCTTGCAAACGTCATCTGGCAGATATCTCCCCACCTCTCCACCGGCCTGGAATACATCTACGGACGGCGTGTCGATATGTCGGGCCTCTCACACCACGACAACCGAATCCAGACCATGCTCCAGGTCACATTCTGACCTGCCACAAAGCACAGCCGGCATCCGGACCTCGGCAGGATGCCGGCTCAAACTACGTTGTGCGTGAAGTCCCTGCGCAGATTCTGAATTAATTTTTTTTGATTTTCTATCCGATTCTTTGTAATTTTGCACCTTTGAAGCTGATGGCTTGCATTTTGTGCATCGCATCAGTCCTCAAGTTTAACCGGAACAAATCAAAAACCATATCAGGTTCTTATGTATAGAACGAAAACATGCGGAGAACTCCGCCTTTGTGATGCCGGACAGGAGGTTACCCTCGCCGGCTGGGTGCAGCGCGCCCGAAAAATGGGTGGCATGACCTTTGTAGACGTGCGTGACCGCTACGGTATTACCCAGGTGGTGTTTAACGTGGAGAATGACGCGGCTCTCTGTGATGCCGCCAATCATCTCGGACGCGAATTCGTGGTGCAGATCACCGGCAAGGTGGCCGAGCGCACCAGCAAGAATCCCAATCTGCCCACCGGCGACATCGAGATCATTGCCTCGGATCTCAAAGTGCTCAACCGAAGCGACGTGCCTCCCTTCACAATCGAGGACGAAACCGACGGCGGCGACGATCTCCGTATGAAATACCGCTATCTCGACCTGCGCCGTAACTGTGTGCGTGCAAATCTCGAACTCCGCCACCGCATGGCCTTCGAGATCCGCCGCTATCTCGACTCGAAAGGTTTCCTTGAAGTCGAGACCCCGGTGCTCATCAAGTCGACCCCTGAAGGCGCCCGCGACTTCGTGGTGCCCTCGCGCATGAATCCCGGCGAATTCTATGCACTGCCCCAGTCTCCCCAGACCTTCAAGCAGCTCCTGATGGTCAGCGGTTTCGACCGTTACTTCCAGATCGTGAAATGTTTCCGCGACGAAGACCTCCGCGCCGACCGTCAGCCTGAATTCACTCAGATCGACTGCGAAATGTCGTTTGTCAATCAGGAAGACGTGCTTCAGATGTTCGAAGGCCTCGTCAAACACATATTTAAATATGTAAAAGACATCGACTTCACCGAACCCTTCCCCCGCATGACCTGGGCCGATGCCATGCGTCTCTACGGTTCCGACAAGCCCGACACCCGTTTCGGCATGGAATTCGTGGAGCTCAAGGATCTTACAGGCGGCAAGGGCTTCGCCGTGCTTGACGATGCCGAATATGTTGGAGCCATCGTGGCCCCCGGTTGCGCCGACTACACCCGCAAGCAGCTTGACCAGCTCACCGACTTCGTGAAGCGTCCGCAAATCGGAGCCAAGGGCATGATGTGGGTCAAGATCGAAGCCGACGGTTCGATCAAGTCGTCAGTATCCAAATTCTACAGCGAAGACGACCTCCGCACATGGGCCGACCGTGCCGGAGCCAAGGCCGGTGACCTCATGCTGATTCTTGCCGGACAGACAATGAAGACCCGCAAGCAACTCTGCGAACTGCGCCTCGAAATGGGCTCTCGCCTCGGTCTGCGCGATCCGCAGAACTTCTCTTGCCTTTGGGTGGTAGACTTCCCACTCTTTGAATGGGATGAGGAAACACAGCGTTACTACGCCATGCACCACCCCTTCACAGCCCCCAACCCAGATGACATCCATCTGCTCGACAGTGACACCGGCGCTGTGCGCGCCACTGCTTATGACATGGTGGTCAACGGCAACGAGCTTGGCGGCGGTTCGATCCGTATCCACGAAGCCGAACTCCAGGACAAGATGTTCCGTCTGCTCGGCCTCTCCGAGGAAGACGCCCAGTATAAATTCGGCTTCCTGATGAATGCCTTCAAATACGGAGCGCCACCTCACGGCGGTCTTGCATTCGGATTCGACCGCTTCGTCAGCATCCTTGCCGGCCTCGACTCGATCCGCGACGTCATCGCCTTCCCCAAGAACAACTCAGGCCGCGACATGATGATCGATGCACCCGCCGCGATCGACGATTCGCAGCTCGACGAACTTTGCATCCGTCTCGACCTCAAAGAAAAGGAATAAGCCACGTTGCCAATGACAGAGCCGAGTATCATTGAGATAATAGAGTGCATCGAAGCCTTTGCCCCGCGCTCGATTCAGGAAAAGTGGGACAACACCGGCTGGCAGCTCCGCCCTGCATCCGAACTTAACAGCTGTACAGGAGTCATGCTTTGTCTTGACGTGACTCCTGAGGTTGTTGATGAGGCTGTCAGTGAAGGCTGCAACCTGATAGTTTCCCACCATCCACTGTTGTTTCACGGGCTGAAACAAATTTCGCCTGACAGGCCTAACCAGCTTGCCCTGCTCAGGGCAATCACCCACGGGATATATATATACTCTTCCCATACGGCGCTTGACAACGCTCCGGAAGGAGTCTCCCATCAGTTGGGCAAGATGCTGGGACTGATGGATATTCAGGTCCTCTCTCCGCGTCAGACTGATCCATCGACCGGGCTTGGAGTGATCGGTGACTTCCACTACGCCCTTTCGGAAGATGACTTTCTCAAGCGCGTCAAGGAGGTCTATCAAACAGAATCGCTTCGAGTGTCAGACTCTGGCAGATCTTGGCGGGGAGTGCAGAATGTGGCCTTGTGCAGCGGGTCGGGAGGCGAATTCATCCCCGATGCAATAGCCGCCGGAGCCGACGCCTACATCACCTCCGACACCCGTTATCACGACTTTGTCGATTTCGGACGCGACATCCTGATAGTCGATACCGGCCATTTCGAAAGCGAAATCTGCACTAAGTCAATTTTTTCGGCCATTGTTTCAGAAAAATTTCCTAACTTTGCAGTCCGGCAGTCACGTGCCGAGCACAACCCTGTGCGCTACGTCTGAAAAATAAAAAATCCACATATACCAATATGGCGATAGAGCAAAACAAAAACGACCAGACCCTTTCTGTTGAGCAGCGACTCCGCGCTCTTTACGAACTTCAGACCATCCTCTCGGAAATCGACCGCATCAAGACCATCCGCGGCGAGCTTCCCGAAGAAGTCCGTGACCTGGAGGACAACATCGAGGGTCTTCACACCCGTGTCGATAAATTCAAAGCCGAGATCGAAGACCTCCGTCTGAAATCGGCCAAGGAGAAAAACAACATCGAGCAGGCCCAGGCACAGATTGCCACCTACAAGCAGCAGCTCGATAACGTGCGCAACAATCGCGAGTTTGATTTGTTATCTAAAGAGATTGAATATCAGACCCTCGAAATCCAGCTCTCCGAAAAGCGCATCAACCAGTATGCCCGCGAGATCGACAACAAGAATGCCGACATTGCCGCCGCCGAGGAAACCCTCACCGACCGCAATCACATTCTCGCCGACAAGCGCCGTCAGCTTGAAGAGATCGTCTCAGAGACCAAGAAAGACGAAGAGCGTCTCCGTCTGCAGGCCAAGGAACTCGAACCCCAGATCGACGCCCGCACACTCACCGCATTCAAGCGCATCCGCAAGAACGCCCGCAACGGCCTCGGCGTGGTCTACATCCAGCGCAACGCCTGCGGCGGCTGCTTCAACCGCATCCCGCCGCAGAAGCAGATGGAAATCAAGATGCACAAGAAGATCATAGTCTGCGAATACTGCGGACGCATCATGATCGACCCCGATCTCGCCGGTGTGACCGAAGGTGAAGCCTGAGACCCGTCCAAGGCTCCTGTCTGACGTTCAAACCGACTCTAAACAAAACTGAAAATTATGGAAAAGATTCTCCCCGGCAAATATGTCGAAATAAGCTACGACCTCTTTGAGGTTGCCCCTGACGGAACTGAAAACCTCGTCCACAGTGTCACTGAAGATGAACCCGAACGCTTCATATTCGGTGTGACCAAAGGCATGATCCTTCCCCTCGAACGCGCTCTCGACGGCCTTGAGCAGGGCAGGGAGTTTGATGTCCCCGTCAACGCCGGCGAGGGTTTCCCCTATAACCCCGACGACGTGGCCGAGCTCAGCAAGAGCATCTTCATGGTCGACGGAAAGTTTGACGCCGAAACCATCCGCGAGGGCGCATACATCCCCATGATGACAGCTGACGGCTACCGCATCACCGGAAAGGTGAAAAAGGTGACTGCCGACCATGTTGTCATGGACTTCAACCATCCCCTCGTAGGCAAGGATCTCCGTTTCAAGGGCAAAGTGGTCACCGTGCGTGACGCTACCCCTGAAGAACTCCACCCCTCATGCGGAGGCGGATGCTGCGGAGGTTGTGGCGACAATGGCTGCGGAGGCGACAACTCCTCATGCGGCTGTGACGGCTGCGGCAACTGATCCGTCTTGACGCCGGGCCGCACACCAACCCCAATCAATTGCTTAATAATCTCAACACATTACCACAATTCATGGCAACAACTGCTGATTTTAAAAACGGTATGTGCCTCGACATCGACGGCAACTACTTTTTCATCGTTGAATTCCTTCATGTAAAGCCCGGCAAAGGTCCGGCTTTCGTCCGCACAAAACTCAAAAACGTAAAGACCGGCCGTGTCCTCGACAAGACCTGGAACTCAGGCGTAAAGGTCAACGAAGTGCGTATCGAACGCCGCCCCTACCAGTATCTCTACAAGGATGACATGGGCTACAACTTCATGCACACTGAAACTTTCGAGCAGGTAGCCCTCCCCGGCGAAAGCATCGACGGCGTTCAGTTCCTCAAGGAAGGTGACATCTGCGAAGCTATGGTTCACGCCGCTTCAGAGACTATCCTCACTTGCGAAATGCCCACCAGCGTAGTTCTCGAAATCACCTACACCGAACCCGGCATCAAGGGCGACACCGCCACCAACACACTCAAGCCCGCTACTCTCGAAACCGGTGCTGAGATCCGTGTGCCCCTCTTCTGCAACATCGGTGACAAGGTGCGTGTAGACACCCGCGACGGTTCATACGTTGAACGCATCAAGGAATAATCAGACTGACAGCTGCATCCGGACCTTAGATGGCCGGAATCCATAATGTCAAATAACAATGACGAGCCGGGGGAATTTTTTCTTCCTGGCTCGTCAGATGTTTTGGGGCAACTCTGCCCGGAGGTGTCATTGCGCACACACGGGCTACAATATATACACATATACACACTCGCAACAATCTCTTACCTCCTCCTCCCGAAACCCTTTATCAGAATCAAGAAACAGTACAATAGGTTATGAATATCAAAGAAATCTGTGATGGAATATACTATGTCGGAGTCAATGACCGCACTACCCACCGCTTTGAAGCCCTGTGGCCGTTGCCTGACGGTGTCAGCTACAATTCATATATAGTGAAAGGCAGCGCGAAAACGGCGCTGATCGACGGCGTGGAACTGAGTGCCTGCGACCGTCTGCGTGAAAATCTCATCGCAACCATCGGCGATGTCGCTCCTGACTATCTGGTGATAAACCATATGGAGCCTGACCATTCCGGCTCGGTCAGAGTGCTCCGCAGCATGTTTCCTGACATGACAATTGTCGGCAACGCCAAGACTCTCGAAATGGTCAGAGGCTTCTATGGCATAGCTGACAATGTGATGAGGATAGCTGACGGTGACTGCATCGACCTCGGCGGCCTGAGTCTGAAATTCGTCATCACCCCGATGGTCCACTGGCCGGAGACAATGATGACATACGTAGCGGAGAGGAAAGCGCTTTTCACCGGCGATGCCTTCGGTTGTTTCGGCGCTCTCTGCGGAGCGGTGACAGACTCCGACATGAACACCGAGCCTTATTTCCCGGAGATGTACCGCTACTATTCCAATATAGTTGGCAAATACGGCATGTTTGTAGGTAAGGCTCTTCAGAAAGTGGCTAACCTTGAGATGGATTTCATCTGCCCGACCCACGGACCGGTGTGGCACGAACAGATCGACCGTGTGGTCTCGATCTATGACCGTCTGAGCCGTTATGAAGGTGAGGATGGTGTGACGATAGTCTATGGCTCGATGTATGGCAACACCGAGGATATGGCTGAGGCGATAGCCTCGCGGCTTGCCGAAAGAGGCATCAGGAACATACGGATGCACAATGCCTCGGTCTCGCATCTGTCATACATTCTGAGCGACATTTTCCGTTACAAGGGACTGATTGTCGGCGCTCCTACCTATTCCAATACGCTTTTCCCGCCGGTGGAGGCTGTGATGAACGCAGTGAAGACCCGCGAGCTGAAAAACCGTGTCATAGGCACCTTCGGATCATTCACCTGGGCTCCGCAGGCTGTCAAGCGCATCAACCAGCTGATGGACGAAAGCAAACTTTACTGCGACGAAGTTGTTTCAGTTGAAGCGAAGCAGGCTCCCGGAGCCGATGCGATAGCCGAGTGCCGCCGGCTGGCCGACTCGGTAGCCGACCGCATTCTCCGGAGCTGAATCAGTATATTTGACCATATTATAAAGCTGACAGACTGAAGATGAAGACAAGCGACAACCGGATAGAGCGACATCCTTTTCCGCCATTCATACCCACTGACGCGAAGGTGCTGATCATGGGCACTTTCCCTCCCAAGCCGCTGCGCTGGTCAATGGAGTTTTATTACCCGAACAAGACCAATGACTTCTGGCGTGTGATGGGAATAATCTTCTATGACGACGTGGACCATTTCCGTCTGCCCGACGGCGCTTTCGACGAGGCTCTCATACGCGCTTTCCTTGAAGAGAAGGGCATAGCGCTCCATGACACCGGTGCGGCTGTGATCCGTCTGAAAGACAACGCCTCCGACAAGTTTCTTGAAATCATCGAGCCGGTCTGCCTCGAAGCCTTGCTTGAGCGAATGCCCGACTGCCGCTTCATTGCCACCACCGGCGAGAAAGCCGCCGGAGTGCTCGCGGAGCTGACCTCTACAGCAGTCCCGAAGATAGGGGAGTGGACCTCGGCTGTGTGGCCGGCTGACGGGCGAGTGCTTCAGATGACCCGTATGCCGTCGACCTCGCGGGCCTATCCGCTGGCTGTAGACCGTAAAGCCGATGCCTACAGAGTGTTTTTCCGCAAGGCCGGACTTGTCTGAGACAATCTTCCCTCCTGTCAGTCTCCATCCAGATAATCGAATTTTTTAATTTTAGAGAAGTATTTAATCACATGTTAGATCTCATTCCGCTTCTGGCACTGTTTGACCCGGCCGGCATTATGGCCGACTTTTTCCGTGCCGACCCAATGACAGTCTACCTGCTTGTCCTTGGCTTCATGGTCATCGAAAGTTCCTTCATTCCCTTCCCTTCGGAAGTGATAGTCCCGCCTGCGGCCTATCTGGCCTGCACCAAGGGGGATGTCAACATAATAGCCGTTGTCGGCCTTGCGACAGTAGGGGCTATCATCGGTGCGCTGATCAACTACTATCTGTCAGTCTGGATAGGCCGTCCGATAGTCTATCGTTTCGCTAACAGCCGCATAGGCCATGCCTGTCTGATCGATGAGGCCAAGGTGCGTCATGCCGAAGAGTATTTTGACCGCCACGGATCCGCGTCGACCTTCATCGGCCGTCTGATTCCGGCTGTGCGCCAGCTCATTTCCATTCCTGCCGGACTTGCGCGCATGAATGTGGGCAAGTTTGTGCTTTTCACCGGATTGGGCGCTCTGACCTGGAACGTGGTTCTCGGAGCTCTCGGCTACTGGCTGGGCAAGATGGTGCCTCAGGAGCAGCTTTATACGAAGGTAGAGGAGTATAACGACTATCTGACCTACGTGGGGCTTGCCATCGGAGTGGTCTGCGTGGGAGTCATTCTCTGGAATGCTTTCAAGCCGCGCCAAAAGAGTGCTGGAGTCTGAGCGCATCGCCGCCGTCTCTCGCTCAGGAATGACTGGTATGACCCCCGTGCCGTCAACTTTTAGAGCCGAACCGACCCGAATTGAAAAATAAATGCGTACTTTTGTGGTGTCGTCCGTCAGCAGCGGGCGGCACCGCATTATTTTTTATTATATCACAGTCATGATTCAAGTCGCCCCCTCGTTGCTCGCAGCTGATTTCGCCCGTCTGGGCGAGGAAGTAAGCATGGTCAACAAAAGCCGTGCGTCACTCATTCACATTGATGTGATGGACGGGATGTTTGTTCCCAACATCACCATCGGTTTCCCGGTGATCAAATCCATCAGCCGTATTGCCGAAAAGCCTCTGGATGTCCATATGATGGTCTGCGATCCGGGCCGTTATGTAGATCAGGTCCGTGAGGCCGGAGCGGAGATAATGAATGTCCACTGGGAGGCATGTACCCATCTCGACAGCGTAATCCGCTCAATCCGCTCGGCCGGAATGAAAGCGGCCGTGACGCTCAATCCGGCCACTCCGGTGATGCTGCTGCGCGACGTGATCCGCGATCTCGACATGGTGCTTCTCATGAGCGTCAACCCCGGCTTCGGCGGTCAGAACTTCATCCCCAACACAGTCCGCAAAGTCCGTGAGCTGCGCTCGCTTATAGCCGAAAGCGGTTCGGAAGCCGTGATCGAGATTGACGGAGGAGTGAATCTTGAAACCGCGCCCGCGCTTATCGAAGCCGGTGCCGACATTCTTGTGGCCGGAAGCTATGTGTTCAGGGCTTCCGATCCGTTCAAAGCCATTTCAGACCTTATTGACCTCAGCGAATGAATATCCGCGATATCCGAATAGAGAATTTCGACTATCCTCTGCCTGACGAACGCATTGCCAGGCATCCTCTCGCTCAGCGCGACCGCTGCCTGTTGCTCTTCAAAGACAGCGACGGAGCTCTCAGCACCCGCAGTTTCCACGAACTGCCCGGTCTGCTCCCGGCAGGCTCGATGCTTGTCTACAACAACACCCGTGTCATCAACGCGCGCCTGCGTTTCCGCAAGGGCGAGGCTGCCGACGGAGCTCTGATCGAGATCTTCTGTCTCGAACCTGTAGAGCCGGCTGACTATGCCTGTAATTTCGCCTCTGTTTCGGGCTGCTCATGGACCTGCTTCGTAGGCAACTCCAAGCGCTGGAAAAGCGGCGAACTGCTGATGCCGCTGAGCATCGACGGCCATGATTTCACTCTGCGCGCCACCCGTGTGAGCCGTGAGGGCAACACTTCGGTGGTCCGTTTCGACTGGGATGACCGGGAGATTACCTTCAGCCGCATAATCTCGGCAGTGGGCGAGATCCCTATTCCGCCCTATCTCAACCGTGGAACGGAGGAGAGTGATTCCACGGACTATCAGACCGTATTCTCTCATATCGACGGATCAGTGGCCGCTCCGACCGCCGGACTGCACTTCACGCCTGAGGTGCTTGAGGCGATAGACGCCGTGGGGATAGCGAGGCGCGAACTGACGCTCCATGTGGGCGCCGGAACTTTCCAGCCGGTGAAGTCAGATACCATCGGCGAGCACGACATGCACAGCGAGTTCATAGCCGTGGACCGCAGTCTGATCGGCGAACTCGCCGCGATTGAGCGCCGGATCATAGCCGTAGGCACCACTTCGGTTCGCACTCTGGAGAGTCTCTACCATCTCGGCTGCCGTCTGGCTGCCGGACTGCCGGCCGATGTGCTGCCGCAGTGGTATCCCTATGACCCCTCGCATCCTGATCTTCCGGTTGCCGAAGCCATGAGGGCGATTCTCTCGCATCTTGACACTACGGGTGAGAATACGTTTGTGGCTTCGACCCGTCTGATGATAGCTCCTGGCTATCGCTATCGGGTGGTGAAGGGGATGGTCACGAATTTCCATCAGCCGAAGTCTACGCTTCTGCTGCTTGTATCGGCTTTTCTGGCTTCTGATCCGGCCAATCCGGACTGGCGCGCAATCTATGACTACGCTTTGGCTGACAGCCGTTACCGCTTTCTGTCATACGGCGACGCCTGCCTCTTTCTTTAGGCGGGTGGTTTTGCATTGAGTGTGTGGGAGTTAGAGGATTTTGATGTGCGGGTGTCAGAGGGTTTTGTTCTTGGTTCTTTCCGGGAGTGTTCTTTCCTTTTGCATTGACGGCAAGGCATCTTGGGAGTGGAGGAGTATGCAGGCGGTGGAGTGAAAAAGCTGCATTGCTGTCAACACTATGCAAAGATAAGGCCTGAAACCCGCCGAAAAGGTGCGATAATGCGGAGAGATCCACAATTTATGCGTAACTTTGCCGTCCTGACATTCAAAACAACGCAATAACCGCTATGGCAAAGCAGGAATATATCGACAAAAACAAAGAATGGCTTCGAGCCAAGGCCCAGGAGCCCGGAGTGAAACCGCTTGACAAGGGTATTTTCTATAAGGTGATCTCAAAAGGCCGCCCTGATGCTCCGAAGCCCAACCGCAACAGTGTGGTTGTGGTCCACTACACCGGCACCACCATCAACGGCAAGAAATTTGACAGCTCGCGTGGCGGCACGGCTCCGGCCATGCGTCTGCGGGATCTCATCCAGGGCTGGATCATAGCCCTGCAGCAGATGCGGGTAGGCGACCGCTGGGAGATATATCTACCTGCCGAAATGGGCTATGGCCGCTTCTCACAGCCCGGCATTCCCGGCGGATCGACCCTCATTTTTGACATTGAGCTTCTCGGTGTAGGCTGACAGAAAATCAATTAAGAGGATGTTTCATTAATGTTATGAAACACCCTCTTATATTGACGCCTCATGTCGGAATTGCGTGGTTAGAATGTGCGTTTGGAAATATCTTTCAGTATGTCGCGGTCTGAGAGATAGGCGCCGTTGGCATCGGAGTTGCCGATGGTTTTGGAAATGCGCCAATAGGCGATGGCGAGGCGGGCCTTGTTTTCCGTAATGGCATTTTGGATCAGATCGTATTCATCCGGCGAAAATACCGCACGCAGTGTTTGGGGACGGAATACTTCGAAAGATTTGCCTGAAAGAAAGTCGGAGGTGATTTGATCGCCTGCCTTATAGCTGTCGGCCAACAGTTTGGTCAGTCTGGCTTCCTGTGCGGGAGTGACGATGACTGCCTTTTTCAGCAGTTCGATGAACAGTGATATGGTTTCTTCCGCCTGACGGTTGCAGACAGCATTGAAGCGATAGTCGTGTTTAAGAAAGTCGATGGCCGCGCGGTCGCTGTTGAATCCGTAGAGTCCGCTACCGGGGCTGAAAAACGCATTGCCGAAGTGTTCGAGATATAGGCTTGTGAAATTTGCAACCGAGCCGAATTCGCTGACAATGAAGTCTGAAAGACTGTCAAATGTCCGGTCTGTACTCATGTAGCGGGTCTGTCCGCCGTCACGGTAGCCGATATAACGGATGTCCCGTGGTATGAATTCAAAGCGTATGTCGGGGCATGGATTGAAAATGAACACACTGTCGACCGTGTTGAGAATTTCAGTCTGAGAGTCAGACAGCGGTAGGCTCTTACTCATTTTTGACAGCTTGAACCGGCCTTTTTCCGAATAATCGTTGAGCCAGTAGAGTTCAGTGCCATTCTTCTGATCGGTCGTCAAGAAAAAACAATTCCTGTCATCTCCTGATCCGAAAGCTTTGCCGATGGCCGATTCAAAGCAGATGGGAGAATAATCCACCACGGGAATAATCTTTGCCGATGCGCGTATTTTCGCCACACTGACATCCTGCGACATGGCCCAAAGACTGCTCAGGGCCACTACACAGATGGAGAGAACTGATTTCATAATATAACTTATTTGAGTTGTGAGCAATGCAAATATAGGAATTAGTAGGCGGATTTGCAATAGTTTGTTGAAATTGATCAGAAAAGAGCGCAGCATTAGTTCATATCCGATTTTGAAAGTATGAGAAATTGACATATGCAATATTAGCTTATTCGGAGTCTAAGGATTATAAACAAATGCTGCACTCTTGAATTTTATGTTCTAAGTTTATTGTTTGGGAGTGATTATTCTCGGATCATAGACATTTTTGAAATAAACATAATGATCACCAGGATCTACAGGATCATAATATTTAAATTGTGATTTATAGGTATTGACTTCTATCAATACAACGGCGTGTGTAACATTGAAAACGCCATCCGGTTTAATTCGACAGCATGCTATTCGGTTGTTATACTTGATTTGTGATATTAAATCGTTCTGGCCAAGAGGGAGAGTTGCATTAAACCAATGGTTTAGACCATTATGCCAGTCTTCAGTGTTTAAGCTTATGCCTAAGATTGAGCCAGACTCACTCCTAATAATTTTGTCATCGAAGTAGTTGATAATGTCTTCACGGAAAATTTTCATTCCTAACTTTGAACCACAGTATTGGATCGCTCCGATCACGCATTCTCCATTCCCAACAGTAGAGATTTCTGAACGGGAATCAGAAAGAGATCTAATAGGGGCGTCTTCAAGAGGCATTTGCCATTGTGGTTCGTCCAACTCGTTTTGGCAACTTGTCACGCTTAATGAAAAAATGGTAAAAATGGTAAGCGTTTTTAATAAAGATGTAATTTTCATAAGTAACTCTGAAAAATTAATTTATACTATATGCGGGATTTATTCAGAGGCAGAATCGAGGACTGAAGAGGGAGTTTATAGACATAAACGACCGATGAAGAACTTGATTCTGACCGGAATAAAACCGCAGAGAGTATAAAAGATCATCCATAGGAGATACTAATGTACATTATATCGTTTAATTTTGAAGAGTTACTTAAGACGATGAATTTAATTGATAAAAAATAGAGTCCCTTCAAATATTTGGTTCTGGTCAGTCTGACATATGATTGTGTATTCTCCTAAAAGGCTGGGGATTTCGGTTTCCGGATTTGTACGCGATATAGTGCCGATCCATACAGGTCCGGTTTCATCGTTCAACGAAACGTCCATATAAGTAGCATCATCCGGAAATGACAGGCTTATATGACCTATGGAATATTGACATACCAAATAGATCTTGGCGGGAGATTTCGGGCGATGTCCTGGGTCTCGTTTGGTTTTTAGATAGGTTGTACTGAGATCGGCTGCATTTTCGCTTCGGCTATCGGCGAAGATATTACCAGAACAAGAAATACAGATGAGAAAAATTGCAATGTAGGTTGTTAATGTTTTCATAAATTTTTATTTGAACTCGATGCAAAGATACGGAATAGGCATCGAATAAATATAAAATGCGGTTAGGCTGAGCGATGATATAAATTATTGATATACAAACAAATAAAATCGCGTCTAAATTAATTATTAGGCGCGATATAAAATTGTATGGCTTAAAAGTATTTAAAGGACTATTTTTTAGGGGGCAGCTGCAAAAACAGGTTGAAATGTTAAAAACTATCCGAGTGTGAAATTTTTTTGACCACTCCGGATGGGTTGTCTCCGTATTATCGCACTTTTTAGGGGAGCGGGAGTCGTATCTTTGCAGAAGTCCTTTCCGATATGGATCTTAATAACCGCTTTTCTTACATAGATCCTTTTTTAGCAGCCGGAGGCATTCGGACGCTCATTTTATTTTGGTTGACAATGAGATGATGGTGAGATATTCAGCTTTATGTGAACTGTTGAGATTTTTGAGTTTTGCTTTCAGGCGCTTGCGGCGGTCGTAGATCGCTGTGATTTTGGGCTCACCGAGGAATAGAGCAATTGCGGTATTGGAAAATCCTAATATTGTATATAGTATTAAACGGTAGTCAGATTCATTGATAGTAGGAATGTCTTCTTTGATTCTGACCATTATATTGTTGTGGTGTTTATTTACGTATAATTCTAACTCATTAAGCTTTTCGGCATTTTGGGAATATTGAAAAATGATAAAATTTATTTCGTCGGATATTCGTTTCTTAGCAACTGATGAGGGACTTTCGTATAGTATTTTGCAAAGACTATCGAGAATTTCAAAACGGTCTGCGAGAAGAGTTTGTATAGTTTCCTGTGATTTACTGTCGTTGATGGCTATAATTTCGCGAAGATTCTGGGCTATTGCGATGTTATCTTCAATAAGTTTGTATTTGTTCCTGCGGTATCGGTAAAAAATAAATATGGCTATGGAGAGCGCAATAAAGGAACATGTCAGAATGAAAATGATAGTAAGATGTGAAAACCTTAGGTTCGCCATCTGGATTTTCCGTTGAGCATCATAGTATTCTTTTGTAGATCCTAAAAGATTCTGTGACATGACGGACCGAAGGATGCTGTCAGTATGCATTGCTATCCCCTGTAATACAGACAGGGCCGCCTGGGTGGAATCAAGAGCCATACATACATTATAATATAGCCATGAATTTGAACTACCTCTGCCAATTGATTGTCGGTTCAACAAAGTCAGAGCAGAATCAGGGAATTCAGATTTGAGATAGGCAAAACCTAAAAGGGCTGAGTCTGATTGATTTAATTGATTTGAGCTTCTGAGGGCTTTAAAGGATCTAATAGCGGCCAAATAGTCCTGATTGCGCAGATGGATTGTGCCAATTGTTCTTAAAGCTATGTGTTTAAGGTGATTGTCACTATATTTTGTCGCCGAGTCTGTTAGCTGGGTTGCCAATTGTGTTGCTTTGGGATATTCTTTAGCATCTGCATAGGTCTTTGCCAGGTCGAGGATCGCATAGTTGATATGTGGCTGGCGGTGGGCGAGGCGGAAGTTTTCGAGTTCGATTTCGGAGAATTCGATTTCCTCGGCAGTATGATAGTTTTCGTGATAGATGTCGGCGATCATGCGGGCCGACATGGCTATCCAGAATTTGTTGTCAAGCCGGACTGCGAGATCATAAGCCTTGAAAAGCGCCGTGAGGCTTCGGGCATAGGCCTTGCGGTTGAAATTCAGTTCTCCGAAATAGTGGAGGGCAAGCATGAGATGATGGCTGTCATCGGTCGACTCGAAATAGCTGACGGCGGTTGAGATCAGCGAATCGTTTGTCTCGGTTATGTAGTTTTTGGATCGGGCCTGAGTGAGCAGGAGGGCGTGGAGCGCACGGGCTTGGCTACCGCGGAGCTCTTCGCGCGGAATATCTTCGAGGATGGAGAGTGCAGAATCAGGATATTGGTCCATGATGCCCTCGGCCTCCTGAATGGTATGGGTGTGAGGTGAAGAGCAGCTGTGAGACAGCAGCGAAAGCAGCATGAGCAGTATGAAGTGGAAAAGATGTCTGTGCATGTGGAAGAGAGTGGCGGGCTATGTGTCTGTAGAGTGGAGCTGCGTCTCTGTGCCGGTTGGGTCAGACGCCGAGGGTGTAGAGAGGCGAGGGATCGAAGCGGGGGAGTGCCACGAGGTGGACGCGGGGTTCGTCAGTGGGGATGGCTGTGTCCTTGAGGTCGATCATGCCGTTGCCGATACGGGGCACTCCGATGCCGGCGAGAGCCGACGATACGGCGCGCAGGGCGCGGTCGGGGCTGTTGTTGTCGTTGGAAAGGTGGCAGAGGAAGATGTTGCGTAGCTGCGGGGTGTAGATGCTTGCGAGAAACTCGGCGGCCACGCGGTTGTCGAGATGGCCGTTGGAGGCCTCGATGCGGGCTTTGAGATATTCGGGGTAGCGGCCTTCGCGGAGCATCCGCAGGTCATAGTTGGCCTCGATCATGATGTAGTTGGCCAGGCGCATGTAGTGGTCCACACGCTCGCTGATGCAGCCGAGGTCGGTGGCGACGGCGAAGCGGCAGTCGCCGTTGGTGATGAAGAAGCCGGCATTGTCGGCGCCGTCGTGCATCACCTCGAAGGGGGTCACCTCGAAGTTGCCTATGCGGAATGGGAATTCCTTGTAGACGGGCGAGTGATAGTCTTTGATGCGGCGCGAGACGTTGTGGCGGCGGAGTATGCCGTTGAGGGTCTTTGGAGTGCAGTAGACGCGCAGGTGGCGGTAGCGCCTGAGCAGCGGGTAGACGTCGCGTATGTGGTCGCCGTGGTCATGGGTGAGGCATATTCCGGCCACACGGTCCATCGAGATGCCGTTGAGGCGCAGGCCTTCGACCACCTTGGCCACTTCCACTCCGGCGTCGATGAGGAAGCCTCCGCTGCGGTCGCCTATGTAGGAGCAGTTGCCTGAGCTTCCGCTGCCGAAGCTCATGAAGAAGATGCGGTCAGAGGCTTGGAACTCAGGGAGTTCGTCGATCGCCGGCTGTTCGCGGCGGTATTTGCGCGCGATTTCGTCCATCTTCTTGTCGGGTATGATGCTGAAATCGCTCTCGGAGCCTTCGTTGAAGTCGTCAAGAGAGTCGAAAAGTCCCGGCATAGGGAGTCTGGAGGGTTTGCGCGGATTTGCCATGAGCAGCGTGTGGGGTGGATTTTATGCTTGTTTTCTTTTTTTGGGGGGGATGGTTCAGGTGTAGAGGAGGAAGATGGAGGGAATTTTGTCGAAGTCATACTTACGGCGCGCCCAGGCTGAGAGCGGAAGGGTGACTATCGACTGGCGCGGGCCGGTGATGTCAGAGGCCACGCAGAGTCTCATGGACGGAGGTAGCGATGAGGCAAGCTCGGCGATGAGGCGGTTGTTGCGGTAGGGGGTCTCGATGAAAATCTGGGTCTCGCCCTCCTGGCGGATGCGTCGCTCCATGTCGCGCAGGCGCAGGCTGCGGGCTTTTGACTCGTAGGGGAGATAGCCGCGGAAGGCGAAGGTCTGGCCGTTGAATCCTGAGCCCATGAGCGAGAGCAGTATGCTTGACGGGCCTACGAGGGGCACAACTTCGAGCCCTTCGGCCTGGGCTATGCCCACAAGGTCGGCTCCGGGGTCGGCCACGGCCGGACAGCCGGCTTCGGAGATGACGCCCACAGGCTCTCCGGCGCGGAGAGGGGCAAGCATGGCGCTGACTTCGGTCGGAGCCGTGTGTTCGTCAAGCACGGTAAACGAGAGCGAGTCGATGTCGATCGAGCGGTCGCAGCGTTTCAGGAAACGGCGCACGGTGCGGACGTTCTCGACCACGAAGTGTCTGATGGCTCGGATCACCGCGAGATTTCTTTCGGGAATCACGTCGCTGACCGACGCATCGCTCATGGTCGACGGAATCAGATAGAGGGCCGGGCGCAGCGGCGAGGCTGCGGCTTTGCTTTCTTCGCTTGTCATCCTACTGATCCTTCAAGGGTTATCTGGAGCAGATTCTGGGCCTCGACGGCAAACTCCATCGGGAGCTTGTTCATGACCTCCTTGGCATAGCCGTTGACAATCAGGGCTATGGCTTCTTCGGTGGGAATGCCGCGCTGGTTGCAGTAGAAGAGCTGGTCTTCGGAGATCTTGGATGTTGTGGCCTCGTGTTCCACTATGGCGCTGTCATTCAGGATGTCGATGTAGGGGAAGGTGTGGGCACCGCAGTTGCTGCCCATCAGCAGGGAGTCACACTGGGTGTAGTTGCGGCAGCCTGAGGCATCGGGAGCCACCTTGACAAGCCCGCGGTAGGAATTCTGCGAATGTCCGGCCGAGATGCCCTTCGAGACGATGGTCGATGTGGAGTTCTTGCCGATGTGGATCATCTTGGTGCCGGTGTCGGCCTGCTGATAGTTTTTGGTGACGGCCACAGAGTAGAACTCGCCGCGCGAGTAGTCTCCTTTGAGCACACAGGAGGGATATTTCCATGTGATTGCCGAGCCGGTCTCCACCTGGGTCCAGGAGAGCTTTGAGTGGTCACCGCGGCAGAGTCCGCGTTTGGTGACGAAGTTGTAGATGCCTCCGCGGCCCTGGGCGTCACCGGCATACCAGTTCTGCACGGTTGAATATTTCACCTCCGCGCGGTCTTCCACAATGATCTCCACAATTGCCGCATGAAGCTGGTTTTCATCGCGCATGGGAGCTGTGCAGCCTTCGAGGTAGCTGACATAGGCATCGTCGTCGGCTACTATGAGAGTGCGCTCGAACTGGCCTGTGCCTGAGGCGTTGATGCGGAAGTAGGTTGAAAGCTCCATCGGGCAGCGCACTCCCTTGGGGATGTAGACAAACGAGCCGTCGGAGAAGACTGCCGAGTTGAGGGCGGCGAAGAAGTTGTCGCGGTAGCTGACCACTGAGCCGAGATATTTCTTGACCAGATCAGGATAGTCGCGGACGGCTTCCGAGATCGAGCAGAAGATTATGCCCTTCTCGGCAAGCTTCTCGCGGTGGGTGGTCTTGACGCTGACGGAGTCCATCACGGCGTCGACGGCCATGCCCGCAAGGGCTTTCTGTTCCTGCAGGGGTATGCCGAGGCGGTTGAATGTGTCGAGAAGCTGCGGGTCGACTTCATCGAGGCTTTCGGGGCCTTTGGCCTTGGAGCGCGGCTCGGCGTAGTAGCTGATGGCCTGGTAGTCGATCGGCGGAATGTCGAGATGGGCCCAGGTAGGCATTTCGAGTGTCTGCCAGTAGCGGAAGGCTTTCAGACGGAATTCGAGGAGCCACTCAGGCTCGCCCTTTTTTGCTGAGATGAGGCGCACCACATCTTCGCTGAGACCCACGGGTATGATCTCGGTGTCGATGTCGGAGGTGAAACCGTATTTATATTCGTCGGATGTCGCGCGGTTGAGCAGCGCGTCGCTGTCCGGCTTCTGGTTCAGTTTGTCTTTGTTGTCCATATTTTCCATGACTCGGAGGGTATTGATCAGAGGCTTTTCAGCGGCCTCTTATATGGTTGTTTCGGTTGGTTGGGGAGCCTTGTCGATGCTATTGATGTGGCAGCCGTCGTCGCCCGTGACAAAGGGCGACAGCGCACCGAGCACCCAGGGGGCGAAGCGGGCCGTGAGAAGCACCACCCGGCCCCCGCACAGATGAGATTTCTCTGACAGACGGGCTGAGGGAAACACGGCTATGTAGAGGTTGAGGAGCAGGCTGACGAGCAGAAAGTATTTTGCCACGGCAAAGGCCGCGCCGGTAATGCGGTCGAGCGGACCGAGCAGAACGGCATGGCTCACCATACGCATTACTTTGGCTATCAGGATTACTCCGTAATAGGCCACCAGATAGACCAGAGCGTTGGCTATGATCGAGACGGTGGCACGGCTGACGGCTGATGCCTGCCAGTCGGGATTGCTGCCTGAGAGCATTTCGGCAACCGGCTGGCCGAGGGTGCGGCAGGCTATGATGGCGACCACGATGGCCGCCAGAGATCCTAACTGCTTGATGATTCCCTTGCGGAAGCCATACCAGGCCGAGCCGATGAATATCAGCAGCAATATGATATCGAGAACTGTCATGAGAGGGTGTGGTTGTTGGTACTTATATATTTGGATGCAAATTTAACAATTTATTTGCAAAGAGTGTTGAAATGCAGACAGGAAAACGGTGTCGGCACCCAGCTACCACCCGGCCCTCGGCGGTTTCCCGCAACCCGAAATGTTAAAAACGATTCGAAAAAGAAGGGGAGATGAACAAATAAAAATGGACTAATGTTATAAAATCAAAATCGGCAAACCGAACACTACAAACCCCCAGGGCAAGCGTGTCCGGGATGAATATTCATAGTGATCTTACTAAAAGACTATTTAAAAAAGAGAGTTTACTAAAAAATCGTGTTTCATTTTAATTTTGTGAGAGAATGAAAAAGAATTTATTAATCGTGGCAGCTTTAGGCGGCATGTTCTGGAGCGCCAGTGAGGCTAATGCACAGGAGACAATCACCGGTGTGGTGGTAGAAGAAACTCCAGTATTGGTTCAGGACGTAGAGTGCAAGGACATCTACACTCCCGGCTCATGGAAAGACAACTGGTTTATCCAGCTCGGCGCCGGTATCCGCTCGCCATTTGTGGAAAATGTCCGCTCTGACGGCAAAAGCGACGACCGCCATATTACCGCCATATATAACCTCGGTGTAGGCCGCTGGATCTCACCATACTTAGGCTTCCGCTTCTCTGCCTATTACGGCTCGATGCACTGGAATAAAGGCGTGACCGCTTCTGCCCGTGTAGCCAACCTCAACGTTGACTTCATGTGGGATATGTTCAATTCCATCGGCGGTTACCGTCCCAAACGAGTGTTCTCGATCGTGCCTTACATCGGACTCGGCGGATCTTACGTCTACCACTTCCATCCTGTGGTTGGCAACATCCAGGACCGCAAGGGCAACGGCATCAAGTCAAACCAGTGGCTTCTCCCCGTGTCGGCAGGTCTGCAGCTCCGCTTCCGTCTCAGCGAATATGTTGACTTCTTCGCAGAAGGCCGCGCGATGTTCTACGGCGACAACTTCAATAACGAAGCCTACGGACGCCCCATCGACATCGATCTCTCAGCAGTTGGCGGTTTCACCTTCCACCTCACAGGCTCGAAGTTCAAACGCTACAATCCCTGTGACTACGTTGACTACATCAACAACGCCAACGCCCAGATCAACGACCTTCGCGGTGCTCTCGCCACCACTTCTGCAGCCCTTGCAGCAGCCCAGGCCCAGCTTCCCTGCCCCGATGTCACTGTCGTAGAACCTGCACCTGCCGTGACACTCCTCCCCACCGTGCGCTTCAAAATCAACTCAGCCTACGTATCTTCAGAGGAAATGGTCAACGTCTACAACGTAGCCGAATACCTCAAGGCCAACCCCAACACCTCTATCGTGGTCCGCGGCTATGCTGACGAAGACACCGGCACATCTGAATACAACATGAAGCTTTCAGAACGCCGCGCCCAGGCTGTAGCTGACATCCTCGTAGGTGACTACGGTATTGACTCTTCTCGCCTCGTGCTTGAAGCCGCCGGCAGCAACACCCAGGTTTACGACACCAACGACTGGAACCGTATCGTGATCTTCGCCGTTCCCGAATAACGGACCATAACCTTTCAGCTGCCACTGCACATAGGAAAGATATTCCTCTCCCGCCTCGACTTTAGAAAACCGAGTTTTCTTTCAAAACAATAATTGACGTTTGCGACCCGCCTGGCCCTCCGCCGAGCGGGCCGCTTACATTTGCTGCGGGTTCTTTGACCGCTCAGGCGTGATCCGGACAGCGATGCCTCGTAGGGGCTATGTTTTCGAGTCATTTAGGAAAGTTACGATTCCATCCGTAACATGTTTTCATATCGGAAGTTTGACTGATGAAGTTCGGGATGTGGTGACAGGATGATGTATAAACATTGCAAATTTGAATTAAACATGTTATTTTTGTGTCTTATCACAGAATATAATATACGAATTTGAAATCATGAATAACTCTCCTGATAGAGCGTTGACCGAAAAAGGTGAAGGCTTGACGGGCTGTGGCGCCGGAAGTGGGCGCATTCAGTTTGTCGATACGGCAAAAGGCATCTGCATTTTATTGGTGGTCATGTATCATGCGGGACTGGTGGACAATGATACTCCTTGTTTAAGTATGCTGAGAATGCCGTTTTATTTTACATTGTCAGGTCTGTTCTTTAAAGATTATGGCGGATTCAGAACCATTCTGAAGAAAGTCAATAAGCTGTTGGTGCCGTTTGCTTTTTTCTACACTCTCAGTTATCTGTCATTCGCCGCAATCAGGGTTATGGCAGGACATGAGGTGGAGATTCCGTTTTTCGCATTCGTCACATCGAAAGAAATGGTCAATGTGGCATTGTGGTTCCTGTTGGCTCTGTTCTGGACCAACGTCTGTTTCTTTATGATATATAAGGCAAGCGCAAACCGTTATATGGCGGTATTGCTGAGCCTTGCAGTGGGGATCGGCGGTATGATCTGTTTTGATCATTATGCTGTCAGACTTCCGTTGTTCATTGATTCCGGCATTGCCGCTGTGCCATTCTATTGTCTGGGATATATGCTGAAATCGACAGACATATTGTATCCGAACCGTTATGACAGATATGCCCTTCCGGCGGCTGCGGTGCTGGTAGCGGCAGCGGTTTTGTGTTTTTTCCTCGGTGACAGGCCCTATGTCAGTTTCAGGACATTATACATAGGGGAAAATTTCCTGCTTTACTATGTAGGGGCGATATCGGTGGTGATAGCTTTTATGCTGCTCTGTAAAACGGCCGGGGCTGTGGCGGGACTCAGGTATGTAGGGCGTTATTCCCTGATCGTGCTGGGCGTACATGTTGCGGTAATGTCGGTTGCCTCACGCGGACTGGAGTTTTTCGGGATGAGCCCGGATGATGCATATCACAGTCTCGCTGTATTTCTTCTGACTGCGATGCTCAGTATCGCCCTGATTCCGGTACTGAAAAGACTGTTTCCGAGGTTTACGGCTCAGAGAGACCTGATAACAGACAACATGCTTCGGAGACTCGGATCCGGCAGGTCGGAGACACGGAGTGTGGAGGGCTGACAGATGTGGCTCTGCTGCGCTGTGACGGCGCTTTGGGATGAAGTTGGCAATCTTGGGCTGATTGATGTGGTCAAACCCAAGATATTTTGCTAATTTTGCAGGGTAAACGGGGAGCCGGGGCGTGAGAGCCGGCCGGTTCCGGAATCAATCAGAATATGAGTGTTATCATTTTAGGTATAGAGTCGTCGTGCGATGATACGTCGGCGGCTGTCATCCGCGACGGGGTGCTGCTGAGCAATGTGATTGCCTCGCAGCAGGTCCATGCCGAGTTCGGAGGTGTGGTGCCGGAACTGGCGTCGCGCGCGCATCAGCAGAATATCGTGCCGGTGGTCGACACGGCGCTCAAACGAGCCGGTGTGGCCAGGGAAGAGCTCAGCGCCATCGGTTTTACACGCGGTCCGGGCCTGCTCGGCTCGCTGCTGGTGGGTACGAGTTTTGCCAAGGGCATGTCGCTCGGCCTGCGCATCCCTATCGTCGATGTCAATCATCTTCATGGCCATGTGCTGTCACATTTCATCCGCCGTAATGAGGATGACCGTGTGCCTGAATATCCTTTCATCTGCCTGCTGGTGTCAGGCGGTAACAGCCAGATAATACTTGTCAGGAACTATAATGACATGGAGATCCTCGGCCAGACCATCGATGATGCCGCCGGCGAGGCTTTCGACAAGTGTGCCAAGGTGATGGGGCTGCCTTATCCGGGCGGTCCGCATATCGACCGCCTGGCCGCCGAGGGCGATCCGAAGCGTTTCCGCTTTGCCAAGCCCCACATTCCGGGTCTGGACTATAGTTTCAGCGGGCTGAAAACGTCGTTTCTCTATACTCTCAGAGACGAGATCAGGAAGAACCCCGATTTCATAGAGCAGAACAAGGCCGATCTTGCGGCTTCGCTGCAGCGTACAATCATCGAGATACTTATGGACAAGCTTGACAAGGCTGTCAGACAGACCGGCGTCACTACGGTGGCTATCGGCGGCGGTGTGTCGGCCAACTCCGGTGTGCGCGATGCCGTGGCTGACTACTGCAGCCGCCGCGGCCTGACTGCGTTTATCCCTGAGAGGGTGTTTACAACCGACAATGCCGCTATGGTGGCTATAGCTGCCTATTACAAATATCTCGACCGGCAGTTCTGCCGCTACGATGAGGTGCCTTATGCCCGCGTGAAGGTCTGAGGTTAGGTCTAATTTCTATAAAGCAAATGAAAGTATCAGTAATAGTGATAGGCGACGAGATTCTGCTCGGCCAGGTCACAGACACGAATTCAGGTGACATTGCCCGCCATATGGCCCCCTACGGATGGGAGGTGGGCGATGTGCAGGCTGTGGGCGATGAAGCTGACGAGATCCGTCTGGCCATCGACCGTGCGTTTGAACTGAGCGATGTGGTGCTTACCACCGGTGGCCTCGGCCCGACCAAGGATGACATTACCAAAGGGGTGATGCGGGACTATTTCGGAGGTGAGTTGCGCGAGGACCCGGCTGTGCTTGACAATGTGAAGGACGTGGTGAGCCGCCGAGGGTTTAGGATCAATAACCTGACGGCTGCGCAGGCCATAGTGCCGACTTCGTGCAGGGTTATCCAGAACCGTGTGGGCACGGCGCCGATAATGTGGTTTGAGAAGGGCGGGAAGGTGCTTGTGGCTATGCCCGGAGTGCCATTCGAGACCCGCGAGATGTTTACCTCTGAGGTGTTTCCGCAACTGCGCGGGAAGTTCAAGACTGATGTCGACATAGAACATGCCGTGCTGATGGTCACGGACTATACCGAGAGCGCTTTGGCCGAGAAGATTGCTCCCTGGGAAGAGGCTCTGCCTGAGTATCTTCACCTTGCCTATCTGCCTAAGCCCGGTCTGATACGCCTGCGCATCGACGGTGCCCATCGCGATCGTGATTTCATAGCGTCGGAGGTGAAGCGTGCGGCCGGCGAGCTTGCCGCCATGCTCGGTGATGCGGTGATCGCGACCGAAGATCTGACTCCGGCTCAGATTCTGCTGCAGCGCTGCCGGGAACTGGGGCTGACTTTGGCTACTGCCGAGAGCTGCACAGGCGGAAACATCGCGCATGAGCTCACACTGATCCCAGGCTCGTCAGATGTGTTTGCCGGTTCGGTGGTGAGCTATAGCAACGATGTGAAGATGGGGCTGCTCGGCGTGGAACGGGAGACTCTTGAAGCCAACGGAGCTGTGAGTCTGCCGGTGGTCCGCGAGATGGCCGAGGGTGCGCTGAGGGCTGTCGGTGCTCATGTGGCTGTGGCCACGAGCGGTATAGCCGGCCCAGGAGGGGGTAGCGAGGAGAAGCCCGTGGGCACTGTGTGTATGGCTGCCGCGGTCACTGCTCCTGACGGCATGACGGTCTGCGAGGCCGAGACCCATCACTTCCCCGGCAACCGCCAGAGGGTGATAGAAGCATCGACCACACGTGTGCTCATAAAGGCCATAAAACTGCTGCGCGCTATGTAGGGGCTGCGAACCATCGGCTTTTCAAAGACGTTTTACAGACAGACGGCCTCCGCCCGGAGATCCGTCTGTCTGCATTTTTATCAACCTTTAAAATTATCGAATATTATGACTTACGATCAGGAAATCCGCAGCTCGAAAGTGGTATTGATGGAGTTTTACGCATCATGGTGTCCTCACTGCCAGAGGATGATGCCTGTTGTGGCCCAGGTCAAGGAACTGCTTGACGGAAGGGCCAATGTGTGTCAGCTTGACATTGACAATAACAAGGAAGCGGCTGAAGCGGCTGATGTCAGGTCGATACCCTCGTTTCTGATCTATGTTGACGGCAAGGAGGCCTGGCGCCATACCGGTGAGATTGACGGCGAGGTTCTGCTGAGCAAAATTGAATCGTTTCTTTAGGCCGGACTGACTAATTTTTTTCGACTGTCAAATTGAGTTGCTTAACGAGAATAGAACTGCATTACTATGGCTGCTACCGCTACACTGATGAGCGATTTTCTGAAAGAATTGGGCGTGAGACACACGGCCGCTTATACTGACCGGCGTTTCAGCGAGATGCCTTTCAAGTCGCTTTTCGGGCTGTCGAAACTGCTCCAGGAGTATGGCGTTGACAATGAAGCGCTGCGCCTTGCCGAGAAGAGCGAGATCGGTAAGCTGCCGGTGCCGTTTCTTGCCGGAACAGACGGCGGTTTTGTGATTGTCACATCTGTCGGTGCTGACCGCATAGGCTATCTGACCCAGGGCGTGGCCGAGGCCATGCCACCGGATGAATTCAAGAAAGCCTGGAGCGGAGTGGTGCTGCTGGCCTATCCCGATGAGAAGTCGGTTGAGCCGGGCTATGCCGCACACGCGCGTGACCTGTTCATCGGTGAGGCTAAGAAGTGGGTGCTGGCCGCAGGCGCTGTTTTGCTGTTTCTCTATCTGTTTGTGTCGAACCGGATTTATGCCGCATGGTCTACGGTTGGGCTGACGCTGATTGATCTTGCCGGACTGTGGCTGACTTACATGCTTGTGCAGAAGTCGCTGAAGATCAAGAGCCGTGCGGCTGACCGCGTCTGCGGGGTGTTGCAGGAAGGGGGCTGCGACAGTGTGCTTGAAACCAAGGCTTCGAAGTTTTTCGGGATCTTCGGCTGGAGCGAGGTGGGCTTTTCATATTTTTCGGTGAGCCTGCTCACGCTGCTGATCTTTCCGCAGTGGATCTGCTATCTGGCTCTCTGCAATGCCTGCTGCCTGCCGTTTACGTTCTGGAGCATATGGTATCAGAAGTTCCGGGCCAAGGCGTGGTGTACGCTCTGCGTGAGTGTTCAGGCCTCGTTGTGGCTGCTGTTTTTCTGCTACCTTGGCGGCGGATGGTTCAGGGGCGTCTTTCCGCTCAGGATCGAATTTTTTGTGCTCGGCCTGACTTATCTGACCGTTCTGTTGGGACTCAACCGCATACTACCGCTGATTGGCCGGCAGGAGAATGCCGGCAGCGCCAGCGGCGGGGCCGACCAGGCGGATAGGGTCTGACTCCGGAACCCGAAAATGGTTCTGACATAAGAAGTTGAGATGTGATTAAGCCCATAAAATGTCATATGTTATAAAATAACATGCACTATGAAAAAGATACAGCGTCCGCAACTGACCAATGCCGTCAGGCTCTCCGCCCGCGAGATGAACAGCCTGCACTTCTCGCCGAAACACACCGTCCTCACCCCCGCCTTGCTCGAAAAAATGGCGGGAGGGAGGACGGATGCTGATAAGGGGGCATAGAGTTTTGCGTAATAGCTAAACTATAATGACATTATCTGTAAATTGTGTCATCTGATTCGACCAGATGCGTTCCGGTATAAAAAAGAAACATTGTGCCGGCGCCGTTTGCTGTGTCATAGCAGATAACGAAATCACCTGAGACTTTATAGCGATAGATCCTTGACGATTCCTCGTCATAAAATCTGACATTATCTTTCGAAAAACTGAGATGGTAACCTCCGCCTGACCAAGTTTTGCTCATGAGGATTTCTTGGGTAAGGTTGCCGGTTTTTTTAGCATATTCAGCTACCGGGACATTCAGTATCTGGCTTCTTCCGAGCAGAACGTCGTCGACGGTTGCCGAGATGTAGAATGGCAATTTTGACCAGTCGGCATTTTCGAATGTAGAGGTATTTCCGATGGTCAGAGAGAGCACGCCGAAATCATCAGAAGTGGCCGATTTGGTCTCGGAGCATATTAACGAACCTGAGGAGTCGGTTATTTCGACTTTTACACTGACTGTCTCGTCGGCTCTCGGCTGTCCGGTTGCAGCATCAAGGAGCGAGACCTGATAGCCTATCTGGGCGTTGAGAGTCAAAGTTGCAAATAATACAAATAGAGTAAGAACAATTCGAATCATATTTGATTGTGATTCATGTGAGGGTTGAAATGGATCATTTGTAGTCCGTTCCATCTGCTTCGGCTAAACAAGATCCTGTGTAAAAGAGATGTTTGGAATCTTTAGTCCCAGATCCATAGCAAACAATCAGATTTCCGAAAATGACATATTTATAGGTGGCGGAATATCCACCATCGTAAGGATTAGAATGAACTAATGTTGCGGTTTCGTCTGTAAAGCGAAACGAATAAGAACCTTCTCCTTCGGAATAGCTACCGGTCCAGACTTTGCTTTTAAGGATGCTTTTATCAAGATCTGCAACTTTCTTGGCATATTCGGCTACCGGCACATTCAGAATCTGGCTTCTTCCGAGCAGAACGTCGTCGACGGTTGCCGAGATGTAGAATGGCAATTTTGACCAGTCGGCATTTTCGAATGTAGAGGTATTTCCGATGGTCAGAGAGAGCACGCCGAAATCATCAGAAGTGGCCGATTTGGTCTCGGAGCATATTAACGAACCTGAGGAGTCGGTTATTTCG
>NZ_PUEC01000024.1 GCF_003024805.1 Duncaniella muris
ATAGCGTGAGGGCTCCACCTCTTCCCATTCCGAACAGAGAAGTTAAACCTCACCACGTCGATGATACTACGAAAGTGGGAAAGTAGATAACCGCCCCCTCTAAACCGCGGACCGGATCCTGTCACAGCGACAGCTTCCGGCCCGCTTTTTTATATCCCTCCGCCCACCGGAAAAAACCGCTGACCCCTTATTTATTCACAGCTGGAATAAGGATGGTTCCGCTCATGGGATATAAATTTTGAATTATGTTTTTGTGGCGGCTGGGGATTCTCACGGATTTTGCCTAAATTTGTATCGGGAATGGTTTTATCTGTCCCAAATGAAATTAGAAAAATATTATTTTACAATTTAGAATCCTGTGATGGCATGAATTTTAGACGGCGATTCAGACAGTCGGCAGTGGCTTTTGCATTAGTTTTGCCTTTTGCGGTTTCTGCTGAACTTCCGATGAATTATGAGGGAGAGTTCAGTGTGGGAGCCGGAAGCGGTGATTTTGCGCCGTTTTATATTTCGTCGTTGCGTCACGGGCGTTTCACTCAGGCTGACAATGTGCAGGCGGAAGCCCGTCTCTGGCATGACATGGACTATGACCGGCGTTTTTCGTTCGGTTTTGGGTTTGACGTGATAGGCGGTTACTCTTCTGCGGTGAGCTATGAGCGCTATGACCGGGAAAGTAATTCATGGTTTTATCATTCAGAGCGTCCTTCAATGCTGAGAATCCAGCAGCTTTACGGCGAAATAAAATACCGCGGGGTGTTTGTCGAAGCCGGGATGAAGGAGCATGATTCTCCTATTCTGCCTCAGTCGCTGACGAGCGGAGATCTGGTGGAGAGCGGAAACGCGAGACCGATTCCGCAGATAAGAGCCGGTTTCTGGGATTTTCAGAACATACCTTTCACCAATGGCTGGATGCAGATTTCCGGTGAGGTGGCATTTGGCAAAATGATGGATAGTTCATGGTGGCGTGATCATTATAACTATTATTCCTATCATATCTGCGAGAACGAGCTTTATAATTACAAGCGATGCTATTTCCGCACTAAGCCGACTGAGCGGCTGTCTGTTACGTTCGGTATGCAGGCCGTTGCCGTTTTCGGGGGCACGAACCGTTACTATCGGCGTGGAGAACTTATACTTGAAGACAAATATCCGGCAGGGATAAAGGAGTTTTTCATGATGCTACTTCCTTCGAAAGACGGAGGTGAGGGATTTGTGTCAGGAAACCATCTCGGCACATGGGATATCAAAGCCAGATATGCTTTTGCCAATGGATCCGAACTATCGGCTTACTGTTCCTGGCTTTGGGAAGATGGCTCCGGCATAGGTAAACTCAACGGCTGGGATGGCCTCTGGGGTCTTGGCTATAAGGCAAAATCGAAAGGTTTGGTAAGTGGTGCCGTTGTGGAATATCTTGATTTCACGAATCAGAGCGGGCCTATACATTTTGCTCCGGTTGACAATCCGGGAACCACAGTGCCTGACCATGTTTCAGGTGCTGATGATTATTATAACAATGCCTCGCATAACTCATATGCCTACTACGGACAGTCGTTAGGCACACCGGCCATCATGGCGCCGATCTATAACCGCGACGGCTACCCCGGCTTCATCGCCAACAGTCTGCGTGGTTTCCACATCGGAGTGGAGGGTGAACTGGGCGGTGATATCAGTTATAGACTGAAAGGGGGCTACCGCAAAGCGTGGGGAACCTCGAAGGCTATGTTGAAAACTCCGATCCATGAAACGGCGGTTATGCTGGAGGCGAACTGGCATCCGGCTACGCTTGTCAAAGGACTTAGCCTTAACATGCAGGTTGAGCTTGACCGAGGTACGATGCCCGGAAATGCATTCGGCGCTCTTGTAGGGATCAAATATAAAATAAGCAGACAGAAATGAGACACAGACTGACCGATATATTTATTGTGTTGCTGCTGGTGCTTGTCACATGCGGCTGCACCCGGAATGATGGCGACATTGGCGATTATTTCGGCGAATGGCGTCTTGAAAAGCTTACTGCTGACGGAGAGGCCCTGCCGCTTTACACCGATGGAAGCGGTGTTGAGCTTTATACTTGGGCGTTTCAGGGCAAGATCATTCAGATTGTGGAGATGTTGCCCCGTCATGAATATGTGGAACATACCGGTTCATGGCGTGAAGAAAATGATGTGCTTGAATTGAATTTCAGCTACAGTGATGACGAGCCGGGCCACGAGCCGGGCTACAGGGCGCCGGCTGCGTTGCATCTGGTGAGCGATGGCATAACACGTCTGCACATCGACCGGTTTAAAAACCATCGTATGGTGCTCTCATATGTCGGAGCTGACGATGTAACATATACATATTATCTAAAAAGACCCTATTAACACAGACATTATATATACAATAAGAGATATGGATAAGGCAAAAACAAGAGTGCTCGTTACCGGAGCCGACGGATTTATCGGCTCTCATCTGACCGAGATGCTGCTGGCCGAAGGCTACGCAGTCAGAGCGCTTAGCCAGTATAATTCATTCAACAACTGGGGCTGGCTTGAAGAAGTAAGCAGCCCGGATCTTGAAGTAGTCACAGGCGATGTCAGAGACCCGAATTTCTGCCGCCATATTACCGAAGGCTGTGACACAGTCTATCATCTCGCCGCACTGATTGCGATTCCTTACAGCTATGTAGCGCCTGACAGCTATGTCGACACTAATATCAAGGGAACGCTCAATATGTGTCAGGCCGCCCGCGACTGCGGGGTGCGCCGTCTGATTGTAACCTCGACCAGTGAAGTTTACGGAACGGCAAAATATGTGCCTATCGACGAGTCCCATCCGCGTCAGCCGCAGTCGCCCTACAGCGCTACAAAGATCGGAGCCGATGCCATAGCACTCAGTTTCTACAACGCATTCAGACTGCCGGTTGTGATTGCGCGTCCGTTCAACACTTACGGTCCGCGTCAGAGCGCCCGTGCCATAATTCCTACGATCATCACTCAGATCGCATCCGGAATGCGCGAGATAAAAGTGGGCGATCTCACACCTACCCGTGATTTCAATTTCGTAAAGGATACGGCA
This sequence comes from Duncaniella muris, assembly GCF_003024805.1. Lineage (GTDB taxonomy): Bacteria > Bacteroidota > Bacteroidia > Bacteroidales > Muribaculaceae > Duncaniella > Duncaniella muris. Next base: position 3,058 of record NZ_PUEC01000024.1, read on the forward strand.
GCGGGTTTCATTGCGCTCGGCCGCGCAGAAGGCATAGAAGGCCGAGAGATCAACATTGCCACCAGCACAGAGGTCACCATGCGCGAAACGCTTGAAACAATAGCAAGGATCATGGGCGAAAAGGTAGACTATGTGACGGATCCGCAGCGTCTGAGACCCTCAGGCAGCGAAGTGTTCAGGCTTTGCGGTGACAACAGTCTGATAACATCTCTGACTGACTGGCGTCCGCGCTACAGCCTGGAAGACGGACTGCGCGAGACGGTGGAGTGGTTTACCAAGGGTGATAACCTGTCGAAATACAAGAGCGGTATCTATAACGTCTGAGGCTTATGGCAGAGGGTAAAAAGAGAATCAATATCCTTTTTCTCGGAGGAGCCAAACGGGTTTCTTTCGGGCGAAAACTCATAGAGGCCGGAAACCGGATGGGGCTTGAGATCGGAATCTACAGCTATGAACTTGAAGCTGAAGTGCCCGTAGCGCTCATAGGCGGTATAATCATTGGTCGCCGTTGGGGTGCGCCTGACATACTTGATCATATCCATCAGATTGTCGGAGCCTATCATATCGATGTGCTGTTGCCGTTTGTCGACGGTGCGATCTCGATAGCCGGGGCCTATGTGGCCACCTACGGCGATGCGTGGTCACCGGTTGTCAAACCGGGGCTGGCCGAGACTCTGTTTGACAAAGTGCTTTCAGCCTGTGCTTTCGAGAGCGCAGGTCTGAAAATACCGACAACATATCGTGGAGGCAAGCCTGTGTTTCCTCTGATAGCCAAGCCGCGGCGCGGATCGGCTTCCAAGGGAATTGAAGTGCTGAACGGAATAAGCGATTTCCGCCGGCTCCAAAATGTCAGTGACGAATATTTGCTTCAGACATATTATCCGAAGAGAGAGGAATACACTGTTGACTGCTATATCACACAGAAAGGCGAAACCCTGTGCGTGAGCCCGCGGCGCAGACTCGAAGTGGTAGGCGGCGAAGTTTCCAGAACGGTTACAGTCGATGATCAGGATATCTTTGAATCCTCACGTCAGGCTGTAGAGCGTCTCGGACTGCGCGGAGCCGTGACCCTGCAGTATCTGCGTGACCTTGAAAGCGGCCGGCTGATGCTTATGGAGATCAATCCGCGGCTTGGCGGCGGAGTGGTATGCTCGGTCCATGCCGGAGCCGATATTCCGGCGATGATTCTTGCGGAAGCTTGCGGGCAGCCTTATGACGGCAGCCGTGAAGTCAGAAGCGGAGTAATGATCTGCCGCTACTTTGAAGAAGCGGTATTTGATGTTAAAAAAAATTTCCATTGACTGTATGAACGACGCAGAAAAAATAATCATCATAGCCGAGGCCGGCGTAAATCACAACGCCTCGATGGAAATGGCGCGCAGGATGGTGGTGGAAGCCGCCCGTGCGGGAGCGGATTATGTCAAATTCCAGACTGCGGTGCCTGAACTGGTCATCTCATCGATAGCCCCCAAGGCCGAGTATCAGAAAGAGACCACCGGAGAGGCCGAATCACAGCTTGAGATGTGTAAGGCAATCCATCTGCCTCTTTCGGCCTATCCTGAACTGGCAGCACTCTGCCGCGAGGAAGGCATCGGTTTCATGAGCACTCCGTTTGACCTTGTGAGCATCGACTCCCTTGCGTCTCTTGATATGGACTACTGGAAAATTCCATCCGGCGAGATAACCAATCTGCCCTATCTGCGCAAGATCGCTAAGACCGGCGGCAAGGTGATACTTTCGACTGGAATGTCGACCATTGACGAGGTAGCAACCGCAGTCGAGATCCTCGAAACCGGAGGCATAAACCGCAAAGACATCATATTGCTGCATTGCACAACCCAGTATCCTACACCTTACAGCGATGTGAATCTCAAAGCTATGGACAGTCTGCGCCGGCTGAACACCGGTGGCGTGGGCTATAGCGATCACACACTTGGAATCGAGGTTCCTGTCGCGGCCGCCGCACTTGGCGCAAAGGTGATAGAAAAGCATTTTACACTTGACAAAAATCTGCCCGGACCAGACCACCGCGCCTCGCTCGATCCGGCTGAGCTCGCCGAGATGGTAAAGGCCGTGCGCCATATAGAAAAAGCGCTGGGCAGCGGCGTGAAGGCCGTGGCAGACTCGGAGCGACCGAATATAGAAGTAGCCCGCAAGAGCATTGTTGCCTCACGAACCATTGTCAAGGGTGAGATGTTCACAGAAGAGAACATTACGGTCAAGCGCCCCGGCAATGGCATCAGCCCGATGCAGTGGGACAGTGTGATCGGTCAGGTGGCCAAAAAGAATTTCGCATATGATTCTCTGATCGAACTGTAGCGCTGCGGCGATGTGTCAGCGACAGTAAAAACAGCAGCAGTCATCACGGCATTGTAACAGAAATGAAAGAATCACTCAGATTATCGCTTTCCCAGAAACTCCAGCAGAGGCTCTCGCCCCTGCAGATGCGTTTTGTGCGTATGCTTGAGATGACCGGTCCGGAAGTGGAGGAAGAGGTAAGGCGCGAGCTTGATGACAATCCGGCGCTTGAGATTGCCGACCGCAGCGACAGCGAGACCCCGGAGGATGATTTTCACGAAAGTGCCGAAGAGATGCAGCTCGCAGATTACAAGGACGATGACGAGATTCCGGCCTACCGGCTTGAAGCGCGTAATTCCTCGCGTGATGATGTCTATTATGAACCGGTGGCCGTAGCCGGAGAGAATTCCCTCGGAGAATGGCTCATGAACCAGTTGCGGGAAACCGATATAAACGACACTGAACTTCTTGCTGCCGGTTATATTATAGGGAATCTTGATGACAACGGTTATCTGACCCGCACGCTCCCGCAGATTCTCGATGATCTTGCTATAAATGCCGGACTTGAGCTGACTATGGAGCAGCTTGGTGCTGTAGCCGACCGCATCCGAGCCCTTGATCCGGCCGGAGTATGTGCATATGATCTAAGAGATTGCCTGTCATTACAGCTCAAAAGGCTTGAACCGACTCCTTCACGTAAACTCGCACTGGAGATAGTAGACTATTATTTCGACCTTTTCTCTCTGCGCCATTACGACCGTCTTGGAGCGGCATTGGGCATTGACCGTGACAGCCTGCGGGAGGCCATAGACGTGATCCGTTCGCTTAATCCAAAACCAGGAGGCATTATCGGTGACAGTGAAGCCGATGTACGTTCGCGGCATATAATACCCGACTTCAATGTAGAAGTAGACGGTGACAGTATCACCCTGACGCTGCTTAACAACATCCCTGATCTCACTATCGAAAAGAGCTTTTCAGCTGATGCCGAAAGCTTTTCAGTGGCTTCGACAGCCGCCTCACGGAAGGATGCGATGGCGTTTGTCAGCCGCAAGCGTGAGGATGCCACAGACTTCATTGATCTGCTGCGCCTGCGCCAGCAGACTCTCTACAATGTCATGGCGGCGATAGTCAGACTTCAGCGCGATTTTTTTGTCAGCGAAGACGAGACTCGCCTGCGGCCCATGATTCTCAAGGATGTCTCGCGCGAGACAGGCTATGACCTTTCAGTGATCTCAAGAGCGACGGCCGGCAAATATGTCTCGACCCCTGTAGGCATCTATCCATTGAAATTCTTTTTCAACGAGCGTGTAGGAGGAGATGATGAAGAGACATCCTCGCGTGAGATCCTTGCAGTGATTCGCGAGATCATCGAGGGTGAGGACCCGCTCCATCCGTTCAGCGATGACGCGCTTATGAAAGAACTCAACGACAGGGGCTATGAGATAGCCCGACGGACAGTATCGAAATACCGCGAGCGCCTTGGCCTGCCGGTGGCGCGTTTGCGGAAAGGCATATAGCATGAATTAACGTTATATTTATAATCAGAGAATAATGAAAAGAATTTCGGAAATATTGTCGGTCTTGTTTTCTCCGCTGCTGGTTCCCACCTATGGCATGATCCTGGCCGCATTTCTTACCATACTTAGATATCTGCCGGTCAATCTTCTTTGCACGGCTGTCGGAATAACTTTTGTCATCACCTGTCTGATTCCAGTGTCTATCATCATGGCACTCTTCCGGTCAGGCATGGTCTCTGATCCGGGGCTCAACGAGCGCAAGGAGCGATACTTGCCCTACGGAGCTGTGGTGCTCTGCTATCTTGGCTGCGGATTTTTCTTTTTCAAGGCGAGCGCCCCGCTGTGGCTGCCTATGTTCTTCGCCGGTGCCGCACTGGCAACGGTGATAAATGTCGCGGTCAACTACTGGTGGAAAATCAGTGCCCACGCAGCAGCGATGGGCGGACTCGTGGCCCTGCTGTTCAGAATCGTAGCATCGCACTACGCGCTCTATAATATGAATCTCTGGCTTTCGGCCGTTATAATTCTGGCGGGAGCTGTGATGACAGCCCGTGTATATCTCGGACGCCACACATTGTGGCAGGTACTTGCCGGATGCGCCAATGGATTCATCTGCGTATATCTGATGTCAATGCTCTGAAAAATTTAACCTCTACATATTAATAAATTAACATATCATGAAACCGATCGTAAGTATAATAATGGGAAGCACCAGTGATCTTCCCATCCTCAAGAAAGCCGCCGATTTCCTCAACCAGATGGAGGTGCCGTTTGAAATGAACGCACTGTCGGCCCACCGCACACCGTCGGAAGTTGAAAGTTTCGCCCACGGAGCGCAGGAAAGAGGCATCAAAGTCATTATAGCCGCCGCAGGCATGGCAGCCGCGCTGCCGGGAGTGATCGCGGCGATGACACCGCTGCCCGTGATCGGCATTCCTATCAATTCGACTCTCAGCGGCATGGACGCACTTTATTCGATAGTCCAGATGCCTCCGGGCATCTCAGTGGCAACAGTCGGGATCAATGCCGGCATGAATGCTGCCATCACAGCCGTGCAGATTCTCGCTCTTTCCGATCCAGCACTTGCCGAACGCTATGAAGCTTACCGCGCGACCCTTTCAAAGAAGATCGTCAAGGCCAACGAGGAACTCAAGGATGTTAAATATGACTTTAAGGTCGACTGACAGATGACAGAAAGCAAATCAAAGACACTTGATTTCAACTATCGGCGGAGAGCCACCTGGCCAGTGAAAGTCGGGAATGTCACTATTGGAGGCGACAATCCCGTGCGCCTTCAGTCAATGACATCGACAAGCACTATGGATACCGACGGTTCCGTGGCTCAGATCAAGCGGATAGCTGATGCCGGAGCCGAGATAGTGCGTCTGACAGCCCAGGGAGTCCGTGAGGCTGAAAATCTGGCTGAAATTTCAGCCAGACTCCGGGCCGACGGCTGCTCGGTGCCACTTGTTGCCGATATACATTTCAATCCGCGGGCTGCGTTTGCCGCAGCCTCACGGGTTGAAAAAGTGCGCATCAATCCAGGCAATTTCGTTGATCCTGGCCGTGTATTCAAAAAGATCGACTATACCGATGAGGAATATTCAGCCGAGATCGAAAAGATAGAGGAAGGGCTGGTTCCGCTCCTCGACATATGCAGGGAACATTCCACCGCCTTGCGCATCGGTGTCAACCACGGATCACTTTCAGACCGCATCATGAGCCGCTACGGCGATACGCCGGCCGGAATGGTGGAAAGTGCTCTTGAATTTCTGCGTGTCTGTCTGCGCCACGACTTCCGTGATGTGGTTATCTCGATAAAGGCATCGAATGTCTGCGTGATGGTCGAGACCGTGCGCCGTCTTGTCGATGCGATGGCCAGGGAGGACATGCACTTCCCGCTTCACCTTGGAGTGACAGAGGCCGGTGATGCCGAGGACGGACGCATAAAATCAGCCGTCGGCATCGGTAGTCTGCTTGCCGAAGGCATCGGTGACACAATCCGTGTATCGCTCAGCGAGGAACCGGAATGTGAGATCGAACCGGCAACCGGCATCGTCAAGTTCATCGCTTCGCTGTCTTCCGGCCCGGAAGTCGCGGCAGTCACTGTCGGAGAGGATTATGACAGCTATAAACCTTCACGGCGCAAAAGCCGCTGGACTGACAGACTTCCGCAGGTTGTTGGCCTTGATATTGACCCCGATTCATTATCCGGAGCCTTGGCGCTCAAGGCTGAAGACGGAATCGCACCTGAGCTGATTGAGGAGCTTAAGGCTGATTCTGACCGCGTGGTAGTGCTCGGTTCCGAAGTCTCCAACGCGCTTGGCCACCTCAGGGCATTCCTTACCGTGCTTAAGAGCGAGGGGGTGGAAAATCCGGTGATTGTCTGTCGGGATTACACTGGGCTCAGTGAGCAGGAGCGCACAATTGCAGCATCGGTTGAATTCGGTTCGCTGCTGCTTGCCGGTTTTGCCGACGGAGTCTGGATCAAAGCCTCCGGCGAAAGCCGCGAGCGGCTGACAGCGCTTGCTCTGAATATACTTCAGGCCACCAGACTGAGAATCTCGAAGACCGAATTCATATCATGTCCCGGCTGTGGCCGTACGCTCTACGATCTACAGTCCACACTGCGAGAAATCAAAGCCGCCACCTCGCATCTCAAGGGATTGAAAATCGGAGTCATGGGCTGTATAGTCAACGGTCCGGGCGAGATGGCCGACGCCGACTATGGATATGTAGGTGCCGCCGCCGGTAAGATAAGTCTCTACAAAGGGAAAGAGTGTATTGAAAAAAATATTCCTGCCGAAGAGGCTATCAGCCACCTTGTCAGCCTTATCAAGGCCAATGGTGACTGGGTTGAACCGTCAGGCCCGGTGCGATAAAAAACTGCGGATGGAGATAAACGAAAAATATATGCGCCGGGCACTCGATCTCGCGCGTCACGGTCTGCTTGACGCATCGCCCAACCCGATGGTCGGAGCGGTCATCGTGGGGAATGACGGGCGGATCATAGGCGAGGGATGGCACCGCCGTTGTGGCGAAGGTCATGCCGAGGTCAATGCCGTGGCCTCTGTCAGAGACAGGGAGAGTCTGCTGGACTCTACTATGTATGTCACTCTCGAACCTTGCTCCCACTATGGCAAGACGCCGCCTTGCGCCGACATGATAATAGAGCGGGGCATACCGCGGGTGGTGGTCGGTACGGCCGATCCATTTGCCAAGGTATCAGGCAGGGGTATAGCGCGGATGAAAGCAGCCGGGATTGAGGTGGTCACTGGGGTCCTTGAAGACGAATGCCGTGCTTTGAACCTCAGGTTCATGACCGCTCATGAGAAACAGCGTCCGTTCATCACCCTCAAATGGGCGCAGAGCCGCGACGGTTTTATCGACGGAAAAATCTCAACACCGCTCACCTCTATGCTCGTGCACAAACTTCGGGCCACGCATGATGCCATCCTTGTGGGGAGCGGGACAGTGCTTGCCGACAATCCGTCGCTCTCAACTCGTCTCTATGCCGGAAAATCGCCGGTCAAGGTAGTGCTTGACAGGCGCAGGCGCGTCGGACCTGAAGCCGGAATATTCAAAGGTGATATCCCGGTGATCATGATGTCGGATTATGGATTGCTCGGAGACGCCATGTCGGAACTTTACCGTAAGGGAATCACATCAGTCCTTGTGGAAGGCGGAGCCCAGGTGCTCGAATCGTTCATGAAAGAGGACCTTTGGGATGAAATCAGGGTGGAAATCTCGCCGGAGTGTATCAATGGCCGTGTGAAAGCACCCGATCTTATCCGACTCCCGTTTGTTATAGACAGTGAGACTGTTGACGGCCATCGAATCATAACATATAGAAATTAGAAAATGGAAATAATAAAGGCCAGAAAGGCTGACGCACCTCTGATAGCCCGTTCAATAATGGATGCAGTGGGAGCGGAAATATGTGAGAACCTTGCAGGCGAAAACAGAACGCTTGCAGATGTGGAACGCCTGTTCACCACGCTGGCTGAAAGAGATGACAGCCAGTACAGCTATCTCAATACACTTGTGGCAGCCGATGATGGCGGAAAGGCTGTAGGAGTCATAGTGTCCTATGACGGGGCTCAGCTCGCCGAACTGCGCAAGCCGTTTTTTGAGCTTGTCAAGACTGTCCTTGACAAGAACCTTGATGATGTCGAAGATGAGACTGATGCTGATGAATTTTATCTTGACACACTGGCAGTGCTTCCAGAATACCGCGGGAAAGGTATAGCCGCGATGCTGATTAAGGGAGCTGTGGAGAGAGCGGCTGACGCAGGCAAGCCGGCCGGACTGCTGGTTGACAAAGATAATTACCGCGCCCGCCGTCTATACGAGCGTGTAGGTTTCCGCGCGGTAGGAGAGCGTCCGTTCTGTTACGTCATGATGGACCATATGCAATTCAAAGGCTGATGGTAATCAAGAAAATTTGCCGCATAGCGGTCACCGCCGTTATTTTTCTGAGCGGGGCTGTCTCGGCCTCTGCCTTTCCGCTGCGTGTCAGCGGCATTGACTCAGTCAACACCGCAATCCTTATCCGCGATCTGCGTTTCGGCGCGGATATAGTTTCGGAAAACGTAGACAGGTCACTGATTCCGGCGTCAGTCATGAAGTCAGTGACCGTAGGGTCGATGCTGAACCTTGCTGATACGAGCGAATGTTTCATCACACCCGTGGTGGCCGATGGAAGCATCAGTGACGGAGTGCTTTCAGGCAATATCGTGGTCAGAGTCTGCGGTGATCCGACAATCGAATCACAGTTTCTGCCGTCATCCCAGGGCTTTGCCGACAGCATTGCCGCCGGTCTGCGCCGGCTTGGCGTCACATCCGTCACCGGCGATGTCATAATTGACTCCTCCGATTTTCCAGATGCCACTACTCCTCCGGGATGGATGGACGAGGACATACCGTGGCCATATGGAGCCAGACTTCAGGGAGCCAATTTCCGCGACAACAGATTCAGACTGCGTCTGCCCTCGAAAGAGACTGAGCCTTTTGTGCCTGATCTGAAATTCTCCTATACGAATCCAAAGCGCCGCAGGGTCAAGATAGACCGCAAGGACGGATCCGAGACCTTCATTGTCAGCGGGAATCAGCGTCGCGGACTCAACGACGTGTTCTCCATGCCCAATCCGTGGAAAGCCATGCGCCATGAGATAGTGACCGTGTTGCATGACAGCGGGATTGAAATCGGAGGCAACAAGACCGCCTATTCTCAGGACTCATGGACTGTCTATGAACATCATTCGCCGAGCCTCGGAGAAATCATGCGCAGCCTGATGTTCCGGTCAGACAATCTTATGGCAGAAGGGATTCTGCGGGCCATCACCCCTGGGGGCACCCGCGAGGATGCCATAAAGGAAGAGATGGCGGTGTGGTCTCTGTCAGGAATCAGCCCTCACGGCGTAGTGATCAAGGACGGCAGCGGACTCTCGCGTGACAACCGTCTGACAGCGCGTTTCCTTGCCGGAATCTATCAGTATATGATCACAGATCCTTTCGGCGGTGACTACAGTTCGCTCTTCCCTCGTGCCGGATATGACGGGACGATGCGCAATTTCCTTTTGGGGACCTCTCTGGAAGGGCGCGTGGCCATGAAGACCGGTTCGATGAGAGGAGTGCAGAGCTATGCGGGCTATCTTTTTGATGAAAACGGCCATCCGACCCATGTGATAATTTTTATGGTCAACAATTTCCGTTGCAGCCGTGCGGCGTTAAAAAATGACATAGAGAGATTGTTATTAGAAAAATTTGACGTAAGTTTGCAGTCTGAAAATCTTTCAGAGGAAGAGACTATAACTGAAAATCCGAATGATGAACAATGATATGACCGGCCTGCTGAACCTGGCCTACGAGATAGAGGGATTGCTGTTGCTCCGGATCAACCGCGGCGACGAGACTCCGTCTGAAATGAAAGAGCTGCTTGCCGGCAAGGCAAAGCTGCTTGCCGATGCGCTTGCAGCCTGCGATGCCGCGGTAGTCTGTGACGCTCCGGCAGCCGATGCCGATGCCGCGGTTGAGGAGCAGGAGGCCGAAGCCGAGGCTGAGATTCCCGCCGAGACAGCGGCTGTCAGCCATGAGGATGCCGATGTCCGGACTCCGGAATCTGAAATAGCGGAAAGCGTCGAGGCTGAAGAAAAGGCCGATGCCGATGAGGCGCCGTCAGGACTGACTCTTGACGAAAAACTTGCCCGCGAACGTGCGGCTGATATTTCAAAGGCTTTCACTCTGAATGACCGCTTCCGTTTCTGCCGTGAACTTTTCCGCAACTCAAACGAGGAGTTCAAGGAGACACTTGAAGTGATAGGCTCGATGGCCGATATGGATGAAGCCGAGGAATATTTCTACAACGATCTCTGCTGGGATTCAGAAAAGGAAGAGGTCAAGGAATTCATGGCTATAGTCGCAAAACATTTCTGATGGGCAGACTCTATATAGTTCCTACCCCGGTCGGTAATATGGCCGATATGACACCGAGAGCCATCGAGGTGCTTAAGAGCTGTGACCGCATCTATGCCGAGGACACAAGGACTTCGGCAGTGCTTCTGCGCCATTTCGAAATCACCACCCCCTGTTCGAGCCATCATAAGTTCAACGAACATGCCACAGTAAGGCCGATCATTGACCAGCTTCTTGCCGGAGAGACAGTTGCGCTGATCTCGGATGCCGGCACTCCGGGCATCAGTGATCCGGGATTTCTGCTGACACGTGAGTGCCGGCGCGATGGAATCGAGGTGGAAACCCTGCCGGGTGCCACGGCTTTTGTGCCAGCGCTCGTAAATTCAGGGCTTCCTACAGACCGATTCACATTCGAGGGATTTCTACCGCCGAAAAAGGGCCGTCAGACAAGGCTGGAGAAAATCGCCGCCAGTGACTGCACCTCAATCATCTATGAATCGCCGCTGAGGCTTGTGAAGACACTTGAGCAGCTTGCAGTGGCTTGTGGCGGAGAGCGAGAGGCTTCTGTCAGCCGTGAGATCTCGAAACTGCATAACACCACCGTCAACGGAACGCTCGACGAACTGAAGAATTACTTCACAGAAAACATTCCGCGAGGAGAAATTGTTATAATCGTAGGTGCACGGGATGATAAGGCACCTAAGGTACATAAGAATAAATATAGACAAAACTCACATTCAACAACAGATTTATGAAAAAGCTTGCAACCTTGGCAGTTATTGCTACTGCAATACTCAGCGCCTGTAACGGAGGTAAACTTCGTGAAGCCGAAGCTCAGAATGAACAGCTGAAAGGCGATCTTTGTGAGACGCTTGCCACCCAAGACAGTCTTCTGGTTCTTGTCAATGACATTTCAGACGGCATGAATCAGATCAAAGATCTCGAAAAGATCATCTCGACTCCCGGCTCACTCGGTGAATCGGTGTCACGCAGAGACCAGATCAAGAATGACATGATCGCCATACAGAAAGCTCTTCAGGAGCGTCGCGAACGTCTTGCCGAACTCGAAAAGAAACTTGCCGACAACGGCGGTGAGAGCAGCACTCTCAAACGTACAATCGCAAATCTGAAAGCGCAGATGGCCGAGCAGCAGACTGAAATCGCCACTCTGACAAATCAGCTTGCGAGCGCCAACATCCGAATTGAAGAACTTAACAATCAGGTGACTCATCTGAACAGCGACGTTGACTCGCTCAACACCGGTCTGACAGCAGAACGCGAGCAGAAAGAAGCCGCGCAGGAAGCTGCCAATGCCGCTACCAACGAACTCAACACTGTATATTATGCCATTGGAACCGGTAAGGAACTTAAAGAAAAGAAGATTCTTCAGTCCGGTTTCCTCCGCAAGACCAAAGTGATGGAAGGCAATTTCGACATGAGCTATTTCACCGCCGGTGACCGTCGCACCCTCGCCGAGATCCCCACTCACAGCAAGAAGGCCAAAGTGCTCACCTCTCAGCCCAAGGGTTCCTACACGATCGTTGACGTCAATGGTCAGAAAGTAATAAGAATTTCAGATCCAGCAAAATTCTGGCAGCTTTCAGACTTCCTGGTGATCGAGGTTGACTGATGACCGGCTCGGATTGATAAAAAATATCATTATATACATACTTACCTATCGGGAGTTCGCGCTCCCGATTCTTTTCATTTTAATACCATATCATTCAATCCAATGCATCAAAGATCAATCTATCTGACAATGCTCGCATTAAGCGCATCCGTAGCCACAAAGGCAGAGAACCCCGATGCAGTCTTTCAGACTTATCCCACCTATTCCGGTGAGGATCTTGAACTGACAGTGGACAGCAAGGGAACACACTGGCGTCTGTGGTCGCCTAAAGCTCAGGCGGCAAGAGTGATTCTCTATGACAGTGACCGAAACACACAAGCTGTGGATACTATTGACATGACTCGCGGCGAGGGTGGAACTTGGGTTGCGGCAGTGCCGCGTCAGCTCTACGGCTCATTCTACACCTTCTCGATTCTCGACAACGGCAAGTGGCTTGACGAAACTCCCGGAGTCTGGGCCAAGGCTGTCGGTACCAACGGCCACCGTGCGGCGGTGATCGATTTTGCCGCCACTGATCCGGAAGGGTGGGAGAGCGACAAGGGCCCGGCCATCGCACATATCAACGATGCCGTCATCTATGAGATGCACCACCGGGATTTTTCGGTCGACCCGTCATCCGGTATAGTCAACAAAGGAAAATTTCTCGCTCTGACCGAACCGTCAACCACCAGTCCTGACGGCGAAGCAACCGGAATTGACCATCTGAAAGAGCTTGGCATCACGCATGTCCATATTCTTCCGTCATACGACTATAACAGTGTCGACGAAGCAAATCTGCCTTCCAACCAGTATAACTGGGGTTATGATCCCTACAACTACAATGCGCCCGAAGGCTCCTATTCGACCAATCCGGCCGATCCGTCAGCAAGAATCCGAGAAATGAAAGAGATGGTCAAGTCGCTGCATGACAACGGCATCGGAGTGATCATGGACGTGGTCTACAATCACACTGCCGACAATGACAACTCCAATTTCTCTCTGACCGCTCCCGGCTACTATTACCGTCACCGTCCTGACGGCAGTTACAGCGATGCGTCGGGCTGCGGCAATGAGACAGCTTCTGACCGCCGGCAGATGCGCGACTTTATTGTCAACTCTGTCAAATACTGGGCAAAGGAATATCACATTGACGGATTCCGCTTTGACCTGATGGCCATTCATGATATCGAGACAATGAATGAGGTGGCTGCCGCGCTGAAAGAGATCAATCCTGATATTTTTGTCTATGGCGAAGGCTGGACAGCAGGTGACTCGCCTCTGCCTGTCAGCCAGCGCGCTTTGAAAGAGAATGTCAGCAAGATGCCTCAGGTGGCAGTGTTCAGCGATGACATCCGAGATGCTGTCAAGGGCCATTATACCGATGCCTCTGACCGCGGATTCGCCACCGGTAAGCCCGGACTGGAAGAGACTGTGAAGATCGGTATTGTAGGTGCCACAGCCCATCCGCAGGTAGACTATTCAAAGGGCAACAACTCTAAATTCGCCTATGCCTCGGCTCCGACACAGATCATCAACTATGTTTCGTGTCATGACGACCTTATGCTCACCGACAAGTTGCGCAAGTCGATGCCTGACGCAAGCGAGGCCGACCGTCAGCGCGCGGCACGTCTGGCCCAGACCATAGTGTTCACCTCGCAGGGCACACCATTTATGTTTGCCGGCGAAGAGATTTTCCGTGATAAGAAAGGAGTCCACAACTCCTACAAGTCGCCTGACTCGATCAACGCTATCGACTGGAATCTCAAGCATGTCAACCGCGAACAGTTTGACTATTACCGCGAGCTGATCAAGCTGCGCAAGGAGCATCCTGCATTCAGAATGGCTACAGCCGATCAGGTGGCCAGGCATCTGAAATTTGACAATGTCAAGGAACCGAATCTCATTTCCTATTCACTGAAAGACCATGCGAACGGCGATCAGTGGAAAGAGATCAAAGTGGTGTTCAACGGAGCCGATGAGGCCCGTGAAGTGAAGATTCCGCGCGGTAAGTGGCTTGTGATCGCTGATGACGGCCGCATTTCCGCCTCAGGACTTGGCGAAAGCAAGGGCGGCAAAATGACAGTGGCTCCGCGCTCGGCTCTCATACTCGCCTTGCCGCAGTAGAAGATTGTTTTTCCGGCAATCTTTGCAAGATATAGGCCCCGCGCTTCAGAAGCCTTCAGCTTCCGGAGCGCGGGTTTTTTATGCTGATGTTTTTAGGGTAGTGGAAAATTGAGTATATTTGCGGAATATTGAAATTAGTTACTTATCTGAAAAAGCAAACCGTCGTGGATAACAGAAAGAAACCTACCGCCATCCTGCGTATGCACTGTCCGGATCAGCCCGGAATCATAGCTGTAATAACAGATTTCATCACAACAAACAGAGGAAATATCATCTATCTCGACCAGTATGTAGACCGTCAGAACGGCATATTCTACATGCGCGTAGAGTGGGAGCTTGAAAACTTCATGATCCCGGCCGAAAAGATCGATGAATATTTCAACACCCTTTATGCCCGGCGCTATGAGCTGACCTACCGCATCAGTTTCTCGACCCGCAGGCAGCGTATGGCTATCTTCGTCAGCAAGATGTCACATTGTCTCTACGATATGCTCGCGCGCCATATGGCCGGCGAGTGGGATGTTGATATTCCTGTGATCATCAGCAATCATCCTGATCTCGCTATAGCCGGAAAGCAGTTCGGCATACCGTTCGAGCACATTCCGGTCACACGCGACAACAAGGAGGAAATGGAAAAACGTGAGTTTGTGATACTTGACCGGCATAAGGTTGATTTCATAGTGCTTGCCCGTTACATGCAGGTGCTTTCAGAGGATTTCATCAGGCGATATCCTAACCGCATCATCAACATACACCATTCCTTCCTTCCGGCTTTTGTAGGAGCCAAGCCTTACCATCAGGCCTATGAGAGAGGCGTGAAACTCATCGGAGCCACGAGTCACTATGTCACAGCCGACCTTGACGCCGGACCGATCATAGAGCAGGACGTGGCCCGTATCTCACACAAGGATACCATCGATGAACTTGTCAAGAAAGGCCGTGATCTGGAAAAAATAGTGCTATCGCGGGCCGTTGAAAAGCATATACAGCGTAAAATACTGACATATAACAACAAAACCGTTGTGTTCAGCTGATGCCTGCTCGGCGTTGCTGCGAAAAAGGCTTGAAAAAATAGCAAAATTTTCATTGTCAGGATATAGGAAAAATTGAAAATAATGATTACTTTTGCAGTTGTGTTGGCCAAGCAGGAGAGCCTGGCATCACAATTACAATATCCGATAGGAAATCAACGATAATAACGATATTCTATTCACTCAACTATCAAGTATTTAAATTTGCAGCTGAACCATAGCTGAAAATCAAAAAAAACAACCGTAACCAATAAGCCGCGAGGCTTTGATCAAAAATTAATCCATACTGTATCTCAAACTTCCAAAATTCAGAAAACCACTCATGGACAGCAACGAAAAGAAAAGCAAACGCCCGCGAATCGGAGTTCGCCCCATCAATTCAGACAGTGTAGAAAACCGCAGTGACTTCTCATCACAGGAAGGTGGACATGAGGGCCAGGAACGCCAGGAACGTCATCAGTCTTCCTATGGCAACAGCTCTTATGGCAACAACCGTCCATATCAGCCGCGTCCCTATAACAACAATCGTCAGGGCGGCTATAACAACAACCGTTACAACAATAACAACCAGGGCGGTTATAACCGTTACAACAACAATAATAACCGCTACAATAATAATTATCAGCCCCGTCCGCAGGCTAATCCCCAGCTCGAAGGAGAGCCTCAGACTTCACCCGAAGGAAGCGTGAACGCAACTTCATCAGAAGGCGAAAACGCAGGCGGAGGCTATCAGCCCCGTTACAACAATAACCGTTATAACAATCAAGGCGGCTACAACAACAATCGTCAGGGCGGCTATAACAACAATCGCCAGGGCGGCTACAGCAACAATCGTCAGGGTAGCTACAACAACAACCGCCAGGGCGGCTACAACAACAATCGTCAGGGCGGCTACAACAACAACCGCCAGGGCGGCTACAACAACAATCGTCAGGGCGGCTATAACAATAACCGTTATAACAATCAGGGCGGCTATAACAACAACCGCCAGGGTGGCTATAACAACCAGAACGGCTACAACAACCGTCAGGGTGGATTCAAAAAGCAGGCTCCCCGCCAGAACCAGTATGGAATGCCGCAGGGAGGTCGCAGCTTCACTCCGCGCCCCCGCCGCATAGAATATGAAATGCCGCTGCCCGATCCAAATGAACAGATCCGTCTCAACAAGTTCATGGCCAATGCAGGTCTCTGCTCGCGCCGCGAAGCTGATGAATTCATCCAGCAGGGTCTGATCAAGGTCAACGGCAATGTTGTCACCGAACTCGGAACAAAGATCTCACACAGCGATGTGGTTGAATATGATGAAAAGGTAGTGGCACTGGAAAGCAAGTGCTACATCCTGCTCAACAAGCCGAAAGACTGCGTGACCACCAGCGATGATCCCAACGGACGTCTGACTGTGATGGATCTCGTCAAGGGAGCCTGCGACGAACGCATCTACCCCGTAGGCCGTCTCGACCGCAACACAACCGGTGTGCTTCTGCTTACCAACGACGGCGATCTCGCTTCCAAGCTGACCCACCCCAAATATGTCAAGAAAAAGATCTACCATGTCTGGACTGACAAAGATATAGCCGAAGAGGATATGCAGCGTATTGCTGACGGCATTGAGCTTGAAGACGGACCTATCCACGCCGATGCTATCTCATATGCCACCGACACTGACCGCAACCAGGCCGGTATCGAGATCCACTCCGGACGCAATCGCATCGTGCGCCGTATCTTTGAAAGCCTCGGCTATCACGTGACCAAGCTCGACCGCGTCTACTTCGCCGGACTCACCAAGAAGAACCTGCCCCGCGGTCGCTGGCGCTATCTGACCCAGGAAGAAGTAAACTTCCTCAAAATGGGCTCGTTTGAATAATCATTACTAATCAGACTCTTGCAAATGAAAAGAACAAAAGTAGCTGATCTGCTCAAAGATTCGTCTTTGATCGGAACCGAGGTTGAAGCCAAAGGCTGGGTGCGCACCCGCCGCGGCAACAAACACGTGCAGTTTGTGCAACTCAGTGACGGCTCTACAATAAAAAATATACAGATCGTGTTTGACATGGCCAAGTTCAGCGATGAGGAACTCAAACCTGTCACAACCGGATCAAGCATCTGCGTCAAAGGCATGCTCGTCGAGTCGCAGGGCAAAGGCCAGACCTGCGAAGTGCAGGCCGAGAGCCTTAAGGTCTACGGCACAGCCGATGTTGAAAGCTATCCCCTGCAGAAGAAGGGCCACACATTGGAATTCCTTCGCGAGATAGCTCACCTGCGTCCCCGCACCAATACGTTCGGAGCCGTGCTGCGAGTGCGCAGCGCACTGGCTTTCGCCATCCACAAATTCTTTAACGAACGGGGATTCCAGTATCTCCACACTCCGCTGATCACAGCGAGTGACTGTGAGGGTGCCGGAGCCATGTTCCAGGTCACAACCCTTGACCTCAACAACCTTCCCAAGACTGAAGACGGCAAGACCGACTATTCTCAGGATTTCTTCGGCAAGCCGACCGCACTGACTGTGTCAGGTCAGCTCGAAGGCGAGCTCGGCGCCACCGCTCTCGGTGAGATCTACACATTCGGCCCGACTTTCCGCGCAGAGAATTCAAACACTCCGCGCCACTTGTCGGAGTTTTGGATGATCGAGCCGGAAATGGCTTTCTATGACATCACTGACAACATGGATCTTGCCGAGGAGTTTGTGAAATACTGCATCAACTATGCGCTCGAACACTGCATTGATGACATCACCTTCCTTCAGGATATGTATGACAAGGATCTCATCGAGCGTCTGAAGTTCGTGGTCGAGAATGACTTCGTGCGTCTGACTTACGGCGAGGGCGTGAAGATTCTTGAGGAATCAGGCAAGAAGTTCGAATTCCCTGTGCACTGGGGCACCGACCTTCAGAGCGAACACGAACGCTATCTTGTGGAAGAACACTTCAAGAAGCCCGTGATCCTTACAGATTATCCGAAAGAAATCAAGGCCTTCTACATGAAGCAGAACGAAGACGGCAAGACAGTCCGCGCTATGGACGTGCTCTTCCCGCATATCGGTGAAATCATCGGAGGTTCTGAACGCGAGGAAAATTATGACAAGCTTCTGGCCCGCATTGAGGAACTCGATATCCCGATGAAGGATATGTGGTGGTATCTCGATACCCGCCGCTTCGGTTCAGTGCCTCACTCCGGCTTCGGTCTCGGATTCGAACGCCTGGTGCTCTTTGTTACCGGCATGACCAACATCCGTGACGTCATTCCTTTCCCGCGCACTCCGGGCAAGGCTGAATTCTGATAATACTGAATCATTTTCTTTATATAGTAGAAACGCCGGACTCCGAGAAGGAATCCGGCGTTTTGTTTCGTAGAGAGCCTGACTGTTACTGCATCTGCGAAGAGGTGGGGATGGTTGATGCCTGACTTTCATCAGTAGCGGATGAAGCTTTTTTTTCTGCTGTGGCTATATCTTTCTTCTCATTTTCGATGAAGCGCTTCATTTCGCCACGGCGCTCTGAGGCACGGCCTATGAGCATGAAAATTCCGCCGACAATTATCAGCGCGCCGAATGTGACGGCGGTGGTCCATGACGCGAGAGCCACAACTCCGACAAACATCGTTATCATATATGCTATTACCACTCCCATCAGGAGTATGAAGCCAATCCAGAAAAGGCCTTTGCCAAAAGATTTCATAAGACAGTCAAATAGTTTTATAAGTGAGTAATGTTATATATAATAAATGGCTGCGGAGTGAAAAAGTTTTGTCATGCAGCAATAAAACGCTGATAAAAACTTCAAGAGCCGGCTGACAGGGTTGTCCAACCGGCTCTTGTATTGGTGTGTGGAATTACACTCTCAGGTCAATCGAAGATCTTGTCCCAGTCTTTCCAGACGGCTTCATATCCGAGGCGGCGGATGTCGGCTGCCACAGCTTCAGGCGAGCGTGGGTCAGACACCTCGAACTGTTCGAGTGCGTCAGGCGTAGAGCAGTATCCGCCCGGTTCGGTCTTGCTTCCGGCACTCATGGAGGTGACACCGAGTTTCATCATATTGGCGCGGAACTCCGGATCCTCGCGTGTAGAATAAGATATGTCCACATCGTGGTCGAATATGCGGAAAGCGAATGTCACCTGAGCCAGTTCGCGGTCGCTCATCACGACCTTGGGCTGATAGCCGCCCTCGGCCGGGCACATGCGCGGGAAATTCACGCTGTAGCGGGTGCGCCAGTAGTTTTTGCGCAGATAGCGCAGGTGGCGGGCAAGCATTGCAAGGTCGGTGCGCCAGTCTTCGAGACCTATGAGCACTCCCATGCCGATTTTGTGGACCCCGGCCTGGCCCATGCGGTCGAAGCCGTTGACGCGCCAGTCGAAAATGGACTTCATGCCTTTGGGGTGATAGGTCTTGTAGTTGGCGGCATTGTAGGTCTCCTGGAAGCATACCACTCCGTTAAGACCGCTTTCAACCAGCCGTGCGTAGCTTTCGGTCTTCATTGGCATCACTTCGATGGTGAGATTGTTGAAATAGGGACGCGCCACTTTCAGCACCTTTTCAAGATAGTCTACGCCGTTGAGGGCCGGGAATTCACCGGATACGATAAGCAGGTTTTCAAAAGGACCTAAACGGCGGATGGCCTCGCATTCGGCCTTGACCTGATCAAGGGTCAGTGTGACTCGTTCGAGGGGGTTGTTGTGGTTGAAGCCACAATACACACAGGAGTTAGTACACGCGTTAGACACATAGAGCGGAATGTAGAGAGAGATGGTTTTGCCGAAGCGCTCCATAGTGTAGCGGTGACTAAGCTGCGCCATCTGTTCGAGATAAGGCTCCGCGGCAGGCGAGATCAGTGCCATGAAGTCTTCGACACTGAGATGCTGCTTGCGCAGGGCACTCTCGACGTGAGCTGCCGTGCGAGACTGGATGAAACGTGTGGTCTCATCCCAGTCATATTTTTTTAGTTCTTCTGAAAACATAAGAGTTTTGGTGTTTATGTTTTTGCAAGAGGCCGACGCGAGAGAGCAGCGTCAGCCTCTCGGTTAAAATCGGTAGGTTATGCCAAGCGGTAGGCGACCGACTCCCACGAAGTGGTGGCCGTTGTGTTTTTCGCCATTGATTCGTGGCTGCCAGACGGTCACCATCGGAGTCAGTGTCAGACCGATGTTGTCGGTCAGGCGATAGCTGGCGCGCAGGCCGCCTTCAAGAGCCAGTGATGTCTTGGAGTTTCTGCATGATCCCCAGCCGAAGCCGATTCCGGCCATCGGGCTGATTTCAAAGCGGCGGTCAGTCTCTCCGGTAAACACATGGGTGAGATTGAGCATATAGTCGAGGCTGAGGGTTTTGATCTCCTGATTGACGATCCGGTTGAAGGGCACACAGTCATAAGCGAATGAGAGTTGCAGTCCGGAGGTGCCGGTGAGCCACCCTCCGGCTGTGGCGTTGAAGCCCCAGGAGACTTTGCGGAACGATGTGTTGGAGAAACTTTCGCTGTAGAGCATCGGGCCTCCCGCTATTCCGACATAGGGGCGGAATTCCGATAAATCAGTGGCAGAAGCATGGGCCGAACGTTCTTTCCTGGTGCGGCCTATTTTGTAGCTGAGGCCTGCGAGCAGACGTGCTTCAGGATTGAAACGGCGTGTGTAGTTCGGGATGGCAAGCAGCTGCACCTGAGGTTCGAGGATGATGTCGACTGCGGGTGACACACCGATGCGTCCGCGCAGTCCGGCTCTTGGTCCCCAGATAATGCTGTTGTGCTTATGGTTATAATGTGCGATACCGGCGTTCATGCCTACGAAGGCATCAAGATCGAAGCTACGTTCGCTGTCAAAGCCGCCGGCGAGTGTCGACAGGCTCAACAGATAGTCGGCCGAGAGCGAGAGGGAGCGGTAGTTGGCTCCGGTGTTATAATATTCGTATTCACCGTTGATTCTCCAGGCGCTCTCCGGTGTGTACCATTTGCCGAAGCCTATGGCAACGGCGCAGTTGGGCTGCCATGAGCGCGAACGCATCAGCACTCCGCCGAGAAGATCGAAGAAGTAGCGGCGTGAGTAGAGGAATTCTCGATAGTCGAAATGCGACTTGTAGGCATCATATTCGGGTGATGTGTTGAAGCGGTAGACGAGGCCAACGTTAATTCCTGGCATCAGAGCGACGCGGTGGCTGGCACGAGCTATCTCACTGTCGAATGCCCTGACATTGGGTTCAAGATAGAGCCCTACAGAGGGTGAGACTTTCCATATGCCCTGAAGTCCGGCATGAAGCCCGGGGAAAAATTTCTTTCCTTCGCCTGAGAGGCAGGCTGCGCTTGCACCCAGCACCACGTTTGTCTCTATTTTGGCATCGGGGTTATAGCCTACGAATGCCGAATTAAGATTCCAAAGGAAGTCAAGATCGGCTATTGTGCTGTAGCGTTTTTTGAATCCTGCGGGCTGCCGGAGTTCCGCGCCGCCGATCGAAAGACGCAGGCCGGCGGGTGCGCTGAACCATTTTCCGATAGAGAGGGTTCCTGCGGCGCCTATGCGGTCACGCCATTCAGAGGTGTTTTCGCCGATTGACACAATTCCTCCTGAGAGACCAATGAAGAGATTGTCGCGGAAATGGTTGTTGGCAAACATGGAGTTGTCCACGCTGATGCCTTTTCCTCCGGCCATACGGTAGCCGAGACCGACCATGACAGATGCGTTCCAGTCATATTTGTGCCATGTCTTGACATCGTCAAGCTTGTCGCCGTAGATGCCGAGACGAGGTTCCACATAGAGATAGGTGGATGATGTGAGGTAGACTCTTGGCTGCAGGGCTATTCTGGCACCGGCCACACCCCAGAGACGGTGACCTTCGCGGTGGAGCGCCTGGCCTTCGATTCCCATGATTCCGACCAGTTCGAAATGGCGTGAGGGGTTGTCGCCTCGAAGCAGGGATGAGAGGTTCATCATGTAGTCGAGTGAGAGGGCTGCGAAATACGGTTTGTAGTCTCTGAGTCCGTGGTGGCGTCCGCCGCTGATTCCGAGACGCCAGCCGTGGACGGGAGTTATCCAGTCTCCGATGGATATCCCCGCGCGGTAACCGTTTTCGGATGACGGACCTGACAGATGCGAGTTGGGGCGCATCCATTCGGGGCCGCCTTCCATAGAGATGAAAAGATGGTCGCCGAAGCGTTTGTGAGCGAATTTCTCGGCAGGGGCAGGGCGCTGGAGCACGTAGTCAAGCGCGTTCATAGTCGAGTCGATGGCCACCGGAGCATCCTGGGTGGCATAAGCGCCTAAGGGCAGAATGCAGGAGCTTATAATAGTGCAGATGGTGCGTATATTGGTTTTCATATCTGTTCCTCCTCTTCTTCACGTTCTTCCATAAGGTCAATAAGGTCGCCGTCTATTTTGGCGATTTCCTTAAGTTCGGGCTTAAGGCGGAGAGCATTTTCAAGGTGGCTTACGGCTGCCATGTATTCATCCACACGGTTTGCCGCCACAGCTTTGAGGTATTCTTCTTCAGCTGAGCCTCCGAGTTTTGAAGCCTTGCGCCAGGCCTGATCATTGGCTTTGAGGGCAAGGAGTATCACCACTTCATTGATGGGTGATTCGGCGGCTACTTCCTGCATGGCTTCCTCATAGCGTCCGTTGAACACATCGGTGTAGACTTTGGCTTTGTGGAATTTCGGAGTGTCAGGCAGAAGCGATGCCAGCGAGTCGGCTTCGAGATAGTGGTGAGAGGCGAGGCAGGCTGCTATGTGGTTGAGCCGTGATTCGTCGGGGATTTTCTTTGTCTTGTTTCCGGGTTTGAGATAGGCGGCGAGTAGGTCGTAGTCCGCTTCGCCGCGTTCGAGCTTCATGGCCGAGAGGTCAGTGGCGGCGACAATGAAGTTCGGATGTGTCTCAAGCGCTTTTTTCAGATATTCCTCTTTCTCAGCCGGTGTCTTGGCCACATAGCGGTAAAGACGGAAGAATTCGAAACGTGAAAGCGATTTGGGATCTGTCTTGTAAACTTCGGCTATTTCATCGTCGGTCAGATAGCGGTATTGCGATGTCAGAAATTCATAGCTGACCTTACGCATGCGGGGAAGATATTTTTCGGGTATCAGCGATGAATAGAAGGGCAGTTTGCGCACACGGACTGACTGCATGTCCATCTGTCCGGGGTAGCGGGCTATGATCTCGGCCACTGCATCGGCTTCGGTGTTGAGGCTGTCGGCACGGAGCATTTTGACGAGAGTTTCCCACGGTTCGACTGAGGCATCGCTTTTGACTTCCATGTATCGGCGGGTAGTGGGGGAGAGGTTGTCCATGATCAGGTCAAGAGCCGACTGCATGCGTCTTTGCGAGAGAGTCACGTTTTTCTCATAGTTGCCTTCAGGCGACGAAGTGGAGTAGATATAGAAGCTCTTGAGGGCGGCATCCGGGTCGTTTTCGATGCGCTGCAGCTGGCTCAGAAGCGAGTTCATTTCAGAGCGGTTGTTGCCCTGGTCCATGTCAAGGCGGGCGTCGTTGACGCGGAATGTCAGCATGACGTCGCCACGGGTGTCGCGCATCTGCATTTCAGGTGTCGGATAGAATGTGGTGTCGGTGACTTCGGTCCCGATCAGATTGTACTGGAAGAAGCGCATCGGGTTGACAGTGCCGCGGGCTATGGTTGTGGTGTCGCGATAGAATACGCGGTTGTAGTTTTCCATTGCCATGAGCATGTCGCAGTGGAAGTCGTGGTCAGGATTATCGAGATAGACGGAGTCGCTCCAGAAGATCATGTCGTCCTTGCGGCTTGAATGTTTCTGGACCTCTACATAGGGTGTGAGCGGATCGTCATTGAGATCAAAGTCGAGCATTCGGTCCTGGGTGATGTTGTAGCGGCGTCCGTCAAACACGAGTGGCTTGAGATACCACATTTTCGATGCCGAGACATTGTAGAGTGCCGGCTGGATTATCAATCGGGTGGAGGAGCCGAACAAGCGGTGAGGCACTTTTATGCGGGTCTTTATGTGGGCATAGTTACCTTTGATCTCGATGTCGGTAGGCTCCGGGGCCACGGTCTTGAGTTTGCCTTTGGCCTTGACCAGGACTTCATCAAGGGTTATCGAGGAACGTGTCAGCATAACATCGATGGTCAGTCGTCCCTCTACGGGGACTTCGGTGTCTTCCATGCCGAGGATGGAGAACACGAGCTTGCCGTCGCCGTCAATGATTACGAGATACTTGCCTTCTTCGTTGGTGCTTGTGAGGAGCTGTTCGTTTTCAGCATTGTAAATGCAGACTCCCTGCATCGGCTCGCCCTGTGAATTGGTAACGATGCCGCGGACATTGATGTCACGTGCTGTAGCGGCGAGCGCTATCATGAGGATAGCCGCGATAGAGGAGAGGATGCGTTTGGCTGTTGTCATTTCCATTTCTTTCGCGGATTATTTAAAAATGTAAGAGAATGAAATTCCGGTTCCGACAGGCACAGGCACCCACCGGCTCATGTTTGTGGTGGCAGGCTGGCCGTTCTGGTAGAGATAGTTGTAGCCCCATACACGTGCCATTCCAAGTCCAAGAGTGAATTCTACGTTCCAGTGTCGGTTGAGCACGAGGGCATAGCCGTAGGTCAGACCGGCGGCTACTCCGTTGCCTTTGTAGCAGTGTTCGCGCAGGCGCAGGTTGAAGACTCCGCCGCTGAATGCTACTCCCATGAAGTGGCGGGCCATCGGGCGGTTGAACCAGTAGCGCAGCGACGGTTCGATGCGCAGGTTTTTGAGCTTGATATCTGAGCCGTAGACAGTCTTGTCGAGAGGATTTCCGGCAACGCCGATCTCGAAAGTGACTCTGCGTGACAGACGGGTGTCAAGGGTGAGGTTGGGCGACATAAGCACCCAGTCAAGCGTGTTGGTCTTCAACGCGACCCTCTGCGCTTTGGCCGGGACATAGCATAGTGTGAAAGAGAGGATGGAGAGGAGCCAAAGAAAAAGCCTATTGGTCATCGGTGAAAATTGTAAAAATAGTTGAACGGTTAAGTTATAGTGTGTGATTATGTCATCAGAAGACATGAAAAGCAATAACCACTGATAGACGCAAGAGGGTGCTACAATCGCAGTAGGGTCCCTCTTGCGGTTATATACGGTGGCATCAAGTGATGAATATTTTATTTTGCGCAGTCGTCAACAAGTTGCTGGGTGATTCGCATCGCACAGAAGTTGGGACCACACATGGTGCAGAAGTGGTCATCGTCCTTGTGGCTCTCTACGTAGTACTGACGTGCGCGGGCTGGATCGAGCGACAGGTTGAACTGGTCTTTCCAGCGGAATTCGAAGCGGGCCTTGCTCATGGCGTCATCGCGGACCTGTGCGCCGGGATGTCCTTTGGCAAGGTCGGCGGCATGGGCTGCGATCTTGTAGGTGATCACACCGTTGCGCACATCTTCGAGGTTGGGGAGTGCGAGATGTTCCTTGGGGGTCACGTAGCAGATCATAGCGGTGCCCATCCAGGCTATCTGTGCGGCTCCGATTGCCGAGGTGATGTGGTCGTAGCCGGGAGCGATGTCGGTGGTCAGCGGGCCGAGGGTGTAGAACGGCGCTTCGTGACATTTGTCGATCTGGCGGTCCATGTTCTCGCGGATCTTGTGCATCGGCACGTGGCCAGGACCTTCGATGAGCACCTGTACATTGTGTTTCCAGGCTATTTCAGTGAGCTGACCGAGCACATCGAGTTCGAGGAACTGCGAGCGGTCATTGGCATCGTGGATAGAACCCGGACGCAGACCGTCGCCAAGCGAAACTGCTACGTCGTAGCGGGCGAGGATCTCACAGATTTCATCGAAATGGGTGTAGAGGAAGTTTTCCTGATCGTGGATCACGGCCCAGCGGGTCATTATAGATCCGCCGCGCGACACGATGCCTGTCAGACGTTCCTGAACCATGTCAGCATGAGCGCGGAGAGCTCCGGCATGGATGGTGAAGTAGTCAACACCCTGCTCTGCCTGTTCGATCAGTGTGTCACGATAGATTTCCCAGGTCAGATCCTCCACTTTGCCGTTGACTTTTTCAAGAGCCTGGTAGACGGGGACTGTTCCTACGGGCACCGGGCAGTTGCGGATGATCCATTCGCGGGTTTCGTGGATGTTGTCACCGGTCGAGAGGTCCATCAGAGTGTCGCCTCCCCAGTAGCAGCTCCACACGGCTTTGCTGACTTCTTCCTCGATTCCGGAAGAGAGGGCGGAGTTTCCGATGTTGGTGTTGAGTTTTACGAGGAAGTTGCGGCCGATGATCATCGGTTCGGCTTCGGGATGGTTGATGTTGGCGGGGATGACGGCACGTCCGGCTGCTACTTCCTGGCGTACGAATTCAGGAGTGATGTGGCTCTTGATGCCGAGGGCTTCGGCATTATTGTTCTCGCGGATGGCTACATATTCCATCTCAGGGGTGATGACACCCTGGCGGGCAAGCGCCATCTGGGTTATTTCCCTGCCTTCGGCCGCGCGGCGGGGTGCGTAGCGGTGGCTGAAGCGGATTGAGTCGAGAGAGCTGTCGGCTTCGCGCATGCGTCCGTAGTCAGAGGTGATGCATGAGAGCTGTTCGAGGTCTTCGCGTCCGGCTATCCACTCCTCGCGCAGACGGGGAAGTCCGGCGTTGATGTCAACGGTTACGTTCGGGTCTGTGTAGACACCGCTGGTGTCATAGACATAGACAGAGCCGTTCTCGCGGGTCAGGCGTTCGCCATCAATGATTTTTACAGTAGGGGTGAGGTTGACACGCCGCATGGCTACGCGGATCGGATGGAGTTTTCCGTCAATGTAGACTTTTTCTGAACCGGGATAGCTGTTTACGTCGATGTTTTCTATTTCCATATTCTGAGTTATGGTGATAAATGTCTGATTTATAGATTGAGAAATTCAGTGAGAGGGCTTGTTGCGGATGCTGATGAAGAGACAGATCCCAGACCGGCGAGATAGGCTTTACGTCCGGCTTCGACTGCAAGTCTGAATGCGACGGCCATTTCAACAGGGTCGCCTGCTACGGCGATTGCTGTGTTGACCAGAACGGCATCGGCTCCGATTTCCATTGCATCGGCTGCGTGAGAGGGAGCTCCGAGTCCGGCGTCGATCACCACCGGCACACGACTTTCCTCGATTATGATTTCAAGCAGATCGCGTGTCTTGAGCCCTTTGTTAGTTCCGATCGGTGCGCCGAGTGGCATTACAGCAGCGGTGCCTACTTCTTCAAGGCGCTTGCACAGAACCGGATCGGCCTGGATATAGGGGAGCACCTTGAAGCCTTGTTTTGCAAGGACTTCGGTGGCTTTCAGTGTCTCGATGGGGTCGGGGAGCAGATATTTGGGATCGGGGTGGATTTCAAGTTTGATAAAATCGGTCCCGAAACAGTCACGGGCAAGATTGGCTGCGAGCACGGCTTCTTCGGCTGTGCGGACGCCTGAAGTGTTGGGGAGAAACCGTACATGCTCGCGGTTGATGTGGCGCAGCATGTCATCTTCTTCCTCATGGTCCATGTCGATCCGCTTCATGGCCACAGTGATCATCTGCGAGCCTGAAGCGAGAATTGATTCAAGCATCAGGCGGTTGGACGAAAATTTGCCTGTGCCTACGAATAGGCGTGAGGTGAATTCTTTTCCTCCGATGGTTAAAATGTCGTTCATATATAAGCTTGTGTGATGATTTTGTCTGGAAGTGGTGTGGCTGATGATTACCGGCGCTTTTCAAATGCTTCCTGAAGAGCGCCGAGCACCTTGCGGGTGTAGTCCACCGGGTCATCGGCGTTGATGATTGATCCGCTCATGGCTACTCCGTTGACTCCTGTGGCCATGACTGCCGGTATGTCTTCAAGGGTGATTCCGCCGATAGCCACGATGGGGAGCAGGATGTCAGCGGCGCGGACTTCACGGACTATATCCGTGTAGCCGTCAAGGCCGATTACCGGCGAGAGGCGGGCTTTGGTGGTGGTGTAGCGGAAGGGGCCGAGGCCTACATAGTCCACGTCCCAGCCGCGGAGCCGGGTGATGTCAGCGGCGGTGTTGGCTGTGCATCCGATGATGGCTTCCGCTCCCATGTTCTCACGTGCGACGAGCGGATTCATGTCATCTTTGCCGAGGTGCACGCCGTGGACCGACATCTCTATGGCAAGTTCTACGCGGTCGTCGAACACGAGGAAGGCTTCGTTTTCCTTGCAGAGCGGGATGATTTCAAGAGCCGTCTGCCGGAATTCTTCATCAGTGGCATCCTTAAGGCGGAGCTGTATCCATTTGCAGCCTCCTTCAAGGACCATCTGGACTTCTTCCGCAATCGTGTAGCGCTCGGATGGATGGGTTATGAACTGGAGCATAAGAGTCAGATTAGTTTTATGGTTTGTTCCGCAAACTGCCTTACAGTTGTGGCCGGGCTGTTCCACGGAATGGCTCCAAGCATGGCGAAGCCATTGAAGTTATAACGTTTGAGATATGGAATTCGTTCAGGAGTAACGCCTCCGAGTGCGATGACCGGAGTCGGGATATCGTCAAGAGCGGAGAGGGTCTCGCCGGTGAATGCTGAGTGATAGCCTTGTTTGGAGATGCTGTCAAAAATGGGGCTGAGGGTGGCATAGGCCAGCCCTGTGCATTTTCTGAGTTCATCGATCGAGTGGCATGAACGGCTCAAGGCTCCTCTGTAGAGGGCCGGTGCGTCCGGACAGCGGTGGTTCAGATGCAGGCCTCCGAGATTGAAATCGTTGCAGAGGTCGAAGTGGCCGTGGAGCACGAGGCAGCTGTGGAAAGCCTGGGGTATTGCTTCGATGAGTTTTCTGACATCGGTGCGTGACGCTCCGGGATGGCGGAGGTGTACTCTGTGCCATCCGGCATCAAGAAGCGCGCATACCGCTGCTGCTTCATGCCGCTCGTTTTCGAGGCGTTCCGGTGTAATGGCTATCGCTGTCATCGCGGAGAGATTTATGGCTTAGCCTCCGTAGAATGCCTTGATGATGACAATGTCATCTCCGTCGGCAAGTTTATGAGACGGACGCAGCACGGCGGGTATTACTTTTCCGTTGACGGCTGTGGCGATTCCCTGTGGTTTTATTTCTTTGGCGTCAAGAGCATCTTGCAGAGAGGCGCCGTCAGAGAGGGTTATGTCTACTTGGTTGACTTTTACGGTCATGGTTGTTGGTTTTATCTGTTGAAATAGCCTGCCGGGATCAGCGGCTTTTCGGATTGAAATTTTTTAATCGTCTGGGTGAGAAGAAGTGGTTCACGGGTCCGTGGCCGTGGCCTGTGGAGATCCATGCACCGGCTTCAAGGGCGCGTGTCACGTAGAGTTTTGCCATTCTGACGGCTTCGGTCAGGGAGTAGCCGAGTGCGAGATAAGAGGCTATGGCCGATGAGAGGGTGCACCCGGTTCCGTGGGAGTTTTTTGTGTCGACAGCATCGGCTTTGAGTTCGATGGTTTCTCCGGTGGCGCCGAGATACAGTGTGTCGGTTTTGAAATCAGTATTGTCAGAGTCGCCGCCTTTGATCAGAATGTTCTTGCAGCCAAATTTCCGCAATGCTTCGATCTGCTCTGCGGTGTCTAAAGATCCGGCCAGTTTTTCGGTTTCCATCCGGTTGGGAGTAACAAGCGTGGCCAAAGGGAAAATGCGGCTGACAAGGATTTCGATGGCATCCTCTTCAAGGAGCATTGATCCGGAGGTCGAGACCATTACCGGATCGATAATGAGATTTTCGGGACGATAGTGTTCGAGACGATCGGCTACAGCCGCGGCGACTTCTGCATTGCAGAGCATCCCGATCTTGACGGCCAGAGGCGGAATGTCGGTCATGACCATGTCGATCTGATCGGTCACTACTCCCGGCGACACTGGCATGATCGACCGCACCCCGGTGGTGTTCTGGGCTGTGATAGAGGTTATGGCCGACATGGCATAACAGCCGATGGCCGACATTGTCTTGATGTCAGCCTGGATGCCGGCGCCACCCGATGAATCGGACCCGGCGATTGTGAGAGTGGGATAGTAAGTTCTCATCGCGCTTTGTTATTATTAAAACTCCTGCTTTATGCCATAGTGGGCATAAGGCCAGACGATACTCTTCGAAGTCCGGCTGACGGCAGGCGGTCAGACGTCGGACTGACAAAGCGGCTGAGGCAAAGTCAAGTGCAATCCCTTCGGCGGTACTAACCGCATCAGGTTCAGAGGGTATCATCTCAGCGGCAATCACAGGAGGGTGAATGCCGCACCCCTTTGTCGGCGCAAAGGTAGAGTTTTATTCGTGATTTTCCAAATCATAAGCGGTCTAAAAACGGCATCGGGACTTTGAAAAATCATCTGAAAAATCACCGATGCGCCCCACTCCGGGCGCATCGGCAAAAATGAGCTCCTTTTGAGAGCAGAGTTTTGTCTGCGGTTATTTCACGATGCCTTTTTCAAGATATTCGGCAAGGTTGGTGCGTACCTGTTCGCCGGCGCGTTCTACGGCTACTTTGGCCATGTCGGCATCTACCATGAGGTTGACGAGCTGCTCGAAAGAGGTCTTCTTGGAAGGGTCCCAGCCGAGCTGCTTGCGGGCTTTTGAAGGATCGCCCCAGAGGTTGACAACGTCGGTCGGGCGGTAGAAGTCGTGCGATACTTCGATGACTACTTTGCCGGTCTTTACATCGATGCCTTTTTCATCGGCTCCTTCGCCTTCGAAACGCAGTTCGATACCTGCGCGACGGAAAGCGTAGAGGCAGAATTCACGCACTGAGTGCTGTTCGCCGGTAGCGATCACGTAGTCTTCGGGTTTTTCCTGCTGGAGGATGAGCCACATACATTCCACATAGTCCTTGGCATAGCCCCAGTCGCGGAGCGATGAAAGGTTGCCGAGATAGAGTTTTTCCTGTTTTCCCTGGGCGATGCGGGCTGCGGCAAGGGTGATCTTGCGTGTTACGAATGTCTCGCCGCGGCGTTCTGATTCGTGGTTGAAGAGAATGCCTGAGCAGCAATACATGTTATATGCCTCGCGGTATTCCTTGATGATCCAGAATCCGTAAAGTTTTGCCACTGCATAGGGTGAGTAGGGGTGGAAGGGTGTCTTTTCGTTCTGAGGAACTTCTTCAACCTTTCCATAAAGCTCTGAAGTTGAAGCCTGATAGATGCGGCAGGTGTCGGCAAGGCCGGTGAGGCGCACGGCCTCAAGGATGCGGAGCACACCGGTGGCATCGATGTCGGCTGTGAATTCGGGCGAGTCAAAAGATACCTGGACGTGGCTCTGGGCGGCAAGATTGTAGATTTCGTCAGGGCGCACTTTTGACACTACCTGTAGTATCGACATCGAGTCACCGAGGTCGGCATAGTGAAGATGGAAGTTGGGCTTTCCCTCAAGGTGTGCGATGCGTTCGCGATAATCTACTGACGAACGGCGGATGGTGCCGTGAACATCATAACCTTTCTCTAAAAGGAACTCTGCCAGAAACGAACCATCCTGGCCGGTGATACCTGTGATCAGTGCAGTTTTCATTAGTCTTTAATTGATTTGTTACAAGCTACTAAGTGAGTTTTGAGCCGCAAAGGTAATGAATGTTTGTGATATATTAAAATTGAAATTTTATTTTTTTTGATATTAACGAATTGAGAGGATGCCTGATAACCAAGCATCCTCTCGAATTGTTTTATTTGATTGTTATTTTTGCCGGATTTCGTTTCTCTTTTTCCCACCGGTGTAGGTAGTTGAACCATTCGGTGGCAGAGTGGGGAGAGGCGCTGTCGCGTTCGGCTCCGGAGATAAAGCTGTAACGGATGCGGCCCTTGGTGTCGGTTTTCAGAAGTGTCAGATAATTGACGTTATCTTCCTTGACAGATCGCAGATAGGCTGCCGGCACAAAGATGCCGAGCCCGATTGTGTCGGTTATGTCGGGCATTCCTTTGTCAGGCAGATTTGTGCCCCAGCTTCCGGCAAGACCGGTTTGGGTGAGGAAGCCTTGGTTGTCAGTGGCGAGTTTTTGCACCCCTGTGCAATAAGTATATGTTTTGGGAGCGCCTGAAATGGTGATGTCTACGTCGATGTCGCGGTGACGGGCATAGATTGTGTAGCGCTGGCGCATTTCAAGAGGTGTGCCGTTGTAGATCCAGCCGCGGTCAGAGACTTCGACTATGGAGCGGACCGGACCTGTGGCGATCACGCGCTGCATTCGGGTGGTGACGGTGTCAATGGTGACGGGGCTGCCGTTCTGCCATCCGCGGAACGAGCCGAGCGCCACTGAGGTTCCGGCCCATAGCACGTCGCGGCCGTAGCCTTGTTCGAGTTGCTTGCGGGTGGTGTAGAAGCCGGTGCTGTCAAGTTCGAGCCGCGGGGTGTTTTTGGCGTAGAGGTCTACGCTCTGGCGGTTGTCCATGTAGATGCGAATGGCATTATAGAGCCCTTCAAGCACAACTCCGTGGCCGTAGATGCTGTTGTACATCTGGCGGTTGTCAACATCGCCCGGAAAAGCGATGGCCTGTATCTCAGGATGCTTCTTGTTTTTGTCGTTGAGCTTGAGGTAGGCCTTGGTTTCGGGGGTGAATGATGTTTTCGGGCGGGCCGATGAGAGGTCGACGGTCAGAGTCTTTGTCTGGTTGGCTTTCAGGTCGACGAGGAAAACGAGTTCATCGGGACGGCCGTCGTCGTTGAGATCGTCAAGTTGCCAAGGCGTGTCGGGCTGGCCTTTGATGACCGCCGAGTTGATTTCTTTACCGTTTTGTGCTATAGGAACAACAACCGGCACCGCCTGGCGGGGTGTCGGTTGTGGATTCGTAACGGTAACAGTAATTGAAAGCAGGAGTGAAAACGCGAGCATGAATTGAGTCGGTTTTGAGGTTTATGCTGATTACTGGCCGAGATATGCTTTGAGCAGGTGGCTTTTCTGACCCTTGAGCCGGCGGATGGCCTTTTCTTTAATCTGGCGCACACGTTCGCGGGTCAGGTCGAATTTGGCGCCGATTTCTTCGAGGGTCATTTCCTGACAGCCTATGCCGAAGAACATTTTGAGGATTTCGCGTTCACGGTCGTGGAGCTGCTTGAGGGCGCGCTCTACTTCTTTTGACAGAGACTCCTGGGTGAGTGTTGCATCAGCCATAGGAGAGTCATCGTTTGTGAGCACGTCAAGAAGACTGTTGTCCTCGCCTTCAACGAAGGGGGCGTCGACAGAAATATGGCGTCCTGAAACTTTGAGTGTATCGGCGATTTTGTCGACAGGCACGTCGAGCTTTTCAGCGAGTTCTTCAGGCGACGGACGGCGTTCGTTTTCCTGTTCGAATTTCGAGAGTGCCTTGCTGATTTTGTTGAGCGAACCTACCTGGTTGAGCGGCAGGCGCACTATGCGGCTCTGTTCGGCCAGAGCCTGGAGGATGGACTGACGAATCCACCACACGGCGTAGGAGATGAACTTGAAGCCTCGTGTCTCGTCAAATTTCTGTGCCGCTTTAATCAAGCCGAGATTGCCTTCGTTGATAAGATCGGGGAGGCTGAGCCCCTGGTTCTGATATTGTTTTGCCACAGATACAACGAAGCGGAGGTTGGCACGAACGAGCTTGTCGAGAGCTCTCTGGTCTCCTTGGTGAATGCGCTGGGCGAGCTCTACTTCCTCTTCGACGGAGAT
This sequence comes from Duncaniella muris, assembly GCF_003024805.1. GTDB lineage: Bacteria > Bacteroidota > Bacteroidia > Bacteroidales > Muribaculaceae > Duncaniella > Duncaniella muris. Next base: position 36,578 of record NZ_PUEC01000024.1, read on the forward strand.
GAGCTCTTCGCGGCCGATTTCCTGGAGGAATTTATCGAGCGACGCGCTTTCACGATTGGTTATAGATTTGGTGATTTTTAATTGTCTCATGTCTACTTATAGCAGATAATTCGTGCAAAGGTAGTAATTTTTCGGCTTATATCAAAATTTGAGAGTCTTAAAAGAGGTGAGATCAAGGTCTGAAAGTCGAAAAGTTGCTGTTTGGATGCGCGCGATGGTGGAAAAATGAAAAAAAAATTGTAACTTTGCAATCCAATCACATAACAAAGAGCCTGGGCCAAGAGTTCAGCTGTAAAAAATATGGACCTTGGCCGGTTCGCTAAGACTATCTATCCTAAATGGCGCCCAAAAAAGTTCTATTCGTCTCGCAAGAAGTATCGCCTTATCTGCCGGACACATCAATGTCAGTCCTTGGTCGTGACATACCGCAGGGTATTCATGGCAAAGAATTCGAAGTGAGGAGCTTCACCCCGAAATATGGCTGCATCAACGAACGCCGCAACCAGCTCCACGAAGTGATTCGTCTCTCCGGCATGAATCTTATCATAGATGATTCAGACCACCCTTTGATAATTAAGGTGGCGACCTTGCTGCCTTCGCGCATGCAGGTCTATTTTATTGACAATGACGATTATTTTCAGCCATTACCTGAAAAGGGGCTCGAAACAGATCTTCTGCCGGCTGACAATGACGAACGCATCATGTTCTTCACAATGGGTGTTGCGGAGACCGTCAAAAAACTCCGTTGGCAGCCGGCTGTGATCCACTGCAGCGGCTGGGTTTCGGCTCTGACTCCACTGTATCTGCGCAGACGTTATTCGGATGACCCGATTTTTCGAGACTCAAAGATCGTCTATGCCCTGCAGCCTGAAAAGTTTGAAGGAACTCTTGACCCGCGTTTCGCAGAGAAACTGCGCATGAGTGATTTCAGCGAAGAAGATATAGCGGCTCTCGGCTCCGACCCCGTGGATTTCGCCACCCTTAACCGTCTGGCCATTGACTATGCCGATGCCGTCATCCAGGTGACCGGTGATGTCGATCCAGCGCTGGTTGAATATGCCAAGGCTTCCGGTAAACCATTCCTTGCTTATGAGGGCGAGGAAGATCGCGTTGACCGTTACACAGAATTTTATCGCTCGCTTTTAGGCGAGGAAGATGATTAATCTCCGATCAAAATGAAAAAATTAGCTCTGCTTTCAGCAGGCGTAATAGCCACACTCTCAGTCATTTCATGTGACGAAAGCACCTCAACAGCCGGCGGGAGCTTGGTCGAGGATGAGGTTGAGATCGTCATAGACTCCAACTTTACCGTCAGCGGACGCCCGGTCAGCAATGATCTGGTGCAGTCACGCACTGTGCTTCAGCTTCTCGGAAATCTGGATGCCAAAGGATATGGCAATCTCCGCAGCGATATCGTCTGCCAGTATATGCCATCGTCTTATGTCGATACATTTTATGTCAAGCCGGACTATATTGATTCTGTCAAGCTCGTCCTTTCTATGTATAAGGACGGATTTGCCGGAGACTCTGTGGTGCCGATGGGGCTTACGGTTTATGAACTCAACAAACAGTTGCCTTCGCCGATCTACAGTGACTTCACTCCTGACGGATATTACGATCCTTCGGCACCTATCGGTTCAACATCGTACTCGGCGCTCATTGACGGAGCCGAGGATATAGGGGCTGACAGCGAGGGCAGTATTATAAAGGATATAAAGGTGACTCTGCCGACAGAATTCGGTGTCCGTCTCTACAATCAGTTCAAGACCTCGGAGGCCACATTTGCCACCCCACAGGCATTCGCAAAATGGTTTCCCGGATTATACATCGCCAATTCATTCGGTTCAGGACGTGTGACAAGAATAGTCAACAATATGATCAACGTCTATTACCGTTCGGTTATGCCGATTCCTGACACCGATCCGCAGCGTGACACAGTGTTCAACCTCGTCGGATCATATATGGCTGTCACTCCGGAGGTAATCACCAACAATAATATAGTATATAAGATGTCGGAAGAACTTAAGCAGCGCGCCCAGTCAGGCGAAACAATGCTTATAGCTCCCACCGGCTACGATGTGGAGTTCAACTTCCCGGCACGCGAAATACTCCGCCGCTATCAGGAAAACAGCGGATCGCTTGCAGTGGTCAACTCACTTTCGCTCTCGATTCCCGCCAAAGAGATCGAAAATGACTACGGTCTGACACCTCCGCCATATGTGTTGCTTGTCAAGAAGAAGGATAAGGACAAATTTTTTGCCGGAACTCAGATCAATGACAATCTCTCGTCGTTCTATGCTTCATACAACTCTACCACCAAGAGCTATACATTCTCGTCAATGCGCGATTATATTCTCGACATAATCAAGAAAGGCGAAGCTACGGAAGAGGATGAGGAGTTCGTCATCTGTCCGGCACTGGTGTCGTTCTATGTGAATTCCAATTCAAACTACTACAGCTATTACTACGGCTACAACACCACATCCACTCAGGTAAGCTCCATAACACCTTATGTAACCGAACCGGTAATGGCAACGCTTGATTTCTCGAATGCCAAGATCAAGTTCAGCTACAGCAAGCAGACCCTTGGTAATTAAAAAATAAATTAGTAACTTTGCGCTGCAATAGTCCTGACGGGGTTGCCGCAAAGTTACTTTTTTGTGGTCTAGGCATATGACGGACATCCCAGAGTCCGGACCGCAGCCATCAAGCCGCAATAGCTCAGTCGGTAGAGCATTTCATTCGTAACGAAAAGGTCGTGGGTTCGAGTCCCACTCGCGGCTCAAAGGGAGTGACAGAAATGTCGCTCCCTGCTTTTTTTGATACTTTGCATGTGCAAATCACAGATGCCATATCCGGTGGCGGTATGTTTTGAGTTCTTCTTCCGGGAACTTGGCTATCGCATTGTCAAATTCTCGGAGCAATGTGACTTTGTCGTTTGGAAGCGCTCCGGTGATCGGTACCGTATTGGATATGTGATGGCCAAGGAGGTTGACTTTTATGCTAAGTCGGTCAATGAGTGTGCGCATTTCCATCAGCCTCTCGATTTCCGGTTCTTCCTCATAAGTCCCGTCGAGTACTTCATTAAACAGTTGTGACTCCGGGAATATCGTGAGTGATACAATGTTGATTATGCAGGGGTGGAGCTGATTGAGGACATGGGCTGTTGCCACGGCGCTTTCCTCTCCTTTCCCTCGTCCTCCGAGTCCGTTCAGATAGAACACGTTGTAGCGGATTCCGGCTTCGTCAAGTTTCGATAACTGTTCGAGAATGTCAGAGGCGTGATAACCTTTGTTCATTCTGTCGAGGGTCTCATCGTGAGCCGTCTCGATGCCGATGTTGATGCTGTCGAGCTTCATGTGCCGGAGGTTTTTCAGCTCTTCCACAGATTTTGATTTAATGTCTGTCACACGGGCGAACATTCCGAACGATACCATGTGAGTAAGATATTTTCTTAACAGAAGTGCCACATCCATCAGTTTGTTGTAGCTCAACGCAAAAGGGTTGGCTCCTGTGAGATATACTCGTCTGGCACGCGGTTGCCACTGGCGAATGACTTTCAGGTCTTCTTCCACCTCTGACAGCGGCGACATACGGAACGGAGTGCCGTGATAAAGGCTACAGAATTTGCACTTGTGCCATGTGCAGCCGGATGTGATCTGAAGAAGCTGCGAATTGGCCTCGTATGGCGGACGCCACACCTGCCCGGTGAAATGGAGTTGCGGATACATCATATTTGATTATTTTTTGTAACTTTGCGGTGAGTCAGAGTGCTTTGCACCGCGCATCGGCTGCGCCGACATGCGCTCTCTGCTCACTCGCGAATGTTTCACATTTGTAGTGCAAAATTAGATGATTATCAGTGTGGAAGCAATGACTTACCGATAGGTTTGACCCTTACCGAAAAGTTTGTATTGCTCGTGATCAGTCATTTTTGAAACCTCGGTTATGGCAAAAAAACTTGACTACGAATATTGCAAGGCGGCTCCGATGCTTGAATGGCTCGGCAACAAGTGGGCGCTGGTGGTTCTCGTGAAGATTTCAGAGAACGGACCGGTGCGCTTCAATGAGCTGTACCGCAACATTCCGTCAGTATCGGAGAAGGTACTGTCGCAAGTGCTTCGTCAGCTGGCCGCCGACGGCATAATCCGTCGCGAACTCTTTCCGGATGTCCCTCCACGGACGGAATATTCGGTGACGGAGTTCGGTAAAACTCTTTTGCCTCACGTCGAGGCTCTGCTCAACTGGGGACGCGAGAATTTTGAACGGATAATGGAAAACCGTAAAAATGCAAACAGATAATATGGCAGCTAAATTTAATTTCAATACCATCGGATTGTTTACGACTGACAATACCCGCATGGTGGCATTCTATCGTGACATAATGGGGTTTGAAACCGATTGGAACGGTGAAGACCCTGATGTAAGGATGCAGCTTGGCAATATGTGGCTAATATTGTTCCCACGTACCGCCTTTGAACAGATGACCGGGCGGGAATACTCTTATCCATGCGGACTGAACGGCACGGTCGAACTGGCTTTTTATGTACCGACATTCAGCGATGTAGATGAAGAGTATGCGAGAGTGACCGCCCTTGGAGCAAAGTCAGTATTTGCACCGCAAACTATGCCTTGGGGGCAACGCACCTGCTATATTGCAGACCCCGAAGGGAACCTGATTGAAATCCACTCTTTCACCAAAGACTAAATAAAATGGCGTGTACCTATGCATTTATTGAATTCATCTGTGATGCACTTGCTCCATTGGGTGTGGTTCGCAGTCGCAAGATGATGGGCGATTACGTCATCTATGTCAATGAAAAATGTGTAATCACAGCCTGCGACAATATCGCTTACGTAAAGAAATTGCCCTGTATTGCCGACTTGATGACTGATGCCGAGTGCGGCTTTCCTTATCAGGGCGCAAAGGAGGCCTATATCCTTGACTTCGCTGACACCCGCAAGGCTCTTAAGGTGATTGAAACTCTATGGAATGATCTCCCGTTTCCGAAATCAAAGAAAAAGTAACAATAGAGAGCTCACACAGAAAAGACAGATCCCGAAGCCGTGGCGGTTTCGGGATCTGTGCTTATAGTCTGGATCTGTCTGGCTGAGTGTTTAGCCGTACTGGATTGTTCCGTCTTCGTTGCGGTACTGGTCAAAGCCTTTTTCGTACTGGTCCATTGCACGGAGGCTCATGCCCATGCTTGAGAAACCGCCGTCATGGAAGAGGTTCTGCATGGTGACCTTGCGGGTAAGGTCGCTGAACATGACAATGCAATAGTCGGCACATTCGTCGGCTGTGGCATTGCCGAGGGGCGACATACGGTTTGCAAAGTCCATGAGCGAAGACATGCCCTTCACGCCGCTGCCTGCAGTGGTCTGGGTGGGCGACTGAGAGATGGTGTTGATGCGCACTGACTTTTCGCGACCGTAGATGTAGCCGAAGCTGCGGGCTATTGATTCGAGGAGCGCTTTGGCATCGGCCATGTCGTTGTAGCCGAACATTGTGCGCTGGGCTGCGATGTAGCTGAGGGCCACGATGCTGCCGTGGTCAGCGATCGCATCAAGTCTTTTTGCGGCCTGAATCATCTTGTGGAATGATATGGCTGATATGTCAAGCGTCTTGTTGAGCAGATCGTAGTCGATGTCATCATAGAGACGTTTCTTGCGCACGTTGGGTGACATGCCGATAGAATGGAGAACGAAGTCGATCTTTCCTCCGAGGATTTCCATTGATTTCTGGAATACCATTTCGAGATCTTCCACATTGGTTGCATCGGCCGGGATAACTTCAGCATTAAGCTTTTCGCCGAGTTTGCTGACATCACCCATGCGGACTGCGACCGGGGTGTTTGACAGAGTGATTGTAGCGCCTTCTTCTACAGCTTTCTCAGCTACTTTCCAGGCAATACTCATGTCATTGAGCGCGCCGAAGATAATGCCGCGCTTTCCTTTCAAAAGATTATAAGCCATTTGGTCTATTAAATTAATTCGTTTCTTTTATTTCGCGGGTGCAAAGTTACGCAGAATTGGGCGGGATTTGAAATATTTTCGGCAAAAACGCTCCCCGGAGGTTGCAACAACCGTAATATTGACTTAATTTTGTGATAATTTGGAGTAAAGTTTTCTGACGCTCACACCCCTCCACTAACGATTGAGAATTATGCCGATAATTGAAATTTCATCATTGACACATCCCGGAGCAGAGATTTTCAGCTCATTGACCGAAGCCCAGTTGCGTAACAGACTAGAACCTGACAAGGGTGTCTTCATAGCAGAGAGTCCTAAGGTGATACGTGTGGCTCTTGAAGCCGGTTATGAGCCTGTGGCTTTGCTGTGTGAGCGGAAACATATAGAAGGTGACGCTGCCGACATTGTGGCGCGTTGCGGAGACTCAGTCCCGGTCTATACAGGTGACCGGGATCTGCTTGGCACTCTGACCGGCTATACTCTGACACGCGGGGTGCTCTGTGCCATGCGCCGTCCGCAGGCTCCGACTGTCGGTGCAGTGCTGAATGAAGCCCGCAGGGTGGTGGTGATTGACGGTGTGGTAGACACAACCAACATAGGAGCGATATTTCGCTCAGCTGCCGCTCTTGGCATTGATGCCGTGCTGCTTACGCCGTCATCATGCGATCCGTTCAACCGCAGAGCGGTAAGGGTTTCGATGGGGTCGGTATTTCTTGTGCCGTGGACATGGCTTGACGGACCGATCGGCTCATTGCGTGAATCCGGGTTCAAGACGGTGGCGATGGCTCTGACTGACAAGTCTGTCTCTCTTGAAGACCCGGCGCTGAGAGAGGAGCCTCGGCTCGCTATAGTTATGGGTACCGAGGGCGATGGACTTGCCGATGCGACTATTGAAGATGCCGATTATACAGTGCGTATTCCTATGGCTCACGGGGTCGATTCGCTCAATGTGGCCGCCGCGGCGGCTGTGGCTTTCTGGGAGCTTAGAGCCCGATAGGGATTCTGCATAAAGTATCGGTCCTGCCGGTCTGAATTTTTTCTTTCAGACCGGCAGGACCGTTTATATATAAGGAGGCTTTGGCCGCCTTTCTGGGGCTGATTATGTGTGGGTAGCTTGCGCCTGATTATTTGGGCAGGTTGAAGGCCACTGTCATCTCTTTCATCTGCTCGTCAGACATGCCGTCAGGTTCGAAGCCCATGTTCTTGGCGCAGATGTAGATCTGGGCAGATTTGTTGAGCACATCAACCTGGTCGAAGGCCATCATGATATCTTCCTCTACGGCGAAGACTCCGTGTTTTTCCCAGAGTGTCACGTCGTAGTCGGCAAGTTCCTTGATGGTAGACTCGGCGAGGATGTTTGAGCCGGGAAGCTGATAGGGGATGATGCCGAGACCGCGCGGACAGAAAGCCTTGGTTTCGGGGATCATGCTCCAGAGCAGGCGAGTGGCCACGTCTTTTTCAAGATATTTGTTGCAGTGTGACATTGCCACGAGTTCGATCGGATGAGTGTGGAGCGATGCTTTGTATTTCGAGCCTTTTCCGATGAGGTAGTTGTGGACGGCAAGATGCGAAGGCAGTTCCGAGGTGGGTTTCACCGGTTCGTCTGCGATGATCTCATAGTGGGCGCAGTCATCGGTGATGCGGATCACAGAACCGTTGGCCATAGGCTTGCGGGCGAGATCACGCATACGCTTGTTGGTGCCTTTGCAGAAGAAATAGCATCCCTTGAGGTTGGGAAGAGTCATGCCGATAGGAGCGGCGGGAGCGATGGCCGGCATGGCGCGGATCGCATCGTCGACATATTCGGTTACGTTGACTGTGATGTTGCCTCCGTTACGTTCGGCCCATCCCTTTTCCCAGAGATAGCCGGCTACTTCAGCTACTTTTTCAACCTCGGCTGTGAGCACGGGGCGGTTTTCTAATATTGATGACATAAGTATGTGATAAATATTGATGGTCAGATCAGTTGCGGAAGGAAGCACGAAACGATGAGCACTGCGATGCCTATGACAAGCACTGTGATCGTTTTTGACGAGCAGCCTTTCCACTCTTTAAGTATTATGCCCCAGACGTTGGAGAAGACCACGTTGAGCGCCATGAGGATGCAGAACGAGAGGGTCATCAGCGTAGGGGAGTCGGTCAGGAATCCTTTGCCGAGTGCGAGTCCGAAGAACTGGCTGTACCAGAGAGCTCCGGCAAGGAGGCAGAAGAGCAGGTTGTTGCCGAGGACGGCTCTGTTGGCATAGTCGCCCCAGGTCCGGTTCTTGTGGTTCTGATAGAAACAGTAGACGGCGTTTGTGACGAATCCGCCCAGGGTCACAAGCAGAGTGGCCGGAAGGGTTTTGTAGATGTCAGGGGTGAGTGAACCGAAATTGATTCCGCTGCCGAATTCAAGGCCTACGTTGAAGCAGCCGCTCATGAAACCTGCAAGCAGGGCGATGGTGATTCCTTTGGGGAAATTGAAGTCCTTGACAGCAGCCTTCTTCTCTTCTTCGCTGAGCGATGAGGCTTTCATTGATCCGGCGATGCCGATGATGGCGATGCCGATCAAGGTGACAACCACTCCGAGGATCACAGCCATTGTCAGCTGAGAGAGCGGATCGTTTTCAGGGAAGAAAATGTTGAGCAGCACGGGGCCCATTATGGTGCCTAAGCCGGCACATGTGCCGAGGGCTATAGACTGACCGAGCGCCACTCCGAGATAGCGCATGGAGAGTCCGAAGGTCAGACCTCCCACTCCCCAGAGTGCTCCGAAGAGAATGGTCATCCAGATGTTGAATGACTGGTCGGCTGTAAAAAGCTCTGTCAGCGAATGGCCGGCCGGAACGGCGAGGAGTGCGCCCAGAAACGGCAGAATGAGCCACGCGAAAACGCCCTGCACAATCCAGTAGCTTTCCCAGCTCCATGACTTGATCTTGTTGATGGGTACATAGCAGCTGGACTGGCAGAAAGCGCCGATCGCGATTATAAGGAGACCTATCAGTATCATCGTTTGCTGGTGACGTCACGTTCATACTGCTCCACTTCGACGATGTAGTTTTCGCCGACAGGCACATTGTTCTTGAGGCAGAACATGTCATAAACGGCATTCCAGGGGAGGTTCTTGCACTCTTCGAGGAGGGCAAGGCGCTGGAATCTCTTGTCTTCGAGTTCGTATTTGCGCAGAGTTTCGGTGGGTTCGAGCAGTGCGCGGAGCATGCACTTCTGGGCTGCGCGGCTACCGATCACGTAAGCGCCGATGCGGTTGAGGGTGCCGTCGAAGTAGTCGAGGCCGTAGTGCACGCGGTTGAGGGCGCCGGCACGGACAATTTCGCTGAAGAGGTCCATTGTCGGGTCGTCCATGATGGTGACATGGTCAGAGTCCCAACGGATGGGGCGGCTCACATGGAGCATCAGTTCGGGCACGAAAAGCAGCATGGCTGACACCTTGTCGGCTACACTTTCGGTGGGGTGGAAGTGGCCTGTGTCAAGGGTGATCATCATGTTGTTCTTGGCGGCGTATGATGTGTAGAAGTCGTTTGAGCCTACGGTGTAGCTTTCAAGTCCGATGCCGAACACCTTTGACTCCACGCAGTCTTTCATCCAGTCATATTTGTGTTCGAAGATCTGGTCGAGAGAGTCTTTGAGGAGCTCACGGTAGAGATAGCGGTTGACGGTGATGTCTTTTGAACCATCGTGAACCCAGGTGTTCATGATACAGGGGTCCTGCTGAGCTTCACCTATGGCCTGAGAGATGGCACGGCAGCGCTTTGAATGTTCGATCCAGAAATCACGGATGCCCTTGTCGGGGTTCGAGAGGCTGAGGTCGCCGCTCTTCGGGTGAGAGAATGAGGTTGAGTTGAAGTCGAGCTTGATGTCATTGGCTTTGCCCCAGTCGATCCAGCTCTGGAAGTGTTCGACAGAGCACTGGTCGCGGTCAACGAACTTGCCGCCGAAATCGCCGTAGATTTCATGGAGGTTGAGACGGTGCTTGCCGGGGATGAGGCTCATGGCATAGAGAATGTCGGCGCGGAGTTCGTCGATATTGCGTGCTTTGCCGGGATAGTTGCCGTTGACCTGGATGCCGCCGGTCAGCGAGCCGCCCTGGTTTTCAAAGCCGGCTACATCATCAGCTTGCCAGCAGTGCATGCTGAGGTGGAAGTCCTGCATCTGCTGCAGCACCTTGTCAGTGTCGATACCAAGTTTTGCGTAACGCTCTTTGGCTATTTCATAAGCTTGTTTTACAGTTCCTTCGTTCATGATAAGATAGATTTATATGTATTTAGGTAAAATTTGATGTGTCTGTTTATTGAGGGAGATAAGTTTTTGTCTCGGTTGAGTTGATTGCCACCTTGCGCATTTCGGAGAGGTCGCTGACGCGGGCATCAGCGCGAAGCTGCACGAGTACATTGCCGAGGGCTGTGGATTCGGTCGGACCGGCCACCACGGGCATTTGGAGTTCATTGGCGGTGAGCTGCATCAGATGGGCGTTGAGTGATCCGCCGCCTATCACATGCAGGGTATTGATTTCTTTTGGGGAGAGCTCACGCAGCCAGCCGAGCACTTCTTTGTAGCGGAGAGCCAGACTGCGGAATATCAGACGTACGTAGTCAGCCACTGTGACCGGCACTTTCTGTCCGGTACGCTCGCAGTAGTCGCAGATGGCCTGGGTCATCGAGGCCGGATTTGCAAATGACGGATCGTCTGGGTTGATTGTGCTGTCGATGTCAGATTCGGTGTAGAGCGCACACAGATCGGCAACACTGGCCGGCGCGTCTTTCAGCTCGGTGCGGGCGCGTTCGAATATCCACATTCCGCAGATGTTTTTCAGATATCGGATGGTGCCGTCAAGGCCGCCTTCATTGGTGAAATTGTAGGCAAAGCCTTTTTCGTTGATGATGGGCTTAGGTGTCTCGATGCCGAGAAGCGACCATGTGCCGCAGCTCAGATATGCGAAATTCGCATCTTTGGCAGGTACGCCGATCACGGCCGAGGCTGTGTCGTGTCCGGCTACTGCAATGACGGGGACCTCGCCCAGTCCGGTCAGCTGCTGAACGGCGGGTGTAAGTGAGCCGATACGATGACCTGGGTTCACGAGTTTGCCGAAGCGATCCTCGCTCAGTCCTATCCGGGCAAGAAGTTCGTCGTCAAGCCGGCCGGTTGTGGGATTGAGTATCTGAGATGTTGACGCGACTGTATATTCAGTCACGGCCTCGCCTGTCAGCATATAGGCCAGCGCATCCGGAATGAACAGGATTTTGTCTGAGTTGTGGAGTGCGTTGCCCTGATCTTTGCCTATAGTGTAGAGCTGAAACAGAGTGTTGAAATCCATGAATTGGATTCCGGTCTTTCCATATACTGTCTCTTTTGACATGTCTTCGCAGAACTTGTCGACAGCTCCGGTGGTGTGGGGGTCGCGGTAGCAGTAGGGAAGTCCGGCAAGTGTGCCGTCGGCATGGAAATAGGCCACATCGCATCCCCATGTGTCTATGCCTATGGACCGGGCTTTGGCTCCAAGGCTATTGAGTTTTTCAGCTGCCGTTTTCAGGCCGGTGAGAATTTCGTGGTAAAGTCCGGGCAAATTCCAGAACAGGTGGTCTGCTATGGGAAGCATCGGGTGTTTGAACCGGTGAAGTTCTTCGGTTGAAATTTTTTCGCCGTCAAACAATGCAAGGATAAGGCGACCGCTGGTCGCGCCGAGATCCACCGCTATATAATAGGTGGCAGATTCAGTTTTCATGATAATGACGTTGTTTATTAAATCCTAAGGTAGTGTGTGATTTGTCGTGGCGTGAGGGAGAAGGTGAGGGGAGAGAGGGAGTGTGTTTTCATGCGTGGTGATTATTTCTCACGCATGAAAACATTGATCGGTGTGCCGTGGAAGTCCCATGTTTCTCGGATCTTGTTCTCCAAGTAGCGGCGGTAGGGTTCCTTGACCCACTGCGGCAGGTTGCAGAAGAAGATAAATGTTGGAATGGGGGAGCCTTTCAGCATTGTCACATATTTGATTTTTATGAATTTTCCTTTGTTGGCGGGAGGCGGATAGGCTGAAATGGCTTCGAGCATCACGGTGTTGAGCTGCGAGGTGGGGACCACTCGCTTGCGGTTTTCGCATACGTGGAGGGCTGTTTCAAGCACTTTGTAGATGCGCTGCTTGGTGAGAGCCGATGCGAATATGATAGGGAAATCGACAAAGGGAGCGAAGCGCTCGCGGATGGCATCTTCGTAATGTTTGATGGCTTCCTTCGATTTGTCTTCTACGAGATCCCATTTGTTGACCACAACCACAAGACCTTTCTTGTTGCGCTGGATGAGAGAGAAGATTGAGACGTCCTGCGACTCGATGCCTCGTGTGGCGTCGATCATGAGGATGCATACATCCGAAGCCTCGATGGCGCGTATCGAACGGATCACAGAATAATATTCGATATCTTCTGTCACCTTGGTTTTTTTGCGGATACCGGCTGTGTCAACGAGATAGAAATCGAAGCCGAATTTATTGTAGCGCGTATAGATTGAGTCGCGTGTAGTACCTGCGATGTCGGTCACGATGTGTCGGTCTTCGTCAATAAACGCGTTGATGATCGATGATTTCCCTGCGTTCGGACGGCCTACGATGGCGATCTTGGGTATGTCATCGAGCTTTGACTCTTCGTCATCATCTTTTTCGGGCATTTTGAGGACCACTTCGTCAAGAAGATCGCCTGTGCCGTAGCCGCTTACTGCTGAGACTCCCATAGGGTCACCGAGTCCGAGACTGTAAAATTCGGCGATGTTGTAGAGCGAGTCACCTGCGTCAACTTTGTTGGCCACGAGAATTACGGGCTTGGTTGACCGGCGGAGAATTTCGGCTACCTGGTCGTCAAGGTCGGTTACGCCGTTCATGGCATCGACCACAAAAAGAATTTCGTCAGCCTGCTCGATGGCGAGGTGGACCTGCTTATTGATTTCGTTTTCGAAAATGTCTTCGCTGTTGACCACCCAGCCGCCGGTGTCGACAATCGAGAACTCTTTCCCGTTCCAGTCAACTTTGCCGTACTGGCGGTCGCGGGTAGTTCCGGCCTCGTCGTTGGTGATAGCGGTGCGTGACTGGGTAAGTCTGTTGAAAAGTGTGGATTTGCCTACATTTGGGCGCCCCACTATGGCGATCATTTGTCCCATTTGGATGATTATATAGATGGTTCCGGTTGTTGAGTTCCGGGTTGTTAAAAACAAGCCGAACGTCAGTGCAAATTTAATGAATAATTTCCTATCCCACAACTTTCGGCCGTGTTAGAACAGGGCAACCGCATCAAAATTTTGCTTTAAGTAGCATATCGGTCAGATAGTCGTTGGAAAGGCTCGCTTTGAAGCGTCTTTTCTTCAGACTACTTTTGTCGACATGCTCTTTAATAATCTGCATTGCC
>NZ_PUEC01000025.1 GCF_003024805.1 Duncaniella muris
TTTCAATGATTTCACTGACCTATACATCAAGAATGTCGCAAAGAAACTAAACCTCAGACCACGGAAAAAACTCGGTTTTTCAAACCCGAAAACCGAGTTCTTCAAACAAATCGCTAATTTTGCACTTGCCAGTTGAACCTGCGCAATTGTGAAAATAAAAGAAAAGGCGCAATAAAAGGGATGGAATATTTCATGGATTCGGAAAAAACACTTATTTTTGCATCCGTAAAAACGCGATATGTAATGCGGCAGTAGCTCAGTTGGTAGAGCATCAGCTTCCCAAGCTGAGGGTCGCGAGTTCGAGCCTCGTTTGCCGCTCCGAAAGAAAACAGGCAGTCGGCTTATAGCCAGACTGCCTGTTTTCTTCTATAATTTTAGGATGACTAATGAATGTCCGGAAGTTTCACCAGAGTCAGTGAAAAGAGCATTTTTTCCGAGCCTGAAAGACCGTGCATGAAAAATAAACTTCTCATAATACAGTATTCTCTTGCCGGCGGAGGTGCCGAAAAGGTGTTGTGTGACATTTTGAATCGCATTGATTATGACCGCTTTGACGTTACACTGCTGTTGTTTCAGAAATATGGAGTTTATCTTTCTGCAGTACCGGAGAGCGTAAGGATAAAGGTGTTTGATCCGGCGCAGATGGCTTTCGGATGGAAACTGCTGTTCAACCGATGGACGGCAAAGCTGGTTCCTTCAGGACTATGGACACGGCTTAAACTGTATAAAGCCTTGGGACTATGCGGGAAATATGACTGTATAGTATCGTTTATGGAGGGCTGGAGTGTGGCTGTCCATTCGAAACTGCGTTCAAGGGCGCGCCGGAATGTCACATGGGTGCATATAGATATGCTTGCCAATCATTATTCCTCCGGATTTTTTAAGAATGATGCAGCTGAAACGGAGGCCTATGACCGGATGGATGAAATTGTTTTCGTCTCAAAGCAGGCCCGCGAGGCTTTCTTTAAACTTTTTGCCAGGGAATATCCGGCAAGAGTTATATACAACCTGATTGAGAAGGACGATATAATAAGGAAAAGTTCTGAATCATGTCCGGTTGAAAAAAGGCGTAAGTATGTTCTGTGCAATGTGGGACGGCTTGCTCCGCAGAAGCGTCAGGACAGACTGATTAGGGTTGTTGCCCGGCTGTGGCATGATTACGGACTTGATGTTGAGGCCTGGATTGTAGGAGAAGGAGAACTTGAGGCAGATCTGCGCAGACTGGCAAAGGACCTGAAAGTCGATGATCGGATTATCTTCTGCGGTTTTCAGACCAATCCATACCCTCTTGTGAAAAATGCCGATATCTTCGTGCTCACATCGGATGCCGAAGGGCTTCCGGTAGTAGTATCCGAGGCTCTCTGTCTTGGAAAATCTATTGTGGCCACGCGGATAACCGGACCGACAGAACTGCTTGCGGAAGATGCCGGTTTGTTGACCTCAATGGATGAAAAGGAGATTGCGCTCAAGATAAAGGCTCTGTTGGATGACTGCGCTCTTCGCAGTCATTATGAGGCAATGGCCCGTCGGCGTTCAGAAATTTTCTGCCCTGACAAGTCGATAGAGCAGATCTATGCTGTCATAAGTGGTGAAAATTCATAGCCGGAAGTTGCAAAATGGCAGTAAAGAGTTTAGGAAATGAACGGTCGGCCCGCAGGCAGATGGCGGTGAATATGCTGTCAGGGGTCTGTGTGTTTACTCTCAATCTCTGTGTGTCATTTTTTTTGACACCGTTTATAGTTGAAAAACTTGGTACAGATGCCTATGGCTACATCGGACTTTCGAATAATATAATAGGTTACAGCAGTCTGCTTACAATAGCTGTCAATTCAATGGCCGGACGTTTCATCACGGTTAAGGTTCATGAAGGAGAGTCGGAGGATGCCAATAAGTACATGTCGTCAATTTTCTATATCAATCTGCTGCTTTCGGCGATAATACTTCTGGCTTTGGCTGTGGTGACTGCGTTTTTGCCGGAGCTGATCAATATTCCGGAAGCGCTTGTCGGTGACGTTCAGGCTCTTTTTGCGATGCTTGGAGTTTCGTCTGTGCTTGGACTGATGACCGGGGTTATCTCTGTCGGCGCATTTATTAGAAACCGACTTGATATCACTAATATCAGAAATGTTGTAGGCAGTTTCATCAGGGTTATATTGATGCTCTTGTTATTCGGGCTTTTCGTGCCTCACCTTTGGTATATCGGACTGACAGTGATAGTGATGGATGTCTATATCATAGGCTCGAATTATTATTTTTACCGTTTGCTGACACCGGAGCTGCATGTCAAGTGGAAATATTTTGATTTCAAGTATGTAAAGGAGGTCACTGCGGCAGGTGCATGGAATCTTATTTCCCGTTTGAGCGAGATGCTGTCAAGAGGATTTGATCTTCTTTTGGCAAATCTGTTCATCAATGCGAATGCGATGGGCATATTGTCGATCACCCAGATTATCCCTATGATGATTCTTGGCTTTTTCAGTATGCTGTCAGGCAATTTCGCTCCGGAGTTCACACGTCTTTATGCTATTAAAGATTTTAACGGACTGAAAGCAGAACTTCTCCGGGCGGTGAGAGTGACCGGTTTTTTCAGTTGCATACCGTTAAGCCTGCTTTTTGCCTACGGAGATATGTTTTTTAAACTGTGGTTACCGACTGAGGATGCGGCATTATTATACAGATTGTCATGTTTAGGCTCTTTGGGTATGATATTCGCGATACCTCAGGAGCCGTTATGGGCGATATTTACTATTACAAATAAAGTCAAAAAATCTTCAATCAATCTGTTTCTTAATTCGATAGCTATTTTTGCTACAGTGTTGCTGATTATGTTGGTTTGCACTGACGATATTACTAAATTGTTTGTTTTGGCTTCAGTCAGAACTTTTTATGGCAGTATTAGGGTTACAACGTTTTTGCCGATATACGGCGCTGTCTGCCTGGGGCTAAGCAAATGGTGCTTTTTCCCTGTGATTATAAAAAACGCTATTAACATAGGCGTAGTGACAGCAGCTTCAATTTTGTTCAAAATATTTTTCCTTGATGTTTCATGGATCGGCATTTTGGCAGGATGTGTTTTTACAACTGCTATCGGGATTGGTGTGTCAACGGTTGTATTATTGACGCACAGCGATAGGAAATATTTAGTTACTCGAATAAAAGATAGAATCGGATGAGTTCTGTGTGGTTAAAAATAGGCATAAGGCTTAAAATGTATGCTGCGAGGTATATGAAATGGCGCTCAACCCCATTTCTTAGCCTATGGCGGACGTTGGTTGTGAATTTTTATTTTTTACCTTTCCGGCAGGCAAAAAAGTTGCCGATATATGTTTATGGAGGTTTGAAAATTACAAAATTTATCGGATGTATGGAGATTGTATGTCAGGCAGCAGAAATGAGTCGAGGGATGATCAGGATAAATGCGCCTTCGGAAGCTCCCGGACTTGGGGAGGGGAATACGGAAATAGTTTTGGGGCATGGTAAAATTATTTTTGAGGGACAAGCATTTATTGGACGTGGCTCAAAACTCCTGTTGTGGGGTGGAGGAGTGCTGCGGATTGGCAATAATGCGTTCATAAGTAATGGTGTGATGATCTCATGTTCGGAGTCTATATGTTTAGGCCATAATTTAAGAATGGGACATCAATGCCAGATAATGGATACGAACTTCCATTATACCTATAATACGGATAAGCGAAAGGTCAGAAGAAATAATTCGTCAATTGTATTAGGGCATCATTGTTGGATTGGCTCACGGTCATCAATAATGAAAGGTGTCGAGTTGCCGGCATATACTACTGTCGCATCAAATTCATTGGTGAATAGCAATATCACAAGTCAAGAACGGACTCTTATCGGAGGTTTGCCTGCTAAATTGCTCAAAGATAGTTTTTCACGAGTGTTCAATTTCGAACAGGAATGTAAGATCGCAGAGTTCTTTTCAAAGAATCCATCTGCAAAAGAGTATATTCTGACAGAATCTCTTGACCAATATGACTGATCAGATGAAAATATCTATAATTGTTCCGGTTTACAATGTGGAGAGATACATAGAGGAGTGTCTGAAGTCTGTGATGGAACAGAATTTCGGAGGGGCCTTGGAGTGCATTGTCGTGGACGATTGCGGAAGTGACAGCTCGATGGCTGTGGTGGAGCGTCTGACAGGTGCATATACCGGGCCGATAGAATTCCGTATTATAAGCCATGATAGAAACCGCGGGCTTTCTGCCGCGCGAAACAGTGGCATACGTGCTGCCTCAGGCGATTATGTCTCGTTTCTTGACAGTGATGACCGTCTGCTCCCCGGTGCGATTGCCGCAATGGCAGTTGTGGCAGAAAAATTTTCAGGTGTTGATATTGTCCAGGGTGACATGTGGCTTAAGAATCCGACCCGTTTCATGGATTTTCTGTGTGTGTCGCCAGTGCTGTTTCCTGAATATAGCGATGACCGGGCGTGGTGCTCGCGGAGTCTGCTGACTGAAATTCCGATGACTGCATGTGGCAAACTGATACGCCGGGAATTCATAACAGGTAATGATCTTTATTTCTGTGAAGGGCTTCTGCATGAGGACGACATGTGGCGCGTCTGTGCGGCACGTCAGGTCAGGTCTGTGGCATTCTGTTTCACCCCGGTCTATTTCTACCGTAATGACAACGCAGATTCAATCATCCATCGGAAAGACAAGACGCTGAGTTTTGTCAGCCGACTGAAAATCATAGGTAATATGGTGGACGGATTCGGGCAGTCGGACTATAGGGGCGAATGCCGGTATCTTTTTGATGCCTTGCAGTTTGCAGGCAAGGCCCAGGTGTGGGAGTGTATAGGCGACAAGGCTCTTGCGGGAGCGGAACTGAGGCGGCTTGACCGGATGGCCCGCAAATCAAGGCTTCCGGGCTTGTTCAGATTCATGATCCGCTATATGACGCTTCCGGTGCGGATCGGTGACAGCATGTTTGTGCGCCCGTTCTATCTCAGTTTCATCAACCGTTCGTTCAACAAGCTGATGGCGGAGGGGTAGTAGAGCCGGAGATTGGCTGAAACAATGGGTCAGAGATCTTTGCGGGCATTGTGGTCATCGAGAAAGGCTGCGATGTCAGGGTTGGCGTTGAGAAAACGGCGTGAGAATTTGCGGATTACTTCTGAGTAGCTGTGGATGATCAGTGATTTCACCATTTCCTCGCTTAGCGAGCCGGAGAGATCGAGCTGGTTCCAGTATTTTTTGTTCCAGTGCCAGGCAGGCTGGATTTCAGGATAGCGCTCGCGCAGTTCAATTGCATAGACCGGATCACATTTGAGGGTGAAATAGTTGTCGCGGGCAAAACCATAGCAGGCGAAGATCCTGTCGCAGACACGAAACAGCAGATAGTCTTCACCGAAAGCCATGTCTTCGCTTGTGTGGGGCAGTGAAAGGCAGAAAAGTCGGATTGATTCGATGTCGGTCATGGCTGTAATGTCAATGAATGTATAATGGAGCACAAATTTACGAAAATTGCTTATCTTTGCACGTTCTAATATTGCAAATACACAATCAGAATATACATATGACAGAAAAAAGAGCGCAGTTCGCAACGCGTCTCGGTGTGATCGCAACCACCGTCGGTTCGGCTGTGGGACTTGGTAATATATGGCGTTTCCCTTATGAAGCCGGAGTTCATGGCGG
Source organism: Duncaniella muris (assembly GCF_003024805.1). Taxonomy (GTDB): domain Bacteria; phylum Bacteroidota; class Bacteroidia; order Bacteroidales; family Muribaculaceae; genus Duncaniella; species Duncaniella muris. The sequence continues at coordinate 5,658 of NZ_PUEC01000025.1, forward strand.
AGGAGCATTCCTTCTCATCGATCTGTTTTTTGTTTTTGTGGTCGGGATTCCGGTGGTCTGTGCCGAGTTTATCATCGGACGCCACACGGGGCTGAATGTGCGCGGTGCATTCAAGGCGCTTGCTCCGAAAAGGGCCTGGGGAGTGGTCGGCTACATGGGGCTGCTCTCTTCGATTCTGATTCTGAGTTTCTATTCGGTTGTGGCCGGATGGACTATGAAATACATAGCTCTGTCACTGTCTGATTTTGACGGGATAAACACTGTCGAGGGGCTGCACGGGCAGTTTGACCGGTTTGCCTCGTCTGACTGGAGTCCGCTTGTGTGCACTCTGCTTTTTCTGCTGGCCAATTATCTGATTCTTGCCCGCGGAGTGCAGAAAGGAATCGAGCGGATGTCAAACATCATGATGCCGTTGCTGTTTGTGATCCTTGCCGTGTTCTGTGTCAACTCGCTGATGATGCCCGGAGCGGCCGACGGTCTGAAATTTCTTTTCAGCCCTGACTTCTCGCAGGTTACCCCCTCAGTTATGATCGAGGCTATGGGGCAGGCATTCTTTTCGCTGAGTCTCGGTCTCGGTTGTCTGATCACGTATTCAAGCTATTTCAGAAAGGAGACACCTCTGCTGCGCACGGCGGGTACAATGGCTGCTCTTGACACTCTGGTGGCCATTCTGGCCGGTGTGATAATCTTCCCGGCGGTCTTCACTTTCGGTCTTCAGCCTGAGGCCGGTCCGCGTCTGGTGTTCGAGATCCTGCCGTCTGTGTTCTGCCGGATGCCCGGCACCATGCTCTGGTCCACGCTCTTCTTTGTGCTGCTGTTTGTGGCATCCCTGTCATCGACAATATCAATGAGCGAAATCTGCATATCCTATCTGACAGATGAGCTGGGCATGTCGCGCCGCAAGGCCACCGTTATCAATATAGCGGTCGCAATGGTGCTTGGTTCGCTCTGCGCGCTGTCATTCGGATCGCTTTCCGGGTGGAAGATATTCGGCATGACACTGTTCAATCTTTTTGACTATGTATCGTCCAACATACTCCTGCCGCTCGGCGGTCTGCTGATCTCTCTGTTTGTCGGGTGGGTGCTCGACCGCGCGGTGGTGCGCCGTGAACTCAGCCCTGACGGCACGCGCCGCGGACTGCTCGGAGCGCGGATTGTGGTTTTCTGCCTGCGCTACATCGCGCCCGTCTGCATAGCCACGGTGTTTGTTTTCGGACTTGGAATAGTCAGCCTCTGAGACTTCCTGTTTTCGGGCTTAGGATTCCCGCAGGATTCTTGGAGTGCCAGAGCGTTCTTTTTGCCATACATATGCCTGCGGATTGAAAAATTATTCTTAAGTTTGTGGAAACAAAACTCAGGGATTCAGGTTTAACCCTATGGGCACACACAAATGCCTCCCCTCTAATCATCAGTTACCAATGAAAAAAAAGACTCTCAACATCATCAAGAACGATCCCTGGCTTGAGCCCTATAGCGCCGCGATCATAGGCCGTCATGAAGACGCTCTGCGCAAGGAGCAGGAACTATGTGGTCCTGACGGCAAACTCGACTCATTTGCCAACGCCCACAATTATTTCGGACTACATCGTCAGGCTGACGGCAGCTGGGTGTTCCGCGAATGGGCTCCGAATGCAACCGGGATCACTCTTGTCGGTGACTTTTCCAAGTGGAAACAACTGAAGAAATATGCCCTGAAGCCGAAAGCCAACGGCGTGTGGGAACTCAAACTGAAACCCGACGCAATGAGTCACGGCGATTACTACAAGATGATCGTCAGCTGGGACGGCGGAAGCGGCGAACGCATTCCCGCATATGCCACAAGGGTAGTGCAGGACGAGACAACCCATCTGTTCTCAGCGCAGGTCTGGGCTCCTGAGGCCTATAAGTGGAAGGTGAAGCGCTTCCGCCCCGACACCCGTCCGCTTCTCATCTATGAATGCCATATCGGCATGGCGCAGGAGAAGGAGGGAATAGGCACATATGTGGAATTCCGCGACAAGATACTGCCGCGTATTGCGGCCGACGGATATAACGCCATCCAGATCATGGCCATACAGGAGCATCCCTACTATGGGTCTTTCGGCTATCATGTGTCGAGCTTCTATGCTCCCTCAAGCCGTTTCGGTACTCCTGAAGAGCTGAAGAGCCTGATAGACCGAGCCCATGAACTCGGCATTGCCGTGATTATGGACATTGTCCACTCTCACGCAGTCAAAAATGAAGTGGAAGGCCTCGGACGCCTTGACGGCAGCTATGACCAGTACTTCTACGGCGATGGCCGCCGCGAGCATCCGGCATGGGATTCGCTTTGTTTCGACTATGGCAAAAACGATGTGATCAACTTCCTGCTGTCAAACTGCAAATACTGGCTTCAGGAGTTCCGCTTTGACGGTTTCCGCTTTGACGGGGTTACCTCGATGCTCTATTACAGCCACGGTCTCGGCCAGGCATTCGGAAGCTATGACGACTATTATGACGGCGGCGAGGACACCAATGCCATCACATATCTGACTCTTGCCAACAAGCTGATTCATGAGATAAATCCCCATGCCATAACGATTGCCGAGGAAATGAGCGGTATGCCCGGTCTGGCTGTGCCTGTCAAGGACGGCGGCATAGGGTTTGACTACCGTATGGCTATGGGTATTCCCGATTACTGGATCAAGACTCTCAAGGAGAAGAAGGACGAGGACTGGCATCCGACTTCGATATTCTGGGAACTGACCAACCGCCGTGCCGATGAAAAGACAATCTCTTATGTAGAGAGCCACGACCAGGCTCTTGTCGGAGACAAAACCGTGATTTTCCGCCTGATCGACAAGGAGATGTACTGGCACATGATGAAGGATGACGACAATATGGCAGTGGCCCGCGGCATGGCTCTCCACAAGATGATTCGCCTTGTGACCGCCTCGACCATCAACGGCGGTTACCTTAACTTCATGGGTAATGAGTTCGGTCATCCGGAATGGATAGACTTTCCGCGCGAAGGCAACGGCTGGAGCTACAAGTATGCCCGCCGCCAGTGGGATCTCGTAGACCGCAAGGAACTGAAATATGATCAGCTTAACAATTTCGACAACGCTATGATCCATCTGATCTCCGGAGTCTATAATTTCCAGTCGCTCCCGGTGGTCAAACTCTGGGAGAAGGACGATGACCAGGTGCTTGCCTATATGCGCGGTGATCTTGTGTTTGTCTTCAACTTCAATCCGGTCAAGGCATTCACCGGCTACGGTGTTCTTGCGCCTGCCGGAGAGTATGAGGTGGTGCTGTCGACCGATAGTGCCGATTTCGGTGGCTACGGCAATATTGACGAGAGTGTCCGTCATCTGACTCAGACCGATCCGCTGTTTGCTCCGTCAGGACGTGAATGGCTGCGCCTCTATATGCCGCCTCGCTCGGCTCAGGTGCTCCGCCTTCTCCGTCCGGAACCGAAGAAACCGAAAAGGACACCGAAGAAGTAACTGCTTTACGGACTGCGCCGGCAGTTTCGGGATAAGATAAGCCGGGCGGCGCTGATCCAGTTGATATCATATGGATCAGCGCCGCCTTGATGTATTGGAGCGTGAATTGTTCAGACGGGGGGCTTACTTCACTTTTACGTTTTTGTTCTTGCCGGTGTAGAGAATTTTTTCCTCTGCCGGGGAGGTGAACTTACAGTCGGTCAGAGTGGCGTTGCTGCAGTTGTTGATGGTCATGGCAGCGCCAGAAGCCGAGGTGATGTCTACGTTGTCAAACACAATTCCTGTCGATTCAGACAGCAGGCCGCTTTTCTGCGCGGTGAATATCGAGTTGCTGACCTTGATGTTTTCGATAGGCATTTCCGGAAGACCGTTGAACTTGACGGGAATTCCGGAGTTGAACGAGCTGACGCGGGTGATGGTGATGTCGCGGAACTGTGGTGTAGTCTCGTCGACCGGCGGGATGGTTTTTGGAGCGTTTTTCACCCAGTAGTAGAGGTCGAAAAGCAGAGCTTCGCCAACGATGTCGAGCATGTTGATGTTGTCAATGAAGATGTTTTTGACCACACCGCCGCGTCCGCGTGTGCTCTTGAATCGCAGACCGACATCGGTGCCTATAAACTGGCAGTCAGACACGGCCACATTGTTGACTCCGCCTGACATCTCGCTGCCGACCACGAATCCGCCGTGGCCCTGGAATACCCGGCAGTCCTTGACAATGACATTTTCAGTCGGTATGCCGCGGCGGCGTCCGTCTTCGTCCTTGCCGGACTTGATGCAGATGGCATCGTCACCCACATCGAGAGTCGAACGGTAGATGATCACGTTTTTGCATGATTCCACGTCAAGCCCGTCGCCGTTCTGGGCATATTCGGGATTCTTGATGTAGACACCGTCAATTATAAGATTCTCGCACATCAGCGGGTGGAGGTTCCAGGCAGGAGAATTCTGAAACAGCACTCCCTGGAGATAAACGTTCTTGCAGTTGACGAGCTTTACCATCACCGGACGGATGAAACGCTTTATGGCCTCGGCCTCCTCTTTGGTCATGGCTTTGAGTTTGGCTATGCCGTCTTCGCATTCGCGTATTTTCTCACCGTCGATATAGTCCTGCGAGGGATACCAGACGTTGTCGTTCACAAGGATTCCGCCAGACTTGATCTTGCGTCGCCACTGTGGAGGTGTCATCTGGTCACGTTTCACCTGACGCCATGCCGCGCCATTGCCGTCGATCACGCCGTCGCCTGTGATGGCGACGTTTTCGAGATCTTCGCCATAGATCGGAGATATTGCCCGATAGGCTTCATAGCCCTCGTAGACGGTATAAATTGCCGGATACAAGTCCGGGTCCGGGGAAAAGAGTATCAGAGCGCCGCCATCGAGGTGCAGGTTGATGTTTGACTTCATGGCTATCGGGCCGGTCATCCATATTCCGGCAGGTACATTCAGAGTACCGCCACCTTTGGCTGCAAGAGCGTCGATAGCATTGGCAAAGGCCTCGGTGTTGAGGGTTTTGCCATCGGCCACTGCGCCGAAATCCGTGAGGCTTACGGTGTTTGCCGGAAACACGGGTTTGTCGATGACGGGCATGTCAAACGGAAGACCGTCATAGAGATGAGCATAACTTGAAAGGGTAGAGGCATTGACGGCAACAGACGCAGCCATACAGAGCCCAAGCAAAACAGAGGTAAGTTTCATGGAAATCAGAGAAGGTGGTTGGTCAAAAGATAGTTGTTCTGAAAAATGATGATAAACGCCTCCATCCGGAGACTCCGGCAAAATTACGAAAAAATAGTCGCTTCACCAAGTGGCCGGCTTGTGGATAGAGGAGTTATTTGCAATTGTCGGCTGCAATAACTACTTTTGCATAAGGAAAAATCAGGGTTTATAAGTAACTAAGAACTCACATACAGATAATCAAAATCATACCTAAAGAACCATGACAAATGAAAATCTTATGACTGCTGCCGAGGCGCAGCAGTGGGTCGAGAGCCGCGAGTGGGCCAACGGATGGTCCGTAAATGCTGACAAGAGCATTGATGCTCTCGAATTCGCCAATCAGTATCACCGCAACAAGGCTCTATGGGACAAGCTTTTCAAGTTTCTTGCCGAGACTGATCCGATGACTCTCGAAGCCGGAAAGAAGATTGTGCTTGAGGAGGCCCGTCTGTGGATCAATGTGCTCGAATATACTCCGAAGTCTGCTGAGGAAACCAAGATCGAGTCTCACCGCAATTTTATCGACCTGCAGTACATTTATGAGGGCAACGAACTGATGGGTTTGGCCGGAAAAGTGACCCCGATCAATGAGTATGACCCAGTGAAGGACCGCACTAACTATTCTACCGATGAGGAGATTGTCTATTCTCCTGCTCCTGCCGACCGCTTTTTCCTCTATTTCCCGAAAGACATGCACCAGCCGTCGGTGCGTTCGGTTGAAAATCCCGGCATCTCGCGCAAACTCGTGGGCAAGATCGAATATGCCAAATAAGAGGCTGTCTTTTTGCGGTTTCTGAAATTCAGTCATTCTGACTCCAAAAATAATGCAGATCAAGATGACCCGTCAGCGGGTGTTGCTGATTTCTCTATTGTCAGTCATTTGTGGGCTTGTACTGCCCTATGTGGCGCTTGGAGATTATGTCTATTGGACCGATGAAGCTTATCAGGCCCTGTCGGTCAGAAATTATTCTGATGCGCCGATCGGGATGCTTGCGTTTTACATCGGCAATCTGTGGACGCGTCTGGCCGGCGACGGCCTCTATCAGTTGCGGTTGCTGATGGTCATCTGTTATCAGATATCAATAGCGGCGTCTTGTCTTTTCCTGTATAGGAAGACAGGACAGCCGCTTTTATCTTCGCTGCTGTTTCTGATGTTGTGTGTGGCGGCGCGTTTCGTATCGTTGCCTCTCTATGGATGGGATGCGGGTGCCTATCCGTTCATGACGGCATTTGCTATAGGCTTGCTGTGGTATATGGGGCGTCCGGGTTTAAGGCGGATTGCGGCCGTAGGTGCGCTCTCGGCGCTGATGGTGTTGAGCCGGGCGTCTACGCTTGCTGCACTGCCGGCGATTCTGGTGCTGATCATATGGGGCAGCCGAGATGAAAGGAGGCGCTTAGTGACTGTCGTGAAGCAGTCGGCGGTGGGGCTCATTGTCTTTGCGGCTGTTGGATGTGGTGTCATCCTGCTGATGACCGGAGGCGATTTCAGTGTTTATGTCAGAGCGTGGTCACCTGACAATATCATAAACCGCCATTTTGAGACTGGCTATCTGATATGGCGGTTGCAGGAATGCAGCCGAAACGTCTTTGTGGCCTATTATCCTATGGCACTGTGCTTTGCCGGAGCGTGTCTGGTGGGCTTGATGAAGCGCAGCCGGCTTGCCGGTTTCTGGACGGTCTCGGCGGTCTGCGCGTTTCTGTCGTTCAACTTCATGAGGATGTATCTCAAAGATGACATCCATCCTTTCGGGTTGCTACAGAGTTTTTACATACTGGTCTTAGTGTTGCCGTGGCTCTATAATGCCACTCATGACAGCAGGCTGCGGCCGGAAGTGGCGCGTATGACGGTGGTTACAGGCTGTGTCATGCTTGCCACAGTCGGGTCTGACGGTTTTGTAGAGAGGCCTATGGTGCTCACGGGCATTCCGCTGCTGTGTGCGCTGATGGATAAGCGGCTTTACAGTCTGTTGATTTCCTATACTGGGGTCGCCCTGGTGTCAGTGCTGGCCATGACTTTATATGTGCAGCGGGAAAATCTTAAGACTTCTACTGCGGATCTTGGCGGATTCGGCCATCTTGCCGGGCTGAGTGCCGATCCGGAGCTTACAGACATATTGACACTGACTGAAATCGCTCCGCGGATCGAGGCGATAGCCGACAAGGGAGGCCAATATGCCGTAGTGGGGACAGAACGCTATATCTATGACTATATCTATAAGGACACAACTTCCTACAACCTGCATCATTTCCACTATCTCGATGGAGAAGATGAGCTGGGAATACTCCTGGAGCTGTGCGTGGCATATGATTACATATTCCTTCTCTCAGGACGAAACAAGAGTTCGGCATCCATGCTCAAGGCTTGCGGTTTCGAGGTGGAGTGTGAAGGATGCGGATTTACGCTGTATCATAGAATGTGACCGACGGAACGACATCACGCGTGAATGTCCTCTGAGAGGCCGTTTTGATTCAGCTTTGGGCCGGCGTGGAGCTGTTTTTGGAACTGTTTGATCCGTTTGCGCCTCCCGAAGTTTTCTTCCGGCTGTGGTTCTGATGGTTCTTGCGGGAGTTGCGTTTGTTGCTGTTGCTAATGCTGTTATTATTACTCTTGTCGTTGTTGCTGTTATTGCCTTTGCGCCCTTTGCCCCCTGAGCGGGATGGTTTGCGGTTGCGGCGGTCTCCACGGCTGCTCTGACGGCGTGAGGGGGTGTATTCCGGTGCTTCGCCAAGTTCGGCCGGCACTGTTTCCTTGCGCACTTCATAGCCAAGGAAATTTTCTATCTGGCCGAATTTCGACTGCTCTTTGGCAGAGACAAGGGTGACGGCTTTTCCGTCGGCATTGGCGCGGGCGGTACGGCCGATACGGTGGACGTAGTCTTCGGCTTCGCGTGGCACGTCGTAGTTGACCACCATTGCGATGTCGTCGATGTCGATGCCTCGCGCTACGATGTCAGTGGCTACAAGCACATCGATTTTGCCGGCTCTGAAGTCAAGCAGCACTTCTTCGCGGACATTCTGATCGAGATCCGAGTGCATCTCTCCGGTTTTTACCTTGCAGCGGCGCAGTTCGCGGGCGAGTTCCTTGACTTTGATTTTCGAGGATGAGAATATGATGACTCGCTGAGAGTGGGCTGTGCGGAAGAGGTGCTTGAGTATGCCTGTCTTCTGGCCTTCATGGCAGACGAATGCCGACTGGTCTATTTTTTCGGTCGGGCGGGAGACAGCTATCTTGACTTCGGCCGGATCGTTGAGTATGGCTTTGGCCAGCTGCTGGATTTTCGGTGGCATTGTTGCGGAAAACATCAGGGTCTGGCGATCTTTTGGCAGATGCTTGACAATCTGCATGATATCATCATAAAACCCCATGTCGAGCATGCGGTCGGCTTCGTCGAGGATGAAATAGGAGACGCGCGAGAGATCTACATAGCCCATCTGCAGGTGGGCGAGGAGGCGTCCGGGAGTCGCTATCACCACATCGGCTCCCATTTTTAGTCCGCGTTGCTGCTGGGCAAATCCGGCTCCGTCGGTTCCGCCGTAGATGGCCACGCTGTTGACTGGGACGTAGTAGGCGAAGCCTTCCATCTGGCGATCGATCTGCTGGGCGAGTTCGCGGGTGGGCGACATCACGATGCAGTTTACATAGTCTTTTGCTTCGGGCATGTCGGCCAGGCGGTCGATGACGGGGAGCAGATAGGCGGCGGTTTTTCCGGTGCCGGTCTGGGCTACGGCTATTAGGTCGCGGCCTTTAAGGATCACGGGGATAGCCTGTTCCTGGATTGGGGTGCACTCGTCGAAACGCATTGCATCGAGTGCGTCAAGTATATCGTAGCTCAGATCAAGCTCGTCAAATTTCATATAAGGGGAGTGATATTATATATTATAATGTGGTAATGATTGCTTCGTGGATACAAAATTACCAAAATTGCTATAAAAAAACAAATCGGTGACCTCGGAGCGAGGTCACCGATCTGCTATTGGTTGAGTCGATTTAAATCGTGACGATAAGTATTAGCGTACAACGATTTTGCTGACCTTAGAACCCTGGCGGCGGATCACGATCTGGCCGGCTGCGGGTTCGCTGAGGCGGATGCCCTGGAGGTTGTAGTATTCAACGGGGGCATTTTCGTCAGCAGAGTCGGTAACGATGCTGTCGATGCCTGACTGGTCGTCTGAAACGAAAGGAATGTCTTTTTCAAGTTTGAAGAATTCAGGATACTTTTCTTTTTCGCCCCAAGCAGAAGTTGCGGCATCCCATTTGTAGAAATCGCCACCGATCATGAGGGTGAGGTTGTAAACTTTCTGGTTTGTGCCATTAATTGATTTTGTATCAACAACGAGCTGGCTGTTGAAGCCGGGCCAGAATGTTACATTTTCAAGTTTGCCAAAGTTTGCACCGTCTTTTTTGATGATAACAGAGCCTGTGAAATTCTCAATTGCACATCCGGTGTTGGCATCGCCTTCGCCAAGACCGCTTACAGCAACAGAGTTGAATACGGTGCCGGTCATGTCGGGGTCTTTGTTAGGATCTGCCTGTTCGAACTTGATTACGATGTTTGCTTTGCTGCCAAGGAAGTCAGAGAGTGTGACAGTTTTGTTGGCTTTGTCAAATTCGAAGGGAGTTACAATTTCGTCAAATGACTGACCATATGTTGCAGCTCCATTGCCTTTCATTGCGAAGGTTTCGCCTTCAGCGGGATCTTCGCTGCTGCCGTTCATGAAATCATTGAGTTCTTCAAGAGTGTAACCTTTGGCAATTGCATAGATGGCGTTATTGTTGTCGCACCATACATAAACTTTACCAGTGGTGGGATTTACACCGCTAAGACACGCTTTGCTGCCGGCATCAGCTGCGAGTTTTGCGAATGCTGTGCTTGTGTCATTTTTAGTGGTAGTTGCGGCATTGCTCAGATATGTTCCACGGGGGTCACCTGAAGAAGATCCATGAGTGAAGAAAACGAGGATGGGTTCATTGGCATCTGCTTCGAATTCGAACACACGCGACATGGTTTTGTTGCTTTGGAATACTGAAGCTCCACCCAGTTTAATACGTGCATCGAATGAGAAAGAATAGTTTTCAACATTAACAGTCGCTCCAGCGGCATAATCGCTCTTTGGATCACCATAAAATGTAAGGCCATTGTAGGTGTAAGTGGTTGCCGTATTGACGGCCGGATTAGCCTCTTTGATGTCGGACATGGTCCAAAGGGTCTTTTCAGCACTTGCGCTTAAGGTTATAGCAACTGCTGCCAGTGAGAGTAGAGTTTTTTTCATACGCAAAAAAAAGTTTTAATTTGGCCTGGTACAAGGCCGATTGGTTATTAGTAAGGTGAAAAATATTGTCTGTTTTCGAGATTGCAGATCCGAATGTTCAGACTGAATTTGTCCACTGATTTTTTTTGAAAAATCTTGACAAAGATAGTGATTTTTTTAATTTCGGGTGTCAATATGCATAAAAAAATTCTAAAAAAAGAAGCAGCCCTTAAAATCAGGACTGCTTCCGTTGGATTTTTATGCTTGTATGAAGCGGATGGCTGATTATTAGCCGTTAACTTTCTTCATGTGAGCGATGAGATCGAGCACCTTGTTAGAGTAGCCGATTTCATTGTCATACCAGCTGACAACCTTAACAAAAGTAGGTGAAAGCATGATACCTGCGTTCTTGTCGAAGATAGAAGTGCGGGGATCGCCGAGGAAGTCGCTTGAAACGACTGCGTCTTCGGTGTAGCCGAGGATGCCTTTGAGTTCGCCTTCAGAAGCTTCCTTCATAGCGGCGCAGATTTCATCGTAAGTAGCGGGCTTGGCGAGGTTAACGGTGAGGTCAACTACAGATACGTCAAGAGTGGGGACACGCATTGACATACCGGTGAGTTTGCCGTTGAGTTCGGGGATAACTTTACCTACAGCCTTGGCAGCGCCGGTAGAAGAGGGGATGATGTTGCCAGCGGCAGCACGGCCACCACGCCAGTCCTTCATAGAGGGACCGTCGACAGTCTTCTGAGTAGCGGTGGTAGAGTGAACGGTAGTCATGAGGCCTTCAACAACGCCGAACTTGTCATTGAGCACCTTGGTGATAGGAGCGAGACAGTTGGTGGTGCAAGAAGCGTTAGACACGAACTGAGTGCCCTTGACGTAGCTATCCTGGTTAACGCCGCAAACGAACATGGGGGTGTCGTCCTTAGAGGGAGCTGACATAACCACGTATTTTGCGCCGGCTTCGATGTGAGCCTGAGCTTTTTCCTTGGTGAGGAAGAGGCCGGTTGATTCAACAACATATTCAGCACCTACTGCACCCCAGCCGATTTCAGCGGGATTCTTGCAAGCTGTAACGCGGATAGCCTTGCCATTGACAATGAGGAGGCTCTTTTCGAGATCGTAGTCAACAGTGCCGTCGAATTTGCCGTGCATTGTGTCGTACTTGAGCATGTAAGCCATGTAGTCAACGGGGAGAAGGTCGTTGATAGCAACTACTTCGATGTCATCGCGCTTGGTTGAGGCACGGAATACGAACCGGCCGATGCGGCCAAAACCATTAATACCTATTTTTGTCATAATTTTGTATATAAAATTGGGTTGTTATGTTCTTTCTGATCCTATTGAAAATTGTTGAGACGCAATGCAAACCGTTCCAGAGCTGACGGCGGTTTGGGCCGTGCTCCAAAAACGCCACAAAGGTACTATTATTTTTTGAATTTCCGTCAAGTCTCAGCAAAATAAAATTAGCGTTTTTTACCTTGTTTTATTTAAAAAAGTAAAATAAGGTGTATGTTTCGTGGTAATACGATGTTTTTTGAGTATTTTTGCGAAAATGGATCACAAGTGGAACAATTGCCGGCCGGTGTTTGTTTCATAGTTTTAGAAAAGTTCACCACAGTTTATAATCAATAACAATTCTAATGTCATTTGTAAAGGAATTCAAGGAATTTGCCATGCGTGGCAATGTCATCGACATGGCAGTCGGTGTGGTAATCGGTGCCGCTTTCGGCAAAATCATCTCCTCGCTGGTCGATGATATCATCATGCCTCTGGTCGGTGTGGCCACCGGAGGCATCAATTTTACCGACTATAAGTTTGTGATCCAGCAGGCAGTCATCGACGGAACCACTCAGGAAGTGCTTAAGCCCGAAGTGACGCTCAACTGGGGCTCGTGGATTCAGACGATAGTCGATTTTTTCATTGTGGCACTGTGTATTTTCATCGCTATCAAGGGCATCAACCAGTTGAAGCGCAAGGAAGAAAAGGCTCCGGCTCCTGATCCTGAACCGACCAAGGAAGAGGTGCTTCTCACCGAGATCCGCGATCTTCTTAAGGAGAAAAACTGATCGCGCCGGATGTCTGCTCCCGGCGAGGGGGCAGATTTTCAGTATGGGTGCAAAAAAAGTCAGAGATGTCTGCGTTGAGGGCGTCTCTGACTTTTTTGTTCAGGATATTTATCTATCCGGCAGGTTTATTTCGATTCTGCGGGGCGGGCTATGCCGTCTTTTGTGCAGCGTTCAGTCATGCGTTTGATGCGCTCTTTGGTTTCGGGGTGTGAGGAGAACATCTTGTTGATATAAGAGGACGATGCGCCTGCTTCAGCTTCCATTTTCTGGAATTTTTCGAAGGCCTGGACCATGCCCCAGGGGTTTTTGCCGTGTGATTTCAGGAATTGATAGCCGTAGTCATCAGCTTCTTTCTCCTGCTTCTGCGAATATTTGGCGTTGATGAGCGATTCGCTGAGCTGGCCGAGCTGAGAGTCGGTGAGGGCAGCAGCCACGCCGCCGGTTGATGCTATGCCGTCTTTGAGAGCGCCGGTCATGAGCTCGGTGCGGAAGGCGTTTTTGGAGTGATGTTTTGCCACGTGGCCGATCTCATGGCCGATGATGCCGAGGAGCTCGTCGTCGCTCATGATGTCCATCAGTGAGGAGAATACTCGCACACTGCCATCGGCGCAAGCGAATGCGTTGACGTCGATCACGCGGTAGACTTTGAAATTCAGGGGAATTCCTTCAACATCGTTGAGTCCGTCAGTGAGTTTCTTGAGACGGATGGTGTAGGGGTCGTCATCAGGGGTGACGGGATTGTTGGCATCCATCCAGTCAACTGATTCCTTGACATAGGCAGCCATCTGGGCATCGGTGAGGGTTGCAGCCTGCACTGCTTTTTTGCCAGCGCTGATAGCTTTGCCGAGGTTGAACTGGGCAGACGCAGGAGCTGCGATGGCCAGACCGAGGGCGATGGCCATTGTTCTGATGAGATTCTTTTTCATAAAATAATGTCTGTAATTTATGATTAGTTTATAAAGTTCGTGCCAAAAATCACATCTGGCTTTGAAGAGAGCCGGATGTGACGCAGGTGCTTTTCAAGTGGCAAAATTATATATTTTTTGGCAAATTTCCGAGATTGGATGTAACTTTGCCTATGAAAATATCCGAATAAGACCAATCATTGTTTCAGATAGCGCTATGACTAAAAGCAAGACCACATTCAAAGATATAAAAAATGCACTGAAATGGATGGGTGCCATCCTGTCGGTGATGCTGTTTTACGGTTTTTCGATGGCTCTCTACGGCCACACGTTAGTTGAGTGGTGGGAACCGCTCGGCATAGCCCTGACGGCAGTTCTGGTCATCTGGTTTCTGCTGCGCGGATTCTGGGGTAAGGTATGGAGAGGTGTCAATCCATATGTGGCTCTATTGGGGCATATGGTCGTGATGACCGGTGTGGTTCTGTTTCTGATCCTCGGTCTGAATTTCTGGTTTGCAGATGACACTACCCTGCACACCGAGGAGGTGACGGTGGAGGAACGACTGCAGGAAAAACACTACCACACCCAGCGCGTGGGGCGCAACCGCTATCGCCGTGGCAATCCATATTATAAATATATATTGCGTGTGCGCTTCGACAACGGGAGGCTGAAAGAGATAGAAGTGCCGCTTAAGCGCTACAACCGGACCAGGACAGGAGGCAAAATGACACTCGACCTTGAAACAGGCCTTTGGGGCTATCCGGTCATCACCACCTGGTTTTAGAGGGCATTATGGCCACTCTGAGAAACCGGGCGGTGAGATCGGAGGCTGGATCAGCGTGGCACGGCTGTCAGCCTTGCCGCCATGTAGGGCAGCTGTGGCAGGGTTATCAGCGAGTGGCCGCTGAAGGTTCCGTCAAGCACAGTGGAGGTCATGCCCCAGGTGTCGATAAGTTCTATTCTGTAGGTTTTGTCTTCCGGCAGTTCAAGCAGGAGCTGGCAGTGGATGTCGCGGCCGAAGTATATGAGATACCAGTCATCGCCGGCGCCGAGAGTCGGATAGTTCTGCCATCCGGTTATGCCTTCTACCGGGGTGAGACGGGCTGAAGGTGCGTCAGCCAGAATCTGTTTCAGATATCTGATGCGGTCGTGGCTTTTGCCCCGGAGCACACCTCCTTTTGACCACCACAGGATTTCGTCTGATCTGTCAGGCCCGACTTCTGGCTGTGTGAGTATCACTTCTCCGTGGCCTACAAAAGCACCTCTTGTGAAGCCTTCCCAGAATTTCTGTACCATTTCTTCGGCTGAGAGGGTGCCCCACACCCAAGGGATGTTGCCTTCGTAGCGGCATTCGTCGTAAATGACCGGCTTGCGATATTGAGAGCGCAGGTTTCCGGCATTGGCCATGTCGGATGACTGGATGCTGACGTGGGTGACGTATGGGTCGTTCTGGTCATAGAGTTTAACGCCGTTGTGGATGCCTCTCAGATGTCCGTAGGGATCGTTCAGAGCAAAGAAGCGGAGATGGTGCTGCCAGTCGGCGGTGTCATAGGCTTCCATGAAGTCATATTCGTTGGCCATGCTCCACCAGACGTTTTTGAATGCGCCGAAGCGGGAGATTACATATTGCATGTAGCGGTCTCTGGTTTCCTTGTCGAGTTTGCTGAAGCCCCAGCGGTCATAGGGATGATAGACAATCAGATCGGCTTCGATGCCGAGGCTGTCAAGCGAGGCGATGCACTGTTCGATGTTTCTGAAATAGGCGGGATTGAGACGGTTGAAATCCCAGTTGCCTGTCTCGCCTTCGAAGGGGTATAGAATTGGTTCGTTGCGGTTCCAGTCGTAGCTTTTGGGGAATATGCACATTCGGATTTTGTTGAAACAGCTGTTGCGGAGGGTTTCGAGTGTCAGCTGTATGAGGCTGTCGGGCTGATGTGTCCATGCGTAGCAGGTAGTACCCACGGGAATGTAGGCGGTTCCGTCGGAGTAGGCGAATCCGAGCGAGTCGACTCTGACAGGACCGTGGTTTCCGGGTGATGCCGGAAGGCAATCGAAACTGCCCCGCAGATTCGATTTCGGATTGTTTCCGGAAGTGCGGTAGGTCCACCGGCCGGGCTTGTGGGGCATGAAGCGGATTTTATATGTGTCGTTGCCGTCATAGAATGCGCTGACTTTTACGGTGTCGCAGCCATTGATGAAGGTGCATCGGGAGTCGATGTTGTCAAACGGATGCTGACCGGCTTTCTGCCGGAATGAGAGTTCGAATATTTTCCACTGCTCTACTGCCGGGGCTGCGGAAACTCCGGCTGCAGTAGCCCCTGACAGAATGCAGATGATGGAGATAGCTGTGCTGATTATTCTGTTCATAATTGTTACGGTTTGGATTATAATTCTGAGTCTTCCCACTGGAATACTGTGCCGCCGAGCCGGCTTGCGGAGGTGCCGGGCCAGTCAGCCCCATAGATCTCGCCGGATGCCGGATCGATTCCGACATAGCGGTTTGTTTTCAGAGACAGAAGCATACACTGGCCGTGGAGCATGTCCTGCCACATAAAAAGGCAGTCATCGGTCTCAGTGGCTGACAGGCGGAGGTCTCCGGACAAGCCGAGTCCGGCCACGGTCATGAAGCCATTGCCGTTGACGGCTTCGAGCACAACCTTGCCGTTGCCTCGGTCATGGACTCTGAACCGGGTGTTGACAGAATCAAAGTCTTTGTCTCCCTGCCATGCCGAGAGCACCATTTTGCGCCGGTGGGCCACCAGTCTGTGGCCGTTGGCCAGATTGCTTATGGTTATGGTCTTACCGAATGGAATGTTGCCGCTGCGGTCGGCGAGCGGTTCGTCAACGGTGAAATTGTCGAATTCGGCATAGCCGCCTTTGGAGAGAAGACGGTTGAAGGCGAAGAGGGCATAGCGTGCACCCTGGAAGGTTTTAGTCTGATAGGGGATCACCATTCTGCCGCCAATGTCATTGAAACTTTGTCCGTCGGTGCTGTAGCTGAACTGCGCCCATTCGTGCTCGAAGTCGCCTGTTATTCGCAGGTGCAGTTCCGGTTTTTCAAGAGGCTGCTCGATGGTTGTGTCGGTTCCAAGGTCATAGAAGCTTATGACCGGGCCGTTGTCTTTTACCTCAATGCCTATCCATTCATACGGAATGTTGAGCAGTCCGAGACCTGCCACATCGCCTTTCTTCATTTTGGATGCGTCGAGGGTCACTGTGGCTACGGATACCGGACCTATGCCACGCTGGGTGAGGGTGTTTTTTGCCCAATAGAGATTTTTGGCCGGAAGTGAGTTCAGCCGTAGACGGCCTTTGCGCAGAGACCACTGGCTGTCATCTGGCAGATGGTTCCACTGCCAGACGGGCTGGAGCCGGCCGCTGTCGAAATTGTCGCTGCGGGTGTAGGGTGCGTGTGGTTTCACTGTTGCGTTGACCTGCGGTTTCAGCCAAGTGCGCGGCGTGCGGCCAAGGTTGCCGGGGAGGCCGAAATAGGGCCATCCGTCCACCCATGTCACAGGCGACAGGCAGGTGGTGCGGCCCACGGCAAGGAAGTCAAGCATCGAAAAGCCCCACCAGTCGCCATTTTCGAGCTGTACTATTCCGCCCTGGTGGAGTGTGGCGCAGCCCATGTTGTCGGCATTCGGTTTGCCGGTTTTCAGGCGCCATTTGCCCGGTTCCGGCATGGCGCCGTCCATAGGTATGTCTGTGGCCCATGTCGAATGTTCGGTGCCAAGGGTTTCACGGCAGCTGATGACGCGGGTCTCGTAGGGCCCTTCGAGGCGGTCGGCGCGCGCACACATCATGCGTCCCATAGGGGAGTAGTCGGCGCTGATGATATAGTATTTCCCGTCGATCTTGTAGGCGTGGTGGCCTTCACCCATAGCGTTTCCGGCGGGTATGATGCAGCGGTCGCTGCCATCTACATAGCCGCTGAAATCAGGCTTGATCTCGATGCAGTGCACTTCGTCGTAGCCGTGGATGGCGTATATGCGGCCGTTGTCAAAGAGTACTGACAGATCATGTATCCAGCCTCCGAGGCTGTAGTGTTTCCAAGGTCCTTTCGGATCAGAGGCTGTGTAGACCTGCATGCCTATTCCGTTTATGTTGGAGAAGATGTAGAAGGTGCCGTCATGATAGCGTATGCACGGGGCCCATATTCCCTGTCCGTATGCTTCTTTTCCGTCTTCGAGTCTGAAGCGGGGATCATCGATGTCTATGCGGTCGAAGGCATAGCTGCAGAAGTCCCAGTTGACAAGATCTTTTGATTCGAGGACCACGAGTCCTGGATTGCAGTGCATGGTGGTCCCGACAAGATAGAATGTGTCATTGACACGGATTATGTCAGGGTCGGAAAATTCATCGTAGAACAGCGGGTTTGTGAAAGTGCCGTTGCCGTTGTCGGCAGTCCATGATTTCTGTTGACCGAATGAGGTGGTGACAGACAGTAATGCCGATGCTATGAGAAGTTGGATTTTTTTCATTGTTTCTGTGCTGGTGTTATGGATCAGTCGAATTTCCAGAAATCGAAATTGAAAAGTTTGCAGCCTTTCTGGCCGCTGAAGGCGAAGGTGAGATCATGGACGCCGGTGACAGGAGTGGCTAAAGGCACAGTCACGGATTCCCATTCTTCCCAGCCGCCGGTCGGGGGGACTTTGACCGAGGCAATGAGTTGCCTGTCTGTGCCGCCGGAGTAGACGTTGATTGTTCCGCCTCGGAGTGCGCTTGCCACCGAGACTGTCAGCCGCGAGGGCGATTTTTTGCCGAAATCAACTTCGCGCACCTGAAGATAGTCGCCATTGTGTATGTCGGAAACGTAGATGCCTGTCTTTGCGTTCGGCTCAGTCTTCAGACCTTCTGACCAGGCTATAGTCTCGGCTTCAACGCGGGAGTAGGGGTTGAGTGTGCCGACCGGGTCCGGGCCTTTGGTCGTGGGAAGGATTATCGGGAGAGAGCCGTCAGGATTGTATTCAAACTGTTCGATCGCCGTAGACCGGTTGAAACCGCTGCCGCCGGGAAGAGTGCCGCAGTGATAGGCGAAATAGTGCCGTCCTTTGAAGTCGGCTATTCCGCAATGGTTGGTGAATGAGCCCATTTCCTGAAGGGGCATGATCTGTCCGGCGTATTTCCACGGTCCCCAGGGGGAGTCGCTTACCGAATAGGATATGTGTTCCGGAACTCCGCCTGCGGCATAAGCGAGAATGTAGCTGCCGTTGCGCTTGTAGAACCAGGGTCCTTCTTCGTAGAGGTCTTTGTAATCAGTGAAGGCAGTGCCTTCGGCAAGTTTCTCCGGTCCGCCGAAGGAATCTTCGGTCTGAATGAATTTGTAGACGCCGTCCTTGACTTTTTCGACATGATTTCCGCTGATGGTAAAATTTTTGTCATAGGATATCATATCGGGGTTCAGTTTGCAGCACCACAGACCTGGGTTTCCCCAGTAGAGCCAGGCGTTTCCGTCAGGTTCGATGAAGACTGTAGGGTCAATGTAGCCGCCCGGATCACTGACAAGGGGCGCTCCTATAGCGTCGGTGAATGGTCCTGTAGGACTGTCGGCTACGGCCACGCCTATAGCCATGTCATGGGTTCTGCTGTCCACGCAGCATACATACCAGTAGAATCTACCGTTGCGCTCGATACATTGTGAGGCCCAGGCGCCCCATTCGGCCCAGCTGAAGGTGTCGAGTGACATCGGAGAGCCGTGGTCGGTCCAGTTGACCATGTCTTTTGATGAATATACTCTCCATTCATTCATTACGAATTCATCGTGGCGACCGTCCTCATCATGGCCGGTATAGATATAGAAGGTATCATTGTAGACCATCGGGGCCGGATCGGGAGTGAAATTAGTCTGCACTATCGGACGCTGTGCCCAGGCTGTGGCAGCGATTGTCAGACCTATGGCTGTTGCCGTTATGTGGCGGTGAAATGCTTTATTCATGGCGAATAGTATGAAAAATCCTCTGACCGTGTCAGCCTACGGTTCTGTCGCTGACACGGACAGAGGATACGATTAAAAACGATCTCTTATTATTGCACCTATATATTTATGATGACGTTGTTATATTGATTCAGGGGCGGGAGCTCTTTCATAGATGCTTTCAAGGGTGTATTCGGGGCTATGGTCGGAAACGGCGCGTACCATCGCGGCGACCGAGGCTGCATTGGAATGAACAAAATCTCCGGTCTGACGGTCGAAGATGGCGCCTTGGCCCGCTCCTAAGCCTTTACCTCCGTTATCCCAGAATACGGGTGCCAGTCCACAGTCATGAGCAGCCTTGCAGAAATATTCAAGGTAATAGTCGCGAAATGCGCTTTCGCGTCCGGCGGGACGGTTGGTGCAGGTGAATTCACCGATGTAGACAGGGATGTTTTTGTCTGTGAATCTTTCTTTCAGGCCTTTGAAAATGTTGGCAAGACCTTCTTCATCTACATCGTCTGCGGGATATTTGCCTTCGGATGCAGTGTGGCCCCATTCGGGGAGGTATGTCCAGTTACCGCCTTCGTCATAGAATTCCATGCAGAATTTGCCGGGAGAGTAGCAGTGGACCGAGACGAGCAGACGTCCTGTCGCGGGGTCTTTGGGCAGTTCGAGATGCTCAATAAGTTCCCAGCCTCCGGCATAGCCGGGGATTCCGAGATAGCGTGTGGCATTTTTGCCTCCGGTGGCACGCACGGTGTTCACAAACAGCTGGTTCCATTCGTTGAGGAGTCGGTACTGGTGACCGTTGTCTGTGGTGTTCGCGCCCCAGCCCCAGTCTCCGTCATGGATTTCGTTGAAGCCTTCGAAAATCAGAAAATCACCGGTGTCGACAAACCGTTCTGCAATTTGTGTCCATACTTTGCGGATTTGGTCTTCAACTTCAAGGTTTTTGGCTATGTTTGCGGCTGCGCCTTTGAAATCGAGCCAGAAGCCGTAGCCGCCAGAGCCGTCATGATGGATGTTGACGATTATGTTAAGCCCTGCATTTTCGGCATAGCCTACAATTTCGGCCACTCGTTCGAGACGATCATCGATTTTGTAGTCAGGTGCTGCTCCGATATGCCCGATCCATGTCACCGGCAGGCGCACAGTCTTGATGCCGGCAGCCTTGATCTTGTTGAAGAGTTCCTGAGTCAGCGGATAGTTGCCGTCACAGAGTTCGTCGGCAACACCGTTTTTGTAGGCATCCATCTGGTTGCCGGGATTCCATCCCAGACCCAGCCAGTCAGCTATTTCATGTACGGAAGCCTGAGCAAGGGCCGACTGATTGACGGTCAGAGTCTTGGTTTCGTCACCGGATTTGATTGTCACCTCTGCCGATCTGCTGTCACCGTTGTTTTCATCAACGGTGACATAGAGGCGATAGATTGAAGCGGTCAGGCGTTCGAGCTTGAGGCTGACCCAGTTTTCGCTGCATGAGATCTGCGGAGTGACAGCTGACTTGATGCGGAAGTTGTTAGAGTTGCTTTCTCTCTGAAATGACAGTACATCGTTTTCGAGCACGAAGTGGATGTCTTCTGTGTCATAGACATCTTTGTTGTCGGAACATGAGATGCTGCCGAATGAAAGCAACAGAGATAGAGCGATTGGAATTATATTCAGATGTCTCATATCGTTTTGTAATATCTGTGTTAGTGGCTGTTTTGAGATTTACTGTCTGACATACAGACGGAAGTTGTCGAAGTAGACTGCCACATCCTGTTCGGCCAGTCCGTTGCAGAGATGGAGATAGACCGATGTCAGTGAGAGTCTGATGTCACCATAGGTGCTGCCTCCGGTGACGAGATTTCTCAGCGGTATGGAGCAAGACATCCATCTGCCGGTCTCGCATTTGCCGGTGATGCGATCATGGTAGCCGTTGAACGTGTACTGGCCCTTGAAGTCACTTCCGTCACAGAGAATGAACCAGCATTCCATGCCTTCGACTTCAGGATAGTGCATATAGCATTCGTAGCGGAACTCGATGTCTTCGATCGGGGTGCTCTCAGGAATGTCGGGTATCTGTGACTCGCCGAGGTAGAGAGGTCCCCACCATCCGTTGTTGAGCTGTGTGGTTCCTTCGATTCCCCAGAATTTGCCGGAGGTATTGGCCGGTTTATTGTTGGCAGATGTCTGGTCTACCACTTTGTTGCTGTCGGTTCCGCCCCAGAAATAACGTCCGAAGCTGTCGAAGTCGATCAGTACGGTGCTCTTCTGATAGAAGGGTATTGTGTCGCGGCCCTGCTCGGTCACGAGGATCAGGCGTCCGCCTTTTTCAGGCAGAGTGGGCAGCGAGAATGTGAGCTGAGTTTTGTCATCATTGACTGTGATGTCTTTGGCCGGAATAGTGATTTCGTTTTTGCCGATGATGATGGCCACAAGATCATTGAATTCCTTGCCGAAGAGAGTGCATGGCTCGCCCCATACAGGCATGTCAGATGAAATTTCCTCGATTACCGGCGGATTGGGCTTGGCGGAAGTGAATCCGATTACCGATGATCCGGAGTGACATTCGATCACGATGTAGCCTTTTTCGAGAACCGTGGCGGGAAGTTTTGCGGTGATGAGGTCGAAGTCGGGACCGATTTCATAGTCTGTGATCTCATATTTCGTCACCGGACCTTCCGGTTCGACCGGGTTTCCGTCATCATCAACTTCAAGAGGATTGAAGTCTGTGAGATAGAGGCTTTCCACTTCATAGATGTTTTCTCCTTTAATACGTATCTCCTGTCCGGGCGACAGAGGCTTGTCATCGTCCCAGTCGGCGGTATAGGATATGAGATATGGAGCCGGGGAGTTGATGTGGAACGCATATGTAGCGGTGCCGTGGCTGGTGACAACTCTGATCTCTGATTTCAGTTCAGGGTTGGCGCCTACGAGCTTAAGTTCGCCCGGAATCGAGAGGATTATGTGGGTCGAGGTAGCATACGTGGGGTTGAAAGAAATTTTCTGATCGTTGATGTAGATTTCTTTCGCGCCACCGAGATTATGGCCAACGAGGACGATTATATCCCAGGGGTCTGCTTCGGTGAACAGGCTGTCGGCCTTTTCCGGATCAATCGTGCGGACTCCGGTGATCACAGGCTGACCTCCGTCATCTCCGTCTGATTTGCAGGAGACAAAACACAGCATCTGCATCATGCACACGATGGCTACGCAGAAACAGCTTATATAGTTTTTCATTGTTATCATGTTATTTCGTTTGATATACCACTCTCTTAGTCTTTGAAATTATAGCTGACAGGTTCTGCTTTGAGCAGCGGGTTCTGGATCACATCGTTTTCAGGATAGGGCATGAACATCTTGCTTGCTATCACGACTACCGGTGAGGTAGGCTGGATGATGCCTTCGATTATCAGTTCGCCGTCAGAATCTTTTTTGATTTTGTCGGCGCGGGTGCCGCGTTCCTGATTGTTGATCATATTGAGAATCTTTTCAGGTTTCCATTTGAACCAGGTGATGTATTCATACCAGTTGGTGTATTCCATGCTGAATTCAATGCGGCGCTCACGGATAATGTCATCGAATGTCACGGATGTCTTGGGGTCGATCATGGCTCTTTCTCTGACTTTGTTGAAGTATTCGAGGCCTGGGCCGCCGGTGAGTTTTTCCTGATTGCCGAGGCAGGCTTCCGCATAGGTGAGATAAGTGTCGGCGAGACGTATTATATAGGTGTTGAGCGGAGAGCTCATTGGAGCCACATAGCCGTCATTGTCATCGTCAGGCCCACCGATGGCGCCTTTCTTGGTCTGGGCGTTTTCCTTGTCGTAGTGATAGCCGCCTTTGTCCATGCAGAGTTCCGGATAGAACGAGTGCTGTGTGAAATATGTGGCGTTGCGGCGGATTGTGTCGGAATGTTCGTACTGGTCGAGCATTTCGAGCGGTGCGAATGGAGAGCCCCATGCGGCTACGCCTCCGGAGATGTCAGAGAATGAGAGGATAGAGTAGAGTGTGTTCTGTGTTCCCCATTCTCCGAGCGGCACCCATTGCATGGCCAGCAGCGATTCCTCATTGTTGTTGAATTTGTATTTGAAGAGATCGGCATATGTGGGGAGCAGTTTCAGCCCGCTTTTGGTGCAGACGTCCTCGCAGAGTTCCTTGCATTTTTCAAGGTCGGCCTCGTCGCGGTTTCCTCCGTTCCATCCGGAGCGGCAGAGGTAGACTTTGGCAAGAAGAGCTTTTGCGGCCCAGCAGGTTGCGCGCCCTTTGATCCATGATTCAGGTAGATATTCAGCGGCATATTCAAGGTCACGGATGATGAATTTGAACACGTCTTCTTCCTTGTTGAGAGGACGCACAGGGTTGTCGACTATCTCCTGATTGTGTTCGAAGAGGATAACCGGGCCCCACAGACGCAGGGCATAGAAATATGCGGCAGCACGCATCAGGCGCGCTTCACCGATGGCGCGATGGATTCCCTCTTCGGTGCAGTCGGCGGTCGCTTTGGTCTCGCAGGCCTCAATGACAGAGTTTGACATCGTCACTACGGCATAGAATGACCTCCAGATGTTTGACAGGTGGCTGTCAAGTGCGGTGACCTGCAAGGTGTTGAACTGCGGAAAGTTCCATGCGTCGAAACATTCATTGGCGAGACTGCTGATGCAGAGTGCGCCTTCTCCGTTATATTCAAACCAGGGTCTGTTATAGAGTACGGATGTCGCTGATTCGAGTGCTTTGTCAGAGACATAGAAAGTTCCGTCTACATAGTTTCCCTGCGGGAGTTTCTCAAGAAAGTCGTCGCTGCATGATGCAACGCATGAAGCGGCGGCGATAGCGATCAATGGAATATATAATTTTTTCATTGGTGTTAAGGTTAAAGTGAGACATTGAGTCCGAAGGTGTAGATCACCTGTGAAGGATAGCGGGCATAGTCGATGCCGCGTGTGAGCACGTTGTAGTTGTAGGCTCCGATTTCGGGGTCGAATCCTTTGTAGCGGGTGAATGTGAAAGGATTCTGCACGTTGAAATAGAGGCGGAGGTTCTCGATGCTTGCACGCTTTATCAGCTGTTTCGGGAAAGTATAGCCCAATGATATGTTCTTGACGCGCAGATATGAACCGTCTTCAACGAAATAGCTGCTCATGCGGTTGTTGTTGTTCGAATTGTCAAGAGCGATGCGGCAGATACGGGCGTCGGAGTTGATCACATGCATGTTTTCAAACGTATGGCCTCCGTTCGGATCAATGAGCCCTACGTTGGCGAGCCTTGTGGTTTCCATGAGAAGATTGGAGTTTCTCATAGGGTCTGTGTAGACCTGGCGCAGGTAGTTGAACACCTTGTTGCCCTGTACCCCTACAAGTGAGAGGTTGAAGTCAAAGTCTTTGTAAGTAAGGGTGGTGTTGAATCCGTAAGTGAATTTTGGCTCAGGATTGCCTATGAACTTACGGTCGCTTTCATTGATTACTCCGTCTTTGTTCACGTCTTCGAATATGTAGTCTCCATACCAGATTTCGTTTTCCTTGATTGTCTTGCCCTCAGGAATTGCCACGAGAATTTTGTTGAAGTTGTCGTCAAGCATGAAGTCGCCGTTCTGGTCTTTGACATAGAAATCGTCAGCTTCCTTGAACATGCCGATTACGTTGTAGCCGTAGAACTGGCCTACGGGCTGTCCGACAACGGTGTTGGTATAGGTGTCGGCGCCGATCTTTCCGGTGATGCTTGATGTCTTGGTGTAGAGTTTGGTAACCTTGTTGCGGTTAAGCGAGAAGGTGAATCCGGTACGCCATGAAAAGTCGCGGGTGCTGATGTTGACGGTATTCAGAGTCCATTCGAAGCCTTTGTTTTCTATGGCTCCGGCATTGACCCAAGGTGAGGAGATTATGGAGGTCACGTAGTCAGGCAGTGAGGCCTGCATAAGCAGATTGTCTGTCTTTTTAAGATAGGCGTCGATTATGAATTCGAGTCTGTTGTTGAACATGGCCAGATCAAGACCGACGTTGTACGATTTTGTTTCTTCCCATTTGAGTTTGTCGTTGGAGTAGTTTCCGGCATAGAATCCGGCGCCCCAGATAGTGGCGCTTGAAGCCATTGTGGTGCCGTAGGCGTATGCTCCGGCGTTCTGGTTTCCGACTATACCCCATCCTAAACGCAGTTTGAGGTTATTGACCGGTTCTACATTTTTCATGAATTTTTCCTGAGAGATACGCCATCCGAAGGCTGCTGAGGGGAACCAGCCCCAGCGGTTGGCTTTGCCGAAGTTCGAAGATCCGTCAGCACGCAGTGTGAAGGTCAGCAGGTAGCGGTCGGCAAAATTGTAGTTGGCGCGTCCGAAGTATGACTCCATCGAGCCTGATCCTCTCGAACTGTTGTTTTTGGCTGTCAGCGCATCGCCGGCTACAAGTTCGTGGACTGAGTTGAGGAAGTAGTTTTTTCGGCTTCCGGAGAGATATTCATATTCGTTTTCACTTGACTCATGACCGATCATCACGTTGAACGAGTGGTTGCGGATGTGCTTGTCGTAGGTCAGGAATGTCTTGAAGAAGTAGTTCTTGCCGTTGCTTGCGCTTCGTGAGCTTTCAGAGTCCTGAATGAAAAATCCGTAGTCGTAAGTCGGGCGGTAATAGTAGTGGTTGCTGTAGTTGAAGCCTCCGCCGTATTCCACACGCAGATTCAGACCGTTGATGATCTTGAAGTCGGCAAACAGGTTGCCGTAGAAGTCGGTTCCGCGGTTATAATCTTCGCGGAGCAGAGCGTCGGCCACGGGGTTTGCATAGAATGTGCCGAAGTTGTTGTCTTCGGTCTGATAGCCGTATGATCCGTCAGGGTTTCTGACAGGTACGTTGGGGTGCTGGTCAAGTGCGGTGCGGATGATATTGCCGTTGTCAATCGTGTTGGTCTGCTTTGTGCGGCTCAAAGAGGCGCTGACACCGAATGAAAGCCATTTGGTGATGTTGGTGTCGATGTTGATTCGGCCTGACAGACGCTCGAAATCTGATCCGATAGCAATACCGTCCTGACCGAGATAGCCTAAGCCGATGGCATATTTACCCCAATCGTTGCCGCCTGAGACTGTCAGCTGGTGGTTATGCATATGGGCTGTTCTGAAAATTTCGTCCTGCCAGTCTGTGCCTTTGCCGAGAATAGACACATCGGCGAATTCCTCGGTGGCGCCGAAGCCCATCACCTCGGCACGGAGGTTACGGTAGGTGGCGAACTGGCGCAGGTCCATTACATCGAGGCGGTCGGGGATGTTCTGGATTCCGTAATATCCTTCATAGCTGAGTTTTGTTTTTCCTGCTTCACCGCGCCGGGTAGTGATCATGATCACGCCGTTGCTTGCGCGTGAACCGTAAATGGCTGTGGCCGATGCGTCTTTCAGCACCTCCATTGACACGATGTCAGAGGGGTTGATGGCTGAAAGAGCATTTGAATTGCCGTCGGCCTGGCCGGAGAGGGGCACACCGTCGATGACGTAGAGAGGTTCGTTGCCGTTGAGCGAGTTTGTGCCTCGGATGCTGACCGAGATACCGCCGCCGGGGGCACCGGAGTTCTGTGTCACCTGCACACCGGCCGCGCGGCCCTGAAGAGCCTGGTCAAGCGATGTGGCCACGGTTTTTTTGATGTCTTCCGCAGAGACTGATACCACAGATCCTGTCAGGTCGCTGCGCTTCATGGTTCCGTAACCGACAACCACTACTTCATCCAGCGTTTTGGAGTCTTCCTTGAGATAGATCTCGACTTTGGATCTGTCACTGACTTTGATGCTTTGGGTTGTGTAGCCGATGTAGGAGAATGTCACAGTCTGTCCTTTTCTGACATTGACGCTGAAAGCGCCATCGGCATCAGTGACAGTGACTGCTCCGGACTGGACTCTTACTGTGGCTCCGATCAGAGGCATATTGTCATCAGCGCCTCTGACCACGCCGGTAAGTTTAAAGTCCTGTGCAAAACTTGGGAAGACAACACATCCCAGCAACACGACAACTATCAATCGTAACAGGTGCCGTTGTTTTTTCAATGCGACTTGCATAACTTCATGATATTAATGGTAAAATGATAAAATGATAAATGTTTTCAGGTTTAAGAGGTTGTTTTTTAACGACTTATAATATGTATAGAGCGTCTGTGTCTATGGCAATGTGTGATCAGCGGATGAAACGCCATTCGTCGAATTTGAAATCGCCGTCCCGGTAGACGAAGCAGAGGTCCTGGCTCCCTTTGAGCTTTTTGCCGAGCCGGACGCTGACGGTCTGCCATTGGGGATGATCAATGACGAGGCTTCCTACACGCTTGCCTTTGGGACTTCCGATGTGAATGTCGATAACACCTTTGCCTCTGACTTTGGCTTCGAATCGAGAAGCTCCTTTCCCGAAGTCTGCGCCACGGACTTCAGACTGCTGACCTGAGCCTAATCCGCAGGCAACCATGTTGCCGGCCACGTCAGTGTGTTCGAATTTTATGCCTGAGGTGGCGGCTACGGTCTCGGCCTGCTGCCAGGCGAACGGATCGAGCGGTTTGATCTGTGAGACTCCGGTCTGGGTCATCTGTCCAGTCGGTATCGCGATGCTGTTTTCGTCAACTTCAAGTCGGTCTACGCAGATATTCCGGTAGCCGGTAGTGATGCCTCTGAAGTCAGCAAGGTGATTGGTGTGATAGAAGATGTAATACTCATTGTTGAAACGCAGGAAGTGTGTGTGGTTGTTGGTATATTCCATCCCATAGTCATGAGGATTTTTGAGAATGTCGCCACGGAATTTCCAGCTGTCGCGGTTGAGCGGGTCGGTCGATGTCATATAACCGATCGAACAGATTGAGGGGTGCGAGACTTCTGGATCGTTCCATTCGGTGCGGTCGACCCAGTCGGTACTGTAGGAGTAGACCCATGTGCCGTTTATATAGTTCAGCTCACTGGCTTCAAAGAAGTATGGAGCAGGAATTTCGCTGATTTCGCTGTCAAGGCTCAGAAGGTCGCTTCCGAGGCGGACTATGCGGGCGCTTCCCGGCAGGAATGTGGTGGCTTTTGAGCTGCGTCCTCCCCCGAATGACAGCCAGCCTACGCCGTTTTCGTCAATGACCGCACCGGGATCGAAGGGGGCCGGGCAGTCTGTAAGTCCGGGGGTGTTCACATCTATAAGGTCATGACCGAGCGGGTCAGTCCAGGGTCCTACAGGAGAAGTTGCGGTGATGACACCGACACCGCCTCCGCCGTGGGAGTAGTACATATAAAAATGAGTCAGGCCGTCACTTTCGGCGCGTGAGATTATGGACGGAGCCCATGATACGCCTTTTTCGCCGGTCCAGGGGGCAGCCTGTTCCACATCGATGATTCCGTGGTAGGTCCAGTTTACCATGTCATCTGACGACATCATCACGAGAGAATGGATATGTGCGTAGCTGTTTTTGCCATCGCGACCCACGGAGTCAAGTTCTTGCTGGTCGTTTGTGCCATAGACATACACACGCCCGTTATGAACTACGGCGGTCGGATCGGCTACATGCAGAAAGTCAAGCAGCGGATTGCAGTTTCCGGTGCCGAGTTTCGGCGTCTTTTCAAACTGATGGTCTTCCGCGGCTTCGGCGGCGGAAGATCCGTTTATAAGTAAGGTGATAGCAAAAATACTGGCAAGTTGCTTTTTTGATAACATAAAACTGATTTGTGTTAGAGGCTGATAATGATTAGCTGAAACAAATATAGTTACAGCCCTCGGATAGTCTCGGCCCATTATGTATTCTGGAATGCGCCGCGATGTATCATGAATCATGTACGGCCCTTCAAAAACTCAGAAGGCAACATTCCGAACTCGTTTTTGAAATTCTGGGCAAAGCGTCGTGGAGAGTTGAAACCGCACATGTAGGCGATTTCGGCAACCTGCATCTGGCTTTGCTCAAGCAGCTGCCGGGCGCGTTTCAATCTGATGGTGCGTATGAATTCAGCCGGGCCTTTGCCTGTGATAGCCATAAGTTTTTTATAGAGATATCCGCGGCTAAGGGCAAGTTCGGAACTCAGTAACTCGACGGAGAAGTCAGAGTCGCTCATATGCTCCTCGACAATGCGAATGGCTTTTTCAACGAGTTTCTCATCAAGTGAGGTTATGGTGATCTCGCTTGGGGAGACATCGAGCTTGTTGCTGAACATCCGGTGGTTGCGTTCGAACAGGTCGATGAATTTCTTTATGCGCAGTTGCAGAAGCTTGAGATTGAACGGTTTGGTCAGATAGTCGTCGGCTCCGAGTTCGAGCCCTTCGAGGCGGTATTCCTCAGCGGTTTTGGCGGTCAGCAGTATGACCGGGATGTGAGACCACCGGATATTGGTCTTGACCTGCCGGCATAGTTCCATTCCGTCCATAACCGGCATCATCACATCGCTAACAATCAGGCTGATGTTTCCTTTGGCCATGATGTCAAGCGCCTCACGTCCGTTGCCTGCTTTGAATATCGTGTAGTCTTTGGATAGAGTGTCGGCTATGAAATCGCGATACTCCTCGTTGTCATCCACAATAAGAATGGTGGCAGGAGAGTCCGCGGCAGATGATTCTTCAGAGGTGTTTTCTGGAGCCGGTGGCTTGGCCGGAGTCCCGGAGGCGCCGGAGGTTTTTTCAGGATCGGATTGAGCGGAGCATCCGTCAACCGGTAGAGTCAGAGTGAATACAGACCCTTTTGGCTGATTGTCGCTGACTGAGATATCGCCTCCGTGCATGCGGGCGTATTCATTCGCTATATGCAGTCCGATTCCGCTTCCAGTTTTATGGTTGCCCTGCTCGCCCTGATAGAAGCGTTCGAAGATATGCTTTTTTGCTTCCGGACTTATGCCTTGGCCGCTGTCGGCGATGCGGATTGTCAGATCTCTGTCTTTCAGAGTGGCTTTCACACTGACGCTGCCTCCGTCAGGGGTATATTTAAACGCGTTAGACAGCAGGTTGTTAAGGACTTTGCCTACTTTCGCGGAGTCAAAGTCCATCATATAGCCTGACGGATCGCATTCGGCGGTAAAATCCATGTTGCGGTTTGCTGCGTAGTCTGTGAAAAGGGCACACTGTTCGCTGATGAAACGCATGATGTCATCTTTACGGCAGTGGAGACCTTCAGCTCCTATATCGAGTTTGCGGAAATCAAGCAGTGTGTTGATAAGGTCGAGAAGTCGTCGGGCGTTTGAAAATATTGTCAGCAGTTTCTTTCTCGTCGGTTCATCTTTCACTTCGTCAAGCAAGACCTGGAGAGGAGCCATGATGAGAGTGAGCGGTGTGCGCAGATCGTGGCTGATATTAGTGAAGAATTTAAGTTTGAGTTCGTTGATCCGTACTATCTGCTGGCTTTCGATGGCCTGCCGCTGGATGGCAAGTTTCTGACGATGTCTTCTTTTGATGAGATTTGCTGTCAGTATTATTCCGCCGATGATAATAGCCATATATATGATGCAGGCCCAGATTGACATATAGAATGGAGGTCTGACGCGGATTTCAAGTATGGCCGGATCTTCCTTCCAGTTGCCGTTCGGGAGACCGGATTTTACTAAAAGTCTGTAATTGCCATAAGGGAGTGATGTAAAAGTCACTTTGTTTTCATCAGTAAAGATCCATCGGGAGTCAATGCCTTCAAGCATGTAGGCATAGCGTACTCCTGATTGGCCGGTAAGGTCACAGACTGTAAATTCGATGGTGATAAGTCTGTCGTCGTAGCTAAGTTCTATCTGCTTTGTTTCCTCCAGCGCATTTTTAAGAATCAGGCGGCCATCGTAGATGGAGTCGATGGCTATGCGTGTGCCTCCGATGTAGAGGCCGGTGAACAGTATGTCAGGTGGCAGACGCCGGTCTTTGAACACTTTTTCCGGATAGAATGATATGCATCCGTCTGAGGTGCCGAACAGAATGGAGTTGCTGTCGGGACGCGTGACGGATTTTGAATTGAAGAATGTGCTTTTGAGACCGTCCTTTTTAGTGTAGTTTCTCATGCTGTAGCTCAGAGTCCTGTCTGCAGCCTCCCGGACAGTGATTATTGAGAGGCCGTTGCTTGTCGAGGCATATATGTGGCCGTCATTGTCTTCCAGGATGGCTCGGATCATGTTGTCGCACAGTCCGCTCTTTTTGTCAAGGTAATACATTGAGTCACGTGAGGTGTCCCAGATCGTGAGGCCTTGGTTATGGCCGATCCACAGGCGTCCTTTGCGGTCTTTGTAGATCTGGTTGACAAATCCTTGTTTCAGGTTTTGGGTATTGCGGCGGTTTGTGAAGTGACCTCTTGCTTTTTTTGTGGCTGTGTCAACCTTATAAAAGCCGTCGAATGATCCGATAAAGACTGTGTCACTCTTGTCTGAGTGGAGACACATGGAGTTGATCTGTTCTCCTTTGGCCGTGAGGAGGGATATGAAGTTATCTGTTTTGCTGTTGATATATTGGGTTCCTTGAAGTGTCGCTATCCATATATTGCCTGATCCGTCGTTCTGAAGAGCCCAGATAATGTCTGATATGAGAGTGCTGTTGGCGGTAGTGAAATGTCTGACGTTGTTTCCGTCTATACAGTAAAGACCGTTGCCGTAGCTGCCGATCCATATGCGGCCGTCGGAATCTTCCTCCAGACAGATTATTGATCCGCTGAACACTGCCGGAATCCGCTCGATGGTCTCGCTTCCTTGGCGCAGGATGAGCAGTCCGTTGCCGTCAGTGCCTATCCACAGATTGTTTCTGCTGTCAGTTAGCAGCGATGCTACATCAAGGCCCCTGCATAGGCTGAAGTTTTCAAACTGCAGCAGGCCGTTGTTATAATATGATATGCCTGATTTGTTATGTCCGAGCCATATTGTCCCTGATTCATCCTGATATAGACAGGATACATTGTCAGATGGCAGTGAGCTGCTTGACAGAAGGTTATGGCGCAGTGCCTGGAATGAGCCGTCTGACTGGTCGAATATGTAGGCTCCGTTGTGGTCTGTTCCGATCCACACATGGCCGTTGCGGTCGTCAAGAATACTTCTGATGCCTTTACTTTGGGGCTCGGTGGCGGGAGTCAGTGAGATTTTGCTCCAGGGGGCTGATTTCTGGCGATAATATATGTCGTTGTCATAGTTGGAAAAAAGCCAGAGGCCCTGTTGATAATCGGCATATATATTGTTGAATGATTTTATTCCGTCAGGAGCTGAAAGAGATTCGATGGCAAGAGTCTGTTTGTCGATTTTCAGGAATCTGCCAGATGGCACCAGTAAATATATGTAGGCCTGGTTATCAGCTATGTTGATTTCGTCGCAGATGAGGTTGAGTCCGGGTTCGATGCTGCGCAATGTGCGCGTTTTCATGTCATAGGCCCAGATTTTCTTGTCAGTGACAACCCATAAGTTAGCTTCGCGGTCGACGTATATCCTGTATTTCTGCTCAACGGTGATTCCATAAGATTCCAGCAATTTGTCGATGTCAGTCGAGAAATCATCTTTCAGGGAGTTGTAGACGGCATAACAGTCAGCGCTTTTCGCCCATATATTCCCGTCGGCATCCTGTTGCAGCGACCAGATGTCATCAACGAACTCGCCCATTTCCCGCTTGGATGCAGCGAGTGAATATTGCCTGAAGCCATAACCGTCATATCTGTTTAGCCCGGCGGCTGTCCCGACCCAGAGATAACCGTAGTTGTCTTTTAGAATGGTTTTGACATTGCTGTTTGACAGACCGTCTGTAATGTCTAACTTCCGGAATACATAATGACTTTCGGCATTGATATGCCAGACGGCTAATGACAGCAGGATGCATAGCAGAATTCTTTTCATTCGGAGGCTGAAATTTTGCATTTTCACTTTCATACAAAATTATGCAATAATCCATAACTGTCAAAAAAGAATGTCTGTAAAGTCACGTCTCCTGATGTCTCCAATAATGTGTCACCATGTCATCTGCTGCCGGATATCGCTCTATCCTTTAGGCGGGCACAAATGTAGGGCAGCGGGGCGTGGTTGACAAAAGAAAATCGCCAGGTCACTGTTTTTTTCAGTGGTCTGGCGATTTGAAACGTTGTCTTACCTGGATTCGAACCAAGACAGGCAGAACCAAAAACTGCAGTGCTACCATTACACCATAAGACAATCCTTTTGCCCAAAGAATCCGTGGTATCAGGGGATACCGATCCTCTAAAGCGATGCAAAGGTAGGCGTTTTTTTGCTATTTCCCAAATCCGGAGGCAATTTTTTGCGTTTTGTGCGGTCGATGCGGCGATCAGAACAGGACATGACGGTGATTTCCGGTCACGCCGGAGGTCTGAAATCTGCGGGTCAGGCGGCTTTCAGCATAGTTGTGAGCAGTAAGGCGATGGTCTGCAGATCAATGTCGTCAGGCATGTTTCTGCGCAGCATTTCAAGCAGTTTCACCTTGCGTTTCTTCACGGTTATCTCTGCTACTCCGAGGGTTGCGGCTATTTCTGCGTTTTTAAGTCCGTCTTCGAAACTGAGTTTAAGCAGTTGGCGATAGTCGGGCGGAAGCATTCTGATTGCGGCATAGAGGGTGTCGAGAGTCTCATGTTCGATTAGAGCGCGTGTCGCATCGGCTTCATGATCATCTTCGTTTTTTGATTCGGTATAGTTTCTCATGGCCGAAAGTTTGCGCAGGGCCGAGATGGCCTTGTTGCGGATACAGGCAAGGATGTGGGCGCGCCATTGTTCGGCTGTGTCAAACGAATGTCGTTTCTGAGAGAATGTTTGAATTTAAACCAAATTAAACCTTAAGTGGCATAACAAACCCTCAATCAGAGTGTTTGTAGAAGAAAAACGATTAGTATGCATAAAATCAGCTTCTATAAGACCATTGACCCTCGGTCAAAAGTGTCTGATAGAGATTGATTCTATGCATATGAACAATGTTTTTTCTCCTTCAACACTTTGGCTGAGGGTTTGTTATGCCCTATAACATTTTTTTCAATTCTAATTTTAAACAGTTTCTTAAACAAACGCTAAAAATCAGACCGGCTGACGTGGCGGGTGGTAAAGCCTGCCTCAGTCAGCCGGTCTGATATCAGTCAGCGGTAAGATTCGCCTCAGCGGTTAGAGTACATATCCTCGTAGTAGCGCTGGTAGTCGCCTGAGGTTATGTGGTCCATCCATGCCTGGTTGTCGAGATACCAGCGGACGGTTTTTTCGATGCCTTCCTCGAACTGGAGCGAGGGTTCCCAGCCGAGCTCACGCTGGAGCTTGCGTGAGTCGATGGCATAGCGCATGTCGTGGCCGAGACGGTCGGTGACGTATGTGATGAGGCTGTCGGAGTGGCCTTCGGGGTTGCCGAGCAGACGGTCTACGGTGCGGATGATGACTTTGATCAGGTCGATGTTTTTCCATTCGTTGAAGCCACCGATGTTGTAGGTGTCGGCTATTTTGCCTTTGTGGAAAATCAGGTCGATGGCGCGGGCATGGTCTTCGACAAAGAGCCAGTCGCGGACGTTTTCGCCTTTGCCGTAGACCGGCAGGGGCTTGCGGTGGCGGATGTTGTTGATGAAGAGCGGTATTAGCTTTTCGGGGAACTGGTAGGGCCCATAGTTGTTGGAACAGTTTGTGACAAGCGTCGGCATGCCGTAGGTGTCATGGTAGGCGCGCACAAAGTGGTCGCTCGATGCCTTGGAGGCCGAATAGGGTGAGTGGGGGTTGTATTTGGTTGTCTCAAGAAAGAATGCCCGGCCGTAGGCGTGGTGGTGTTCGGTCGACGAGGCGGTAGTGGTGAAGGGCGATTCGATACCTTGCGGGTCGGTCAGTTCGAGCGCGCCGTAGACTTCGTCGGTGGAGATGTGGTAGAAGAGTTTGCCTTCGTATTTTTCAGGGAGTGATTCCCAGTATTCTTTGGCTGCCTGGAGCAGAGAGAGGGTGCCCATCACGTTTGTGCGCGCGAAGGTGAAGGGATCTTTGATCGAGCGGTCCACGTGGCTTTCGGCGGCGAGGTGGATGATGCCGTCGATATGGTTTTCTGTGATTATGCGGCGCATTTCGTCGAGATCGGCTATATCGGCCTTGACAAAGCTGTAGTTCGGACGGTCTTCGATATCCTTGAGGTTTGCGAGGTTGCCGGCATAGGTGAGTTTGTCGAGATTGACAATACGGTAGTCCGGATATTTGTTGACGAAAAGCCGGACTACGTGCGATCCGATGAATCCGGCTCCGCCGGTGATAAGTATGTTACGCTTCATTTCAATTCCTGATTATATTAATTTCATCATCATCTTTGTCATGATAAATTCCTACGGTTTTAACTATTGTGCTGATTTCAGTTGTAATAAGGGAGTAGGGCTGACAGTCTACCGGCCCATGAATTATAGTATCGGCACCGATTACACAGTTTTCCGGTATAGTTGAATTTTTATATAATTTGCAGTTGTTAGCCACCCATGTATTACTTCCGACAGCGATACTCCCGTAGCCTTTCGAATATCTCTTCTGATCGGTGTATTTCAACTTATGAAAATCGGTGTCGATCATCATGCAGTCCCAGCCTATGAGAATATTATCATTCAATTTGATTGAGTGATAGCATGCTATCTTCAGGCTTGAGGTCGCAATAACTTTCTCTCCGAATTCAAGCACACCGGTCTCGCCTACGGAAATGGCGGATGCATTTCCAACAGATAAATATCCATTGAAAACAATCTTTCCCCTGTTTTCAAGAGTTATTCCTGAGTCAGGATATAAGGAAACATTGTTCACTCCGAATTTGACCAGTCCGAATCTTACAGGACAGTTAAAAATAAACTTGCCGCTGCAATTTCGCAATCTGGCCTTGCGCAATAGAATCGGCAGCCTGGCAGCCTGGCTAAAAGGGAGATGACGGAAATTAAAAATAACTGACGGTATAAGAGCCCGTATTATCCATCTGTTATGCCACAGCTTATCTAATACACCCATTATTTGAGGTTATTGATACAGATTTTCAGTGAATCAGTCCAGTATGGGATTTCCAGATCGAAGGTTCTCTTGAATTTGGTCTTGTCAAGAACGGAATATGACGGGCGGACCACCGGCGAGGGGAATTCGTCGGAATGACAGGGGCGGATGTCGCAGTCTGTGTTGCCGGCTATCTCGGCAATCATTTTTGTGAAGTCATACCACGAGCAGACCCCTTCGTCGGAGTAGTGGTAGACGCCTTCGTTTCCGTCTATTTTACCGTTGTCGATTATGTCGACGATGGCGTCGGCCAGGTCCTGGGCATAGGTGGGTGTGCCGGTCTGGTCGAAGACAACGTTGAGCTGTGGGCGTGTCGACGTGAGGCCGAGCATGGTCTTGACGAAGTTTTTGCCGTATTCCGAGTAAAGCCAGGCCGTGCGGATGATTATGTGGCGGCATCCGCTTTTGAGGATTGCCTCCTCGCCGTGCAGTTTGGTGCGGCCATAGGCTCCGGTGGGGTTGAGCGGCTCGTTTTCGGTACGCGGTGTGTTGCCGAGATTGCCGCCGAAAACGTAGTCGGTCGAGATGTGGATCAGCGGTATGCCATTGTCGGCGGCGGCTTTTGCAAGATAGCCTGCTGCGGTGGCGTTGATCCGCTCGGCGATATCCTCCTGCTCTTCTGCGCGGTCTACGTTGGTGTAGGCCGCACAGTTGACAATGGCCTGGAAATCGTTGCAGCCCACTCCGAGTGCCACGGCTTCGGGGTCGGTTATGTCGAGGTCATCGGCATCGGTGAAAATATATTCGTTCGGAGAGTTTTCTGCCGCTTTTCTGAGGCTTGAGCCAAGTTGGCCGCTGGCGCCTGTTACAAGTATTCGCATGGTGGTTATGAGTCTGTTTTAAATACGTCAGTCCGCAAAATAGAGATCTGTGTGATAGTCAAACGGGGAGTCGAAGTCACTGAGCATCGGGTGACGCATGTCTTTCTCGCTCAGAATGGCCTTGTCGGGGTCGATGAGCCAGTCGATGCCGAGCGATGTGTCAAGGATCGAGATGCCGCCGTCGACCTGCGGGGCGTAGTAGTTGTCACATTTATACTGGAAGACGGCGATGTCGGAGAGCACGGCGAAACCGTGGGCGAAACCGCGGGGCACGAAAAACTGACGGTGATTGTCTTCCGACAGCTCGACCGCCACGTGGCGGCCATAGGTCGGGGAGCCTTTGCGGATGTCAACGGCCACGTCAAGCACACGGCCTTTGACGCAGCGCACAAGCTTTGACTGCGTGAACGGCGGAGCCTGAAAATGGAGTCCGCGCATCACTCCGTAGGATGAGCAGCTTTCATTATCCTGCACAAAATCCACAGGGCGCACTTTTTCATCGAATTCTTTCTTTGAATAGCTTTCGAAAAAATATCCTCGTGAGTCGGCGAAGATGCGGGGCTCGATTATCACCACGCCTTCGATATCGGTTTTGATCACTTCCATTTTATGTGAGTGTATGTCAGTCGAGATTTGGGGAATCGGTACGGTCAATCTCGTCAATCACCTTCATCAGATATTGTCCGTACTGGTTTTTCAGCATAGGTTTTGCGATTTCGATCATCCGCTCGCGTGAGATCCATCCCTGGCGGTATGCTATGCCCTCAAGGCAGGCAATCTTCAGCCCCTGGCGCTTCTCAAGCACCTCGACATAGATCGAAGCCTCGGCGAGAGAATCGTGAGTGCCTGTGTCGAGCCAGGCAAAACCGCGGGGAAGAGTCTGCACACGCAGTTCGCCGTCATTCAGAAACTCCTGGTTGACAGTGGTGATCTCCAGCTCTCCGCGGGCAGAGGGTTTGATGCGTGAAGCCACGTCGACAACCTTGTTCGGGTAGAAATAGAGGCCTACCACCGCATAGTTCGACTTCGGATGCTCAGGTTTCTCCTCGATCGACAGGCAGTTGCCATCCTTGTCGAACTCCGCCACTCCATAGCGTTCGGGATCACTTACCCAATAGCCGAACACTGTGGCCTTGTCGCTCTTCTCAGCAGCGGCAACTGACTCCTGGAGCAGCCCGGAGAAGCCTGCGCCGTGGAAAATGTTGTCGCCAAGCACAAGGCAGGCGCAATCATCACCTATGAAATCCTTGCCGATGATAAAAGCCTGGGCCAATCCGTCGGGCGACGGCTGTTCGGCATACTCGAAGCGGACACCGAAGTCGCTGCCATCGCCGAGCAGACGCTTGAAGCCGGGTAGATCGGCCGGGGTTGATATGATCAAAATGTCTCTTATTCCGGCCAGCATCAGGGTGGAGACCGGATAGTAGATCATGGGTTTGTCATAGATAGGGAGCATCTGTTTGCTGACTCCCTTGGTGATAGGGTAGAGGCGTGTGCCTGAACCTCCGGCCAATACGATTCCTTTCATATGTTTGTGAAGTGGGCTGGTTGCAGGTGGAGTTGTCACAAATTTATTTTCGCGGAGAGGTGTGTGACGATGCGAAATTACGAAATTTCAGATGATTTTTCAAATCCGGCATCTGTTTTTTTCAATCATTCACCGGCAGGCCTCCCGGACTACAGGCTTGATGGACTCGTTGGGAATAGATAATATAAAGACCACCTGCAATTTCTGCGGATGGTCTGAATCAGAGGGTGTTCAAAAACAACCTCTTAATTTTTTCAGGGTTGCTTACCAGCCTGGATTCTGTGTCAGATTGAGATTGCGTTCCATCTCAACGAGCGGAATGGGCCAAAGTTCATGGCGCGGTTGATATGAACGTGTGTACATCAGATCACCGAAAATATCAGTGGCATCCTTCACCGATTCTTCAAGCAGTCCCCAGCGGCGGAGGTCCCAGTAACGTTGGCCTTCACCGGCGAGTTCGAAGGCGCGTTCTCTCCGGATTCTTTCAGCCATTTCCTCTTTGCTGCCTACGGCAAGCCATGCCGGACCGCTGTCAAGGCCGGGCATACCTACGCGGGCGCGCACTTTGTTGACTTCGACTATGGCCTTGTCTGTAGCTCCGCTTTCATTGTAAGCCTCAGCCAGCATCAGCAGCACATCGCCGAGGCGCAGCAAGGGGAATTCATAGGGTGTGCGGTTGTATTCTCCCCAATAGCCGTCGAGATTTCCGGTCGGTATCCATTTGCGCCAGAAGTATGAGTTCCAGCCTTCGGAGTTGCGTATGAATGCCATAGCTTCCATCGGAGCACCGCCCTTGGAGGGATCGGCAAGCACAAACTGCTTATCCATCGGATTTGATCCGGCATCCGTGCCCAGGTAGTGGGAGTATGGGGTGATTACGTTCAGACACAGACGCGGATCGCGCAGACGGTATGCGTCCATGACTTTCGATGTGTCGCAGTCAAGAGTGCTTGTGACCATTGTGCTGGCCTGGTCTATGGCTACTCGCATGTAGCTTTTGCGCAGGTCGGAGCCGCCGTTGTTGAACCCCGGAAACATATCGTCCCAGTCAAAGGGAGATCCATCGAGATTTTCATACATATCAACGAGTGTGGTCGAGGGTACGATGGCATTGCCTGCAATTAGGCGCATGGTGGATTTGTTGCCGAAATAAGACACTATGTCAAGAGCGTAGCCGGCGGTGTTGCCGTCGATCGACTGGATCGAGAAGATCATTTCGGGACTATGGCTGCCGTTATAGAGGCGAAACAGTTCATTGTAGTCGGGATGAAGCGAATAGCCGTAGTTTTCGGACTTGTTGTAGACAATCTCCTCGAAGTCTGCAATTGCCTTGTCCCACTGGCGGTCGAAGAGGTAGACTTTGCCTCGCAAAGCGTAGGCCGCACCCTTGGTGGCGCGTCCGAGATTCTCGGCATCCCAGCTTACCGGCAGTTTGGCGATGGCTTCGGTCAGATCGTCGATTATATGTTGTCTGATTTCTTCTGCCGAACTGCGCGGGGCGTCAAGGTGGGCAAACTGTTCGTTAATGTCACAGCTTTCGTCATAATATGGCACTCCACCCCAGCAGTTGAGCATTCGGAAGTAGGCCATAGCACGGAGAAATTTGGCCTCTCCGGTGACGCGATCGATGGTTGTGGCGCTGATAGGCATTGTGGCCACGTTGCGGATTACTGTGTTGGAGCGGTGGACGAGTTCATAGAGATACTGCCAGTGATTCTGTACTCCTGAGCTGTTTGAGGCGAACGATGTGCCGCGCGAAATATCGGCCCAGGGGCTTGTGCCGTCAGCCAGATCACTGCACATGTCAAATGTGAACTCCAGCCCGAAGCACCATGTGGATTTCATTGCGGCATACATTCCGATGGCTGCCTGCCGGGCATGGTCTTCGGTCTGCCAGAAATTCTGTCCCGACATCTGGTCGCCGGGTGTATAATCAAGGCTTTCGCAGCTGCAGAGCGCGGCTGCTGCGAGGGTGATTCCTGCGAGATATTTCAGCTTAAAATTGTGTGTCATAATGTCAGAATGAAATGTTTAGACCTACCGAATACTGGCGCACCGAAGGATAGCCGACTGTGGCGCCGACTTCCGGGTCGAGACCGGGGAAGTCTGTGATTGTAAAGAGATTGTCTATGCTGGCATAGACCTTGAAGTTTTCAACAAAGAATTTTCTGGTGATCTCCTGAGGGATGGTGTAGCCGAGCTGGATGTTCTTGCATCTCAGATAGGCGGCGTTGTGGACAAAAGCATCGCTGGCAATGTTGTTTTTGCCGTTTGAACTGTTGCGCAGGACCGGATATTTCGAATTGTAGGGATTTTCCGGAGTCCAGGCGTTGTCGGTGATGTCTTTATTGAGCGACTGTCCCATGACTGTCACGAAGCGGAAGGCCTGATTGTTGTAATAGACCTGATGGTTGCCAACGCCCTGCAGGAGCATGCTGAAGTCAAAGTTGTTCCATCTGATTCCGAGACTGCCGCCGTAGGTGAGCCGCGGCAGTGTTCCGTGGCCTATCTCCACGCGGTCGGCAGTGTCGAGTTTGCCGTCGCCGTTTGCGTCGCGATAGAGGAAGTCGCCGAGTTCCGGACGCTGGTAGGTGGCGAAATAGTCGGGGTTGCGGTCAACGAGTGACTGCACATAGTCGAGATCGGCCTGATCGCGGACAATGCGGTCGACGGTGATGACATACAGCTGGTTGATCGGCTTGCCTTCCTGGGTCTTGTAGACTCCGCTGATCGACGATACGTCGCCCTGGAATTTTGTGACCTTGTTGGTGACAAAGCCCATGTTGAAGCCAAGGTCATAGGACACTTTGCCTATGCGGTCGTTCCAGTGGATGTCAAATTCGAAGCCTTTGTTGTTGACCTCGCCGGCATTCTGGTTGGGGACGGTGCTGGTGCCGTGTTCAAGCGGTGCCGGGAGTGAGATGAGGATTCCTTTGGTGTTCTTGTTGTAGATGTCGACAGATCCGCTCAGACGGCTGTTGAGGAAAGCGTAGTCAATGCCAAGGTTTGTCATATATGTCTTCTCCCAGGTGAGTTCCGGGTTGGCGAGCACGGTCTGGGCAAGGCCTCCGGCAATGTTGCCGTTGAGAATGTAGTTGGCGGTGGCAAAGAGAGACTGATACATATAGTAGCTGGTGGTCTCATTGTTGCCGAGCGATCCGTAAGACGCTCTGATTTTCAGCTGGTCGAGCCATGAAGTAGTTCCGTGCATGAAGCCTTCTTCCGAGATGCGCCATGCAGCTGAGACTGAGGGAAAGTAGCCCCAGCGTTTTCCGGGAGCGAATTTCGACGAGCCGTCGGCGCGCAGATTGGCTTCGAGCATATACTTGTCATCCCAGTTGAGGTTCACGCGGCCGAAGTAGGAGCGCATGGCCCATTCGTTGTAGTTTCCGGTGATGCTGCCGTTTGTTGTTCCGGCGTCAATCGCTCCGAGCGAGGGATCTACGAGATCATACTTTATGAAGTAGTCCTGGTCATATTTATTGTACTCCTGGCTCATGCCGGCAAGCACTGATGCTTCAAGGCGGCTGACGTTGAAGCTATAGTTGGCTGTCAGTTCCGAAGAGCGGAAGGTGTTGCGGTAGTTGTAACGGCGGATGTAGGTGCGGACAACGCCTTCGCGTATCAGCACCGGGCCGTCGAATGTGAAGCGGTAGAGGTCGCGGTCAGTCAGATGATGTTCCATGTTGCGCTCCCAGTAATTGTAGGAGAACGAGCCTTTGACTGTCAGACCTTTCAGCGGCTGGAGCATGGCGTAGAGCTTGATTACCGACCGTTTTGTCTTGGTGGGATAGTCGGTGTCGTAGAACCACTGGCGGCGATAGGGGTTGAAGTTGCTTACGTTTTCTTCCTCCGGATTCTGGATGCCGCCGTAGAGTCCGGTGGCGGGATCGTAGAGCGTCATGCCGGGGACGGTGTTGAAGGCGCCTGATCCGAAGATGACATCGCCTCCGGCAGCCGCGTTTTCAGACGACGGGTTGTTTTCGTCGATATATCCGAATAGATTGGTGCCTACGGTGAGCCAGGGCTTGATGGTGACATCAAGGTTGGTGCGGAGCTGATAGCGCTTGTAGTCTGTGTAATATATCATGCCGGGGTTGTTGACGTAGCCCAGCGAGATGTTGTATCTGACAGATTTCGATCCTCCTGTGACAGATAGATTGTGGTTCTGTACCACCGAGGGATTTCTGTAGATATGGTCCTGCCAGTCGGTGTTGGGATAGATGGTGGGGTTGCGTCCGGCATCGTTGCGCCATTCGTCGATCTTCCCCTGAGAGAAGCGGGGTGCTTGTCCGTTGACAATGAGTCCGGCGTTCTGGATCTCCATGAAATCGGCATAGTCGGTGACGAGGTTGAGGCGTTTTGCCACGGTTTCGAACGATACGTTGCCGCTGTATGTGACTCTCGGAGATTCTTCAGCCCCCTGGCGTGTGGTCACGAGGATGACACCGTTGGCGGCTCTTGAGCCGTAGATGGCTGACGATGCCGCGTCTTTGAGCACTGAGATGTTTTCGATGTCCTGAGGATTGATGTCGCTGAGGGCTATTCCGGTCATGCCGTCGACCACAACGAGAGGTGCGGAGTTGTTGAGAGTGCCCTGGCCTCTGACAAGGATCGACTGCGATTCGAATCCGGGGGTATTGCCGCCTGAGTTGCTCACCGAAAGGCCTGAGGCGAGGCCGGCGAGTGCGTTTGTAGCATTGGTGAGGGGACGGTCTTTGAGAGCATCGCTGCCTATTGAAGAGATAGCTCCGGTGAGGTCAACTTTTTTCTGGACCGCATAGCCCACCACCACAACTTCGTCAAGCACAGAGCTGTTTGCTTCCATCTTGATGTCGTAGCGCTCACGTCCGTCGGCAAGGCGGATCTTTACGGTCTTGAATCCGAGATAGGATGCGAGAAGTATTTCGTTGTCATGCACGTCAGGCAGAGTGAAGTTGCCGTCGACATCACTGATGGCTGATTTTTTAGGATTTCTTCTGATTCTGACTGTAACACCAGGGAGCGGTTCGCCGGTCTTATCGGTTATTGTGCCGGTTACAGTATAGGCTGGTGATGTCACAGGTGCCGTGAGCGGTTCTTCCGCTATGATTGTGTTTGTGTTGGCGGACAAAGAAGCACTTCCGGTAAGTATGATGAACAGAACTGATGAAAGATATTTCATTGTAGTTTATTGCAAATTATAACAACAAAGGTAAAATTGCAACAAATAAGTAGATGTTGAAAATTAGTTTATATCAATTTTTTTGCGTATCTTTGTGTAAACACATAAAGACACATCGCTATCGCAAAAATCAAAGTTATACAACTGACAGACCAACAACGTCTGCAATTAGA
>NZ_PUEC01000026.1 GCF_003024805.1 Duncaniella muris
CACCACGGCACCGGTCCCAAGATCCGGAAAATAAGTTATATTTTTCGGAGTCGAGCAAGACCCCAACAGCAACGCAGCTGCAAGAAAACATGATGAGATGAATCGTATGCGCATATGTAAAGTTTTTTCATTCCGCCAGCTCCAAGCTGGAGCGGCATTAATTACTTGTCAACAAGTTCTATATCAACAGCCTCTATCACAACCTTCGCACAGCCAAGAATATCAATCCTGACTATCAGCTCGCTATGTCCGTCATCCGTAGTGACAACCTCACCCTCAAGACCGCAAAGCTTCCCGCGGGCCACTCTCACCCGATCGCCCTTCTGAAAAGAACGCTCGGAAATCGTAACCGGCACATCAGACTGACCAAGCATAAAGCGCAAAGTCTCGATCTGCCGGTCAGGAATGACAGCCAGCGGCTTGGCAGAGGAATTACCCGAAGCCTTGTTGGTCATAAACCTGTTGATATACGGCAGCGCCACAATCTGCATACGCTCCCGCTCCGAACATCTTACGAAGACCAGAGTAGGAAGCACAACATGCTCGATCTTAGCACGTCTGCCGTTTTTCCATACACGATAGAGGGTTTGTGTAGCGAGATAGCTCTCATAGCCGGCTTTCGCCAGCCGCTCATGAGCCATTTTTTCGGTATTATTCTTCACAATAGCCACAAACCAGCAACGTCGCTCCACGCCTACGGCGCCGCCAACGCCCGAAGGCACCGTCGTAACGCCCTTTGTCACTACATCAGCACTCATTGTAAAGAATTGTCAATAAAGGCTTATAGCGAAATCACTCTTAATAAGAGATGATTTATCGGGTGCAAAGTTAAGAAATAATTCTGAAATAGAGCGAATTAAAGAGCTTAAATCAAATCTGAAAATTACATAAAATTTCAATCTGTTTAAACGCGCATCGTCAACCATTAACGTAACATTTTGGATCACAATTAATTGGCGTAAATTATTATCTCTTATTAAGAGATAATTCCTCCCCCCTCTCCCCGCCCGTC
Source organism: Duncaniella muris (assembly GCF_003024805.1). Classification (GTDB taxonomy): domain Bacteria; phylum Bacteroidota; class Bacteroidia; order Bacteroidales; family Muribaculaceae; genus Duncaniella; species Duncaniella muris. The sequence goes on from NZ_PUEC01000026.1 coordinate 1,013, forward strand.
CAAAACAGCCACAACGCAAAAAGAGCCGATCTTGCAACTGCAAAATCAGCTCTTCTCTTTTTGAACCGTGCGCATGAAGGGACTCGAACCCCCACGTCCTGAGACATTAGATCCTAAGTCTAACGCGGCTACCAATTACGCCACATGCGCATTCAGTTAAAGTTATGGCCAAACCGCCCGCAGAATTACACCTTTCAGACGATTTACCCCGCAAAGTTACAACATTCCCCCCAAATCTCCAAACAAACGCACTGCTAAGAAACAAAAATCGTCAAAATCCCCCTCCCCCTCACTCCACATACAAATCAGACCAGCGTCAGCCGCGAAAGCGAAGCCAGCGGAGCCGCAGCCTCACGCAGATCAGCCGCACTCACAGCCCGCAGCGCCTCAACAGTCTCATCAAACCCCACAGCACGGCCGCGATAAAGCACACTCCGCCCCATCGAAATCGCCACCTGCTCCGAATTCATCGACCCAACCGTCAGCTGACCTATCAGCTGCCTCCTCGCAGCCTCAAGCCGCCGCTCCGACATAAGACCGCCGGCAAGCGCATCGACCACACCGCCCACAACCCGCAGACAGCGGCTGACATCCGCCGGATCACACCCGAAATAAATAGTCAGCAAACCATTATCACTCATCAGCGACGTCGAAGCGTCAGTCGTATAGACCAGCCCGCGCCGCTCCCTCAGCGCCACATTCAGAAGCGAATTCATCCCCGGACCGCCGAGCACATTCACCAGCAGCGCCAGCGCCGTACGCCTCTCGTCAAGCATCCCCGGCACCCTCGCCCCCAGCAATGTATGCGCCTGATACGACCCCACCTTATCATTCACAACCTCAAAGCGCTCCACCGTCGGCGGCACCACCCTCTCAAGCGCCACACCAGCCCTGCTCAGCCCGCCTAACCGGCGCTCAGCCATCCTGAAAACCCTCTCGGCCTCCATCGGACCCGAATAAAACAACACCATTCGCCCAGGCGTAAACCGCTCCTCAAGCCAGCGCCGACACACCCCCTGATCAAACCCCGCCAGCGTCTCGCGCGTACCTAATATATTATGCGCCAACGGCGACCCCGCATAGATCAGATCCTCGAAATCATCAAACACCGCATCTGACGGCGTATCCAGATAAGTATCAATCTCCTCAGCCACCACCTGCTTCTCACGCCCTATCTCAGCCTCAGGAAACACAGCGTCATCCACCATCTCCCCCAGCAGCGCCATAGCCCGCGCCAGATTCCCCGCCGGAAAAGTCGAATAGACCACCGTCTCCTCCTTCGTAGTATAAGCATTCAGCTCACCCCCCACAAGCTCCATCCGATCCCTCACATAAGCCGCCCTATGGCTCGAAGTACCCTTGAAAATCGTATGCTCCACAAAATGCGCCAGCCCGTGCAGACCCGCCGCCTCATCACGGCTACCCGCATTCACCGCCACACCGCAATGCTCCACAGGCATCGCAACCCGCCGCGCCACAATCCGCAGCCCGTTGCCGAGCCTATGATATTGAATCATCTCGTCAGACATAAAAATAGAGAATATTTAAAAGGTAGTTTAAAAACAAATTCCGGCTGCAAAGATACACAATTGCCCCGACATCCCCCACCCCCGCCACACACCAAAAAATCCATGCCGCAAAACCAAAATTGCCAATTCACAAAAAAATTGTAATTTTGCACCTCTAAGAATAATAACAACCACACATCGACCAATCAATTATGGAAGAATTAGCAACCAAATATGACCCGCGTGCCGTCGAAGACAAATGGTATGCCTACTGGATGCAGCACCGCCTGTTCCACTCCGAAGCCGACGCCCGCGAGCCCTACACCATCGTAATCCCCCCGCCAAACGTCACCGGAATCCTCCACATGGGCCACATGCTCAACAACACCATCCAGGACATCCTCATCCGTCGCGCCCGACTCATGGGCAAAAACGCCCTCTGGGTACCCGGAACTGACCATGCAGCCATCGCCACTGAAGCCAAAGTCGTAGGCAAGCTCGCCGCCGAAGGCATCAAAAAAAGCGACCTCACACGAGAGGAATTCCTCGCCCACGCATGGGAATGGAAAGAAAAACACGGCGGAATCATCCTCGAACAGCTCAAAAAACTCGGAGCATCATGCGACTGGGAACGCACAGCATTCACAATGGACGACATCCGCTCCCGCTCAGTAATCAAAGTCTTCGTCGACCTCTACCGCAAAGGTCTCATCTACCGAGGAAAACGCATGGTCAACTGGGACCCAAAAGCCAAAACCGCACTCTCCGACATCGAAGTAGTCTACAAAGAAGAACACTCAAAACTCTACTACCTCCGCTACAAAATCGTCGGCGAAGAAGGCTATGCCATCGTGGCCACCACACGCCCTGAAACCATCATGGGCGACACCGCAATGTGCATCAACCCCAACGACCCCAAAAACCAGCACCTCCGCGGCAAACGCGTCATCGTACCCCTCGTAGGCCGTGAAATCCCCGTCATCGAAGACGACTACGTAGAGATCGACTTCGGCACAGGCTGCCTCAAAGTCACACCCGCCCATGACATGAACGACAACATGCTCGGCGAAAAACACAACCTGGAGACAATCGACATTTTCAATGACGACGCCACCATCAGCGAAGCCGCCGGAATGTACATCGGCATGGACCGCTTCGCCGTCCGCGAACAAATAGCCAAAGACCTCGCCGAAGCAGGACTCATCGAAAAAATCGAAGACTACGAAAACAAAGTCGGCTACTCCGAACGCAACCCCGACACCGCAACCGAACCCCGCCTCAGCGACCAATGGTTCCTCCGCATGGAATCCCTCGCCGCACCCGCCCTCAAAGCATCCGAAGACGGCGTCATCCGCTTCGTACCTGAGAAATTCAAGACCACCTACAACCGCTGGATGACCGAAATCCGCGACTGGTGCATCTCGCGTCAGCTCTGGTGGGGCCACCGCGTACCCGCATGGTACCTCCCCGGAAGCGAGACCTTCGTCGTAGCCGAAACCGCCGACGAAGCCCTCACACTCGCCCGCGAGATCAACCCCGACCTCACCGCCGACGACCTCCGTCAGGACGAAGACTGCCTCGACACATGGTTCTCATCTTGGCTCTGGCCCATCTCCCTCTTCAACGGCATCCTCGAACCAGACAACGAAGAAATCCGCTACTACTACCCCACATCCGACCTCGTCACAGGCCCCGACATCATCTTCTTCTGGGTAGCCCGAATGATCATGGCCGGCTACGAATTCCTCGGCAAACAACCCTTCAACAACATCTACTTCACAGGCATCGTCCGCGACGAAATCGGACGCAAGATGTCAAAACAGTTCGGCAACTCACCCGACCCCCTCGAACTCATAGCCGACTACGGAGCCGACGGAGTACGCATGGGCATCATGCTCGCCGCACCCGCAGGCAACGACATCTTCTTCGACAAAAAACTCTGCGAAAACGGCCGCAACTTCTGCAACAAGATCTGGAACGCCTTCCGCCTCGTCAAAGGCTGGGACGTAGACCCGGCCCTCGAACAGCCCGAAAGCTCACGCAAAGCCGTCGAATGGTTCAGCGCCAAACTCTCCGAAGCAATAGCCGAAATCAACGACTCCTTCGAGAAATTCCGCATCTCCGAAGCCCTCATGACAGCCTACCGCCTCTTCCGCGACGAATTCTCTTCATGGTACCTCGAAATGGTCAAGCCCGACTATCAGAAACCGATCGACCGCGCAGGCTACGAAGCCACAATCAGCTTCTTCGACAGCCTCCTGCGCCTGCTCCACCCCTTCATGCCCTTCATCACCGAAGAACTCTGGCAGCACCTCGCCACCCGTCGCGAAGGCGAATCAATCATGTACGCATCCATGCCCCAGGCATCCGCACCTGACACCGCCATCCTCGCCGACATGGAAACCGTCAAGGAAATCATCAACGGCATCCGCGGAGTCCGCGCACAGCGCAACATCCCCTCGCGCGACACCCTACAGCTCAACATCATCGGCGCCGACATCCCCATGCAGGCCGTAGCCATCCGCCTCGGCAACCTCTCAGGCATCGCCACCGTAAGCGAAAAAGACCCCGCAGCAGCCTCGTTCATGGTAGGCACAACCGAATTCAACATCCCCCTGCTCAACAACATGGACGTTGAAGCCGAGCTCGCCAAACTCACCAAAGAACTCGACTACCTCCGCGGCTTCAAAACCTCAGTCGAAAAGAAACTCTCAAACGAACGCTTCGTCAGCAACGCTCCCGCAGCCGTAGTCGAAGCCGAACGCAAAAAACTTTCCGACGCCACAACCAAAATCGAAGCCATCGAGCAGACAATCGCCGCACTCAAAGCCTGATAGCCACACAGGCCACGCCCCACACACCGCAACGCCAGGAGAGACAAGCCCCGCGCCTGTCACCCCTGGCGTTTCCTTCACCACTCCCACACCCTCCTCCAGACCCGATTTTATAATTATTAAGGAGAAAAATACCCGCATTATGCAGGAATTTTGCTACTTTCGCTTGTTTATTCAACGAGGCAACTCACTTTCGACTATCGCAACCGTCTACTTATGGAAAGAATCAAGGTAAAAATCATCAATGAATCAGGCCACGACCTCCCAGCCTATGAAACCCCATCCTCAGCAGGAATGGACGTCCGCGCCAAACTCGACACCCCCCTGACCCTCCAGCCCCTGCAGCGGGCACTCATACCAACCGGACTGCGCATACAGCTGCCTCACGGCTACGAATGCCAGGTGCGACCCCGCTCAGGCCTCGCCCTCAAACACGGCATCAGCCTCGTCAACACCCCCGGCACAATCGACGCCGACTATCGAGGCGAAATCGGCATCATAGCCATAAACCTCTCAGACACCCCCTACACCATCTCTGACGGCGAACGCATAGCCCAGCTCGTAATCAAAGAATACGTCCGTGCGGAATGGCAACCCGTCAGCACCCTCGACCACACCGAGCGAGGCGACGGAGGCTTCGGACACACCGGAGTAAACTGACAACTAATCTGACTAATTGGACTAATTAGCCCAATTGGCCTAATCCACCCAACCCCGCCCCAAATGAAAAAGCTACCACTGCTCATCCTTGCCATACTCGCCCTCGGCGCCCTCTCGGCCATCGCCGCCGGCCGCCAAAGGCAGGCGGGGTCTGAAACCGAAGACACCCGCAAGGCCGACTACATCTACCTCGAAGCCCTGCGAGCAAAATCGCAGAGCAACCACGACGCAGCCTTCGCCCTCCTCCAGCGCGCCCACGAGCTCAACCCCGCCGACCGCGAAATCGGAGTAGAACTCTCCACCTACCTCCTCAGCCTCTCCCAGACCGACTCAGCACTCCTCACAAGCTCAATGGCCCTCCTCCGCGACTACTGCGAAGCCAACCCCACCGACATCTACTACGGCGGACGCTACGCAATGCTCAACGAACAGCTCCTCAACCGCGATGAAGCCCTCCGTACCTGGAAGCGGCTCCACACCCTCTACCCCGACCGCCTCGAAGTCACCTACCGCTACGCAGGAGCCCTCGCCCAGGGAGGCACTCAGGCCGACCGCGACAAAGCCATAGCCGTCTATGACTCCGTCGAGATAGCCGAAGGCAAAAGCATACCACTCTCCTCAAAGAAAATACAGCTCTACTACTCCCTCCAGGACACAGCCTCGATCCTCGCCGAAGCCGACCGCCTCCGCAACTCCGCCCCGCGCAACGTCGACTTCCAGGTATTCTCAGGCGACATCTACTCCATGTTCGGCCTAAACGACCAGGCCAAACAGTTCTACGACAGCGCCTGCATCCTCGACCCCTCAAGCGGCCTCGCCTACTACTCGCGCGCTCAGTTCTACCACACCCTCGGCGACAGCGCAGCCTTCAACCGCGAAGTCTTCCAGGCACTCGAACAGAAAAACCTCGACGTGGAGACCAAGCTCGTCATCCTCCGCAGCTACATCCAGGAGATGTTCAACGACTCCGCAAACTTCCCCCGGATCGGACAGCTCTTCGACGTGCTCATCGACCAGCACCCCCACGAACATGACATCCACGACCTCTACTCACGCTACCTCATCGTAACCAAAGACTACTCCAAAGCCGCCGAGCAGACCGAACGCGCCCTCGACCTCGACCCCGCCGACAGCGAAGGCTGGGAAATGCTCACCTCGCTCTATCTGCAGGTCGACCGCCTCGACGACGCCCGCCAGGCCATCAAACGCTCCCTCCGCTACTACCCCGACAACAGCCGCCAGTATCTCGTGCTCGGCTCAATCTACGACCAGGAAGGCCAGCGCGACAAAGCAGCCGCGGAATACCGCCACGCACTCTCACTCACCGACTCGACTGACGTAAGCCAGCTCTCGCGCATCTACGGAGCGATGGGCGACAACCTCTACGCCAGCGAGCAAGCCGACAGCGCATTCGTCTACTATCAGAAATCACTCCTCTACGACCCCGACAACACCCTCGCCCTCAACAACTGCGCCTACTACCTCGCCTGCGAAGGCCGCGACCTCGACCGCGCCCTTGAGATGATCGAAAAAGCCGTAGGCGCAGAACCCGAAAACGCCACCTCGATGGACACCTACGCCTGGGTCCTCTTCAAACGCAAAGACTACGCCAAAGCCCGCGAGATCATTGACCGCACCCTCTCACTAACCGACGAGCGCAGCGAAGAGATCCTCGAACACGCCGGCGACATCTACTTCATGGACGGCGACCCCGACGGAGCACTACGCTTCTGGAAAGAAGCCCTCGAACTCGCCCCTGACAACCAGCTCCTCGCAAAGAAAGTCAAACACAAGACATACTTCTTCAAATGACCCACCAAAACCGCCGCCGCCTCCCGCGGCTCCAAACTCTCGGCCTCCTTCTGATAACACTCACAGCCCTCCTGGCCTCATCATGCCGCTCCGGCCGCAACGCAGCCGGAAGCAACACCGGCGACTACAGCCAAAACACAGGCAAAACCCTCTCGCAGAGCCAGCTGAAAACCATGCTCAACAGCCTCAGCGACAGCTACGGCACCTGGAGTGACGTAAAAATTCCACTAACCCTCCGCCTCAAAAGCCCCAAAAAGATCAGCATCGGAGGCACCCTCACCATGCAGCGCGACCGCAGCGTCCACCTCTCCCTCCGCTTCCTCGGCATGGAAGTAGCCTCACTCATGGTCACCCAGGACAGCATCTTCGCCCTCTACAAACTCGAAAGGCTCTACTTTGCCGAAAGCATCTCCGACCTGCTCGGAGGCTTCCCTGCCACAGTCGGCAACGTCCAGGACCTCCTGCTCGGACGCGCCTTCATCCTCGGCGACACCCCCCTGGCACCCTCACGCTGCACCCTCGCCGGCACCCCCGAAAACTGGACCATCACCCCATCAGGCACCCCCTCAGGCATAGCCTACACCTTCACCATCTCCACCCCCACAGGCAATCTTGAAAGCCTGACAGTCACCCCCGCCACCCGCAAACCGCTCACAGCCGAATACACCGACTTCGCCACCGGCCCCGTCGGCCCCTTCGCCGCCACCACCCTCCTCACCGCTGCCGGAGGCAAAACCACCCTCAGCGCCCAGCTTGAACTCAACGCCCGACGCGCCGAATGGAACACCGGAGCCACCAAAAACTGGTCCACACCCAAAGGCTACACCCGCATCAAAGCCGCCGACATCCTCAAAATAGTCACCAAAATGGCCAATTAGCCTAATCAGACCCATCTCAGTCTAATTAGCCCAATCCAATCAAAACCCGCCACCCAGTGCCCCATTCATCACCATCCGGAAACCTTCTGAAACTGTGCCGCAGCCTCGCGGTGCTCCTGCTTGTCGCCATCATAGGCGCAGGCAGCCCTGCCGACGCCCAGACCCGACACAAGAACACCAAAACCACCATTCGCAAAACCGCCACAAAACAGAAAACCGCCACCCGCACCCTCGAATCAGTCAGAAAAGACAAAAGCACCACCGAAAAAAAAATCTCCGAAACCGCCACCAGACTCAACACCAACACCAAAGAGCTCCAGCGGCAGATCAACCGCCTCAACTCCCTCAACGGCGACATAGAAGCCAACCGCAGCAAAGTCCGCGACCTCCGAAGCCACATCGACTCGCTCGGAACAGCTATCAGCACCACCGCCGACTCCATCAAGATCCTCGAAGACGACCTTGAAGCCATGCGCCTGGCCTACGCCAAAGCCCTCCGCGAACTCCAGCCCCACGCAGCCAGCACCGGAGAACTCAGCTTCATCTTCTCAGCAAAAAGCTTCTCCGAAGCCTACAGCCGCATCCGCTACCTGCGCCGCTTCTCCGCATGGCGCGAACGCAGAGCCGAAAACATCCGCCGGGGGATAGACCGCATAGCAGCCCAGCGCGCCCGCCTCACATCGCTGCGCCACTCCCAGGACCTGGCCTACCGCAAAGCCGAAGAAACCCAGACCACACTCTCACGCCAGCAGGCCGAATCTGAAAAAATGGTCACATCCCTGCGCAAAGAAGACTCAGCCCTGCGCGCCATGCTCAAAGAGCAGAAACGCAAATCGGCCGCTCTCGACCGTGAACTCGACCGCCTCATTGCCGCCGAACAGGCCCGCATAGCCCGCGAGGAAGCCGAAAGAGCACGCCGGGAGAAAGAGAAAAACAAAGCCAAAGGCACCAAAGCCTCTGATACCGGACGCTCGGCCAAAGACGTAGCCTCGGCCAACGCCCCGACCCGCACCGCAGCCTCCACCTCTGCCTCGGCACTGACAGGATCATTCGAAGCAAACAAAGGCCGGCTCCTCTTCCCCGTAGCCGGATCATACAAGATAGTACGCCGTTTCGGACGCCAGCCACACCCCACCCTGCGCCATGTCGAAACCGAAAACTCCGGCATCGACATCGAAGTCAGCCCCGGCACACAGGCCCGATCTATCTTCGCCGGAAAAGTCTCGGCCATCTTCAGGCAAGACGGCTTCAACTCCATAGTAATGATACGCCACGGACGCTACATCAGCATCTACGCCAACCTCTCGGCCGTCACCGTCAAGCAAGGAGACAGCGTCAAAGCCGGACAGAACATCGGCACCGTCTTCTCCGACCCCGACGACTCAAACCGCACCACCCTCCACTTCGAGATCCGCAACGAGCGCCAGAAACTCAACCCCTCGCAGTGGGTCAGATAACAGCCCCGCCGACCGGAGATCAGACTTCCGGCGGCATCTAACAGATTGTTTAAGAGTCCGTTTAAAAACCGGCTTTTAAAACAACGCCTCTAAACCAAACCTGTCTCTGACAGGTTATAATCACAAAACCGTATATATGACAACATTTGAAGAACTCGGCGTCAGCCAGCCGCTGCGCAAAGCCGTTGAAGAGCTCGGATTCGAATATCCTATGCCCGTTCAGGAACGCGTGATCCCGCGCCTGCTCGGCGACGCCAATGACATAATCGCCCTCGCCCAGACCGGCACCGGCAAAACCGCAGCCTTCGGACTGCCTCTGCTGCAGCGCATCGACCCCGCCGACCACACTCCCCAGGCCCTCATCCTCGCCCCCACACGCGAGCTTTGCCTCCAGATAGGCAGCGACCTGGCCGACTTCTCGAAATACATCCCCGATGTCAAAGTGCTCCCGGTCTACGGCGGCTCAAGCATCGAAAGCCAGATCCGCGGACTCAAAAAAGGGGTCCAGATCATAGTCGCCACCCCAGGCCGTCTGATCGACCTCATAAAGCGCGGAGTGGTCCGCCTCGACGGAGTACACACCGTAGTGCTCGACGAAGCCGACGAGATGCTCAACATGGGCTTCCTCGACAGCATCGAAGAAATCCTCTCCAACATCCCCGCCGACCGCAAGATGCTGCTCTTCTCCGCCACAATGCCGCCTGACATCCTCAAGATTGCCAAGCGCTACATGAAAGACTACGAGGAACTCGTGGTCGGAACCCGCAACGAAGGAGCTGAAAACGTGCGCCACATCTACTACATGGTCAACGCCCGCGACAAATATCTGGCCCTCAAGCGCGTGGTCGACAACTCGCCCAACATCTACGCCATAGTCTTCTGCCGCACCCGCCGCGACACCCAGGAGATAGCCGACAACCTCATCCGCGACGGCTACAACGCCGAAGCCCTCCACGGCGACCTCTCCCAGCAGCAGCGCGACATTGTGATGAAGAAATTCCGCGACCGCGTGGTCTCCATACTCGTGGCCACCGACGTGGCGGCCCGCGGACTCGACGTCGACAACCTCACCCACGTCATCAACTACGGCCTGCCCGACGACACCGCCGTCTACACCCACCGCTCAGGCCGCACAGGCCGAGCCGGCAAGTCAGGCGTCTCGATAGCCATCATCCACTCGCGCGAAAAAGGCAAAATGCGCGAGATAGAGCGCATCATAGGCAAGACCTTCGAACACAAAGACGTGCCCACTCCCGAACACATCATCGAAAAGCAGCTCTACAACCTCGCCGACCGCATAGAGCGCGTCAAAGTCAACGAAACCGAGATAGCACCCTACCTCTCAGGCATCTCGCGCAAACTCGAATGGCTCTCCGAGGAAGACCTGCTCAAGCGCGTCATCTCGCTCGAATTCAACCGCCTGCTCGACTACTACAAAGACGCACCGAAAATCGACTTCATCGACGCCAAGCCCTCTCGCTCGGAGCGCAAGGCCCGCAAGGCTGCCGCCGAGCGTGAGCACGAACGCCCCAAAAACGACCGCGAGAAAGACCGCCGAACAGCCGAACGCGGCTTCGAGAGAGTCTATGTCAACATAGGCAAGCGCGACGGCTTCTTCGCCGGAAACCTCATCGACATGCTCAACAGGCTCATCAACGGCAAGCGCGTCGACGTGGGCCGAATCGACCTCCTGCCAGGCTACACCCTCTTTGATGTCAAGAAATCCGATGCCCGCAAGGTGGTCGGAGCGCTCACCGGAGCCGAATTCTACGGAAAGCGCCTCCACAGCGAGATAGCCGATCCCGAACGCGACTACAGCCGCATAGCCGAAAAACGCAAAAACAAAGCCAAAAAGACCGCCAGCTGAGCCCCGCGGAACTCTTCACCGAAGCCAACTGAAACTCTCATTCAAAATTCCGTCACACAATGAAAAAACTCCTCCTTACAGCAACCCTGCTCCTTGCCGGAGCCTTGGGTGCGATGGCCCAGCTCACCGCTGCCGACGCCTTCACATCGGCTCCGCAGAACATATTCCCGCTGCTTGACCGCAACACACGCCTCGACATGGTCGACTACGTGAAGAGCGGCCTGTCAACCCCCTCGCAGAACAGCCTGCAGGGGCGCTCAGCCATAACCGAGATCTCGCCCGAATCACTGACCGTCAAGATGTCAGACTCATCGGCAGCCCAGGTCGCAGTGCTCAAAGGGCAGAAAGGCGACATCATAGCCCTGATAAGCACAGTGGCCACTCCCGGACTCGACTCATCCATACGCTTCTTTGACAGCAGCTGGCAGCCGCTCGACGGCGCCGCCATGTTCACCAAACCCGGATGGAAGGAATGGCTCACCGACGCCGGACGCGACAACAAGGAAGAAGTCACCATGCAGGTGCCCTTCATGCTCGCCTCCTACCGCATCGACCCGGCCACCTCAGAGCTGACGCTGACCAACAATCTGGCCCGCTTCCTCGACAAAGATGTCTACTCCATGATCGAAAGCTATCTCCGCCCCTCGCTGACCTACAGCTGGAACGGCAAGAAATTCACTGCCCGCTGACCCTCCGCCGCCGGAAGGCACAGCGCACAGCCCTGTCTCCACGGCAGACACATCCGCGACCGCAGCCACAACCGTAGCTGCGGCCGCGTCATTTTCTGCCATTTCCACAGCCTCAGGAGTAGCCGCAGTCCGCTCAGCCTCCGCGCGCTGCAGTTCCCTGACATGCCGGCGCCGTTCGGCAGCCGCACGCGCTCTTGCCGACCGCTCCTTGGCCTTGTCGAGCTCCGGCTGTATCATCTTGAAAATCAGAATCGAGTCCAGACCGTCGGCCAGCGTCGGCTCACGCCCCGCAGCAAGATAATCATCCACGTGCCGCAAGCTCTTGGCAGCCTGCTCCGACGGATCGTCCAGATAACTGACAGTCACCCCTATACGGCGTTCAATACCTGCATAAAACTCCTCTGACACCGGACGGCGCGCCCCGTTTTTCTTCCTGCGGCCCTTGCCGCCTGCAAATTTCTTGTTCATAGCGATAAAATGATAAAAGTTTTTTCTCTACGGCAAAGATACGCACCGCCACCACCCTTAAGGGTGCGATAATGCGGAAATGTTAAGATTTTTTATTGCCCTCCTTTAGAGGGTGTTCGCAATATTTTTTGTAATTTTGGGGCTGATATTCACTATTCTCACATCAATGAACACTAACAGCGTGAAAACCAAATCAATCATATTGCTTGCAGTACTCCTGCTCACCGGAGCCGCCTACGTTTCGGCAGGCACTGACAACGTGGCCGAGGAAGTAGCCTGGGTAGTAGGCGACCAGCCCATCTGGAAATCAGAAATCGAGGAAGCCTATCAGACCATGCTCTACGAAAAAATGCCCATTGCAGGCGACCCCTACTGCGTGATCCCCGAACAGCTCGCCATCGAGAAACTCTATCTCCACCAGGCCGAGCTCGACACCGTGGTAGCCCCTGACAGCTGGGTGATGAACCAGGTCGAAGCCTACCTCAACAACTACATAAACAACTTCGGATCAAAGGAAAAGGTCGAACAGTACTTCCACAAGTCCATCCCCGCCATGCGCGAATCGCTGCGCGAAATGATCAGCAACCGCTCACGTGTGCAGCAGGTGCAGCAGAACCTCACCTCCAAGATCAAGGCCACACCGGCCGACGTGCGCCGCTACTTCGAGAAACTGCCCGAAGACAGCGTGCCCTGGGTGCCCCTCCAGGTCGAAGTGCAGATCTTCTCGGTATCTCCCTCTGTCTCACGCGAAGCCGTTGAAGACGTCAAAGCCCGTCTGCGCTCCTTCAGCGACCAGGTCAACAAGGGTGAAAGCCCCTTCTCGACCCTCGCCATCCTCTACTCCGAAGACCCCGGCAGCGCCGTCCGCGGCGGTGAGCTCGGCTTCATGGGACGAGGAGAATTAGTGCCTGAATTCGCGGCAGTAGCCTTCAACCTCAACGACCCCAAGAAAGTATCAAAAGTAGTCGAGACCCAGTTCGGCTACCACATCATGCAGCTCATCGAGAAGCGCGGCGACCGCGTCAACGTGCGCCACATACTCCTGCGCCCCAAAGTGGCCGAGAAAGACCTCACCGAGGCCGTCAACCGTCTCGACTCGCTGCGCATGGATATCAACGACGGCAAATTCACCTTCGAGGAAGCCGTCACCGTGCTCTCGCAGGACAAAGACACCAGAAACAACCGAGGCCGCATGGTCAACCCCACCACCGGCTCCACCCGCTTCGAAATGGCCCAGCTGCCCCAGGAAATCTCACGCCTGGTCAACGACATGCAGCCCGGCGACATCTCTCAGCCCTTCATCATGACCGACCCCAAGACCAACCGCGAGAAAGTGGCCTTCGTGAAACTTACCTCACGCATCCCCGGCCACCGCGCCAACATCAGCGACGACTACCAGCTGGTCAAGGACATGTATGAAAACTCACGCCGCGAGGAAGTGCTCAACACCTGGCTGGCCAAAAAAATCAAAAACACCTACATCCGCATCGAAGACGGCTGGAAAAACTGCGACTTCAAACACGACTGGAACAAGCAGCAGTGATGAAACTCTCACCTTTACTGGCACTCGCGGCGCTCGGAATAGTCAGCCTGCCCGCCATGCTCGCACAGGCCCCGAAAGACGGCCCCTCGGCCAAGTCTCCGGCGCCTAAATCAGCCCCGGCGCCCAAGAAAAGCGTCGTAAGGCCGACCATACCCGCGGCTGACCGCCACGACCCCGGAAAAGTGTTTCTCGAAAAAGCTGACCGCCTGATGTTTGACCAGGCGCGCGACTCCGACGTGCAGGTGCTCGTGGGCAACGTCATGTTCCGCAAAGGCGACATGTTCATGTACTGCGACAGCGCCCGCTTCAACGAAGCCACATCGTCGCTCGACGCCTTCAACAACGTCCACATGGAGCAGGGCGACACCCTCTTCGTCTACGGCGACGAACTCTATTACAGCGGTGCCGACGAACTGGCCGAACTCCGCGCCTACCCCGGCAAAAAAGTCCGCCTCATCAACCGCGACGTCTCGCTGACAACCGACGTATTTTTCTACGATCTGGCCGAACACGTGGGCTACTACGAGACCGGCGGAACGCTGACCGACAAGCAGAACATACTCAAATCGCTCCAGGGCTACTACTACCCCGACTCGAAAGACGCCTTCTTCTATCTGAACGTAGACCTAACCGGCCCGCGCCCGAATGACACGCTCAGAATGTTTACCGACTCGCTCACCTACAACACCGGCACCAACATAGCCCAGCTCATGTGCGAGACACTCATTGTCAGCAAAGACGGCGAAATAACCTCCACATCAGGATTTTACGACACCAAATCCGGTCTGGCCGACCTCTATGACCGCTCCACGGTCCACACCCGCAGAGGCAACTATCTGACCGGCGACACCCTCTTCTATGACCGCAACAAGGGCTACGGCGAAGCCTTCGGCAACATGATTCTGACCGACTCCGCCAAGCAGTCGGAACTCCGCGGCGACTACGGCTTCTATGACGAGCTGAAAGACTCCGCCTTCATCACCGGCAACGCCCTCGCCCTCGAATATTCCCAGGCCGACACCCTCTACCTCCACGGCGACACCATCTGCGCCTACATGCTCACTGACTCCACGAAAGTCACTGACGTGTTCCACCGTGTGCGCTTCTTCCGCAATGACTGCCAGGGGCTCTGCGACTCGATAAGCGTGGTAGAGCGCGACTCCATATTATATATGTATTACAACCCGATCCTCTGGTATGGCGACAAGCAGATTGTAGGCAACGTCATCTATGCCCATTTCAACGACTCGACAGTCGACTGGGCGCGCCTGCCCGAATCGGGAGTGCTCGGTCAGCACATAGGCGAAGACTGCTATGACCAGCTCGCCGGCTCCGACATGACCGCCTGGTTCAATGACTCGACCATCCGCCGCCTATACGTGGAAGGCAACGTGCAGGTTATAATGTTCCCGATGGAAAACGACTCGACCTACAACAAGTTTGTCTTCACCGAAAGCAGCACAATGGATGCCTACTTCAACGGCAACGAGATCGAGAAAATCAACATGTGGCCCGAAACCACCGGCAAGGCCACCCCGCTCTATCTGGCCAAACGCTCGGCCTACTATCTGCCCATGTTCCGCTGGTACGCGCCTCTGCGGCCTATGGCACCCGCCGAAGTCTTCGACTACCCCGCAGAGATGGCCGATCTGAAAGCACAGAAACTCATGGGCAAGATACGCCCCGACGCATACACCGTCCGCGGCACTGCCACCGGACGCCCCAGGCCGCTTGAACCTGAGCACACAGCGGCTCCCGCGGCACTGCCCGCCGACTCTCTGCCCGCCGACTCCCTCTCGCCGGCCTCCAGCCTCCAGCTGCCTGACTCGCTTGGCATTTCAGTGCCTGTGACTCTGCCTGACTCGATTGAGATTCCGGAACCCGTAGCCCTGCCTGACTCAATAGAAATTCCGGAGCCCGCCGATCAGCCTGAGCCAAGCGCACCCGTTGATCCGGCACCCGAAGCACCCGAAACTCCCGATGTGCCCGAAGCACCGTCCGCTCCCACACCCGATGCCCCCGGCACCACTGACATCTACAGAAAGGAGGTGATCTCATGAGCGATATCATCCGCCTTCTCCCCGACTCCGTGGCCAACCAGATTGCCGCCGGAGAAGTGATCCAGCGCCCCGCATCAGTCATCAAAGAGCTTGTAGAGAACTCAATCGACGCCGGAGCCACCTCCGTCACCATCATTCTCAAAGATGCCGGACGCACACTCATCCAGGTGATCGACGACGGCTGCGGCATGAGCGACACCGACGCCCGTCTCGCCTTCGAACGCCACGCCACTTCGAAAATAAGCCGCGCCGACGACCTTTTCAGCCTCTCTACAATGGGTTTCCGAGGCGAAGCCCTGGCCTCGATCGCAGCCATAGCCCAGGTTGACCTGCGCACAATGCTCAAAGGCGAGAGCGTAGGCACCCGCCTGACCATCAGCGGATCAAAGGTAGAGAGCCAGAAGCCCGAAGCCTGCGCGCCGGGAAGCAACCTGATGGTCAAAAACCTGTTTTTCAACGTGCCCGCACGCCGCAAGTTTCTAAAGAAAGACTCCGTTGAACTCAGCAACATCATGCGCGAGTTCGAACGCCTCGCGCTTGTCAACATCGGCGTGGACTTCACCCTGATCAGCAACGACACTACCCTCCACGCCCTGCGCCGCGCATCGCTCAAACAACGCATCGCCGACCTTTTCGGCAAATCGCTCGGAAAGCAGATCATACCCGTAGAGACCGACACCTCGATTGTCCGCATCAACGGCTTCATCGGACTGCCCGAAAACGCCCGCAAGCGCAATCCGCTGCAATATTTCATGGTCAACGGCCGCAACATGCGCCACCCCTACTTCCACAAGGCCATCATGCAGTGCTACGAACGCCTGATTCCCGCCGACGAGCAGCCCAACTACTTCATAAATCTCACCGTCGATCCGGAGACTATCGACGTCAACATCCATCCGACCAAAAACGAAATCAAGTTCGAGAACGAACAGCCTATATGGCAGATACTCAGCGCCGCCGTGCGCGAGTCGCTCGGACGCTTCAACGCCGCGCCGGCCATTGACTTCGACGTGGAAGACGCTCCGGAGATACCGGCCTTCGTGCCAGACACAAGCGCTACCCACGAGGTGGAACTTGACGACAGCTACAACCCCTTCGCCCAGAGCTCAGGCGGAACTCGGAGAGTGTCGAAAATGTCGGCCATCGCCGATGACCAGGAGCCCTATTCCCCATTCGCCCCCTCAGGCGACACAGCTGACAGCCCGTCATTCCGGACCGCAGACCCGTCGGCCCCCCGGCAGCCGCAGACCCGCCGGCGGAGCTCCAACTTCCAGGACTGGGAAAAACTCTATGACGACTTCATCAAAAAACGCGATGACGGCTATGCCTCGATGGTCGAAAGCAAAGTCAATCTCCCGGAAGCCGAAAGCGAGCTTGAGATGGAGAGCGGAGAAGTGACATCGGCCACCCTGCAGCTCAAAAACTCCTACATTCTGACCCCCTCGCGCGACGGACTGATGGTGATCGACCAGCACCGCGCCCACAAACGCATACTCTACGAGACATATCTCTCCAAGGCCCGCGAACACAGCTTCGTCTGCCAGAACACCATGTTTCCGGAGACCGTAGAGCTGTCAGCCGCGCAGAACGCCGTGCTCGCCGGCATAGCCCCCGAACTCGAAAACCTCGGATTCAGCATATCGCCCCTCGGCGACAACACCTGGAGCATCATGGGCATACCCTCGATTCTCAAAGACGCCAATCCGCGCGACACCCTGCTCGGAATGATCGAAAACATCACCGACAGCGGCGAAGACCTTGCCACAGGACTTCAGGAACGTCTGGCCATGTCGATGGCCCGCAGCAGCGCCATCAAGCGCGGACAGGCTCTGAGCGCCGCCGAGATGGACAAGCTCATCAGCGACCTCTTCCGCCTGACCTCGCCCGGACTGACCCCCGAAGGCAACACAGTGTTCACCATCATCAAGCTCGATGACATCTCAAAACTCCTTGGCTGACAAGACTATGACTGACGCGCTGAAAAGAATGGCCATCATGATCGCAGCCATGCTCCTGAGCCTGGCCGCCTCGGCGCAGCTCCCCTCGGAGACTCCGCGCATCTCGCTGCTGACCGCCCATGCAGGCGCGGAGATCTACCAGCTCGAAGGCCACACGGCTCTGCGCATCGTCCACCCCGACCGCGGAGACTACGTGGTCAACTGGGGGCTTTTCGACTTCGCCGCCCCAAACTTCGTCTACCGCTTCGTCAAAGGCGAGACCGACTATCTGGCCGGAGCCGCATCCACCGACCGTTTTCTTGAAATCTACCGCCGCGAAGGGCGCAAGGTGGTGGAGCAGACGCTTGATCTCACCCCGGAGGAAGCTCTCAGAGTGGTAGAGCTTACCGACCTGAATCTCAGACCTGAAAACCGCGTCTACCGCTACAACTACGTGCTTGACAACTGCGCCACCCGTCCCCTGGCCGTCATAGAGAAGGCCATAGGCGACAGCCTGCGGTTCAGTTTCGACGGGCTCAGGCGCGAACCGTCGTTCCGCGAGGCCATGCGCTCGTATCACCGCGACTATCCCTGGTATCAGTTCGGCATAGACCTCGCCCTCGGAAGCGGCATAGACCGCCCCATAAGCCTGCGCGAGGAAGCTTTCGCCCCTGTGAAACTCGAACTTATGCTCGAACAGGCCACCCGGCCTGACGGACGGCGCATAGCCGCCCCGGCCGTCTGCCTTGTCAGGGAAAAAGACGGAAGAGTGCTGCTTCCCCCCACTCCGTGGTATCTCGGCCCGATGTTCTGGAGCCTCGTGGTGCTCGCACTGGCCCTCGTAGTCTCCGCCGGGCAGCTCAGAAGCCGCCGGCGCACCGCCGCAAGCCGCATTTTCGACAGCATCTACTTCACGCTGCTCGGTCTGACGGGCTGCGTCATAGCCTTTCTGGTCTTAGTCTCGGTCCATGAGGCCACCTCGCCCAACTGGCTGTTTCTCTGGATCAACCCCCTGTGTCTGACCGCCGCAGTGGCCGTCTGGTCAAAAAGACTTGAAAAGTTGTCGGTCTGCTATCAATTTGTTAACTTTGCACTCCTGATGGCACTCGCAGTAATTCTGCTCTGCGGAGTGCAGTCGCCCAACCCGGCCTTCATCCCCCTCATGGCGGCTGACGGCGTCAGGGCTCTGACCACCATATACACCTACTACCGAAACCGCCGATGTCAGCACGCAAAAGCCACCCGATAAGCACCCGGCTTGCCTCAGTGCTCGTTGTCTCACTCGCGACAATGGGCATTCTCGCCCACGCTCAGCAGACAGCACCCCGCCCCGCCACCGCCCAGCGCCCGCAGCTCGTGGTCGGCATCTTCGTGGAGGGCCTTTCTGCCGACTACATCAACCTGCTCCGCGACAACTTCGGCAAAGACGGCTTCAACCGTTTCATCCGTGACGGCGTCAGCATCGAGAACGTGGACTTCGGTCCCGGCATCGACGCCACGGCCGCCACAGCCATGCTGATGACAGGCGCCGCCCCTGGAGTCAACGGCATACCCGCCGCAAGGGTCTGGGACAACAACACGAAATCAGACTACCCGATACTGCTCGATCCGGCCAAGATAGGCAATTTCACCGACGAAACCTTCTCGCCGGGAGCGCTGAAAGTATCGACCGTCAGCGACGAGGTGCGCATCTCGGACGGCGGTCTGGGTCTGGTCCACTCGGTGGCACCCGACGCCCAGGTGGCCATCATCCTCGCCGGCCACGCCGGCAACAGCGGCTTTTGGCTCAACGACACGAACGGCAAATGGTGCACATCGACCTTCTACCGCGACGTGCCCGCCGCCATAGCCAAACGCAACTACGGAGTGACGCTGGCCTCGCGCCTCGACACCCTGGCCTGGACACCCTCTATGGCGCTTGACCGCTATCCTGACCTGCCCGACTACAAGAAACTATACCCCTTCCGCCATACCTTCCCCGCGCGTGAGACCGACCGCTTCAAAGCCTTCAAGACCTCGGCGCCGGGCAACCGCGAAGTGGCCGCCATAGGCCTCGACTACATCACGTCGCTGAAACTCGGCACCCGCGGAGTCACTGACATGCTCAACCTCGGCTTCAACGTGTCGCCCTATCAATACGGACGCGAGGCCGACAACCGCATCGAGACAATGGACGCCTATCTGCGTCTCGACTCCGACATAGCCCACATAGTCCGCGCCGTGGAGAAAGGTCCCGGCATGGCCAATTCGGTGATCTTCATAGCCGGCACCCCGGCCCCGACCGGCGGAAAGCGTGACGAAGAGCGCTGGAACATACCTTCAGGCCAGTTCTCGCCCCGCAAGGCCACATCGCTGCTCAACATGTATCTCATGGCCATCCACGGCAACGGAGACTACGTGAGCGGCTATCACAACGGCTACTTCTTCCTCAACCGCAAACTTCTGAAAGACCGCAATATAGACGAGAGCTCAATACGCCGGGAAGCGGCAGACTTCCTTGCGCGCATGAGCGGAGTCAGCGCAGTCTACACCCTCGACGATATCATGGCGCGCCGCGCGGGCGACGAACCCCTGGCCCTGCAGCGCAACACATCGCCCGTCCATGCCGGCGACCTCCTTGTGATGGTCAACCCCGGCTGGGAGATTTCCGATTCGGCGGACGATGAAGTGAACAAAACACAGAATCCGGTCGTTAGATGCGTGGCGACAACCTCGCCCGTCTATATTCTCGCGC
The DNA here is from genome assembly GCF_003024805.1 of Duncaniella muris. Classification (GTDB taxonomy): domain Bacteria; phylum Bacteroidota; class Bacteroidia; order Bacteroidales; family Muribaculaceae; genus Duncaniella; species Duncaniella muris. The sequence continues at coordinate 21,460 of NZ_PUEC01000026.1, forward strand.
CCGCGGTCAGCACGCAGAGCATCGACTCGACAGTCGACGCACGGGCCATAGCCCCGACTGTCACCCGCCTGCTCCGCATCAGGTCGCCCAACGCGGCCTCGGTGCCCCCGATCCGCCTTTCGGCCGTGCGCTGACCGCACACACGCCCCCATTCTCTCCCCCTCCTTTTTTTCATCACTCTTTCAGAAAACAAACTTCATCATCAATATGTCTTTACAATCATTTCTCACCAAGATTTTTGGCAACAAATCGACCCGCGACCTCAAGGAGATCGAGCCAATTGTAAAAAAAATCGAGGCTTTTGAGCCTGAGGTGAAACAACTTAGCATAGACCAGCTGCGCGAGCGCATCCAGAACGTGCGCGACGACATCCGCCAGGCCATAACCGCCGAGCAGGAGGAAAACGCCCGCCTCAAGGTTGAAGTGGAAGAACTTCCATTTGACGAGCGTCAGCCGGTCTGGGACAAGATCGACCGCAACGAGAAGACCATGCTCGACACGATCGAGGACAAGCTCAACCAGCATCTGCCCGAAGTCTTCGCAGTGGTCCGCGAGACAGCCGCCCGCTTTGCGGCCAACGAGACCATAGTGGTCAAGGCCACCGAGCTTGACCGCGAACTGGCCGCCCAGGGCAAGGACTTCGTAAGCATCGACGGCGACAACGCCATCTGGAAAAACCACTGGCTCGCCGGCGGCAACGAAATCATCTGGGACATGATCCACTACCGCGTGCAGCTCATAGGCGGTATAGTGCTCCATCAAGGCAAGATAGCCGAGATGGCTACCGGTGAAGGCAAGACCCTCGTGGCTACCCTCCCGGTGTTCCTGCGCTCGCTCTCAGGCCGCGGAGTCCACGTGGTGACCGTCAACGACTACCTCTCCAAGCGTGACTCGGAGTGGATGGGTCCGCTCTACATGTTCCACGGATCGACTGTGGACTGCATAGACAAGCACCAGCCCAACACCGCCGCGCGCCGCGCCGCCTACAACTGTGACATCACTTTCGGAACCAACAACGAGTTCGGTTTCGACTATCTGCGCGACAACATGGCCATGTCGCCCGCCGACATGGTGCAGCGCAAACACTACTATGCGATCGTCGACGAGGTCGACTCAGTGCTCATCGACGACGCCCGCACACCGCTCATCATCTCCGGTCCGGTTCCCAAGGGCGACGACCAGCTCTTCGACCAGTACCGCCCCAACGTTGAGAAGGTGGTCGAGGCCCAGCGCCGTCTGGTCACCAAAATCCTTGCCGAAGCCAAGACCAAGATCGCTTCAGACGACAAGGAGACCCGCAAGGAAGGCGCCCTGCTTCTCTACCGTGCGTTCAAGGGCCTGCCAAAGAACGGCGCCCTCATCAAATTCCTCTCTCAGGAAGGCATGAAGAACCTCATGCTTGAGACCGAGGCCTACTATCTGCAGGACAACAAGCGCGAGATGCCCAAGGTGACTGACCCGCTCTACTTCGTCATCGACGAGAAAAACCGCAGCGTGGAGCTGACCGACAAGGGTATCGACGAGCTGACCGGCAAGACTGACGACCCGCAATTCTTCGTGCTCCCCGACATAGCATCGCAGCTTTCGGAGACCGAGCATATCGAGAACGCCGCCGAGCGCCAGCAGCGCAAAGACGAGCTGATGCAGGACTATGCCGTGAAGGCCGAGCGCGTCCACACCGTCACCCAGCTTCTGAAGGCCTACACGCTCTTCGAGAAGGATGTGGAATACGTGATTGACGAAGGCAAGATCAAGATCGTCGACGAGCAGACAGGCCGTATCATGGAAGGCCGCCGCTACAGCGACGGTCTGCACCAGGCCATCGAGGCCAAGGAGCATGTGAAGGTCGAAGCCGCCACACAGACATTCGCCACCATCACTCTGCAGAACTACTTCCGCATGTATCACAAGCTTGCGGGCATGACCGGTACGGCCGAAACCGAAGCCGGCGAGTTCTGGGACATCTATAAGCTCGATGTTGTCACTATCCCGACCAACAAGCCGATAGCGCGCATCGACATGAACGACCGCGTCTACAAGACCAAGAAGGAGAAATATGCCGCCGTTATCGAGGAGATCCAGGATCTCGTGTCGAAAGGCCGTCCGGTGCTCGTGGGCACCACTTCGGTTGAAATTTCCGAGCTTCTGAGCCGAATGCTTACCATGCGCCACATCCCCCACAACGTGCTCAACGCCAAGCTCCACCAGAAGGAGGCCGAGATCGTGGCCCATGCCGGCAAGAAAGGCATGGTGACCATAGCCACCAACATGGCGGGCCGCGGTACCGACATTAAGCTCACCCCTGAGGTGAAGGCTGCGGGCGGTCTGGCCATCATCGGCACCGAGCGCCACGAATCGCGCCGCGTCGACCGCCAGCTGCGCGGCCGTTCAGGCCGTCAGGGCGACCCCGGATCATCGGTGTTCTACGTCTCGTTCGAAGACCAGCTGATGCGTCTCTTCGCCACTGACCGTGTGATGAAGATGCTTGACACTCTCGGTCTGGAAGAGGGCGAGCGCATTGAGAGCGGCATGGTGACCAACGCTATCGGCAACGCCCAGAAGCGTGTGGAGGAAAACAACTTCGGTATCCGCAAACGCCTGCTTGAGTATGACGACGTGATGAACAAGCAGCGTACCTATATCTATAACCGCCGCCACCATGCCCTGCTTGGCGAACGCATCGGCATCGACATCGCCAACATGATGTGGGATATCATCGAGAACCTCGTCAACAACTACAGCCCGGCTGAATATGAAGAGCTGAGCATGGAGCTGCTGCGGGTGCTCACCATCGAGGCTCCTTTCACCGAGGAGGAATACCGCAACATGTCGAAGGAAGACGCCATCGAGAAGATCCACACCGCTGCCCATGAGGCTTTTGACCGCAAGGGCCAGAGAATTCTCGACGTGGCTCAGCCGGTGATCACCGACTGCGTTGAAAACCGTGGTTTCAAGGGCCGCATCGCGGTTCCGATGACTGACGGCAAGCGATTCTTCAATCTGGTGGTAGATATCGACGAGGCTTACCGTACGGGCTGCAAGTCGATCGTCAAGGAATGGCACAAGGCTGTGCTGCTTGTGAGCATCGACGAGCTTTGGAAAGAGCATCTCCGCGAGCTCGACCAGCTGCGCCAGAGTGTGCAGAATGCGTCATACGAGCAGAAGGATCCGCTGGTGATCTATAAGGTAGAGTCGTTCCATCTCTTCGAGGCTATGCTCAACAATCTTAACGTTAAGGCTATGGCGACTCTGATGCGCGGCCAGATCTATGTGCAGCAGCCGGCTCCACAGCAGGCGGCTCCGGCGGAGAATGCCGAGGGTGAGGCAGCACAGGCCGAGGCCGAGGGCGCAGAGGCTCCCCGTCAGCAGACTGAGGCCCCCAGGCCGCAGCCTAAGGTTGAGCGCGCTATGCCTGAACGTGCGAACGATTATTCGAAATACCGCGCAAGCCGCGAGAATCTGCCAGGCGAGGCCGCTCAGCGTGCGGCAGCCCAGGGTGCCGGTCAGCAGCGTGTGGCGCCTCAGCCGGTGAAGGCCGGTCCGCGCATCAACCGCAATGATCCCTGTCCCTGCGGTTCGGGCAAGAAGTATAAGAACTGTCACGGCAAGGGTCTCTGACCCCGGTGCCGGCGGCTGCCATGCGGCGGCCCAGACTTAGAATAAACAAGTATTGCAGGGGCGCTTCTGAACTGATGCGCCCCTGCCTTATAAAATAAACCGCTAAACTATCCATGATGAAAAAACTTTTGTTTTCAGTGCTTATAGCCGCCAGTGTGGTTTCGGTCTCATGCACGAAGCGCGTGGAGGGTATTCTGCGCGAGGAGCCTGCCGAGATTTCAAAGAAGGAGGCTGTGAAGATCAGATCTTATTATGAGGAGCAGCTCGCTACGGCTGAGGCTCTGCTTAACGATGGCAAGACGGCTGAGCTTGAGGCTTACCTGAAGGGCCCGGATTGGGCTCTTGCCGAGCGCTGCCACAGCAAACTCACCCAACTCCCCCCGGAACTGGCTACAGAGATGAATATAGCCGGTCTGGAGATAAATTTCGTGGCCTTTGTCAATAAGGTTATCGAGAAGGGTATTCCTCTGAGGGAAGTGGAGGAGGAGTGAGAGGCTTGGGAGAGCTTTTTTGAGAGCTCTGGGAGGCCTTTTTGAGAGCTCTGGGAGAGCTGGGAGAACTGGGAGTTCTGAGAATCTTTTTTGAAAGCTCTGAGAGCTCCCAAAGCACCCAAAGCTCCCAGCTCTCCCAGAGCTCCCAAAGCTCCCAGAACTCCCAAAGCTCCCAGAACTCCCAAAAACTCCCAACTCTCCCCAAAAATAAAAACTTCAAACCTATCCTAAAAAATTCAATTATCATGCAATCTTCCTTTCTTCCTCAACGTGGTCATTACAAAAGCCTGATCGTCTATCAGAAGGCTGAGTGTATCTATGATGTCACTTATATGTTTGCCCACCGTTTTCTGTCAAGAGGTGACAGGACTGTCGATCAGATGATTCAGGCGGCGCGATCGGGCAAACAGAATATCGCTGAGGGCTGTGCGGCTTCGTCTACTTCACGCGAGACTGAAATCAAGCTTTATAATGTCGCCAAGGCGAGCCTCCAGGAGCTGTTGGCGGACTATGAGGACTTTCTGCGTGTCAGAAGCCTGTGCCAGTGGGAACTGTCTGACCCTCGAAGCATACGCACCAGAAAGGGATGCTCTGAGCACTGCGATTCCGCTTTCTATCGCAATTCACTGCAAAATTCAAGCGAGGAGACTATCGCAAATATAGCCATAACTCTGATTCATCAGGTGGATATTCTTCTCCACCGTCTCATCGAACGGGCCAAAAAGAATTTCCTTGAAGAAGGCGGTATCAGAGAACAAATGACCCGCCACAGACTGGAATATCGCAAAAACAATCCAAAATAAGAATTCAATACCGCTATAAATGACAAGAGGGAAAGCTCAGTTTTAAGCTTTCCCTCTTGTTTTCTATAATACTAATTCTATTTCTTAATCTACAAATTTTATAAACTTAGTATTCTTAAGACCTGATGCGCTGCAATAGTTCAGGATGTCACCTTGCAACAACACGCATTTACCCAAATTTGTCGGATTTGCATCCAATGCCAATGTCGCTCTTACAGCTGCCGGCAACTGTACGGGAATACAAAGGTTATAATCTTTGCAATCAGCCGTCGGAGCTAAAACAAGGTTTGTATTCACAGCGCCTTCTGCTGTAAATTGGGTATTTGAAAGCACTGTTTTGTTTGACGGCATAAAACCGACTATATAACCTTTTACATAGACACTTTTGCAACCTTCAGCAGGGGTGGTCTTATCAGTTGCGTTAAGGGCAATCACTTTGGCTACTGAATAGGGATCTGCTTCTGTTCCACTTCCATCAGCGGGGCCGGGGGTGGGGGTTGGATCTACGGGGCCGGGATTTTCACCGCCGCCGGCGTTGAGCTTGACGTTGGTCACACACCAGGTGGCGTACTGGGTGTCAGTTGTGGCATAGTAGCGGAAGCCGATGTAGACGATGCCGCTGAATGAGCTGAGGTCAAGCTCGCCGGAGTTGAGCCATGAAGAGTAGCCGCTGTCAGGTGCTGTAGGAAGCGCGGGGTTGAGCTTGGTCTTGGTGGCTGTGGCGGGATCGGCCGAGGTCATTACGTAGACTTCAAAGACGGTGGTTGTTGAGCCGTAGCCGTTGACCTGGGTGTCAAAGGAGAGTTTCTTGTCAGTGACTTTCGAGAGGTCTACAGCGGGGCTGATGAGCCATGAGTCGTAAGGCGGGGTGGTGCCTTTGTAACCGGTGCATGCCGCATAGGGAAGGTCGTTGAAGACGGTGGCATACCAGGCTTTGTCACCGGCGGCTTTGACGAGGGTCCAGTCAGCGGGGATCTGCTTGTTGGGGAAGGTTTCATCAAGCGAGGTCACGGCGTTGCCGGGGGTGGGGTCTACGGGGGTGTCACCTCCGGAGATGGTTCCATCGGTGAGGTTCCAGATAGCGATTCGGTCTTTGTTGACTGCTTGGCCTGAGGGGCATTCGTTGATGATTTCGAGGACGTAGGAGCCGGTGATATTGAAGTCGTGGCTGTAGACGCATTTCTCGAATTTAGTGATGCCTGACTTTTCAAGGATGTCGGAGGCTACTATGGTACCGTTCTGCTTGATGTTGATGGTCAGTTTGGCTTTGCCGTTGTCATTGAACACCTGGGTGTAGTAGAACGAGAGGGTCTTGAGACCTCCTGAGAGTGTGGGTGAGGTGAGTATGCCGGGCTTGGAGGTGTTGCCGTTGAGGCCTACGGCGAATACAGAGGCGTCGCCGAAGACTTTGAAGACGGGGCTTGAGTCTGAGTCACCGCCGCGGAGGAGCTGCGAGTTGGTTGCGGTCCAGCCGGTGGCCGAGGTGAGGTTGACGTAGTAGCCGGTGGCTTCGCCGTTGTTCATGGTGTTGAAGTCGGGGTCGAGGTTGCCGCCGGTGTCGGGGATGTCGAGCCCGTCGATGCGGAAGTTGGCGGCTGCGCCGTTGTTGCCGGTGAGGGCTGCCATGTCAAGAAGGGTTCCGAGGTTGCCTTTGAGCCAGATCTGCGCCTTGTAGTTGCCGGGGTTGTCGGCGAGGTTGCCGTACTGGCGGAGGGGCGAGTCCTGGGGAAGAGATACGACCATGCACTTGGTCCAGTCTTTGCATTCGGGGTCTGAGGCTATGACGAGGGTGTTGTCAAGGTCTACTTCGGCACCGAACTGGATGTCAGTATTGGAGGTCACAGACTGTACGCCTGGAGCTACGGCACCAACGATGTAGCCTGTGAGCCAGATGTTGTTGTCTGAGCCTCCGCCGTTGATTACCGATACGGCTTCATCTACGGTGTAGGGGTTGTCTTCGGCTCCAGGGCCCTGGGTGGGGTTGCCGACGTTCATGCAGCCCTTGCGGTCGATGAGGGTGAGCTGCCAGCCGCCATTTGAGTGATAGCCGAGGATGCCGACGATGTCGAAGTGGCCTTCGGGTAGGACGTCGGAGTAGAAGTTGGAGTAGCCGCTTGTGCGTACCACCATCGAGCTTCCGTCAGAGAGGGTGAGTGTGCGGTTGACAGTTTCCTTGCTTGTGGCGAAGGTTTCCTTGCCGCCGTCGGCGAAGTAGCAGTCGTTGAAACGCACGAGCTGGCTCTGCCATTTCACGAGAGTGGCCGCGCCGCCTCCTGAGATTTCAGAGAGCGAGCGGATGGTGATGGTGTCGAGATCGGCGGGAGCGGGCAGGCCCTGCATCTGGACATGCTGTTCGAAGAATTCGTAGGGCATGAAGGTGGTCTGTGCGCCGTATGACTCGGAGTCTTCGGGGAAGCCGAGCTGCTGGAGACCTGCGTATTTGCCGACTGTCATGCCGGTTACGTCGATGACGAGTTCCTGTCCGCGACGATATTTGTTGTTCATCGAGTTGGCGTTGATGCTCATTGCGAGCGCGCCGGTTGCGTCCTGGATGATGAGCGACTTGTAGATGTTGCCTGAAGCGTCAGAGGAGATCACGCGGCCTTTGACGAGCACACGCTTGCCGTCAGCCGCGGCACCTACGGTGGCGTAGTAGTTTTCAGCATCCTGCCAGTATTCGGTCTTGAAGTCGTTGATCGACATGAGCTGATAGTTCTCGCTGTCGGCAAGCCAGGCCGAGGAGGGAGAGGACATTGCGGGATCGTCGAAATCGTCCTGGCAAGCGGTGAAGCCCAGGGTCGCGGCGAAGAGGAGTCCTATGTATTTATTGAATATTCTCATAATTTTCAGAGTATCTTTGGATTATTACTCGGTAATCTTAAGGTTTTTGACTCTCCAGGTGTCAGCTCCTTCAGCAGAAGAGCCGTATTTGAATCCAACCTGGATCTTCTTGCCGGCATAGGCCGAGAGGTCGATCTCACCGGCTGAGACGAAGTCCCAGCTTCCGGCCGCGGGCCATGCGGGAACTGTCAGTTCAGTCCAGTCCGAGGCACCTTCCTCGCGGACAACCACCGAGCAGAGAGTGCGGAGTGTGGTCTGGAATTTGGCGGTCTGATCGAAGGTCATTTTGGCCGAAGTGACGGCTGTAAGGTCGATGACGGGTGAGCAGGCGTAGGCAGTGGCGGGATAGGCCACGCCGCCTACAAAGGCGCTTGCGTTGAGATAGTAGAGACCGTTGTAGCTTTTCCAGGCCCAGATTTCGTTGACGTTTTCAGCCGAGTTGTTTTCAAAGGTCCAGTCGATGGAGGTGGCGTTTTCAGAGAGGCCGCTGTAGATTGCATCGTCTGCCACCGGGGGATTGACGGGGGTGTCAGGGGTGACGGGATGGTTTGCGGTGGTCTCGATGAGCACGTTTCTGATCTGCCATGTTCCGGCCTTGGAGGCTGTGGAGGTGTAGTGGAAGCCGATCTCGACTTTCTTGCCGATGAAGGCCGCAAGGTCAATGTCGCCTGAGTTGGCGAAGTTCCATGACATTGAGGCGGGATAGGCGGGAACCGAGAGGACGGTCCATGCGGTTGTTCCGGCTTCACGGATGCAGACGGAGGTCTCGGTCTTGGCAGTTTCGATGCTGGCGAAGAAGTTGAGGGCCTGGTCGAAGCTCAGGAAGGCTGCTGACTGGGCCGAGAGGTCGATTTCGGGCGACACGAGCCATGAGTCAGAAGCGTAGTTGGCTTTGTTGATGTAGGCTGTGGCGATAGCGTATTTGTGGGAGTCGTATTTCCAGATTTCAGACACACCTTCAGGGAGGAGGTCATTGACGGCTTTGAATTTGCCGAGGCCTGTAGCGAAGGTTTCAGAGAAGATTGCATCGCCTGAAGGGCCTGAGGGGGCATCCACGAATTCAAATCCGTCGATACAGCCTGACTGGGGGTCCATGACGGTGAGCTGCCAGGTGCCGTTGTAGTAGCCGAGGATAGCCACAACAGATCCGGTGCCTTTGGGTAGGATCTGTGAGGCGAATTTTGATTTGTCGCTTGTGCGGACGGTGATTGAATTGCCTTCAGCGTCCTTGAGAGTGCGGTTGGTTGATCCGGTCTGGCCGGGGTTGTTACACCAAGCCTCCTGGCCGCCGCCGTCAAAGCTTACGTTTTCGATCTTGACGAGCTGACACTGCCACTGGATGAGTTTTTCCTTGTCGTTTTTCCAGGCTTCGAGGTCGGAGATCTTGACGGTGTATGGCTCGGCGTCTGTCGCAGCGGGTAGACCCTGGCGCTGTGCGCGGCGGATGAATTCTTCCTTGTCCATGCCGCCAAGGCTTGTCGATCCGGTGTTGGGGTTGGTGTACCAGACGCCGATCTGCATCTGGGTTCCGTAGCCGCCCACGAGGAGTCCGGTGACGTTGATGCGCACTTCCTGGCCCATGTGGTAGCTCTCATTGAGATCGTAGCCGTAGATGCGGAAGTCCATCGCGCCGCTTTCGTCGCGGACGTAGATGCGCTGGTAGACGTTGCCGCTCTGGTCTGATGATATGACACGTCCGGCGAGGATGATGCTGTCACCGTCGGCGTTGACGGGGATGGTCTCCGGAGTGTTGTTCTGAGCCGCATTCCAGAAAAGTTCCTTGAATTCGGCGATCGAAGTGTTGGCCTCGTAGGTGGCCACGGGTACAATCACCGGCGGACGGTCGAGGTCGTCGTCGCAGCTGACGAGAGCGCCAGATGTGGCGGCGACGGCGAGCACGGCGAATATTGATTTATATAGCTTCATATATATTTATGATCTTTTTGGGGATTGATGTTGTGACAGAAATCAGAAGCGGATGCCTACGTTGAGATAGACCTTGATGCCCTGGGCGTAGAAATACTTGTTGGGGTATTTGGTAGAGTCGTAGTTGGTGTAGTCGAAGCGGCCCTGCTGGTAGGCGTAGGTCTGGATGTTTTTGTTGTTGAGGATGTTTTCAACGTTGAGGTTGAAGTTCATCGAGATCTTGCGGTTGATGTAGACGAGCTTGCCGACAGATGCGTTAAGAACGAAGGCGTCTTTGAGCTTGTCCTGCTCGGCGAGCTGGCCCATCTTGGCTTCGAGTTCCTCAAGAGTGGGATATTTCTCCCAGAGGTCGGGAAGAGCCTCGTGGCGGATCGGCGAGAGGTTTACGTAGGCGTCGCCCATCCATGAAGCGTTCACGTTGAAGAACCATGATTTGGGGGCAGCCCAGTCGATGCCGATGTTGGCTGCGGTCTGGGGAGTTCCGCCGATGTAGAAGTTCTTGAGATAAACGGTCTGGTTGATGTCGTCCATCATGCCGTTTTCATATGAGCGTGTGCCTTCGGGGCGGTTCTTGTACTGATAACGTGCGAAGGTTGCGGCTGCCGAGAGGGTGAGCGAGGGAGTGATCTTGTAGGCTGCGCCGATCTCGATGCCTTTGTAGCGGGTGTGTACGCCCTTGAGCACGTAGTTCATGAATGTTGAGTACTGGTCGTCATAGAATGATGAGCGTTCGGTCTGGTCGAACATTTCGGTCCAGAATCCGGTGATGGCACCGCGGAAACGGCGGTAGTTCCAGGAGTATGATATGTCGCCGGAAAGGATGCGTTCGTTCTGGAGGCCGTCAATCGCAGTGTCTTTGATACGGGGCGAGATGTAGGCATATTCGAAGAGGGGTGCTACGGTCTCATATCCGGCGTGGGCCGAGATGAAGTTGCGCCCGTCGATCTTGTAGGTCGCGCCTGCTTTGAGAGCGCCTGTGTCGAAGCGGTGGGTAGCGCCCTTGCCGTAGGAGTTTTCGGGAGCGCGGCCGTTCTGCATCTGGCCGTCACGGAAGAACTGGGTGTAGCCGATCTTGAGGCCGTAGTTGATGTCCCACTGGGGAAGGGTGATGATGTTCTGGAGCCAGAAGTCACCGTGGAGGGCGTTGATGTAGTAGTCATAACCGAAGGTGTCGCCCTTGCCTACGCGGCGGCTGGGGTTGCGGAGGTCGTTCTGGAGCATCTGCGGGTCGCTGGGGAAGTCGCGTTCGCTGTACTGGTCGATGTCGAGCCAGTATTCACCGCCGAGGAGGTCGCGGATGGTCTTGTAGTAGTGGGCGCGGGTGTAGTTGAAGCTTACGCCGGCCTGGAGGGTCATGTGGTCGTTGAGACGGTGGTTGAGCAGAGAGTTGAACATGAAGTTCAGCTGATTGCTGTGGCGGTTCTCAAGGATGTAGCTCGATGAGTGGTTGTCGGGGTTTCCACCGCGTCCGAACTGATTGTTGAGGTAGTTGGCCTGGTAGAGCTTGTCCCAGTTGATCTGACGGAAGCTGTCGTCGTGACGCCAGAGGTCGGTGTAGAGGTCGAAAGCTTCCTGATTGTCGGCGAAGTAGCTGGGGAGGTAGCGGTAGTAGTCGGGACGGGGGTCGGCGGCGTTGTACCAGTTGAGAGCCGAGGTAGAGTAGTTGACGGCGCGGAAAGCGGCTCCGGTGTTGAGAGTGGTTCCGTTTTTGGGTTTCCAGATCCAGTTGAGCACGGCGGTGGGGTCAAATGTCTCAACAATCTTTGAAGAGCGCTTCTCGCCGTTCTGCCAGCCCCAGTTGGGGTTGTAGAGGTTGTTGCCGGTGAGCTGGTAGGCTTCTTCGTAGGTTGCGGAGTTGGTGGCGCGCTGGGTGGGGGCTCCCCAGACTGTGAGGTTCAGGGAGTGCTTGTCATTGAACACTTTTTCAAGCGAGGCGAAGAGGCCGAAGGAGTTGTAGAAAGTTCCGTCGATCACACCTTCATTGGCATAGCGTCCGATTGCTGAGACTGTGAATGCCCAGCCGTTCTTGTTGAGACCGGTCGAGTACATAGCCATAGCGCGGAGCATGTAGTTTGAGTTGGTGTAGGCAAGCGATCCGTTGAAGCCGGGAGCGTAGTGCGAGGCGCGGGTGTTGATGTCAGTTGCGCCGCCGATGTTGCCGAAGCCGAATGCGGCTGCTCCGAGTCCGAGAGCCGCAGTGCGGTCACGGAAAGCGCGGTTCATGCCGCCGAGGGTGGAGTAGTTAAAACGTCCGCGGGCCATGTCATTGAAGTTCACACCGTTGATGTAGGTTTCGGAGTATTTGGAGTCGTAGCCGCGAATGCGGAAGCGCATGGGCTGGAAGTCGTAGCTGGCGGAGTTGTAGTAGACGTCGTCGCTGGCGCCGGTGAGGGCTGCTATCGACTGTGCCGATCCTTCTTCGTCTTCAAGGAGGTTCTGGTCGAAGAGCATGTCATTCTGATCTTCATAGAAGACGTTGTTGAGGTTCGAATCGAGCATCTTGATGATGCCGAGGTTGTCAATGACTCCGTTGACGATGTTGACGTTCATCGTGACGTCCTGATAGCCGTAGGCCACGATGACAAGCATGTCATCTCCGGCTTTGGCGGTGGAAATTCGGAACTCGCCCGAAGGGTCGGTCGTTGCCTGGAGTCCCTGGTTGTCGAGCATCACAGTTGCGCCCGAAACGGGAACGCCGGTGTTGGAGTCGACAACGGTACCGGCTACGCCTGTGGTCTGTGCAAGCGACGGTATTACGGCCGTCAGCAGCAGTAGCAGAAACAGTTTCAGTCTCATAAATTATTGATAATATGATTTTTGATGTTTTGATGTCGTTTTTTTTTCAATCCGGTTATGTCCGGTGTCAGTCGATGAATCCGCGCAGGCGGAGGTAGGCTTTGACGAGTTCTACGTTGTCTTTCATCTGCAGGCGTGAGGAGTCGAGCGTGAGGTCGTAGCTTTTGGCATCGCCCCAGGTCTTGTCAGTGAAGAAGTTGTAGTAGTCGGCGCGCCATTTGTTGGTCTTGCGGGCCATTGCTTCGGCTTTGTCTGCAGCGAGGGCGTCGTTTCGTCCCATGATGCGGCGCACACAGTCGGCCATCGGAGCGTGGACAAAGATGTTGACGCAGCGGGGATGGTCGCGCAGGATGTAGTCGGAGCTTCGGCCTACCACCACAAACGATTTTTCCTGGGCAACGGACCGCAGGAAGTCGCTGATGCTTTTGTAGAGTCCGTCATCGGAGATTGATGATGCTCCGGTGTAGTAACACATCGGTGTCACGCCCATCGAGAAGCTGAAAAGACCCTGAAGGAAGGTTGGGAAGCGCTCGTCTTTCTTCTGGAAGAATTCTGGGTTGACTCCGGCGAGTTTGGCCGATTCGACAAGCAGTTCCTTGTCGTAGTAGGCTATGCCGAGAGCGTCGGCGAGGGCTTTGCCCAATTCACGGCCTCCGCTGCCGAACTGTCGTCCGACGGTGATGACAAACGGAGGGCGGTGAGAGATGCGTGGGCTGGAATCGTTGTCCATCCTGTACAATTATATTAAGGTGGTTAAACAAGAATCCCTGTTGGACGGGCGCTTACCGGCGTGTTACCTGCAGAAAGATTTCAGTCGGGAAGTGATCGGAGTATCCGTTGAGCCATGCGCCGGCTGCAAATGTGCGTTTGGGGTAGCCCTGACGCTGGCCTTCGGTGTCAAAGAGGAAGTCGAAGTTGTTGACTTTGCAGGTTCTGTAGCAGAGGCGCGCGCCGTTTTTGTTGAGGAGTGTTCCGGAGACGATTATCTGGTCAAAGAGGTTCCACTGGCCTTTGTAGGCGAGGGTGCCGATGCCGCGGTCGAGGATTTTCCACCAGGGATTGTAGAACTGGTGAGGTCCGACGTTTTTCTCGTCGCGCTGCGCGCCGAGGCTTACGGCACATGATTTGTCCTGTGGGTCGTCATTGAGGTCGCCCATGATTATCACACCCTGGTTGGGACGGATGGCCCAGAGGGAGTCGGCGATCTGCTTTGACAAAGATGCCGCTGCTTCGCGCAGGTAGCTCGAACGCTCCTGTCCGCCAAGACGCGAGGGCCAGTGGTTGACGATGACGCTGACGGTGTCTCCGCCAAGGATACCTGTAACACACATCTGGTCACGTGTGCGGAAGCTTTCGTAGCCCGGAATCACAAGGCGGTGGTTTGTGACATCGAGGACTTTGAATAGGCGGGGGTTGTAGAGGAGGCCTACGTCAACGCCGCGGCGGTCGGGCGAGTCGTGGTGCACGACCTGCAGACGCCATTGACGTATGTCTTTTGCCCTCACGAGGTCGTCGAGACAGCTTTTGTTTTCAATTTCAGAGACACCGATGATTGCCGGGCCCATCGGAGTGTTTTTGGTCACCATCTTGGAGATGCAGTAGGCCAGATTGTTGATTTTGCTCCAGTATTTGGAACCGTTCCACTGACGGGCACCGTTGGGAGAGAATTCAAGGTCATACTGGCCGTTGTTGTTGATGGTGTCAAACAGATTCTCAAGGTTGTAAAAAGCCACCCCGTAGACGAGGGGCTGCTTCGGGTCAGACTGGGCCGACGCACCAAACGCCATCAGCACAGCCAACAGCGGGAGTAGAAAAATCCTCTTCATAAGATTGATAAACAGTATTTTACGAGAAGTTTTTAAAAGACAATAATACAAGCCGGACACAACAGATATGCGCCACGGCTCTTTATCACGGTGTAAAAATAGTAATTATTTCACATCTATCCCAATATTAGCGGCTAAAAAATTATCACTGCAGACTGAAAATTGCTGAACGGTCTGTGCTGACAATCAGAAGATAAGCCTCGGCGAGAGGCTCCGTTAAACTTTATTGATTAAATTATTGTTAAACGTCAGCTTTATTATTGTCGGCAGAATGACTCTCTTAACAGATTTTTGTTAACTTTGCGAGTGATTTGGCAACGATTTGTCAGAAAACTATTATTCTATAAGGTTGTTTTAGAATATACTGATCATCAACATACACACACCATACCAATTAACATGGCAAAAGTCACAAAAGAAATGGCGCTGGACTATCACCGTTATCCGCGCCCCGGAAAAATCGAAGTAATCCCCACCAAACCCTATGCCACCCAGGCCGACCTGGCCCTGGCCTACTCTCCCGGCGTGGCCTATCCCTGCCTTGAGATCAAAGACAATCCTGACGATGTTTACAAATATACCGACAAGGGCAATCTTGTGGCCGTGATCTCCAACGGCACGGCAGTGCTCGGCCTGGGCAATATCGGCGCTCTGGCCGGCAAGCCCGTGATGGAAGGCAAGGGTCTGCTTTTCAAAATATTCGCGGGTCTCGACTGCTTTGACATTGAAGTCGACGAGACCGACCCCGACAAGTTTATAGATATCGTCAAGGCTCTCGGCCCGACTTTCGGCGGCATCAACCTCGAAGACATCAAGGCGCCTGAGTGTTTCAAGATCGAAGAGCGCCTGAAGGCCGAAATGAACATCCCCGTGATGCACGACGACCAGCACGGCACGGCCATCATCTCGGCCGCCGCTCTGCTCAACGCCATCGAGATCCAGGGCAAGAAGATAGAAGAGATCCGTCTGGTGGTCAACGGCGCCGGCGCGGCAGCCGTGTCATGCACCAAGCTCTACTGCGCTCTTGGCGTGAAGATGGAAAACGTGGTGATGTGTGACAGCAAGGGTGTCATCAGCCACAAGCGCACAGACCTTAACCCGCAGAAGGCACAGTTTGCCACCTCGCGCGAGATCACGACCCTGGCCGAGGCTATGGTTGACGCCGATGTGTTCCTCGGCCTCTCGGTCAAGGATGTGGTGACCCCTGAAATGGTCAAGAGCATGGCACCGAAGCCTATCGTGTTCGCTCTGGCCAATCCCGATCCGGAGATCGCCTACGATACAGCAATGGCCGCCCGCCCCGACATCATCATGGGCACAGGCCGTTCGGACTACCCCAACCAGATCAACAATGTGCTGGGCTTCCCCTACATCT
This sequence comes from Duncaniella muris, assembly GCF_003024805.1. Lineage (GTDB taxonomy): Bacteria > Bacteroidota > Bacteroidia > Bacteroidales > Muribaculaceae > Duncaniella > Duncaniella muris. The sequence goes on from NZ_PUEC01000026.1 coordinate 37,136, forward strand.
TCCGCGGCGCTCTTGACTGCGGCGCGTCGGAGATCAACGAGACGATGAAGATCTATGCCGTAAGGGCCATCGCCGAGCTCGCCAAGAAGCCCGTGCCGCCGGTGGTGAGCGCTGCCTACAACCGCTCTGACATCCACTTCGGCCGCGACTACATCATCCCCACCCCCTTTGACCCGCGCCTGCTCACATCAGTGGCTCCCGCTGTGGCCAGAGGCGCAATGGACAGCGGAGTGTCACGCCGCCCGATCACCGACTGGGACGAATATGACGAAAAACTCCGCCTGCTCAAAGGCAATGACCGCAAGTTTACCCGCCGCCTGAACGAGGCAGCGCGCACCAACCCGAAGCGAGTGGCCTTCGGCGAGGCCAATACCGACAATATGCTCCGCGCCGCCGCCATCGCTGCTGCCGACGGTCTGTGCATCCCCATCCTGCTCGGCAACGAGGAGATGATCGAGAAACGCGCCCAGCGCCTCGGCCTCAACATAGATGGAATCGAGATCGTCAACCTGCGCCACGACCGCGAGGCTCCGCGCCGCGAACGCTATGCGGCCATGCTGACCACCAAGCGCCAGCGCCAGGGCGAGAATTTCGAAAGCGCTCTCGACAAGATGTTTGACCGCAACTATTTCGGCATGATGATGGTGGAGACCGGCGATGCCGATGCCTTCATTGCCGGAACCCGCTCGGCCAACAATCCTACCGCGGACATAGCCCGCGAGGTGATAGGTCTGCGCGACGGGTTCAAGCACTTCGCAGCCATGCATGTGCTCGAAACCTCGAAGGGCACATACTTCCTGGCCGACACCATGATCAACGGCACCGCCGACGAGGAAACCCTGACAGACATCACCCGTCTGGCCCACGACGCGGTGAAGTTCTTCGCCCACGAGCCCGTCATGGCCCTCGTCTCATACTCGAACTTCGGCACCAATTCTGAAACCGAGCCGAAGACGGTGCACAACGTTGTCAGCAAACTCCATGAGGAGAATCCGGATATGATCGTAGACGGCGAAATGCAGGTCAACTATGCCCTGAACCGCGCCGTGCGCGACAAGGCCTATCCCTTCACCCGTCTCTACGGCAAGGATGTCAACACGCTTGTGTTCCCCAACCTCAGCGCGGCCAATGCGGCTTACCGCATCATGCTTGAAATGGGTGTCGGCGAGTCGATCGGCCCGATCCAGATGGGTCTGAAGAAGCCTATCCACTTCATGAACGTCGACGCGGAGGTGCGTGACATCATCAATGTCATAGCCATCGCCGGCCTCGACGCCGCTACCCTCGAAAATATGAAGTAAGATACCCCGTCCGGGGCGGTAAATCGGTGTCCTGCCGGACACCACATACAGAGGAAAATCGCAAACCCGTGACACCTGCGCGCAAAGCGCTGCGGTGTCACGGGCTACGAGTAAATCTGCGTCCTCCGGACGCCCATCCGGACCGGCAGCGTAACACAAACTCGGACAGATCCGCAGACATCCGGCATCTGCAAGGCGGCCTCCGAATGGGATCGTAGTTTTCCTAAATATCTTGAAGAGACTGAGTTTCCGAGGCAGCCTCGTCCGGATTCCCCGACTGAGCAGTCTCAAAAACCTAAACCCGGAAGAGCGTTTGTTACGGATGCTCTTCCGGGTTTCTTTATAAAACTAATTTATCTTGGCCGATATCTGACTGCATGAGTGACACGGACGAGGCTGCGATGCGTGGCCGGCCCAGGGCTCATGGCACCAAGAGGCGATCAGTCATCGTCATCATCGTGATGATGATGGTGCTTCTTGTGCTTCTTATGTTTCTTATGCTTTTTATGATGGTGATGGTCGCCTCCGTCAGGGAAGTCATATTTATATTCATGCTCCATGCCCCAATGGGTTCTCACGGTTCCGCAAGAACTTGTCAGGCCTGACCCGACAAAGGCTAACAGAAGCCCGATAATATAAGCGAAAAATCTCTTGCGTCTCATAATCAGCAGGTAAACGTGAGTTAATCTATATAAGGTTGTTTTTAAACCACCTCTTAAGTATGATCAGGCGTTGAACACCTTCATGATTTCTAACGTTAGTTATGATAAAAATGTTTATCCCCGTTTAATTTTTTCTCATGTATTTTGCGTAATTTTGTGGCTAATGCCCGGTTAAACCATTTCGGCCGGGAGGTGTCATATCCAGAAATGACCGACTGTCGTTTCATCTGTAATTCAAGATATCAAAAACCACTGACCAGGTATAGATTATGAAAAAAATATTCCTCGTACTGTTGCTGGCAGTCACTGCCATCATAAGCGCAAGCGCCAAAGACAAAGCCGAAATGACATTTGTCAAAACCGCCCACGATTTCGGCACCATCAAGGCCGACGGAGGCGCCGTAACTGCCGTCTATGAGTTCACCAACACCGGATCGGCTCCGCTGACCATCATCAATGTGAGCAACGGCGGCTGCGGCTGCACCAAGCCCTCTTTCCCAAAAAAGCCAATAGCTCCGGGAAAAAAAGGCGAGATCAAGATTACTTTCCAGCCCAAGGGACGCGCCGGAGAGTTCAACCGCACGGTCAAGGTGAAGTCAAACGCAACGAAATCACGCATCAACCTCACGTTTAACGGCGTAATCATTCCAGAAAGCAAATGATGAGACTGCGCACTATCGCCGCCATGCTCTTAGGTTCGGCGGCTTTCATGGCCCATGCCGACGGCCGGGGCATATGGCTTGAACAGAAGCACGATTTCGGGGCTTTTGACGAGGATCTGGGCACTGTCTACTGTGACTTCCGCCTGGTCAACGCCTCTGACGAGCCTATGGCCATAATCAGCGCGCGCGCCAACTGCGGATGCACCAAGCCGGAGTATTCGCGCGATCCGATAGCGCCGGGCGACACGGCCGTGATCCGCGTGGGCTTCGATCCAAAGGGGCGTCCGGGACGCTTCGTGAAGTATGTCAACGTTGATCTCGATTCTGACCCCAAGCGCACGTCGCTGACCATACAGGGCACTGTGATCGGTGCGTCAAACACTCTTAAATCGCGTTTTCCGCTGACGCTCGGCCCGATGAAACTGCGCGGCGACATGATAAGCTACGGAAATATCTACAGCGGCCATACCGGCGGGCAGTATCTCGAATGCTACAATGCGTCGGCCGATACGATCCGCCCGCAGGTGATCAGCAAGCCGTCATATATAAATGTGATCATGCAGCCGGCCGAAGTGCCGCCGGGCGACAGATTCGTGATCTCGACCGTGTTTCACGGTGACCGGGTCAAGACCTGGGGCATAGTGACCGACTCGATGACGATAGCGCCCGATGCCGGTTCGGCCGAACGGATGAAGATAGAGACCGTGGCCATCATAGGCGAGGATTTCTCGAAGCTCACAGCCAAGGAGCGCGCCAACGCTCCGGTGATCGACACTGACGAGACTGCCATTGACCTGCGGCGCATCAGCCGTGGCGATGCTCCGATGAAGCGCACTTTTACCATCGTCAACAAAGGTAAGTCGAATCTGCTGATCCGCCGCATCCACTGTCCGGAAAAGGCTGTGGATGTCAGACTGAAATCCGACAAGATCAAACCGGGTAAGAGCGAGAAGGTGGAGGTGACGGTCAATCCGGCCCTCATCGGCGACACCGAACTGCTCAACGCCCGCATCAATATCATAGCCAATGATCCGGACCATCCCTCGACTATGGTCCGCGTAGTTGCCGAAGTAAAATAAGAGGTTGTCAGAAAACAGTCTCCAAGCATTCACTCATAGACCCACACACAGTCAAGCATCACATCAGTTATGGAACATATTGAAAACGACGATCAGTTCGGCGGCCTCACCGTCAACAAGGGCGTGAGCCAGCCTCCGGTAGTCAACCCCTATCTCAAACGCCGCAAGCGCAAGGCGCTGCCGAGCGCGGGCGAACTCGTGGAAGGAATACTCAAGGGCGACATCACCACCCTCGCCCGCGCCGTGACCCTCGTGGAAAGCCTTTCGCCCGACCATCAGGCCATAGCCCAGGAGGTGATAGAGAAATGTCTGCCCCACTCCGGGAAGTCGCGCCGCATCGGCATCACGGGAGTGCCCGGAGCCGGCAAAAGTACCTCTATAGACGTTTTCGGGCTCCACGTGCTCAAGGGGGGCGGCAAACTTGCCGTGCTTGCCATCGATCCGTCAAGCGAACGCACCAAAGGGAGTATTCTCGGCGACAAGACCCGCATGGAGAAACTTTCGGTGCACCCTGACGCCTTTATCCGCCCCAGCCCTTCGGCAGGATCGCTCGGCGGCGTGGCCCGCAAGACGCGAGAGACCATAGTGCTCTGCGAGGCGGCAGGCTTCAACAATATCTTTGTGGAGACCGTAGGCGTGGGCCAGAGCGAGACAGCCGTGCACTCGATGGTAGACTTCTTCCTTCTGATCCAGCTTGCCGGTACGGGCGATGAGCTTCAGGGCATCAAGCGCGGCATCATGGAGATGGCTGACGGTATAGTGATCAATAAGGCCGACGGCGACAACATTCAGCGCGCACAGCTCGCGCAGGCACAGTTCCGCAGTGCTCTCCACCTCTTTCCGCCTACGGAATCAGGCTGGAGCCCGGAGGTGCTGACCTATTCGGGTTATTTCGAACTGGGAATTCCTGAGGTGTGGGACATGATAGACCGCTATTTCGCCTTTGTGGACGCAAACGGCTATTTCGAGCGCAAGCGCAGTCAGCAGGCCCGCTACTGGATGTATGAGACGATCGATGAGCAGCTCCGCGCCCATTTCTACAATAATCCTGAAATCGAGCAGATGCTTGCCGCCAAGGAGATCCGCGTGCTGAACAATCAGCAAAGCTCGTTTACTGCCGCCCGCGATATTCTCGACCGCTATTTCAACCGCTCGCTCTGAATGGGTCTGTTCTGAGCCGGACTGTTCAAAGTCCGGGATGAAAGGCTCTCTCAGCGATGGCTGAGAACCCTGCGCAGACGGCGGACAAGCGCCATAGTATAACGATAGAGCTGGTTCGGGGCCGACACGATATCGGTGGCCATAGTCTCGGCCATAGTCATCGGAGCTTCGGTGCCGAACTGGCCCGGATAGAGCACTATGAGATTTGTATTGGCAAAGTATTTCTGCAGATATTCCGGCACGGCGTCCATGTCACTGTCAAACGATACCGATGAGCGGCGCGCACTCACCACTATGAGCAGATCATCGTCATTGACTTCCGCTGATTTCAACACGAAATCGTCATAACTTCTAACCTCGGCAAACGACATCCGTATGCCGAGGTTGCTTTGTCTTACGACCGTGCGGATCAGCGGCACTGTCGACTCCTCGCACCAGAATTCAATGCGACAGCCTATCTGGCGGCAGAGGTTGCCTACGGCCTGCACCCAGCGGCGGAATCCGGTTTCGAACTGGGCTTTCTTCGGCACGGCCACAAGGATGCGGGTGACAGTGTTGAGCGGGATGAAGCAGCGCGACATTACCACCATGCGGTTGGTGGAGCGCAGAAGCTGCTCCACTTTCTCGCCAAGGAAAGAGTCGATGATGCTTGTGCGACGGTGGAGGCCTACGATCAGTTCGGTTATATCACGCTCCTCCATTGTGTTGAGCACTCCGGTTATGAAGTTGAGATCGAAGCGCTCTATAGGAGTTAGCGTGGTCTCGACGGCTGCAGCGGCTCTTTCGGCCACGTCAAGGGAGTTGCGGCCGATGGCACGTGCCGAGGCAGAATTGTCGTTGCGCACATGCAGCGCATAAAGATCGCCCGCCACAGAGCTGTCAGGGAAGCGCATCGAGAGGGCGAGGTCTACAATTCCGGGGGCTGTCAGCGGATTCGAGATGGCTATCAGGGTGCGCGGATGGGCGGCGGAGTCATCTTTGGAGTTTTCTTCCTCTTCCTGCTCAAGCATCTGGACCTTGATGCGCGAGGCTGCCCGCTCGGTTCCGAATGATGAGACTGTGCAGGTGACAAGGATCATGACCACCGTGCCGTTGAGCACCTGGATGTCAAAGAGGTGCATCTCATAACCGATCATGACCACGGCGAGGGCCACGGCGGTGTGGGCGTTGGAGAGCTGATACATCATGGAGCGGTCAACCGGTGTCAGCCCGTAGACTTTCTGAGTGACAAGGGCGGCGAGCCATTTCGAGGCCATAGCCACGGCGCTCATCACGGCGGCGGTGTAGAGGGTGCCCCAGCCGTCAAGCACGACACGCAGGTCGATCAGCATACCGACTCCTATAAGGAAGTAAGGGATGAAAAGAGCGTTGCCCACAAACTCAAGGCGCCCCATCAGAGTGGACCGCGCCGGGATGAAGCGGTTGAGCACCAGCCCGGCGAAGAAGGCGCCGAACACCCCCTCAATGCCTATGAACGAGGCGAGGGCGGCGGCTCCGAACACAGCCACCATCACGTAGATGAACTGGCTGATGCCGTCGCTGTAGTGCTTGAAGAAGTAGCGCGTTATGCGTGGGTAGAGATATGTGATGCCCAAGCAGTAGAGGGCGAGATAGAAGAGCACCGGAACCAAGGAGCCCAAGGAGCCGTCGCGGTAGACACCGAGAACACCTGCAAGCACTATCAGCGATCCGAGCACGGTCATGATGGTGCCGGCTATGGCTATGATTACGGCCGGCGATTTGGTGACTCCGAATCGGTTTACAATAGGATAGGCTATGAGGGTGTGGGCTGCGAACATCGAGGCAAGCAGCACGGCCTCAAGTAGGTGCATGCCGAGCGCGGCCATCGCGGTGAGCGTTCCTAAAAGCAGTGGTATTATAAAGGTGAAGGCTCCGAAAGCCATGCCTTTGCGCAGGTTCTTGCGCAGGTGGTACATGTCAATTTCGATTCCGGCCAGAAACATGAGGTAGAGTATGCCTACCTGGCCGAAGACTTCGAAGCTCATGTCGCGGGCAAGCAGATTGAGCCCGTAGGGGCCTACGGCAACCCCGGCGATGATCAGTCCGATGACCTGCGGAATCTTCAGCCTGCTGAGCACGAGAGGTGTCAGCAATATAATGGCCATCACCGTCAGAAATATGGGTACGGGGGCGGTGATCAGAGGCGCAGTGGAGGGTATGGCAAATGACAGTAACATCGCAGTGCAAAATTACTCAAAAGTGCCCGAATTCCGCAAGTGCTGAAATGAAATTTTCACTGAAAAGACTGATTGAATGAACAAAGAGCTGCTAAAAAAGCGGGTCCCCCGCTCTGAGTGCATTGCGCACCCTGAGCGGGGGACGGTATGGTCAGTGAGCCGGATCTGAGGCGCGGGCTTGGCGGAATTCAGCGGATGGCTTCGATCACATAAGTGGCTCCCGGCTCAGTGGGGAGATCATAGAGAGAGGTGGCGGGAAGTTCGAGCGCCGGGAGCTTCGAGCTGTCTTTTATAACGGGTTTCGGGATGTAGTAGACGCTGTTGAGCGCGTTGGTGTTGGCTCCTTCAGCCGCTTTCAGAGCCTCGCCTCCGGCAAGACGGAGAGCCGAGGCGGAACGCAGGCGGAGGTTGCCGCCGAGAGTCGAGCGGACGGTGGCCGACACGAGTTTTCCGTCAGCCCATTTCATGTCGGTTATCTCGAACCCGCCACGGGTGCGGAGGCCTTTGACAGAACCCTGTGGCCAGGCATCGGGCAGAGCCGGGAGCAGGTGGACGGCTCCGTCGTGGCTCTGGACAAGCATTTCGGCTATGCCGGCGGTGCAGCCGAAGTTGCCGTCGATCTGGAACGGCGGGTGGGCGTCAAACATGTTGGCATACGTGCCGCCGTCCTGATCCTTGATGGTGACGTTGGGATCTTTGAGGCGGAGCTGGTTGCGGATGAGCTTCATGGCGTGGTTGCCGTCGAGCAGTCGGGCCCAGAGGCAGACTTTCCAACCCATAGCCCAGCCACGGCTGGCGTCGCCGCGTCCGATGAGCGATTTTTTGGCCGCCTGGAAGAGTTCGGGGTTGGTGTAGGGCGAGATCTGGTTGCCGGGATAGAGCCCCCAGAGGTGCGAGACGTGTCGGTGGCTGCTGCGCTCCTTGTCCCAGTCTTCAAGCCATTCCTGGAGCTGGCCGTATTTGCCGACATGCATCGGGGGAAGCTGAGCTTTGAGCGAGTCGAGGCAGGCGGCAAATTCGCTGTCCACTCCGAGGACTCCGGCAGCAAGAGCGGTGTTGTTGAGCAGGTCGTAGACCATCTGGTTGTCCATAGTCACGCCGCTGAACACTGCAAGGCTCCGTTTCTTGCCTCCGGCATCCTCATAGGAACCGAGTCCGGGGTGGTTTTCAGGAGAATTTGAGGGGGAGACCACCTTGTAGCCGCTCTTGGGGTCGGTGACAAGGAAATCCTGATAGAATTCGCAGGCACCTTTGAGCACGGGATAGACCGATGCAAGCCAGGCCTTGTCGCCGGTGTAGAGATAGCGTTCCCACAGGTGAGAGGCGAACCAGGCGTTGCAGGTAGGCCAGATGCTGCACGAGGCATTGTCGACCGATCCGGTAGAGCGCCAGAGGTCGGTGTTGTGGTGGAGAGTCCAGCCGCGGCATCCATACATTTTTTCAGCCGATTCGCGTCCGGTGACGCTGACATCTTTCACAAGCTGAAGGAAGGGATCGTGACACTCGCTGAGATTAGTGACCTCGGCAGGCCAGTAGTTCATCTCGACGTTGATGTTGGTGGTGTATTTGCTGTCCCATGCGGGATACTGTCCGGCATCGGGGTTCCAGATACCTTGCAGATTGGCAGGCTGTGTGCCGGGCTGTGAGGAGCAGATGAGCAGGTAGCGGCCAAACTGGAAGTACATGGCGGCAAGACCGGGGTCGTCAGACGAGGCAAATTCGGCTATACGGGTGTCGGCCGGCTTGGCCTCCTGCACGGGGTTGTGGCCGAGATCGAGGCTGACGCGGTTGAACATCGAGGCATAACGCGCGCTGTGGTCTGCCTTGGCGCGGGCATAGTCGCGGTCAAAGGCCGAGAGTGCGGCCATAGCCTTGGCATCGCTGTCGCCTGAAATGTCTTTATAGTTTTCAAAGTTGGTGGCGGAGGCCACGATGATCAGTGCGCTGTCGGCATTTTTGACCGTCAGCGTGCCTTTTGAGCGGTCGGCGCTCTGCTTTCCGCCGTCGGCTATGATCTGTATATAGGTGGTGGCATGAAGAAGGTTGGGGATATTCTCCATTTCCGTCTGTCCGGGGAAGGAGCTGACCCGCAGTAGATTGTCGCTGCCTTTGACCACTTCGGCCGAGGCTTTGACGCGCTTTTCCTTTTCAGGGCCTTTGAATGAGGTAGTGAAGCTGATCTTGCCGCCTTTTGAGGCTGTCAGACGCATGACAAGCACGTTGTCGGCAAGTGAGGTGAAGATTTCGCGGTTGTAGCCCACACCGTCGGCGGTGTAGCTCACGCGGGCCACGGCGTCGGTCAGGTCGAGGGTGCGCGAATAGGCTGTCGGGGCTGCCTTCGGGGTCTTGAAGTCGAGCACGATGTTGCCGAGCGATTCATAGGCCATGCCGTGGGCGGTCACATTGATGTCAGCGGTGATGTTTTTCATGGCCAGGCGCTGAGCCTGTTCGTAGTCTCCTCGGTTGATGCAGTCACGTATTTCCTGCAGGTGGGCTTTGGCGTTGGGATTGACGTTGTTGTAGGGACTTCCGGCCCAGAAGGTGTCTTCGTTGATCTGGATGGTGTCACTTGTCACACCTCCGTAGACCATCGCTCCGAGGCGACCGTTGCCGAGCGGAAGGGCCTCAAGCCAGTAATCGGCCGGGCGGTCATAACGCAGAGTCAGATAGTTCTGAGCCACAAGGGGAATGGCCGTCACGGCCATCATCATGTACATAAAAAGTTTTTTCATTCGGTATAGTTACTTTAGGTATAATTGTTTTATACAGGTTTCATGGGTTCAATCAGAAGGATGCTCAGTTTTTTGTCAGGGCGGTCTCTTCCCAGATGTAGAGGCGGTCGGAGGGACGGATTTTGCGCGGCACCTTGATGGAGAAGCTCTGGCCTTTCTTCACCACGGGCACGGGGTCGTATTCCAGACGCAGTTCCTCGACAGTCATGATGATTGCTCCGGTGTCTGTTCCGGTGATTACCACCTCGTCGCCCACATGGAGCTCGCCGGCTTCCATCAGGAACTCCCCTACTCCGAGTTTCGGGAAATAGCGTACACCTTTGGCCAGATAGCGCTTGACGCGGGTGGCCGAGGAGCCGTATTTGGCCGACCATTCGCCGAGGCGCTGGCCGAGATAGTAGCCGTTCCAGAAACCGCGGTTGAAGATCTTGGAGAGTTCTTCGTCCCAGCGGGCTATGCGCTCTTCGGTGAACTCGCCGCGGCAGATGGCCTCAATGGCTTCCGAGTAGGCCTGAACGGCGATTTTGACATACTCCGGACCGCGGGCGCGGCCTTCGATCTTGAACACTCTGACTCCCGCGTCGATCATCTTGTTGAGGAAGTGAATGGTCTTCAGATCCTTAGGCGACATGATGTATTTGTTTTCCACGGCAAGTTCGTCGCCGGTCTCGCGGTCGGTGACGGTGTAGCCGCGACGGCATATCTGAGTACAGGCTCCGCGGTTGGCGCTTGAGTTCATCTCGTGGAGGCTGAGATAGCATTTGCCTGAAACGGCCATGCAGAGCGCTCCGTGGCAGAACATTTCGATGCGCACTCTCTGCCCGTGGGGTCCGCGGATGTCCTCGCGCCCGATGGCGTCATGGATGGCCTTGACCTGGTCGAGATTAAGTTCGCGGGCAAGCACCACCACGTCGGCATATTGCGCGAAGAAGCGTACGGCTTCGATGTTTGTGACATTGAGCTGTGTGGAGATGTGGACCTCCACTCCGATGCTTCGGGCATAGCTGATGGCGGCGATGTCACTGGCTATGATGGCTGAGATTCCGCTGTCGCGCACGGCCTCGATGACGGCGCGCATCTTGTCGAGTTCGTTGTCATAGATGATCGTATTGACCGTGAGATAGGTCTTGACTCCGGCCCGGTCACAGATGGAGGCAATGTTGCGCAGGTCGTCAAGCGTGAAGTTGACCGATGAGCGTGAGCGCATGTTCAGCCCTTCGACACCGAAATATATGGCATCGGCTCCGGCCTCGATAGCGGCGTGGAGCGACTCGTAGCTCCCGACGGGAGCCATTATTTCAAAATCCTTTCTGTTCATATTCTGCAAAGGTACTACAAAACGCAAAAAAATACAAACTGCATAGCACAGCAAACAGGGCAACCGCATCAAAATTTTAGGCGATAAGCAGCGATGGCGTTGCGTCAACGATGATAGATGTAGGGAAATTCTTTGAATACACCATATCCGAAGTCATGAATTCTTAGTAATTTTATAGTGCTAAAATCTCGGCAACAGTCTGATTTTTAGCGCCATAAAGCTTGCATATCTCGTGTTTTTTTAGTATCTTTGTAGCTGACAATCAACAATATAGATACTAAAATCATGCTAAACGAAATCTTTATGACAGTACCCGATCATCGGGTTACAGGTCGTTGCACATACGCGCTTTCCGACCTTCTG
>NZ_PUEC01000027.1 GCF_003024805.1 Duncaniella muris
CCCACGGCAGGATAGAGACGAGAACCTACCGCGTATATGACGGACTGGACATTATCGCAGACAAGAAGAAATGGGGCGGAAACATGACCATCATAGAGTATGAATCGTCCACAGTCAAAAAGTCAACAGGAGTACACACCTCAGAAAAAGCCTGTACGTCAGCAGTATGCCCACGGATACTCCGCAGCCCGGAACCATCGTACGCAACCACTGGTCGATAGAATGCATGCACTGGGGGCTGGACCACAATCTTCAGCAGGACAATATAAAACGCAAGTCGTCGAGAGCTGCCCGAAACCTCGACACCATACAGAGAATAGTTTACTCGGTGTTCTCAATATGGAAAGGACTTCGCAAAAAACAATCGGATAAGAATAAAGGCATGGCCGAACTGATCAGACATATCTCGACGAGCTTTACCCGACTAATGCGATTTTTAAGCCAAAAATGAAAAAAATAAGATTTTAACGAAGAGATAAACAACTGAAATACAGATACAACAGATTACCCGCTTCAGCTCGAAACGGGTAAGGGCAGGTATACACTTTATTTTATCTTAAATGAAAAAGCCGTGATGATACTCAGAGAATTATTCTAAAATTGTTGCTGACCGACCTGATTGTGTTCGATTCGCTGAATAGTTACGTTGACAACCCTTTGGCAATCGGAGGCTCCTACGAAAACAAACAAGCCATTCGGTGTTCCGGATGGCTCGAATTATGTGTCGAACTTATAGCGTTCGAGATATTATTTCAGTCGGTTTTGAATCCGGATCAGCGGATTTTTCCGGTGGGCGGAAGGGAGATGTCAAGAGTATAGAGTGGACAGTCTGAACATAAAGAACTTTATGTCGCCGACACCCCGGGACTGTGTCCTGAACGCCTTGATTTTTGCATTGAAGGATTCTGCCGAGGCATTTGTGAGCCTTCGCTCGAAATAGTTGATTATTGTGGTGTTGTGGTTCTCGAAAGTCTCCAGGACTTTGTTGAATTCATTGTTCCTGATGGCCTCCACTTCGTTGTACCATCTGGCGAGATTCAGTCTGGCAACTCCGGCAGAAGTCTTTTCGTTGAATATGTCCACAAGCTTTAGAAACAGTCCGTATGCCTTTTCCAGATCTGGGAATATCCTGAACAATATTCCGGCGCGTATCTTCTGCTGCCCGTTCCATTTTGATTTGTGCTTGAGTATGATATGCCGGCTGCGTGCCATTATCTGAGGCATGGTCTCGCCATTCTCCATCCTTTCGGGTTGCCACTGTCCGATCAGTCCGCGTTCTTCTTTTGAGGCTGCATTCTTTCGCCTCCGGCGATGCTCTCTGATTGCCTTGTTCTCGGCATCGAGTACCTCCCAGCGGTGTCGTATCCTCAGCTGGTCAACGGCTTCGGAAATGAGCTGCTGGACATGAAACCGGTCATTGACAAGCGATGTGCCGGGAAACACGTTTCTGACAGTCAGCATCATGGCTGAAGAAAGGTCTGTCGTAACCGTTTTTACCTTAAGGCGCTGCCTCAAAGGCGCTTTCCGCAGTATTGCCGACACTGTGTCACTTGACACACCACGGACCATCGCCGCAAGAGCTCCTCTGCCTCCATGCGCGGCCTTGTTGGTCAGTATGGTATAGACATCACCATTGCTCAGGCAGGTCTCGTCAAGACTCATGTCCGCGCCGAAATTTTCAGGATACAATATGTATTCATCGGCATGGTCAAGCTGGTCCCATGACCGATAGTCGCTGATCACTTCCTTGTATTGCTTGCGCAGTGTCTGTCCGTTCAGACCGTTGCGTGCGGCAAGAGTGGAGATGCTGACGGGAGTGCTCTCAATCTCCCTCTTTTAAAAAAGCGACGAACTCGGCGTTAAGCCTTGTGCCGTCGAACTCGGATACATCCCATTCATAGCTGAATATCTCGCCGGTGGATTTGTCAAGCCACTTGCGCTTCCGCACATGCAGGTATGTGGCACGCCCCCTTATGGGATAATCCTGTATAGTCCGGTAATCACCAAAACCGTAGCAGATTATGTTTTTATTGTACTTGTCTTCGCTAAGTTGTTCATTCTTCTCATCAAGCCAAATGTCGAAACGGCTCTCGCTTTTTTCAAAGCGGTCAATGTCGAAGTTGTCTATCAGGACTTCGGGGAGGATGGATCTGAGTAGTTGGTCTGGTTTCATTTTGCAAAGATAACACTATACTCCGACATCCCCCTTCCGCCCACCGGAAAAATCCGCTGACCCTGTTTTTGCCCAAAGTCGAAAATTCTGCGTAGAAACGCCGGTTGGGGATAACGAAAAGCCTCTGAAATCGTCTGGATTTCAGAGGCTTTCTGTATTTTGATGCTTTGTTTTGTGACCCCGGAGATTTCGGGGTTATTTCATCTGTTAGCACTGGCTATCAAAGAGTTGCAAGCAAGAGTATAGAGCCTACTCACTAATGGCTCACTCCGCTACTTCAATGTTCTTCACCGTTATGATGATACGGTAATGTAAAGGTAATGCTTTATTTCCAATCATCAAAGAGCCAAAGCGTTAAAAGTCCTTCGGACTCACGGGTATAGAAATTTTCCGGCTCACGGTTCAAAATGCCAAATCCATATATTCCATAAGAGAATGGCTTTTGCCGACTCACGGTTGATTTGCCGTGATGTTTTCAGCCGAAAACGCTTCCTGCGACTATCTTTTGACAGCGGTTATCTCATCGGTCAGCAGGTGTAATCAAATGCTGTCGGTTTTGTCTTTTTTTGCCATAAGTCAAAAATGGGCTACAAATTCCATGACTATCTTATTCTGTTCTGAAATTGCCGGAGTTACTCCTTTGTTATAAAAATATTGTTCATAGTTGAGGCGAATATCTGCCTGTAATGATTTCTTTCCCAGACTCAATGTAACACCTCCAGTCAGTCTATGCCTTTCAGGATCATCTACTTTGAGATTGCCGGATTCATCTTTCGTACCTTTGCTGTGATCTGACATATAGTCATACCTTCCGAGGAATGATATGGAAGTCAGACCTTTTTTCATCGGAAGTCGATATGCGGCAAATGCGTCAACCGCATTTACAGGCGTGAAAGAGCCGTGGGCATAGTGCTTGCGGAGATATTCCGCCTCGATGTGCCATCTCCGGTTTTGCCAGTAGACCCCTGCATCGTACATCATCACGTTCACATCCCCGGCATTTGCCTTCTGGCAACTGAGTGTGATATTAAATTGCCGGGCAATCATTGTCTGCGCCTTGAACGAGAAATTATAGTTGTTGGTCCAGAAATGTTTTTGATTTGTCAGTCCTGAGCCGTTGAATATACCTCCTTCAAGCGTAATGGGCATACGGTCGTTGAATGTCCACGATGCTGATGCCCCTACATCGCGCACATTGCCGACCTGCTTTGCTATGAAAGAACGATTGGCGAAATACTGTAGATGAGGTGAACGATGGGCATCAATGGTAAACGGCACTCTCATCTGACCGAAGGTGAACTTTAACACGTCTTTAGGTTGCAGACGTATATATGCGTCAAGCATCTTTATAGTACCCTCGTCCGAAAGGTCTATCTCGGCTTTGTATCTTACAATAGGAATCACCTTGCCTTCCACGCTCAGACGCGCATTGCGTATCTCAAAGCGTCCCTTATCTATTTGAGGCTCATATTCATATTTGGCCCGGATAGTCCCGTGTATTTCAGGGATAAATGGATTTTTATCCTGAGCCACGGCAGACAATGCAAATACTGACAATGCCGTCATAATTAAAATCCGTTTCATGCTGTCATTGGTTTATTGCTTGTTTTAATGTTTTTGATTGCCTGTAGAAAGGAACTGATAAAGGAATGAAGATAATACAAGAGCATCAGATAGGAATATGAGGGGGCTCCTTCATCAAAATCTTCATGGGTCATCCCTTTGGAATGTATGGCGATGCTGTGTTCGATAAAATCTTTCTCCAAGCCCGCATCTCCATTAATCTTCACTGTATCAACATCTGAACTGAGTATGCTGTCAGCTAATTGAGACAGTCGGACAATCCCTCCACGAATTGTTTCGATCTCACATTTGTAAGAGATAGGTATATAGCCATCCGGGGACGTGACAAGATGACGTGTGGTTTCGGCAATCTTGTCCGTAGCCTCAAGCATATATTCACAATATAGCGCAGTCTTGCCGATAGTATCGTCAGTGTCTGCCGAACTATTCCGGACTTTATCGCTGATTATATCAATGGTCTGCGAACCGATTCGATGATTCTTGCATACCGCAATATTATCATTGTTTGAAAGACATTCCAACGCTTTGTCGATAATCGGACCGCATGACTGCATCGTCATAGTCAAGCAAGACTTTTCAACAGGACGGGCGGGGATAAAACAATACATTTCCTTGACCTTACGTCTGCGTATATGCCGTCGCAACATAATGATGATTCCGGCCAAAGCCATTATCGAGAGAACTGTAACGTACATGATTTATAGTATTTCTTTGATACAAAGTAACCGCATTTTTATTTCAAGTTTATATCGGAAATATTAGATAAACATTAAATCTATCAGTCAATTACGACATAAAAAAGATGGGAGATATGCACTCCCATCTCAATCTTAGGAACAATCTTTTTTACCTTAGACTTTATGCTGTTGGTACCATGATTTTGGCAGGGCGTGTGCGGAAATCCGAGTCGCGCAGCTTGGCAAACGCCCGCAGATATTTCCTTATTGACGATACCATTTCCTGCGTTTCCTGAAGCAGATTGACATAGACATACAGAACAGCCATTGCCGATGTGTCTCCGTCGCGGAGCTGGTCATGCACACGATGATATGTGTCGGAAACAGTATCCTTTATCTCGTCACAGTGTCGGCGAAGTGTACTTATCATATCTGTATCCCCGCTCCCCATAAGTTTGACGGTATCATTGAACAGTGTACTTATTTGTGTCCGTATCATCTCGTATTCAGTAGTATATTTGGGAGGCAGAGGAAGGAAATTGTTGTCGACATGCTCTTTGCAGACCTCGTTGATGCGGCGCAGGTTGTAAAGTATGCCCATACAGCAGTTGTTGCTGAGATAGAACCAAGTGCTTTTTTCTATCGCCATCTCGCGTGTCAAATGACGCAGACATAGAGTTTCCTTACGGCGGGCGTTTTTAAGCGTGGTTTTCTGGCGGGCGAGACTCGATTCCGTCTTGCCGAGAATCCCGGCGCTCTCAGTTATGAAAGCCGATGTTATATCCCGGTATTTTTCCTCGGCATAGGTCATGAACTTCTCTTGTTGCTCGGTGATATACATCATAAGCAACGGCCATGTCTGTGTTTTATCCTGAGTGGATATTATAGTCTGGAACAGTGCATCACCGTTATCTTCTTGTGTCTTCTTTCTGAACCTCCGGTTGCTGTTGATGATTATGAATATCGTCAAAGCCGCCAACAGAAGCATCACCCACTGACCACCATAGTGCATTGCTGCAACAATCAGTCCTGCGCCGATAAACGCCGCACCCGCAGTAAGAAACCAACCGCCGATTACGGAAATCACGCCGGTGATGCGGAACACAGCACTTTCACGCCCCCATGCCCTGTCGGCAAGAGAAGTACCCATAGCGACCATAAATGTTACGAAAGTGGTTGACAGGGGCAGTTTCAGTGAGGTGCCGAGGGCAATGAGTGCTCCGGCAAGTACTAGATTGACAGAGCCGCGTATGAGGTCGAAAGCCGCACCTTGATCCATAATGGTCTCATCCACATTAAAACGACGGTTGAACCAACGGCGTACTTTCGCGGGTGTGACACGCCTTAACCAAGAAAGGAATGATAAGGTCCATCTTACCAGCCGCCGGG
The DNA here is from genome assembly GCF_003024805.1 of Duncaniella muris. Taxonomy (GTDB): domain Bacteria; phylum Bacteroidota; class Bacteroidia; order Bacteroidales; family Muribaculaceae; genus Duncaniella; species Duncaniella muris. The sequence goes on from NZ_PUEC01000027.1 coordinate 5,824, forward strand.
CAATGCGGGAAGAACCAAACATCTCATCGCCACCCTGCTGGCTTCCGAGACCGATTTCAGTCTTGGTCACATTCCGGGCTTTTTTTGACGTTGCAAGTGACACCACCATTATGACTCCGGCACCGATGAGGAAATATATCGGTGTATTTGCCGGGCCGTTAAGTGAATCCATAAGGAAACCTTTGGAGTCCCCTCCGCCGTTAGCCATAAAATCCTGATATGAAGCCAGACCGCTCAAGGGAACACCTATGAAGTTCACAAGGTCATTACCTGCAAATGCCACGGCAAGCGAGAATGTACCCATCAGCACAATTGCTTTCAGCACATTAACCTTGCAGACATGGAGCAGTTGCATCAGCACTGTAAAAACTGCGAAACAGGACAGTATGATCAGCGCAGTATTGTTTTTTATCCACGCTTTCAGTTCAGGGGTCATGAAAGAAAGATCTTTAGCTCCTTTAATCAGAAGAAAGTAAACAATCGCAGTTGCACATATACCTCCGAATATTCCTATCTTCCATTTCAGGTTGCTCCGGTAATTGAACGAGAACACCATACGGGATATGAACTGCACCACCGTTCCGAAGAAAAAGGCTATCGCCACCGACAGGAATATTCCGAGAATCACCGACAGGGCTTTCTCCGTGTTAAGCAAGTCATCAAAACCGAGACCGATGCCTCCTGCCATTTTAATCAATGCAACGACAAAGGTGGCTCCCAGCAGCTCGAAAACCATTGACACGGTTGTAGAGGTAGGCATACCCAGCGAGTTGAACACGTCGAGAAGGATGATGTCCGTGACCATTACCGCCATGAAGATGCAGATAAGGTCATAGAACGAAAAATGCTCGGGACGGAAAATTCCGTGCCGGGCAATCTCCATCATTCCGTTACTCATTGCCGCACCGATGAACACACCGATGGAAGCGACAATCAGGACTCTTTTGAATGATGCCGCCTTAGACCCGATAGCCGAGTTCAGGAAGTTGACAGCATCGTTACTCACACCCACTGACAAGTCGAACACGGCCAGCAGGAAAAGAAAAATTACTACGCAAAGAAACAGTATTTCCATTGTTTTCTCAATTACTTATTCTGCCGCAAAGTAACTAAGAAAACATTTCATGATTATTTCAAAATCCTTAACCATTTATTAAAACTGCCGGACTGACAGAGTGTTTAATTGCGGTCAAACCTTATATAGCTCTGTTCGATGGGTTTATACGTCGGGTCATTCCACAGACAGCTTGAAATCATCAGGTCCGCACTTATTCGGTTGCAGGCAATCGGCACGTTGTGGAGACGACATTGACGCAAAAGCATCTGAATGTCCGCCTCGTGGGGCTGCGCATTGAGGTCGTCTATCAGGAATATGGCAAGATCAATTTCGTTTCTTACCACCATTGCCGCTATTTCGGCATCACCGCCCATCGGTCCGGAGTTCATACATTCGACTTGGGCATCTATTCCGGCTTCTGAGAAAGCATTCTTTACAAGCCCTCCAGTCGTGCCGGTACATACCAGCTCATGCTGTGAAAGGTATTGGGCGTTGAATTTTACCCAATCTACCATATCGGCTTTGCGTTGGTCGTGAGCTACAAGCGCGATTTTTAGTTTTGTCTTCATTTTGAGTTTCTTAAAAATGTTATTTTGAACAATAATCCGCCTGAGCATTGAGTTTCGGCGAAGATTTCACCGCCATGAAGAATCACGGCGTTTTTCACTATCGAAAGCCCGAGTCCGGTGCCACCGGCCGCTCGTGACCGTCCCTTGTCAATGCGATAGAACCTTTCAAACAGTCTTGGCAGGTGTTCGGGAGGAACGCCGCATCCGTTGTCGGACAATGCAATTACAACTTTATCGTTGTCGATACTGATTAATTCTATTTTTATTCTGGTTCCTCCACTATAAACAATCGCATTGTCTATAAGGTTGTTGAAAACGGCCTCAAGCAGAGAAGCATTACCGGCCATGATTACGTTATGAGAAACAAAATTCTCAATCCTTATGCCCTTTGTGGCGGCGATTATCTGTCGGTCCTCAACTACGTCATTTATTATATCCGTGAGATTAACCAGTTCTTTCAATATAGAGGCGCTTCCGTCGTCCATGCGTGTCAGGAGCGAGACATCGGTCAGAAGCCTTTGGAGCCTTTCTGTGTTTGTAAGACAACGTTGCAGGAACAATATCTGCTTTTCATCGCTCATATTCCTGTGTGCCAGCATCGTCTCCACACTAACCCTGATTGATGCGACCGGGGTTTTCAGTTCGTGATTTATGTTGTTCGTGAGTTGCTTTTTGATGCGTTCCTTTTCAAGCTGTTCATGGAGGGCGGCGCGATGTTCGCTGTCCCTGTCGGCGACAGCCTGTTGCAAACGGGCATAAAGGCGGACAATGTGGTTTGAAATCTCGCCAAGCTCGTCATGAGGGAACGGTTCTGTGTCGGAAATCTGGGCACCGTTTTCTACGTTTTCCGCAAATCTGTTCAGCCTGATTATGTGGAGGCCGACCCTTCGGGTTGCGAAATAGCCAAGTACGCACATCACCATTGTGATAATCCCCATAATCCACAGAAAGCCATAGTCGGCCTGCAACAGTCCTCTGAATGAAACCGAATATGGCACCGCAGTACGGACAATATTCCCGTCATCGCTCTTTTTCGCCGAGTAAAAATAGTAGTTGCCCGTACTCTCGCTGTGCCGTCTTACAGCGTAGCCCGCCCCATGCCGTACGGCATCCCGTATTTCCTGACGGTCAAGGTGGTTGGTTTTAGGCAGGGAATCAAGTGTGTTGTCATATATTATATGTCCTTTGTCGGAAATTACGCTGACACGGATATCGTCAAACGGTTTGAAATCGTCCAGTCTGATATCCGGCACATCGTGTCCCTCACCAAGTTCGGTAAGGATATATGTGTTGATAAGCTGTAGTTGCTTGTCAATCTCCTCCGCCTTGAATTCCTTTTCCCTGTGATACTGAAACACGACAAAGCAACCGACCATCAGCAAGGAATATCCAAGAAGCCACACGAACAGCCGCTGCGGATAGGAGAGCTTATTCAATAAACCCATAACCGTAGCCCGAGCGAGTTACAATATTCTTGCCGTAGATGCCGATTTTCTGGCGTATACGGGTTATGTTCACATCTACAACCCTGTCAAGCACCACAACCTCGTCGGACCATATCTCGTTGAGCAAATCCGCGCGGGTGAAAACCTGCCCCCGGTTGGAGATTAGTTTGAGCAGTATCTCAAACTCCTTTTTGGGCATTCTCACCTCTGTCCCGTCAACCGTGCAGGTCCTGTTTTTTGCAGACAGGACCAGCCCCCTGTATGAAACAAGGTCAGAATCAGTCTTGGCAGGTGCGACATAAGCCGCCGTACGGCGAAGCACAGTCCTTATTCGGGCAAGCACAGAATTAAGAGAATATGGCTTCATGATATAGTCATCAGCCCCGAGATCGAGTCCCGAAATCATATCCTCCTCCGTGTCTTTTGCTGTGCAGAATATGATGGGAACGGAGGCCGTTGCCGGATTCGACTTCATTATGCGTGCCAGTTGAGTCCCGGATATTTCCCCCATCATAATATCGAGGAGTATCAAGTCATAGGCGGCAAGATTGAGGGCAAGAGCCTCCTCCGCGCTATACGCCATGTCGACCTGATAGCCTTCCGCTTCAAGATTGAATCCAAGGCCGTCACACAGGGCTTCCTCATCATCGACAACAAGTATCTTCTTTTTTGTTTCCATGCTGCAAAATTACTAATAATCGGTTAAATACTATCCTAATGATCAAAAGTTTAATAAAAGTTTAATGACACAATTTATTTCATAAAATCTAAACAAATCTGATAAACCCATGAAATATTAGTTGGCGAATTTTGCAGCGTGAATCAGAAACAAAACAACAATCACAATGAAAAAAGTAATGTCAACTTTTTGGGTCGCACTTGCTTCAAGTCTGACCATTATGGCGGCTGACAGTCCGAAATACGGACAACTTAAAGGCCGCATCCTTGACAATGAGAAGAACCCACTGCCGGGGGCGGTGGTTATCATTGACAGCAACAAGCTGTCGGCGGTTACAGATCTCGACGGCTTTTTCTCGTTTGCCAACCTTTCATCCGGGAATCATAATCTGAAAGTAACTTATATCGGTTTTCTTCCGGTCAGTAAAACAATCGTGGTTTCGGAAAAATCGACGGTTGATGACATTGTAATGTCGGATACATCACGGGAACTGAATGAAGTTGTAGTGACCGGCGTTTTCTCCGGGCAGCAGAGAGCCATAAATGCCCAGAAGAATAATGTCAATATAACCAATGTGGTGTCTGCCGACCAGATTGGCAAATTCCCCGACTCGAATATCGGAGACGCTCTGAAACGGATAAGCGGTATCAATGTGCAGTATGATCAGGGCGAGGCCCGCTTCGGTCAGGTACGCGGCACTCCGGCTGAGTTCAGTTCAGTGACAATCAACGGGTCAAGACTGCCATCGGCCGAGGGAGACATTCGCAATGTTCAGCTTGACCTTATACCGTCCGATATGATTCAGACAATAGAGGTCAGCAAGACACTTATGCCGGATCAGGACGGCGATGCTATCGGCGGTTCTATCAACCTCGTTACTAAAAATTCGCCACACAGATTTACTGTCGGAGCCGTAGCGGGAACAGGCTACAACTGGATAAGCCGTAAGGCTCAGATGAATTTCGGCCTCACTCTCGGTAACCGTTTCTTCAATGACCGCTTCGGAGTGATGCTTGCGGCCTCCTATAATAATGCGCCAGCCGGATCATATAATACAGAATTTATATGGGAAAAGGATGACGACGGCAAAATCTATGTCAACGACTATCAGATAAGGCAGTATTATGTCACACGAGAGCGACAGAGCTACTCATTGTCGCTCGACTGGAAGTTCAATGACTTCAACAAGGTCTGGTTCAAGGGTATTTTCAACAACCGCAATGATTGGGAAAACCGTTACAGGACAACACTCAAAGACATTACGCCCGAAGGGAAAGCCGATGTGCGTGTCCAGACAAAAGGAGGTTCGGGTGACGAACGAAACGCCCGTCTTGAACGCCAACGGACAATGGATTTCACTTTGGGAGGTGAAAACCGTTTAGGTATCCTTGGCATGGACTGGAAACTGGGATATGCACGGGCTACGGAGAAACGCCCGAATGAGAGATACATCGACTACCATCTCAAATCGCAGAGGTTCAGTTTCGACCTGAGTAATCCGAGAGAGCCATTTGCCACTCCCGATGAAGGATATACAATGACCTTGAATGATGACTTTTCGCTCAAAGAGCTTACACAGCAGCAGGAGGATATTGTGGAGCAGGACTTCAAGGCGGCACTGGATTTCAAGGCCCGACTTAGCGAACGCTCAAAAATCAAGTTTGGATGCAAGTTCGTGAACAAGACAAAAGATAAGGAGATAGACTATTACGAATACACTCCGCTTGACAAAAAGGCATTTAACGCAGATGCGCTTGCACATACCACAGACCAAAGTACTGACAGATTCATGCCTTCCTCAAAATATCAGGCCGGCACATTCGTTGACAAGAAATTTCTTGGCTCCCTCAATCTTGACGATTCCAATTTGTTTAAGCGAGAGCAAATTGCAGAGGAACTTGCGGGCAATTTCCATGCGAGGGAGAATGTGGCATCAGGTTATGTGCGTATTGATTCCAGACTTTCCGACCACCTTAACTTTATGGGCGGTCTGCGTGTCGAGAACACATCACTGCGTTACATAGGCAGAAATTACGATGATGAATCCAACAGCGTCTCCAAGACCGAGCCTGAGACTTCAAATTATATAAATTTCCTCCCCTCATTATTATTGAAATGGGACATCAACAAGGATTTCATGCTGCGTGCCGGTTATAACCAGTCCATATCCCGGCCAAAATATTCCGCACTCGTTCCCGGCATGAATATCAAACGTGGCGACAATGAGATAAGGATCGGGAATCCCGGTCTGAGAGCAACGACATCTCACAATATCGACCTCAACGCTGAATATTACTGGAAATCAATCGGACTTGTTTCCGCCGGAATTTTCTATAAAAGAATAGAAGGATTCATCGTTGATGAGGTGGCTTATAACAAGGAGTATCAGGGTACTGTCTGGACTAAGTTCACACAACCTAAAAACGGTGGAAACGCTAATCTTTTCGGAGTGGAAATGGCATGGCAGCGCGATTTCAGTTTCATCACACCGGCGATGAAGTGTCTCGGACTTTACGCTACATACACCTATACCCACTCACGCATTACCGACTTCAACTTCGAGGGTCGTGAAAACGAGAAAGGCCTTAGCTTGCCCGGTTCTCCCGAGCATACAGCCAATCTCTCGCTATATTTCGACAAGTGCGGTTTCTCCGCAAGAGCCTCATTCAACTATGCCTCGGCATTTATCGATGAAATGGGCGCAAGTTCGTTCTACGACCGATACTATGATGCCGTGAAATATCTGGACCTGAACGTCAGCTACACATTCGGGCGCAAAACAAAAATAACCGTATATGCCGACTGCAATAACCTCCTCAACCAGCCTCTGCGCTATTATCAAGGTAGCAAGGACTACACGATGCAGCAGGAATATTACGGAGTGAAACTCAACGGCGGTGTAAAAGTAACATTCTAAAAATACAAAACAATGATTCGTAAATTACTTATCGCGGCTTTGGCTCTCATCCCCTCTTTTGGAGCCATTGCCCAAACTGAAATCGCCAAAGGCGATGTGAACCTGATGGTAGTGTCAGACCTCGGACGTAATGGTCACTATGACCAGAAGCCTGTTGCCGCGACGATGGGTAGAATTGCAGAACAAATAGGACCCGATGCTATTCTTGCTCTTGGCGACACACATCACTACGGCGGAGTGGAGAGTGTGACAGATCCCTTGTGGATGACCAACTATGAGCTTATCTACGACCACCCGGAGCTTATGGTGAACTGGTATCCCGTCTGCGGTAACCATGAATATCGCGGCAACCCCCAAGCGGTTATCGACTATTCCGGCATATCCCGCCGTTGGGAGATGCCGGCAAGATATTACACCAAGACCTTTGAAGATGACGGGACAACTGTCAAGGTGGTATTTCTCGACACTACTCCTTTGATTGACAAATACAGGAAAAAGACCGACACATATCCCGATGCTGTGAATCAGGATACCGAAGCCCAGTTGCAATGGCTCGAAAAGACTTTGACAGAGGCGACGGAAGACTGGATCGTTGTGGTCGGTCATCATCCCATCTATGCCTATACTGACAAGTCGGAATCTGAGCGGGCAGACATGCAGAAGAAAGTTGACACAATTCTGCGGAAGCACAATGTGGACATGTATATCTGCGGTCATATCCACAATTACCAGCACATCCGCCGCCCGGATTCAAAAATCGACTATGTGGTCAACACATCCGGCTCCCTCACACGGACTCCGAAAGAAATCGAGGGCACCGTATTTTGCAACGATTCTCCCGGATTCTCTGTCCTGACCGCCGACAAAGAGAATCTTAAACTGAATTTGCTCGATAAAGAAGGCAAAACCATACATGTGGTAAGCCGCACCAAATAGTGCGTGGCTTATGTGATATTCTGACAAATAACTACAAAACTCAGATACGTTTCATGCTCTTTCATGGAACGTATCTGACTGTGTATTTTAATAATCTAAATTTATCTAACAATGGACAAAATCCTCATTGTAGATGCCTCCGGCTCCGACCGTCGGCTCATGGTTGGCTTGCTTACGCGAGCCGGCTACGAGCCGATAGCAGTCGAGACGATGGAGGCTGCAAAAGACGAGGTGGTGTTATCGCCTTGGCGCTCTCAGCGAAGCGTAGAGAGAAACTTCCACCCGGCGCAGTGATTAACTCGTAAACTCGTTGAGCTAAAGGTTGTCGCGGCGATTAAATTCGTCCGTGGCACAGCGCAGGAGTTAACCAACTGGCAGAAGACTGAGGGATACGGATTTACCGTAGCCGTCATAACACTCACTCAAAAAGGGATTATTTTGCAAACTCATATATAATGATTAACTTTGTGGAACAAATCGAAAATACAGCACAGTTCAACAATATGAAATGGCAGTTGTGCATATAGCTACGCTCAACGAATAGCACTCTCAACTAATGCTATTCAGCAATAGGTAGGCTTATCGAAGCCTGCCCTTTATTGCTTTGCCGTATATCCCCATTTTACAATTTCATTTTACATTAGGCAGCGTTACACCGCATTATGTGGTGTGGCTTACTGTATCTTATCATATTGATTTGAACAAGTGAATTATAGCTATAAACAAATATGGCTCATCGCATATCCTGTGATGATGAGCTTTCTTATTGAACAGCTGATAAATATAACCGATGCCTTGTTCTTGGGGCATGTCGGTGAAATCGAACTTGGCGCATCCGCACTTGCCGGAATATGGTTCTTGGCAATCTATATGCTTGGCTTAGGGTTCAGTGTAGGGCTGCAAGTTGTAATTGCACGACGCAACGGAGAACAAAAATACGAAGAAACTGGAAAAACGTTTTTTCAAGGCTTGTGTTTCTTACTGATACTTGCGTCATTACTTTGTCTGTTATCAAAGTTCTTTTCTCCGCAACTATTAAGGTATCTGATTACCTCTGCCGAAGTCTATAATGCAGTTGTCAAGTATCTGGATTGGCGTATAATAGGATTGTTCTTCTCTTTCCCGTTTCTTGCTATCCGCTCGTTTTTAGTCGGCATTACAGAAACAAAACCTCTGAATTTAGCTGCTTTAACTGCCGTATTGATGAACATTCCTCTCAACTGGCTTTTGATTTTCAGATATGATATGGGTATATCAGGAGCCGCTATCGGCTCTTCATTTGCAGAGTTGTGCTCATTGTTGATATTGGTAGCTTATATGTTTCTTTTCGTAAGAAAACACAAGTATGGTTTATCTTGGCGTATAGACATAAAAATACTAAAAGAGGTGTTTTCTGTCTCTGTCTGGAGTATGCTCCAGTTTTTTACAAGCGTAGCCATCTGGTTCTTGTTTTTTATCGCTATTGAGAGATTGGGAGAAATCGAATTGGCGGTATCTAATATTGTAAGAAGTGTTTCCGCTTTATTCTCTGTTATAGTAACTGCATTGGGGGCTGTCACAAGCTCTTTGGTAAGCAATTCAATTGGCGCAGGTGAGAGAAATGCTGTTTTTCCGCTTTGTCATAAGGTAATCCGATTGGGGCTTTATATCGGTACCCCATTGATTATTATTGCGTTGTCACTTCATCAATTAATTATCGGGGCATATACTGAAAATCCGGTTGTTAAGCAAATCGCATGGCAACCATATGTGGTTATGCTTCTGAATTACTTCTTCGCACTGCCGGGTTATATTTATCTTAATGCGGTGACAGGTACCGGTGCGACAAAGACCGTATTCTTTTTTCAAGTAATCACTACTATCGCCTATTTATTCTGTTTATGGGGATTGAGTAATCTCAATGTCCGATTGGCAACTTATTGGAGCGTAGAATATCTATATGTGATAATGCTCGGTATTCAATCTTTTATTTATCTGAAATTATACAATTCAAAAAACAACAGGATATGATGAATAAAATATATCCCCGTAAGGGTGACACACAAACCGTTTATCTGAACGCAGTGGTTAAAGATCCGTCGATTGAGGTAGGTGATTACACGATTTACAATGATTTTATCTCAGACCCTCGTCAGTTCGAGCAGAATAATGTGCTGTATCATTACCCTATTAATCATGAGCGACTGATAATTGGCAAGTTTTGTTCCATTGCCTGTGGTGTAAAGTTTCTGTTCAACTGTGCCAACCATACTCTAAAATCTTTGTCAACCTATACCTTCCCTCTGTTTTATGAAGATTGGGAATTGGAAAAGTCAAATGTAGCCTCCGCTTGGGATAACAAAGGTGACATCGTGATAGGCAATGATGTATGGATTGGTCTTGAGGCAGTTATTCTTGCCGGTGTAAAAATCGGAGATGGTGCCATTATAGGAACAAGAGCAGTCGTAACCAAGGATGTTCCTCCTTACTCTATCGTTTGCGGCATACCGGCAAAAGTAATCCGCAAACGGTATAGCCCGGATATTATTGAGCAACTACTGTCGCTTCGGTGGTGGGATTGGACAAAGGATAGAATAAAAAGAAATCTACCATTCATTATGGCTGGGAATATTGAAAACATGACAGAATAATAAATATTACATATCTGTTTAACTTAATTATTTGTAATCCGCAAAACATAAAGTGCAAAACGGAACACGCCGCTAAAAATTAGGTCCTCTGCCAAGTTGTTGATTATAAAGTCTATACCGAGCATGCCTTTTAAAGACACTTATATGGCGTAAAATCGGCAGTTCCTATCTATCATATTTATAATCAGTGTAATAGATGATTCTGATTTTTTGACAGTTCCAAGTAGTGTGACAAAATAAAACGAAACGTGAGAAAATTGGGGTTGCGTTCCATTTGGGAACATTCGACTTTTTGACCAATTCTAAAAAGTCGGAGGAACGGTAAAATCCGCTCCTCCTTCTGCAACGAATCGGTAGTCATTAGCTACGGAATCGTTATTTTGCCACACGGCTTGAAGTTGTCGCGCCTTTTCGGTGGTCTTACTTTGCAAAGGTAATAAAACTTCCAATGCAATCAAATAGACGGCGAGAGGATTATTATAGCTCCTCACGCCGTCTATCCGCAAAATAGGTTCAAAATAGAAGCCCTCCGGGCGGCGCTTAGGTCTAAATTGCCAGCTTGCCATCCCCGGAGGGCTGTTATATCATATAAACGCGCTTCGCTTCAAATAATTGTACAAAGTCCGTTCCACTATGCCGAAGTGGCTGAGCCTACCAATCCGTACCAGCGTGAGCCGTTAAGTTCTCGCATAGTAATCGGAGTGTGCGGAGCCACTCCACCCGGAGGCTTTCGCGCCGCAGGTCCCAAACTCTAAAAGATCAGCCGGCAGTCATAATTTATGTTATGCTGTCGGCTGTCTTTCGTTTTGAAGCAATATTTATCGATTTTTCAAACGATATTACATAGTAGACATTCCTGCGCTTCGACGAAATACCATGCATCGTGTGAAGTATCTTCTTATGCAAACGCTCAGCTATAACTATTTATTCGGGTACGTAAATGATGTCTCCGTTTTCAAGTTCGTAGGCTGTTCCAACTCTTTTCCCTTTGTTACCGGAAGAGTTTTGCTCTTCCGAAGGTGTATAACGATTTATTTTTTCGCCTTCTTTTGTAATGATTTCCATATTCTCTTTACCGGGATTTTTCACCATTGTAAAATCCTCCTGAGAAAACATTTCGGTCATATTATAACGACTGACAAGAGCAACCATCAGAGCTACGGCAAACACCATTGCCACATCAAAAAGATTGCTCACGACGCTCATAGGATCAGAATCCTCTCCGCGCCGGAGTATAGAACGTCTTCGTGCCATTATTTTTTCTCTTTGAGTGTTTGAACAATGAAGTCAAGAATCATGAGATTATGCAACGCCCAGCGTTCCTTAGCCTGCTGTGTTACAAATCCTATAGCACTTACCACAAGCCCAACCACAGTTGTAGCAAAAGCTACCTGCATATTGTATGCCATAGAAGCTATATCTCCTGTAGCGAGACCTACGAGTGCCGGTCCCATCGGAATCAGTGTCCCCATAAGACCAAGTATCGGGCCCATTTTAGTAAGAATCTTAGATGTCGCGATGTTTTTCTCTGCGGTAAGCTCGTATTCTGAAACGAGCATATCCAATCTCGCAGGGCTATCTGCTGATTTATAGATTTCATTCAGATAGTTGATGACCAAGATCCCTTTCCTCTCTGAAAAAGATGCAAGAAAATCAGTAATGTTTGAAAGATTGAGGTCCTTGACTTTCTCATCCAACATTGTTGCGGTTTTCTTTTCTGTCATATACTGTCCGAAGAATCCGCCTATGAGGATTATTGACCTTATGAAGAAATAGATTAGCAATACGATGACAGGCACAAGCAGTCCCGTCGAAATCCAGTAGAGGATATTAGAAATTACGTTCATGATTGTTTATAGTGTTTATTTTGATTTTTACGAAATAGCAAGTACCCTAAAATACTGCCGGTTACAGCGATTCCAATAATTGCCAATAAAGAATTAATGTTAACCTCATTTACACCGGCTGTTGCAGTCCGACCATTTACGGTAGCTATAATTCCAAGAAGCCCAATGATACAGTTAATGTAGAAAATCAGTTCGAGCCGTTCTGACTTTTCAGGAAGTAAGTATCTTACGCCATAAGCAAGCAATGGAATCATAATCACTATTGCTATCCCCAGACAGTAGCCAAGATTGTCAAAATCCATTCCGGCATTAGAGAATATAATTTGGACGAGCAGATAAAATGCTACGGGGAATATAAGCAAACCGGGAATATACAGAAGCAGACTCTTTATAATTCTACCCTTGAGTTTATCCGGTTTATTAATCATAAATAGGCAAAATGCAATCTGTAATGTAACGTCAATCGTGAGGATTACCGCCAGGTAAAGCATCAAGTCCGGAGTCTGTAGCCATTCTGAAATCTGTATTTTCGACTGGCTGATTGCAATATCTGTAGTTGATATGGTAGCAAATGCCAGACTCACGGCTTCGGCTATCATTTGCCATGGGCGCATGAAGGTCAGTTTGAGCACGAAGCTCAAACCGACCATAAACATGATGAGAATAACAACCGTCTCCATTACTTATTCAAATTTCTGCGACGTCTTATGACAAGGAACACGATAAGAGCACATATCGCGACTATTCCGAGCACAAGTCCGCTATTAATGCGACGTGTGACCTTATCGATGTTGTTTAGTTCGTCTTTCTTCATTACTACTCCATCATCGCCCCCGGCATTTTCCGCACGAATATTGCTGATGGAATTGTTATATGCATCGGCAGTAGCCTTGTCAACATTTGACGCGATATACTCACGGAGTTTGGTGTTGTTACATACAAATCCGGAGCAAGAGGGCTGATACTCGTTTACGACTTCCGTATGAAGTTTGGCCAGCGCAGAAAGCTGTTCGTCTGTAGCAGTCCACATTCCTTTTCGCGCAGTCTCCATCATTACAGCCGTAATTTCTTCTATGGCTGCGGGATTGACAGACTTGAAATAATCTATTGTTCCGAGATTATGCTTGTCAGCGATGTATGTGTCGTAGATGTCGTTCCATAATTCGTTGTCAATGACATCAGGTTTCATCACATTCCAGCCGTATGTGTTCCTTACGACATCAGCAATTCCTGAGGCATCCCCGGCACCGCCATTCATTTTTTCCTTGATGTATGTCGGATTGAGGATGGTTGTCCTGCTTTCTACGCCGATAGCTTCTTTTACTTCCTGCATTTTTGCATGACTGCGATTTCGGTAATCGGCAAGGTAAGCATCCGGGTCTTTACCTGTTACGTTACGTACAGCGAGATTCATACCACCCATGAACTCATACACGTGATCGAGACTTAGCGCACCCCAAGTATTACTCTGTCGAGGCTGAACTACCACATCGGTACGGGTCAAAGCTGCCTCAAATGCGAAATCACGCATTTTTTCCCAATCTTTCTCTGAGCCGTAAGAAGCTCCCATATTATGGATATAAGTCTCGGCTATCTGAGTCTCGTCATCCCATCTGTCTCCAGCCTCAACCATTTCCTGTATTCCACTTCCATAGTTCCCATCTACACCTCCAAACACTCTTGCAGTTGACATCTCACGAGCCTCTTTGGGTGATACTCCTTTATCTACAAGATGCTTTTCGGATTCAACTACACCTTCCGAAACGTAGTTGGGATATTTGTCATCCTTTGCCTGTGATGCCATTTCTACTGCTCTTGTAATCAGAAATAATCTGGAAGCTGCCAGATCCCGTAATTGTCCGGAGGTCTGGACTACAACATCAATTCGCGGACGTCCAAGTTCTTCAGACGGTATAAGTCGCAAATCTGTGACACGTCCGAAAGGATCCCTCAGCGGTTCAACACCAAGCATATATAGAATCTGGGCTATTGTAGCGCCCTCGGTTTCGATAAATTCACTGCTCCACAATGTATAACTGACCTTTCGAGGCAGTGAATCGTTGTGGGCCTCACGATACATTTTGAGAGTATTATCTGCCAGAGTTTTTCCCTTTTCCCATGCTACAGCCGAAGGCGTTTCTTCTGCATTTATAGCAAACATATTTCTTCCGGTCGGCAAAACCAATGGATTGAGAACCGGGTCGCCGCCTGATGTCGGGGCGATAAAACCGCCATTCAAAGCATTGATAACCGATGCCAATTCATATTCGGGGCTGTTGGCCAACGCTTCGGCATAAAGACTGACATTCCTGACAGCGCGTTCAATCTCCATTATTGCCGTCGCATTATCTATCTCCTCTTTAGTATATTTTTGTGCTGACATTGTCATGGCTTTCGAAGTAGCTGTACCTTTATCTTTTGACTTTGATGAATTTCGCTTCATGGCGGCGCTCATTTTTGCAATGGCAGTGGAATCTGCTCCCATTTTCTTTGCCATTTCAATAGCTTTCTCCGGTGACATACCGGTGGCATTCATCATTTTCTTCATTTTGGTAGAGGGACTTTCTTTTCTTTCAGACAACTTTGCAGTTGGAGCGGCTACCGGCATAGATGACCCCATTACCATCATCTTGGAGAATAGGTCTTTTGAACCATTGAGGTCTTCAGTAATTGCTCTGGCACTTTGCAAATCATCCATTGAAATGCCGGCAATTTTACAAATCTCGATATCAGTGGCAACTCGATTCTCTGAAAGTATGTTTGCGACAAGTGTGCGGGCCGGTGTCAAATATCTACCGGTGAATGCCAGTCCTTCAGACTTATTGCCTTTTATCCTGCCACGTTGTTTGTCGAGAGAAAGCAGGCTGTACGCTATCGGGTCAACAGTCATCGCCAACACGGTCGATTTTAGTTTATCCTTATCGTATGGTATTCCCATGACATAGAGTGCGCCTGTAATTTTTTCATTGGCAAGTTCCTCCGCAAAACTCTCTATTCGGGAAATTTCACTTGCTGAGTAGGGTTTTGAAATAAGGCTGTCCAATCGCAATTCTCTATGTATTCCAAGCTCTACAACATACTTTTTCACGAGTCGTGAGGCCGGATCAAGACGACTGTTGTCAGGATTATCTGATTCGACTTCTTTATTATAGGATGCTATTGCATCAGTCAGATTTTTGTAAATGCCACGTACATTGCTTTCCATGAATGGAGGGGTAAGATAGTTTATGATTCCGGCATAGCTTCGGCGTTTTGCCATCATCGCTTCACCTACATTACTTGTGGAATAGATATAAAAATGAGGTATTGTGCCGACCAGTCTGTCTGACCAGTCACGACTGCTGAGTGCCACCTGCTTTCTCGGTGTAAACTCCAGTGAACCGTGTGCTCCAAAATGGATGATTGCATCGGCATTAAAGCCGTTACGTGCCCAAAGATAAGAAGCGACGTAAGCATGAGGGGGTGCCATATCCGTACCATGGACAATTTTGAAATCATCATCTCCAAGTCCGGCTGCCGTCTGAGGAATAAGGACAATATTGCCGAATTGAAGTCTGGCAAGTGCAAGATCTCCGTTGTCTGTCTTAAGACCATGACCGGGAAACTCACCATCAACAGCTGTTATCTCTTCCGACATTTCTTGACCGAGATCATTTACAGCCCATTTTTCATAATCGGAGCGGGTTATAATCTCAGGATTGGCTTTTTTGACAAAATCAGACATTGCCCCTGTCGCGTAATTTCCGAATACCCGACCACGGTCATTGATCAATTTCTCAAACACTGCGAGTGATGAAGGAAGGTTATCCACTTTATATCCTTCCTGTTTGAGCCGGTTGAGCATATTGTATAAAGAGGGTGCGACCTCCAATCCTTCGGCGACAAGAGAATTTTGTCCGGGGCCTTTGAAGTAGAAAATTACAACTTTCTTCTCTCTATTGTACTTATGCCTTAGACTCACATAATTATTGACAGTCTCAACGAATTCAGTCAGTCGTTCAGGAATAGCTTTTATCACCGGCACTCCGTCGGTACCTTCAAACTGTGCAAATAGGGCGTAAGGTCTTATAGCACCATCAATCTCGGGAGTCACGATACTCTGGGACATGAAACCGCCGTTCATACCCATCTTGTCATCCATCCATTCATCATAATCGCGATTGACATTCAATGGCGAAAACAGAGGTATATTCTTTTCTTTCAGATACTCCACGACGACATCGCCCATCCTTCCGTGAGCCATGTTTATCATTGCCGATGGGGAGATACTGTCTGTTATTCCGTTGTTGATTGCCTTCTGGATATTTGAAATGGGGTAAACGATGTTGCCTGTTGATTCCAATTCGGCTATCAATTCATCGGGGACCCCCATCTGTCCGGTCAGAATAATTTCAGGAGAGTTGGATTTAAGCAAATTGTTTTCATTTAGGAAGTTCCTATATTCAGACAATGAATCGAAATATAACATTTCATTGTCAGGATCCTTGAGGTCTTGGTGATAAAACATTCCGCTTGGTGCCTGTTTGGGGTCGCTGATTTCGCCAATAAATAGTTTTTTGCCATCTATATATTTTCTTACATAGTTGAGCATACTTCTATAATTCGTACGACCACCGCCTTGAAGATACTGTTTCAGAAATTCCGTGTCAACGGAATCGATTGATACGATATAATTGTCGGGATTTGTGGCGGCTGTCGTTATTACAGGTGTGCCGGACTCCGCTGCCTTTGACAATGACTCACGCTGCTCCTCGGTGATTCTCAATCCCATTCCATTGACAAATACCATGTCGAATTTAGAGGCATTTTCTAAATCTTCGACATCAAGATTTTCTATCTTAATGAAAGAGTTATCATTGGCTTTACCGATTTCTCCGAGAGTGATTGGCTGATAGTTTACGAACGCTATTTTTGTGGATGATGCCATACTTCTCCACGCAACAATAGCAACGGTAATTAAAATCACCACTGCTACTGATGCAAGAATTATTTTTTTTCTTGTCATTTTCATCTGAACATTGTGTCAATATCTAATGATACTCCTATCGACCAAGTCCGTCCAAGCGTAGGAAGTGAGTTCCAGTAATATACTTTAGGTCGATAGTTCAACAGATTGTCAATTATAAAATTGACATTTATCCCGCGCCATACCTCCTGTTGGAGCGTGAATTTCCAAACAGAATAAGCATTGTCTGTGTCATACTTTGATTCCGGCTTGGCAAGATACCTTCCGGATATACCGGCATAAAATTTATACGCACTGCATAAGCGTCTTTCATAATCCAGCCTCCAAGTCATGGAGTGTGGACGGGGATTGGAAAACTGAGAGTCAACGGTTCTTCCCATTGTATGCAGGTAATTGTAATTCAACGTCATTCCCAATCCCATTTGTAGTCTGTAACGTGCTGAAATATCTATACCTGCTACTTTTACTCCATCCTCGTTACAATAGATGGCTCCCGGTTCATTGGTCGAATCCCCAGGATAGTCAGTGGTGGTGATTCGGCTGTCATACCTGTTGAAATAGCCCATTGCATTCATGCTATAGGAACCGGCAAAAATACTGTTACGGATCTGACCATTATGCTCAAGCGCAAGATTGAAGTTGTGGCTTTTCTCCGGTTTAAGGTTAGGATTGCCATAAATCATTTGTATTCCTGCCATATCGAAATTCATATACATTTCTTTGAGGGTTGGAGCTCTGAAACCTCCGGCATAGTTAGCCCTCACTGAAAAACGGTTGAATTTGAACATAGTGGCAAGTCGGGCTGTGACCGAATTGTTTTTTGATTCCGAAAAATAATCCTCACGTACACTTGCTACAATATTCAGCCAAGACAATGGGTTGTAGTCAAACTGAACAAAAGCATCAACTGAAGACTGTGAATGAGTTTCTCCACTTACGAACTGATAAGTCAGAAGATAATCATTCATGTAGTCGGCTCCAGCCGTTAATACGTTATTCCCAAAGAACTGAGTATATAAAGCGTGAGCGATATGCTGACGATTACTATAGTCATGGTCGTGGGTGCGTCGGTCGTTTACATATCGTTGCTTATCGTACTGGTCGTAGCTGTATGATAATTCAAGAGTCTTTCCGACTCCTATATTCCATACTCCACGGAGCCCCGCAGTATAGTCAATATAGTGGTCGTCATAATTTATTCGAGTGCTCGTCCTATTGAAATATCCACCTCTTGCTGTCAAGCGTAATGCATTCGATGGCTGGAAAGACAGTCGTTCCTTGACGTTGAATGTTCGTCCTCCATATAAGTTTTGCAGATTCGATTCGGTATCAAATGCATCAGTAAGCTTGACAGTTTCAGAAGTATTATACTGAAAGTTTGTGTTTGATGTCCATTTCTCGGAATGAAAGTTAAGGTCTGCGCCTGATCTCCATTCATTTCCGAGACTTTTATATCTTGAATTGAGATTGATACGCCATGGTTCTTTACTCTCACGGGTGATAAGGTTGACAACGCCACCTACGGCATTGGCACCATATAACGCAGATGAAGCACCTTTCACAACTTCAACCTGACCGACATTGTCAAGATTGAGTCGGTTGAAGTCAATGTTGTCCATTGTCTCTCCGGCAAGCCGTTCTCCGTCAACAAGGAACAGAACGGATTTTCCACCAAAGCCACTCATATTTAATGATGTCTCCTGACTCATTGCGTATGTAAATTCAAGTCCCGGAAGCTCTTCTGTCAGCAAGTCCTGTATATTTGTTGCGTCAGTCTTGCGTATATCATCCGCAGTTATTAATCGTGTGACAACAGGAACATCTTTCAGAGCCTTTGGTGTACGGGTTGCAGTGACCACTACTTCCTCTAAGGCACCTATATCCGGAGTCATCCGTAACTCATGTTTGCCGGTATTGCTTTTTAATATAAACGTCTCTGTAAGGAATCCGATATATGATATTTGAAGCTTTGCAGTGGAGCCTTCTACACTAATACTGAAATCACCATCAGTATTAGTAGTCGTAATCCTATCATTGGATGCCTTGACCGTTGCGCCTATCAACGGACTCCCCGTTTCATCGACCACCCGGCCGTTAAAGGTATCGGCGAGTCCGATGAAAGGGAGCGTTAGTCCGCAGATGGCAAGGAAAATTTTAATTCTTTCCATTGCCGGAGTGAGTTACTGTTTCAGAGCTGTTGAAGAACAAATCATCGGCATAGGCATTGCGCCATATTGAAGATTGAACTTAAGATTCAGGGTTTTATCCTGAACCGTGCCGGAGAAGGTGCATGTGTAGGATTTTCCTGCATCGGTCTGACCGGTTACTTCTGTAGTAGCCAGAGTGACCACGCCATTTGCTTCTGTTACTTTTACTCCGGTGAGAGTGATGGACGGCAATGCCATTGGTGCTTCGCCAAAAGCAGGGAGCACAACAGAAACAGTTGATTCATCCGTGGCGTTGACAGTGAACGTCTTGTCCTCGAATATCGAAGCACTGCCCATCACTGTACATTCCAGATCACCTGCGTATGTACCCTGAATTGTTTTCGCTGCGGGAACCGCAGGCTCGTCTTTCTCGTCGCTGCACGACGAGAATGTTGTCAAGAAGACAACCGCCATCATTGTGGCAAAAAGAAACTTGATTTGTTTCATGTGATTAAAAAAATTATTGGTTTATGTTATGTGATTTTTTGATTTTACAACTTATTATATAGCCTGATGCCAACACTAACAATATTATAATGCCCGACAGGAAGACAAAAAGGTTTGATACCGGACCAAGAAATGATGAATAACATCTTCCGACATGAAGTTCCAAGGCAAAATTCCATAAAGACATTGGTTGGTTTCTCATGTCACTGCCCATAGGATGCAGTTCTTCAGTCCCTTTAGCATAATCAAATACGATAGGCTTATAGGTATCAGCACTGTAGCCACTAACTATGTCGTTTGCCAATCCAAATGAATTTCGTCTATTGGGGTCAACAATAGTGTTATCATGAAAAGTATAGCATTTCCCCTCATTGGGTTTCCAACGATAGATTCCGCTAAAAGACCCGACGATCCATACTCCCGGAGCTTCTCTATAAAATACGTTGACTCCCATCGGACTTACTGCCGGGCTTTTATCCGAAGGGATAATGACTGGATTTGATGAAAAATCCTTTAATTGCACGAATCCTTTTGATGTTGAAATCATCCAATTTTGATTATCTTCATCCCAGCGTATAGCACGGAGTTTATCATGCCAATAGTTATCAGTATCAAGACTCGATCCGGGAAGCGGTGATGTCTTTGTCATGACAAAAGGTATCATCAATGGTGGGCGTAAACACATTCCTGTAAACACTACAAGTATCGTAAGGACAATAGTGAAATAGCCGATTAGATTATGCCATTTGAAATTCCATTTTAGAATCTTCGCTGGAAGGATTGTTTTATGACTGTGACGAATAGAAAATGGCAAGATAAACAAGATAATACCCGTCAAAGACAGGATTATCAATACTATGGCTATAATGTCAACAGCAATCCTACCTGGTAGCCCCCACAGCTCACCACTATGCAGATTCCATATTGACTTAAATAGACTTATTTTATTATCCTCATCAAATGGAGCCTGTAAAGTTAACTCCTTAATATCATCATGTGATACTCTATAGATGTTTGAACGAGTAAGGACAATTATTCCTGAGTTGTCAGGTGTAGATGAAATATCAGATATCTTTGAGTGATTTTTTGGTAAATCAACCGGCTTCCATTCATGACCTTTTAATTTATATAAATCATAAGTTGTGGCACACCATATTTGTCCACTCTGATCCTTTATGATATTTCTGACATTTCGTCGATCTATACCTGTCGGTAGTCCGGCATTAAAATCATAAGAATTGCTGAATATCGAATCCGTCAACCACACCCCACATGAGCCATAGGCAAGTATTCTATCTTTGTCAAGTGGCAATGTACCTCGGATTATCCCATAGTTATAGTTCTTTAATTTGTATGATGAAGGTAAACAGGAGCGGTCAATATTAAATTGTGAAAACGTGTCCCTGTGATTGAGGATTATCCCGGATAGACAGAACAACAACATGAAGACGGAGACCAATAGTCCCGCCCATTTGTGGAGCCATTTCCATTTTTTGTGCTTCTTTGGTTTCATGTTGATGATAAATTTTGGGCGCAAAATTATTTGTATCCGGAAACTGACACAATACTCAAAAATCGGATAAATTAGAGCAATTAAGGTAGTCATGATTTAATTCCCCAGGGAAAAACACTCATTTTTAGGTATGGTGTAGGTATTATATTCATAGTAATTTTGCATGGGGATTTACAGCCCCGTTTCAACTATCAAACTATGTCAAAGAATCAATCAATATTTCCTGGTGATCGCCTTAAAGCCATTATAGAGGATGAACCTCATATATTAGGAGTTTTAAGTCGGTTTGGACTGTCTTTCGGATTCGGCGATAAGACAGTTGGCGAAGCATGTAAGGAAGACAATGTTCATATGGAGTCATTCCTTGCAGTTTCCAATTTCCTATACGGACAAAACTATTCACAATTTGAAATATCGCTGCCTGCTTTAATGGGATATCTAAGGAAAGCCCATACACACTTCCTTGACTTTCTATTGCCTTCCATCCGTAGGAAACTCATAGAGGCTATTAATTGCTCCGATATAAACGACGTAGCGTTTCTGCTTCTGAAATTCTTTGATGATTATGTGAAGGAAGTACACAATCACATGGAACATGAAAACGATGAGGTGTTTTGCTATGTGACCGACTTATTGAACGACGTTACTAATGAGCAGTTCCGAATTACTGACTACTCCTCACATCACAGTAGTATGACAGAAAAGCTTTCTCAAATTAAAGACCTGTTTATAAGACACTATCATGTGAAGGACAATGAAATACTGACATCAGCATTATTCGACATAATTTATTGTGGCAATGAGTTAAAGAACCATTGTGAGATTGAGAATAAACTCTTTATCCCGGCAGTTGAGAAACTCGAAAAGTCATTGAAGTTGTCACGTCATGAATCAGTAAAAAACAGCAACAGCGACGATGAAAAAACAGATTTGCTGGATTCTATGACTGATCGGGAGAAGGATATAATATGCTGCGTTGCCAAAGGCTTGTCAAATAAAGAAATTGCGTCACAGTTATTAATTTCTATACATACAGTGACAACATATCGCAGAAACATCTCTGCCAAACTACAAATCCATTCATCAGTGGGACTGGCGGTTTTTGCGATACTCAATAATTTAGTTGATATAAAAGATGTAAACCCACATAGATAATTATACATTAAGACAATCTCTCAGCCCTGATTTATCCAATTTTTAAGTATTGTGGGATACTCTACTTCAATCTAACTTTGCTGTATGAAATAAAAAGTTCTAAATTTTTGGTGCGGGAGCAATGATGTATGTAGTGGTTGAAGAGCTTATACCTGAAACAGCCCAAGATGGACACTCCAATCTTGGGACGATCGGTTTTGCTGTCGGTTTTGCCCTTATGATGGTACTTGATGTAGTATTGGGTTAGAAGTTTACCATGTTGTCCGTAGCCCTTGACACGCAATAATGAACACTATTTTTGTTTGTTCATTGTTTGCAGTTTATCTGATTGATTTGCAATCAACAATCGGTCACTCACTACTATTAGGTATTGTGTAGTTCATTGCTTTTGAGTAATTTTACAGTGAATTATAGAACTTAGTTCATTTATGCAGATTCTTAAACAAGATATAAACCGCCGTATTCTCGATGTGGCTCGACAGGAGTTTTCTCACCGGGGATTTACAAAGGCATCAATGCGCGACATTACTTAATAATGCTTATTGTGTTGATTCTCGGAGGGTGTTCCTCTGCTGATAGGATCAACGGCCGGTATCTTTGCTTCTCTTGATGGCAGTTGATGTCAGTGTAGTTTATGGCCTTTTCATCGCAATTTTGCTCTGTGCTCATTTCAGAAACAGCGCAAGGCTTCCTCGATGCTCATGCCGGGGCATTTGCCTCATATTGCTATGATTTGAAAGGCGTTCGGTGATTTTCTGTTCAAGAAAGTGCTTGAAGTCGTCAGGCATTCCACCGCCGTTAGTGAAACCTTGCTCCGAAATTTCATAATTGATTGATGTTTTTGAAACATTTTTGAAATGTTTAAGCTCTTACTTTGTTGTTATAAAACAAATACAAGATTTAATTCATAAACATCAAGTAATCCTCACGCTACATGGACATATTGTTTCTCTGCGTTGTGATCTTCCTTTTTCTGCTGGCGGTATTCGATCTGTCGGTGGGGGTGAGCAACGACGCTGTCAACTTTCTGAACTCGGCTATAGGCTCTAAAGCGGCCTCGTTCAAGCGAATACTGATCGTAGCCTCGATAGGTGTGTTTATCGGCGCTGCGATGAGCAACGGTATGATGGACATTGCCCGCCACGGCATTTTCAGGCCGGAGCATTTTGCGTTTTATGACCTGATCTGCATTTTCATGGCGGTGATGGTCACGGACATCATACTGCTTGACGTGTTCAATACTCTCGGAATGCCAACCTCGACCACCGTCTCGATGGTTTTCGGCCTTTTGGGCGCTACGTTTGCGGTGGCTATGATCAAGATGGCCGGAGGCTCGGAGCTCGGCTTCAATGATCTGCTGAACACCGAAAAAGCACTGTCGGTCATCCTCGGTATCTTTCTTTCGGTTGCTGTGGCATTTTTCTTCGGCACTGTGGTGCAGTTCATTTCGAGAATGATTTTCTCGTTCAACTACCGCAGCCACATGAAGTGGAAAATCGGAATCTTCGGCGGTATCTGCGCTACGGCCATCGTCTACTTCCTTCTTCTCAAGGGTGTGAAGGAAATGGTGTTCATGACTCCTGAGGCAAAAGCCTGGATCGGGGCCAATACGTGGCTGATACTCGGCGGAAGCCTGGTTTTATTCACTGTGGTCATGCAGCTGCTCCATATGCTGAAGGTCAATGTGCTGAAGGTTATAGTGATGATGGGCACGTTTGCGCTGGCTATGGCTTTTGCCGGCAATGACCTTGTCAACTTCATTGGAGTGCCGCTGAGCGGACTTGAGTCATATAATGATTATATGGCAAACGGTGCCGGCGATGCTCACGGTTTTCTGATGGGGTCGCTCAACGGTCCGTCAGACACTCCGGTGTGGTTCCTGATCGGGGCCGGAGTGATAATGGTGGTTTCGCTTGCCACCTCGAAGAAGACCCACAATGTTTCAAAAACCGAAATCGGGCTCGGCTCGCAGCAGGGAGGCGAGGAGCTGTTCGGGTCGTCGCGCATAGCCCGCCGGCTTGTGCGCTGGGCTCTCAGGGTTATAGCGTGGGTCAGGAGTGTGACGCCGCCCCATGTGCGCCGCTGGTTTAACCGCAGGTTCAATACCGATGAGACCATCATGGACCAGGGTGCGGCCTTCGACCTTATCAGAGGTGCTGTGAATCTGGTGTTGGCGGGCGCTCTGATCGCGCTCGGCACATCGCTGAAGCTCCCGCTGTCGACTACGTTTGTAACGTTTATGGTGGCGATGGGTACTTCGCTTGCCGACCGGGCATGGGGGCGTGAGAGCGCTGTGTTCCGCATCACCGGTGTCATCTCCGTCATTGGCGGATGGTTCATCACCGCCGGTGCGGCTTTCATGGGCGCCGGAGTCATTGCCCTGCTGATGCATCTCGGAGGCCACTGGGTGATGATAGCTCTCGGAGCGCTGACCATCTTCCTGATCATACGCAGCAACCGCCGCTTCAAGGCCCGCAAGGAGGAGGAAAACGGCGATGTGATGTTTCAGACCATCATTTCTTCTGGCGATAAGAGCGAGAACTGGAATCTGCTTCTGCTCTACATCACCCAGCAGCAGGAAAAGTTTCTGTCATATGCCGGAGAGTCATACCGCGGCATAGCCGAAGCTTTTGTGAGCGAGAATGTCAGAGCGCTCGGCAAGGCTGAGTCGAATCTGACGCGTCAGAAGAGCATACTGAAAAACGACCGCAGAAAGGAGACGCTCTGTCTGCGTCAGGTGGCCCATGAGACGGCCATCGAGAAAAGCACCTGGTTCTATCTCAGCAACAACTGCTGCATGGGGATTCTCTACAATCTGCGGCGAATCAGCGAGATCTGCAAGGAGCATGTGGAAAACAACTTCCTGCCTCTCCCGCAGGCCTATGTGGGGGAATTCCGGGAGATCTGCTCGCGGGTAGAGATTCTGTTTAACGACACTCTGGCCATGATGGATACCGGGGGCACAGAGGCGATTCCGATGCTGCGCCGGCACTGTGACGAGATCAAGGATTTGATTTCTGAGACGTATCACCGGCTGTATGATCAGCTCCGCGAGGGCGATTCGGCCTCAATGACAGTGCTCTACGTGTATATGAACATGCTTCAGGAAACTCAGGAAATGGTTTCGGGCCTGCGTAAGTATCTGCGTGCCTACGCCAAATTGCGTGACACCCAGTTCAGAAGCCATCCGACAGGCGAAGACCGTCACCAACCACTGCCGGCCTGATATTCTTGATTGGACAAACCAACCGTCAGCGGAGTTAATGACCGCTTTTCGGCAAAATTAAACAATCAGCCATTTAGCGCTAAGCTAAGTGGCTGATTGTTTAATTGTTTGGTCGTGAAATTTTTATTCCGGACTCACTCGATTATCAGAGATTAGCGTGTGCAACTTACGCTGTGGTCAGTTCTTCAGGCAGAATCGGCATGGCTCCCTTGCGGGTGCAGACGAAAGCCGAAGTCTGGACTGCCAGTGAATGGGCCTCGGCCACGGATTTGCCTTTAAGAATCGACGATATGAAAGCGGCTGTAAAGCTATCACCTGCGCCTACGGTATCGGCTACCTCAACTTTCGGTGTAGGCTGGAAAGATACATTGCCGGGGGTGAATACATAGCTGCCGTTGATGCCACAGGTGAGAATCAGCATCTTGAGATTGTATTTTCCAAGAAGGATCCAGCATTTGTCCTGGAGGTCGATTCCGGGATAGCCGAACATGCGGCTCACGGTAACCAGTTCCTCGTCGTTGATCTTAAGAATGTTACAGCGCTTCATCGAATTGCAGAGAATCTCCTTGTTGTAGAATCCCTGACGGAGGTTGACGTCAAAGACCACCAGCGTATCGTCGTTCTGAGGCATGGCATCAAGAAAACGGTTGATCGTGTTGCGTGACACCACATTGCGCTGTGCGAGTGATCCGAAGCAGACAGCCCTTGTCTTTTCTGCGAGTGATTCGAGATGGGCGGTATAGGGTATATTGTCCCACGCAACGTTTTCTTTGATCTCATACTGCGGAACACCGGCCTGGTCGATCTCAACCTGCACTGTTCCGGTGGGATAAGGCACTTCGGCTATAAGCTGGTTGAGGCCCTTGGAGGTGAAATTATCAACTATTTCCTTGCCGAGGGCATCTTCGCCGACAGCGCTCACCACACAGCTGGGAAGCCCGAACTGAGAGACATGATAAGCGAAATTGGCAGGTGCGCCACCTATCTTTTTTCCTTCGGGGAGTACGTCCCACAGGGCTTCGCCCATTCCTACTACATAGTTATTCATGATCTTGCTGATTTGGAAGGTGTCTGATAATTTATTGATTATTTGACGATTTGATTTTTAATGTGTAATACAACAGATAAGCCACTCCGACAGTCATCACTGCCACTGCGCCTGCCTGGCCGGTGGCGTCGGCGGCATAGCCCATTGCGAGAGGGAAGACGGTGCCTCCGAAGAGTCCCATGATCATGAGTCCGGAGACCTCGTTCTTTTCATCGGGCGAAGCCATCAGAGCCTGCGAGAAGATTACAGAGAATATGTTGGAGTTACCGAAGCCGATCAGGCCAAGCGCGGCATAGATCATTGTCAGCGACTCGCAGGTGAAAAGCATTCCCATAGCTGCAAGCATCATCACCACACTGATTCCAAAAAACAGTTTCGGTGACACCGAACGCAGTATGAAAGCTCCGAGGAAGCAGCCGGCTGTACGG
The DNA here is from genome assembly GCF_003024805.1 of Duncaniella muris. GTDB lineage: Bacteria > Bacteroidota > Bacteroidia > Bacteroidales > Muribaculaceae > Duncaniella > Duncaniella muris. The sequence goes on from NZ_PUEC01000027.1 coordinate 32,894, forward strand.
AAGATGAAATAGACGCTCGTTGCGAATCCGGCTTCTTCGAGCGGCAGGCCGAGACGCTCCATGATGATCTTGGGAGCGGTTGTGTTGGTGCCCACGTCGATACCTACGTGACACATGATGCCCAGGAAGCAGAGAAGAATGAAGGGTCGGCCGAGCAGTCTGAGGCATTCACCCACGCCCGAAGCTTTGTCCGAGCGCTCCTCCTCGATGGGAGTGGCGGCGAGGGCCGAGATTGACACAAGGCTTATCACGGCGTAGATCACAAACAGCGCGCGCCAGCCGAGTCCGAAGGTCGGAAGATATGTTGTGGCTCCCCAGGCTGCGATCACCGGTGCGAGAAACGAGGCTATGGCCTTGACGAACTGTCCGAATGTCAGCGTCGACGCAAGCCGGCTGGGGCTTATAAGATTTGACACCAGCGGGTTGAGAGAGGTCTGCATGATGGCATTGCCGATGCCGAGCAGAGAGAACGAGAGGAGCATGGTGGTATAGCTGTCGCCTGTGATCGGGAGTATCAGCGAGACGGCTGTCACAAGCAGGCTCAGAAGCACTGTTTTCTTGCGCCCGATGCGGTTCATCAGCATTCCGGTGGGCACCGAGAATATCAGAAACCAGAAGAATACGAGCGAGGGGAAGAGATTGGCCTGCGAATCGGTCAGGCCCAGATCTTTCTGCACATAGTTTGATGCGGTGCCAACCAGGTCGACAAAACCCATTGCGAAGAAGCAGAGCATCACTGGGGCTATCTGTATCAGCGAACTTTTCTTGTCGCCGGCTAAAGTCTGTGAAATTTCCATAACTTGTTCGGAGTATTTTGAGGAGATTTTATTCAACTGTTATCGAGTAGATCTTAAGATCGGAGAGACGGGCGCTCCCTCCGGTAGCCCGCACTGAGAGACGGCTGTAGGGACTGTTGGGAAACACAAGGTTGGTCATGGCGAAACGGCCGTCTTTACCAAAGACCTCAATGCTTGAACGGTCAATGAAGATGCGCAGACCCACCTTGTCGCCGTCGGTATAGGCCGGGCTTACGGTCACTGCCGGAAAGTCCTGGCTGAAGTCCACTATTCCGCTCTTGCGGCGGTCGAATGACAGACTGTCAGACTTTGCATCATAGACCATCACGACCTTCTCGCCTGCGGCATTTGAAAGCTCTATTTCCACTGATTCGGCTTTCTTGGGACTGATCTCCATGTCGATCTCGCAGAGTTCGGGGATGGAATATGTCCTGGCCTTTGAGCCGAGAGAAGTTTTTGATACTGATTTCACGAGCGCGCCTCTGAGAGCGTCGACCTCAGGCGAGGGTGTGGACGACACGTAGAGCTGACCATCGGGCGCACGGAAGATACCCATCTCGCGCGGAAGAGTGTTGGCACTGCGAAACTGCATTGTCGGTACCTCAGGAGCATACTGCCAGTTGCTCATCCAGCCTATCACCGTGCGGCGTCCGTCAGGAGCATCGCTGAAACTTACGGTGGCATAGTGGTCCTTGCCGTAGTCGAGCCACTTGGTGGGAACCTTGCCTGAGTCATCGGTGTCAGAAGTGAAAGTCTTGCCATCGAAATCGCCGATGAAATACTGTGTGGCGCTGCCGCCGAAAGGCCCGCCGGGATTCAGGTTGCAGAGAAGCACCCACTTCTTGCCGGATTCACCATTGACGGGCAGTTCGAAGAGGTCGGGGCATTCCCAGACACCGTCCTGCGCGCCGAGACCGCGGCCGAAGCTGCTTTCAAGAGTCCAGTCCTTCATGTCGGGCGAAGAGAAAATCAGCATCTCATGGTCAAGAGCATGGGCGAGCACCAGAATCCAGACATTGCGCTCCGCACCCCAGAACATATTCGGGTCGCGGGCTTCGCTGTCAAGCGTGAGCACCGGGTTGCCGTCATATTTCGTAAAAGTTTCTCCGTTGTCATCGCTCCAGGCGAGACTTTGGATCTGGCTTGCGGCAGCCGAAGTGTACATAGCCACCACCGCGTCCTTGCCGAAACCGGCGCTGCCGCTGCGGTCTACTGCTGAACTTCCGCTGAATATCATTCCGAGGCCGTCAGGCTCGATCACAGCGTCGGGACGGTGCTCCCAGTGGATCAGGTCGCGGCTGACGGAATGTCCCCATGAGAGATTCTGCCATTTCGAGCCGTAGGGGTTCCACTGGTAGCAGAGATGCCATTCGCCGTCTTTGTAGAACATTCCGTTCGGGTCGTTCATCCAGCCGTAGAGCGGAGTGTGGTGATAGGCCGGACGGAATTTTTCACGATTGCTTGTATCGAAGGTATCGGAAACAGATATGTTCTGCCAGCAGGCATCTTCTTTGGCCTCGCGGACCGACGAGCGGCTCTGCGAGGTGACCACATTGAGCAAAACTTTCTTTCCTTTATAGTCTTCTATTTTCAGAGGCACGGTATAGTCGACCTTCGACTTGGCCAGACGCACGCTGAGAGTCTTGTCAGTCTTGCCGTCGACAAGCACGTTGACCGTGGCCTCGTCATTCGACTCCTGGACCGGGAGTATGAGATATTTACCGTCAGCGGTAACGCGCACAAGAGTATTGTTGACGCCGAGATGTTCAATCTCGACCCCTCTTTCAGCAGCCCGGAGAGAGCCGGCTGCTCCGATTGCCGTGGCTGCAATCATCGTCATCACGATATTAGAAATTCGGTTCATATTTTATTAATGTTATTGTGTTAGCAGTTGTTTGACAATGCAAAACTATCAACTCCTGCCGATTATGACTATAAAAAATAGTGCAATCGCTGTCAAATATGTTGCATGGGCGCAAAATTGCAAGCAAAGTACTTATTTTTCATAATATTATCCTTATCTTTGCCGGACACACAGCAAACTGCTTCTTAACATCAGCCATGAACAGAATCATCATACTCTTACTCATGTTGACGTCACTGCTTTTCTTCCCCTCGTGCCGGAAGAAGGAGCCTTACCGCATCGGCATCTCCCAATGCAGCCAGGACGGATGGCGCATGAAAATGAACGATGAGATCAACCGCGAGATCATGTTTCATCCCGAAGCGACAGTAGAGATCCGCTCGGCCGACAACAGCAATGAACGCCAGATTGCCGACATCCGTTATTTCATGGACAACGGTTTTGACATCATCATCGCCGCTCCGAACGAGGCCGACGCCATCACACCTATAATAAAAGAGGTTTATGAATCCGGAACTCCGGTGATAGTCTTTGACCGCAAGATCAACGGTGACACATACACAGCGTTCCAGGGGGTAGACAATACCGAAATCGGCAAGTCGGCGGCCCACTATGCCCGACACCTCATAGGCGAGGGTGGCAAGGTCATAGAGATCTGCGGACTGAAAGGTTCCACCCCGGCCATAGAACGCCACGAAGGATTCCACCGCGGAGCTACAGCCGAGGGGATTTCAGTCGTGGCATCTGCTTCAGGCGACTGGACTTACGAATCAGCCGTACCGGTAGCCGATTCACTGCTGACCGCGCATCCTGACGCAGACATGGTCTATGCCCACAATGACCGCATGGCCATAGCAGCCTCCGACGTTGCCCGCCGCCGCGGACTGAAAATGAAGATCATAGGCATTGACGCCGCTCCAGAGATAGGCATCAAAGCTGTGGCCGACAGTGTGATCGACGCTACTTTTCTCTATCCCACCGAGGGCTACAGGCTTATCCGGACAGCGCTTGCCATACTCGAAGGCAAGCCATACGAGCGGGTGTCCACTCTGCCGCTCTCCTCTCCGGTCGACATCACCAACGCCGACATCCTTCTGCTTCAGAACGGATCGCTCAATGAAGAGACCGAAAAAATCAGACTGCTCAAAAGCCAGGTGGACGACTTCTGGAGCCGCCATTCGGCACAGACCTCACTGTTCTATGCCGCCGTAGCCATACTTGTGCTGCTTGTCGGCGTTCTGTTTCTGCTTCTGCGCACATTCTGGCAACGTCAGCGCCACCAGCACCAGCTCATGGAGCAGAACCGGCTGCTTGAAGAACAGCGCGACGCTCAGAAAGAACTAAACGAACAACTCCACGCCGCCACTCAGTCGAAACTCGTCTTCTTCACCAACGTCTCGCATGACCTGCGCACACCTCTGACACTGATAGCCGAGCCGGTAGAGCAGCTTGTCAGGGCCGAAAACCTCACCCCACAGCAGCAGGTTCTGATGAAGATAGCTGACAAGAATGTCAGGATACTCCGCCGGCTGATAAACCAGATACTCGACTTCCGCAAATATGAAAACGGCAAGCTCGATGTCAATCTCACGGAGGTGCATTTCGGCTCGCTCGTCCATGACTGGACCGAGGCATTCCACGCCATAGCGCGCAAAAGCGGCATAAAACTTTCGGTGGACATCAGACTGCCTGATGACTTCACGATAGCGATCGACGTGGAGAAAATCGAGCGGGTGTTTTTCAACCTCATGTCAAACGCATTCAAGTACACTCCCGCTAACGGCAGCATACGTTTCACAGCCTCATTGGCCGACGGAAAACTGATGTTTGCCGTGGCTGACACCGGACGCGGAATCTCGGTGGAGGACCTGGGCAATATCTTCGACCGCTTCTATCAGGTTGACAAAGTCCATCCGAACGGCTCCGGCATAGGGCTCTCTCTTGCCAAAGCCTTCGTAGAACTCCACGAGGGCAGCATTTCGGTAGAGAGCCAGTTAGGCGTAGGCTCGGAATTCACCGTGAACATTCCGGTCAGACACATCTCCGACACAGCCGAGACGGTGACGCCGGGCATCATCAGCGAGAGTGTTGTCGACGCCGAACTCGGAGAAATCGAGCCGGAACCACAGGAAATCGACGCCGACAAGCCTCTGCTGCTTGTGATCGATGACAACGAGGACATCCGCCATATGATACGCGAACTTCTCAGCGATGACTATGTGATGATCTTCGCGGCCAACGGCAAGGACGGTCTGCGGCTCGCGGCCAAATATGTCCCTGATCTAATCATCTGCGATGTAATGATGCCTCTGATGGACGGACTTGAATGTTGCCGCCGTATAAAGGAAGAGGTGTCGACATCTCACATTCCGGTGCTCCTGCTGACGGCATGTTCGATGGACGAACAGCGGGCGCAGGGCTACGACAGCGGTGCCGACGGCTATGTGGCCAAGCCGTTCAACTCTTCGGTGCTGAAATCGAGATGCCGTAATCTGATCGACAACCGGCGCAGAATCAAGGACCTCTGGTCGGCAAACCCGATAGGCGGCATGAGCGACAGACCGCGCCCGGCGCTGCCCCCCGACAAGGCTGCGGCCCCCAACGGCGATCTTGACAACGAATTCTATGCCCGCTTTCTCTCGATAGTCACCGCAGAGATGGGCAACTCTGATCTGAACGTTGATCAGCTTGCCTCACGCATGGGGCTCGGACGCTCGCAGTTCTACCGCAAGATCAAGGCCCTGACCAACTACAGTCCGGTGGAGCTCCTTCGCAATCTCAGACTGAAACGCTCGCGCGACCTGCTGACCACCACCCGGAAATCAATCAGCGAGATTGCCTATGAAGTTGGATTCTCTACCCCGGCCTACTTCACAAAGTGCTACAAAGAAGCCTTCAGCGAAACCCCTACCGAACTGCGCGAACGGCTTTCATCAAAATAAGAGGCCGTACATTTGTACAACCTCTAATAGGGTGTTTCATGACAACTGTCAAGCCCCCACAGACAAACCTCCTGACATAAAGACACACCGGCACTCCTGCGCAAAGGAGCTGCCGGTGTGTTTCCTTTTCTCCGGCGGGAGAGTCTGATTCGCCGGAGGGCTGTCAAAAATGGTGCTTTATGTATAAAAAATCATTCATAGCACGATATTTTATAGCCAATGCAACAGGTGTTATATGCACTACAATATATTCAGTGATAAATTTGCGTCAGAAATTTACCAATCTTTTAACCAATGAAAAAAACTATCTTATATGCGCTGTTCATGCTGCTCGCCGCAATCAGCGCACAGGCACAGAACATCACAGTGCACGGAACGGTTTTATCAAAGACCGATGACGAGCCTCTGATCGGGGCTTCCGTCATGTCAGAAGCCATGAAGACAGGAGCAAGCACCGACATCGACGGTCGGTTCTCTCTCAAAGTTCCGGAAGGATCAAAGATCACCATCTCTTATGTAGGTTATCTGCCGCTTACTCTCGTGGCTGAACCTGAAATGACCATACACCTCAGCGAAGACATCGAGATTCTTGACGAAGTAGTAGTGGTGGGTTACTCATCTGAAAAGAAATCAGACCTCACCGGCTCGGTGTCTGTGGTGAAGATGAAAGATGTATCTGACACCCCGACCGGCAACGTAATCCAGGCACTCCAGGGCCGTGTGGCCGGCATGAACATCACCACTGACGGAACACCGGGCGGTCTGAGCACCGGAACCTCGATCCGCGGCGCCTCTTCATTCCGCAGCGAGGCCAACGGTCCGCTCTATGTGATCGACGGCGTGATGACCCGCGAGAATCCTGGCACCATCCTCAACAGCAACGACGTGGAGTCGATCCAGGTGCTCAAGGACGCAGCCTCGGCTTCGATCTACGGCGCCCAGGCAGCCAACGGCGTGATCATCATCACCACCAAGCGCGCCAAAAAGGGTGAAAGCCGCGTGACATTCGACGCCACACTCACACTCCAGACCTATCAGAGCGGCCTTGACATGCTCAATGCCGACCAGTGGGGCGATGTCTATTGGTCAGCCTACAAATATTCCTACGGCACCACCCCGACCTCTGAGCTCTACGGCAGCGGCGCCACCCCCAAACTCCAGCCCTACGTGAACCTCAACGGAGTAATGGTCAACCCGCAGAATACCGACTGGGAAAAAGAGATCCACCGCACAGCGCTTATGCAGACCTACAGCGTAGGCCTCTCCAGAGGCGATGAAAACGGTTCGTCATCACTTTCGCTGAGCTGGCTCGACCATGACGGTATCATCAAAGGCTCCGATTTCCAGAAAGCCAACGCCCGCTTCAGTTCAGACTACGGCTTCATCAACAACCGCCTGCGCGCCGGCGGCAACGTCACCGTCAACTGGTGGCGCCAGCACAACGCGCCCGGAGAAATCGAGAAAAACGCCATCAAGATGCACCCGGCCCGCACAGTCTATGACTCGGAAGGCAACTACAACGATCAGGTGGCCTTCGGCCTGAACGACACCCCCAACATCATGCGCCAGATCTCGGAGGAAGCCAACAACAAGCATGAATACTGGCGAGTGTTCGGCAACGCCTATCTCTCTGTCGAACCGATCAAAAACCTCATCATCAAGACCAACTTCGGTCTCAACTACCACAACGGCAACGACAAGACATTCACCCCCGCCAACCTCCGCGACAAGACCAACAGCCTCTATCAGTACTCAAGCAAGACCACTGACTGGGTCTGGACCAACACCGCGCAGTATAACGCCGACTTCGGCAAGAATTCCATCATGGCGCTCCTCGGCATCGAGGCCAAACGCAACCACTTCGAAGATATGTTCGGCGAAGGCAAAGGCCTTGAGATCGAAGATCCTGACTATCTCTATTTGGGCAATGTCACCTCAAACAAAAACACCGGCTCCGGAGCTTCGAACTACTCGATGTTCTCCGTGTTCGGAAAACTCAATTACACATGGGACAATAAATATCTCGTCTCCTTCACCCTGCGCCGCGACGCGTCATCACGCCTCTCGACAAGCCACAACTACGACTGGTTCCCCTCTGTTTCGGCAGGATGGCGCATCTCGCAGGAGAGCTTCATGGAAGGCACACGCTCCTGGCTCAGCGACCTTAAGATCCGTGGCGCATATGGCGTGAACGGCAACGATATTATTGCCAACGACGCTTTCTATGCTAAATATGCGATGGATCTTGACCGCGCGGCCTATGCCACAGGCGGAGGCAACACACTGATGCCCGGCGCACTGCGCTCGCGCAGCACCAACCCCGACCTTACATGGGAAAAGACCTATCAGACCAACGTGGGCTTCGACGCCTCACTGCTGAACAGCCGCCTGTCACTCTCGGTTGACTACTTCCACAAGCGCACCGATGACATGCTCGTCGAGAAACCCTACATCGCCACTATTGGCGAAGGCGGCTACTGCTGGTACAACGGCGGCTCGATGGTCAACAAGGGTTTCGAGATCTCTGCTGAATGGCGCCAGTCACTCAACAAGGATTTCAGCTACAGCGTGGGCCTCAACGTCACCGCGATGAAAAACGAAGTCACTGACCTGATGAAAGACATCTACTACACCTGGGGCGGCGGCAACGGCATCGACAAGAGCATCGTCGGCCATGCTCTCGGATCATGGCTTGGCTACAAGACTGACGGAGTGTTCCGCACCCAGGAAGAGGTAGACGCCTATATGGCCAGATACAATGTCAGCTTCGGCAGTCCGGCAGTGGGCCGTGTGCGCTACGTCGATGCCAACGGCGACGGTGAGATCAATGACCGTGACCGCACCTGGCTCGGCACCGACCTTCCCAAAGCCCAGTTCGGCCTCAGCTTCGGAGCAAACTGGAAGCAGTTTGACCTCAGCCTGTTCTTCTCAAGCATAATCCGCGACGCCTGGAACAACTCCAAGTACTATACCGACTTCTTCCCCCTCTGGACCGGCAACCACGGCACCCAGCTTCTCGGAGCCGCCAAGGCCTATGACCGCTATCTCCAGACCGGCTACTACGATTCAAGCGTCCCGGCTCCCTCTATCGACAACAACAACAAGGAGAACGAAGATTCGGACTACTACATCGAAGACGGCTCGTTCCTGCGCCTGAAGACCCTCTCGCTCGGCTACACCCTGCCCAAAAACATTCAGAACAAACTTAAAATGCAGAATGCCCGCGTTTATTTCCAGGCCCAGAACCTGTTGACTCTCACCAGCTACAGCGGCGCTGACCCCGAAGGCCTCGGCTATCCCTACGCGCTGCCCCGCCAGTACACATTCGGCATTCAATTCGGATTCTAAATACATCATCTTAAATCGAAATCACAATGAAACTCAAAAATATATTCACCATCGCACTTGCCGGACTTGCACTGAGCGCCTGCAGCGATGATTTCCTCGAAAACAAGCCCCAGGGCTCGCTCTCTGACGGCAATATGAACGATCCCTCGGCGGTAGATCTGCTTGTCAACGGCGCCTATGCCACATTCGGATGCCGCTACGCCGACTCAAATGACCCCCATCTCTTCCCGGTGACCAACTGGAGCTATGGCGAAGTCCGCGCCGACAATGCCTATAAAGGCGGAGGCAGCGAGACAGACCTCTGGGAGATACACGACATGGAAACCTCGCGCATACAGCCCAACAACGGATTTCTCGACGGGAAGTGGTTCAACGTCTACTGCGGAATATCGCGCTGCAACTCGGCCATCCGCGCCCTGCGCAAGGTTGACGAATCGCAGAACAAGAACAAGGCCTCGCGTATAGCCGAGGTCCGAGTGATCCGCGACCACTGGTATTTCGAGCTGGTGCGCCTGTTCAACCGCATCCCCTACATGGATATCGATCTGCCTGAAAACGACTACACTTCAGTGCGCAACGATGAATTTACCCGCGACGAACACCTTGACCGCATAGCCAATGACCTGCTCGAAGCCGCCAATGACCTCCCTGACAGCCAGAGTGAGATAGGCCGTATCAACCGCCGCATAGCTCTTGCCTATGCCGCTAAAGTGAAACTCTACCAGGCCTACGAACAAGATCCGCAGACCAATGCCGTCACCGGCATAAACCGCACACTGCTGCAGGAAGTGGTGGATCTGATTGACGGAATCCAGGGCTATGACCTGCTCGCTGATTTCCAGCAGCTCGACCTGCTTGAATATGAAAACGGTCCGGAATCAGTGTTTGCCATCCAGTTCTCGAAAGACGACGGCTCAAGCGGAGTGGGACGCATCAACTGGAGTATGCTCCTCAACTCCATGACCGGCCCCGGCTGCCCCTGGCAGGGCGACGGCTTCTTCCTCCCCTCGCAGGACCTCATCAACGCCTATCAGACAGATGCCGACGGTCTGCCGGTGTTTGACTACCAGAACCGTCCCGACTACGGCAAAGTGGTCTTTGACAGCAACGGCGGTTATTCGCTGGGCAATACCGACGGCAACGTGGACCCGCGCCTGGACTTTATCACAGGCCGTCCGACCATCCGCTACAAGACATTCGAGGAGAGAGCCTGCGGCCTGTGGGTGCGCAACAGCGATGTCTACGGCTACAACAATACCAAGCGATTCTGGCTCTCGCCCGAATCCAAAGATGCCGAACAGGGCTGGCCCTGGGGAGCCTCGGCTCTCAACTGGCAGATCATCCGCTATGCCGATCTGCTGCTCTACAAGGCCGAAGCTCTCATCGAACTCGGTGGCAACGGTCTTGAAGAAGCCCGCACGCTGATCAACAGAGTCCGCGCCCGCGCCATGAACAGTTCATATGTCAAAGATTTCAATGACCCCTCGAAAGATGCCGCCAACTATAAGATAGGGCTCTATCCCGCCACAGGCTGGACTCAGGACTATGCCCGCCGGGCTCTCCGCACCGAAATGCGTCTGGAGAAGGCAATGGAAGGTGAACGCTTCTTCGACCTAGTGCGCTGGGGCATAGCCAAGGAGACCATGAACAACTTCTTCGCAGCTGAAAAAGATAACTGCATATATTATCAGAACGTCTCGTTCGAGACCGGCGAGGAATACTTCCCGATCCCGGTGGCTCAGTATAATTTCTCAGGCGGTATCTATGTCCAGAATCCCGGCTACCCGGCATTCTGATCCGACTCAGACACATAGCCAAGGTACAATACATATAAGGTAATAGAAGATTTTTAAGGTTGATTTTACATGTGGAGGGTCCGTGGGGGCTCTCCACTGTTATATTGAAACAACAAGAATGATCCAGAAAAGGACATTAATTAGAAATGTCGTGCTGGCCGGTCGCTCTGTCCAGACAGGGCTGTATCTGACAGAAGCGATGATATTTCGGACAAGCCGAGTGCTTTGATTGTGAATGAATGCAAACTCCATCAACTTTTGAGCCGACATTTTGGCTCACCACTCCACTTCAATATTCTGCGTATAAACGCCGATGGAGGTCTTCAGGAGAGATGCGGGTTTCCTCTGACGGTATCGAATACGGAGACTGAATCCAATTATATGCGTCGGCTTTTGCTGACGAAAATTCAACCTTGCGTTTCTCAGACCGATATCAATGTGTCGTTATTCATTCCTATTCCGAATTTGCTGCAAATTAACAACATTTTCGGAATAGCGCCAAATCCAATATCGCAGCACGGCGGTAATCGGCTCATAGCCGGACTTGACAAGCAAGCACGCCATAAGCCGACGGTCAGATTCGGAGGCATCTACAATGAGTACCTTGTTCATATAAATGTTAACGTCAGGGTTGCAGATTTTAAATTTATATAATTGTATTTCAAGCAGGCAACAGATTGACATCCAGTCCCCAATGCATACTTCCTATGGCCCCGTGATGGCGCGCGATAGAGCCAAGGGAGGGTGTGTCGGTCGGCAGACTGCTCACATACATACGTTTTTCACGTGTATGTATCGCGGTCTTCTTTCTGACGGTCTCGGCCTTGTATTCCATAATCGTCATGTTTCCGCCACATTTCTCCTTGTCGGCAATAATTCCGAGACCGTCATATATGCCGTAGGTTCTTGTTTCAATTATTCCATGACCGAGTTCGGGACCTTCCGTGTAAGAATACAGTGGCTTATGCTCCTTGAGCCTGTCTTCCACTCCGTAACGCAGCGAAGGCTGGTTGGCCTTGAGCCCTATGAGAAAATCGCCACCTTTCTTCCTGATTTTTTTAATAATATCCTTTTGCATTGACATGGCATCTGCGGTGACAATCTTTCCGGATATGTCGATTTTGTCGATCAGTATACCAGGACTGAGGCGGCAAAATTCATCAGTCGTTCCGAGAAACTGAAGATTTACTGAAGATTTAGCGAATTTTATTTTCGATTTTTGAGAAAATATTTGCACAATTAAAAAATAGTGCTTAACTTTGCACTCACAAACGAAACGGCAGCCTTTATGAGGCGTTGAGAGAAACGGACTCGGCTATGGTTTCGAAAAAAAACTCAACTTGGTGTGGTAGTTCAGCTGGTTAGAATACCTGCCTGTCACGCAGGGGGTCGCGGGTTCGAGTCCCGTCCATACCGCTGAGGAGAGAGGAGAATGAGTAATTCTTGGACTTCGGTCCTGATTGCTCATTCTTTTTTTTGTATCTTATCGCTCTTATTGATAGAAAAATCGGGTCAGCGGATTTAGCCGGAACAGCCTATGATCCTGCGGCGCTGCTGCTTGGTGACGGATGGCGGCTCCCCACAGCCGCTGAGTGCGAGGAACTGCTCGACGCATGCACTTTCGAAGCGATGACTTTCGGCGACACCTGCGCAGTGGTGCTGACAGCGTCGGGAAACGGCAATAGCATCATTCTTCCGCTCGCCGGCTACATGACAGGTGCACGTCTTTATACTTTCAATTCCGAGGGTACCTACATGACCGGCAACCGCGAATTTGAAGCATATGGCGACGAGTGGAGCGACATCGGTCCGATCTCTATGCTGATGAACAGCGCAATGGCCTTTGTCAACTACGGATCACCACAGCTCGGATCTACCATCCGTCCGGAGAGAGACAAGGTATGATAGGCGCAGGTGCAGTCTCCGCTCATGATTTCACTGTGCTCGTCACGCCGATCTATGTGGCCATTGACAGTGTGGATTTCAATGAAAGCCTTGAGCGTGAAAGCAATGACCGCCCGTTTGAACTTACTCAGTTTCAAAACAGCCTTGTCAACTGTGTGTTGGATGCAAATCCGAACACCATAGTCTTGTTCAATGCCGGGAGCAACGTGGATATGAGTCACTGGCAGCAACGAGCCCCGGCCCTGCTATATCTGTGGTATCCCGGACAGGAAGGCGGTCAGGCAGCGCAGAGATCCTTTTCGAAAAGGTGACCCCCAGCGGTAAACTGCCGCTAAGTTTTGAAAAACGCTGGGCCGGCAATCCGGTTTACGATTACTACTATGATCATGACGGAGACAAGCGCGTAAGTTATGGAGAGGCCTTCTGTTAGGCTATCGTCATTACGACACACGTAACGCAGTTGGAAACTTTCTTGGAAACTTTCTGCAAGATTTTTATAAAAATATTTTCAAAAAATTTGGTGAAATCAAAAATAAGCCTTACCTTTGCATCGCAATTGAGAAAAACGCTCAATAAAGCAAGACTCCGTAGCTCAGTTGGTAGAGCAACTGACTCTTAATCAGTGGGTCGAGAGTTCGAGCCTCTCCGGGGTCACAATCAAAAATGGCAAAACGCCGCAAAGCACTGAAATCACTTGATTTTCAGTGCTTTTTCTTTTTGCCAAAATCGAGGAACACTGAAAAATATTACGGTCGGCTGTGAGTGATGTGTGAGTGGTCACGATTGTGAGCGATTCCACTCACAGTTGATAATTCTCGACTGTGAGCTGGCTGAAACACACTATGTTACCATCATATACCAGTTCACAAAGTGGGGTTTTCAGCGTGGGAACGAACCTTAGACCCGGTTTGGGTCGCAATTCCAGAGTTTTCTAAACACACTTTAACTCTTGAAAGATTTATTAACGTAGTTTCATCCGCAAATTCAACCCTCAACATTGATTTCTGCGTATTTCAGCATTATTTGCTGTGAGTGACAATTCACAGTAGAGTGTAGTGGTATGACAGGATCATAGCCAGCGCACATACATATACTTCAACGGACTTCATCGTTTTGATGTGTCGAAAAAAATGATTATATTTATATAACCATTAAACCACAAACGTATGACATCCGATTCTTATTTCACTCTTGGCTTCTATGTGCGGAAGCCACAGACAGGACGGGCGGAATATCCAATCTTTGCCCGCATATCGGTGGCCGGACAAGCTACCGAGTTCAAAATCGGTCGCACCGTTGACCCGGAAAATTGGGATGCCAAAAAGCATCTGTGCCGTGGTCGCTCTCGTCGTGACCTTGAACTGAACAAGTACCTTGAACTGGTACGTTCCAAACTTTGTGATATACACAATATGCTCATCCGAGAAAACAAGCCTGTCAACCCGGCTATTCTGAAGTCGCTGTTCCTCGGTAACGGAGAGAAGCCAAAGATGATGATAGAGGTGTTCCGTAATGCAAACGAGATACGCAAAGAAGAGTATGAACGTGGCGATATTGTGAAAGCCACTGATCAGCGTTGGAGTCGTTGTGCCGACTATATGGAGGAATTCTTCAAAACAAGTCTCAACACTCCTGACATTCCTATTAAGGACGTGACTTCTGGCATACTCGACGACTTCCAGCATTTCCTGCGCATGAAGAAGGCATGCGCCAACAATGCGGCAGTACGCTATTTGCGATGTGTAAAGAATGTGATGCAGTATGTGGAAAACCCAGGCTCGGATGACCCCTTAGACCAGGTTGAATTGACCCCTTAAGCCAAAATATCACTGACCCTTTTGCCCAATATAAAAATGACCCCTGTCGACGTAATGTCAGCAGGGGATTTTATATGTATCTTTGAGTTCCGTTTTGGCCGACGGGGGATATAATTCAAAGAAAACATGAACACAAAATTAAAGAATATTCTCCTATGTCACGCATCAGGGATGGGCATAAAAGGCATCAGTAGTGCCTTTGACATATCCCGGAACACGGTGCGCCGCTATGTGAGAATGTATCAGGACAGCGGTATACCCGCTGAG
>NZ_PUEC01000028.1 GCF_003024805.1 Duncaniella muris
ATAAAAAGCCGATAAGACAAAATAAAATTGACCCCGTCGGCCAGAACGTTTTCAGGGGTCAATTCAAAATATTTTCAGGGGTCAATTCAACCTTGGTCTAAGGGGTCATCCGAGCCTGGGTTTTCCAACTTAGGTTGATTTTAACATTGAGGACATTTTCAAGACACTATATAATTCCATACTTTCAAAAGAATTAAATCGGAATATCGGAAATAGTGTCGGACACCCGTTTTAACACCCACAATCCAATGGGTTAAAATGTCGCCTGTTTTCCGACTTTCTTCCGAGTTATGTCTTTGTAAGTATATGGCATTAAGATTATTAGATGCGTTTTAGGCACTATTTAGGCACTAAAAAGATTTTTGAAATCTTAGTGCCTGGTTAGTGCCTAAACTCTGTCCGGGGATGTCCTTTTTGCGTCTTTTTTCGGTCCTGAATCGAAAGGATTAGATAAAAGAAAACCCCGGAACTACTTGATAGTCCGAGGTTTGTCTCGTTAAGTCCGAATTAGTTCGGTAGTACATAGTGGAGCTGGAGGGACTTGAACCCTCGTCCAAACGTGGAACTAATGAGCTTTCTACATGCTTAGTTTCTTCTTGGTTTTCGAGTTGAGACAGGCAAGAAACGACCAATCTCAGCCTTATCCTCTAAGTGTCTCGGCGAGTCGCGAGGCTTTCATCGCCATATTTCCGATTTATCTGCACCACCGGGTCGATCCGTCTCGGAAAAAGGACAATCGGGTGATGTCTCGTTTCGGCAACTGTTGCCGAAATAAAGCTAATCTACTGTGCTTCGATTAGGCAGCGAGAGCGTAGTTGTTTTCGCCATTTGAAATTTTGATGTCCCTGATTAAAGAGCGTAGCCATCATTGCTCTGCATGCTTACACACCACTTCTACACGCTGTCAAAACCGGTCAGCCCCGTTTCGTGGTTGTATGTGTGATCAGAATTCCGGATTGAAAATCCATGTCTTCTGATACTCTAATTTGCAAATTTATGTTGTTTTGCGGTAAAATGCAAGACCGGAGATTGTATTTAATCTTAATTAACTGTTTTGGTCTGGCTGATTCTGTGAGTCAGGAAGCGGGGAGGCGGGCGGAAGTGTGCGGTCGAGCCAGTTGAAAATATAGCGATATAGTGGCTCGCGTATTTCCGGCGCCGACAGCACGAGGTCATGCAGCCCTCCGATGACTTTGACACATGTGACGTCCGGTCCAAGTTCGCGCCCGAATTTCTTGATGTCGCTGACGTCAAGCACTCCATCGGCGCGGTTGTGGGCCGGTGTCCATTCCGAACCGCTGATGCTTTCAGAGGAGTAGAGCAGGAGGATTGGGATGCGGATGTCGGCATGTCCGTCGCGGAGCGCGTGTTGTGCTTCTGTGATGGCGCGTATCCAGCCGGCGGTGACGGGTGGAGACTGAATCAGTTTCCACCCGGTGTTGTAGGTCCATTCTCCGTGATATCCTTTGAGGAGGCTTTCGGCATAGGCTGTTGACGTGCCCTGTGAGATGGGGAAGTCGGGAAACAGTCTGCCGAGCATCCCGACGGCAGGGATGAGCCGTTCTTTCCATCCCTGGTTCCAGTCGAGGAAGGGGCTGTTCAGGATGAGCGCTTTGATGATTTCAGGGTGGCGGCGGCTTTCGAAATAGGCGGTGGTCAGGCCTCCGGTGGAATGGCCCATGAGTATGACTTCGCTGATGCCGTTGTGCTGCATTTCGACGAGTGCCGAGTCTATGTCGGGGAAATAGCTGGCCATGTCGCGTACGTCAAACGGTTTCTGTCCGGCGGTCAGCGAGCGTCCGTAGCGGCGCAGGTCCACGGCATAGAAGTCGTAGCCGTGGTCAACAAAGCGGTCGCCCATTTCCTGCTGGAAGAAGTAGTCGTTGAAGCCGTGGACATACAGCACTCCGCGGCGCACGTCAGAAGCCGTCGCGGCCGAGTCTCTGTGGCAGACTTTGCGTATGATGGTTGAGATCACGGGGCCGGTGTAGTCTGAGCCCTGGTCTACATGGCGCATCTCATAACCGTCGCCAAGTATGTCGGGCTGCCATTTCTCCGGTGTCTGTGCGTGGCTGCCTGCGCTGAAAATCGCAAGAGTCAGCAGTAGCAGCGTTGAAAATAATGTGCGTTTTTTCATCGTGGTCATGGTCCGGGAGGTTGAAAATTCACCGGACCGGCGCCGTTATGGACTGTTGGCATCGGTCCGGTGATATGGATGGTGGCGAATCCGTTTTCTCAGACGGAAATCGGATCAGTTCGAGCTTTCGAGTTCCGGGGCGATGAGCTTGTAGCCTTTGCCGTGGATGTTGATGATCTCGATCGAGGGATCGTCTTTAAGATGCTTGCGCAGCTTGGTGATGTAGACGTCCATAGAGCGGGCGTTGAAATAGTTGTCGTCGATCCAGATGGTCTTGAGCGCAAAGTTACGTTCGAGGATCTCGTTGACATGTGCGCAGAGAAGACTGAGGAGTTCCGACTCCTTGGTGGTGAGCTTGGTCACTTTGTCGTCGATCAGCAGCACCTGTTTCTGGGTGTCGAAAGTGAATTTGCCGATCTTGTACATTGTGATCTCCTTGCCCTTCTTGCCTTTGACGCGGCGCAGGATGGCTTCGATGCGGAAGACGAGCTCTTCCATCGAGAACGGTTTGGTGATATAGTCATCGGCTCCGATCTTGAAGCCTTCGAGGATATCTTCCTTGATTGATTTTGCGGTCAGGAAGATGATGGGGACTTCAGAGTTTACGGTACGTATTTCCTGAGCGAGTGCGAAACCGTCTTTCTTGGGCATCATCACGTCAAGGACGCAAAGGTCATATTTACCTTTGAGGAATGCTTTGTAGCCGCTTTCCCCGTCGGCGAAGAGATCGGCGTTGAAGCCTTTGGCCTGCAGATATTCGCGGAGCAGCATGCCGAGGTTCTCGTCGTCTTCGCAAAGTAGTATGCGCAAACGTTCTTCCATAGTTCTTTAATTTTTAGTTATTGGTAATGTTATTGTAAATTTTGTTCCTACATTGAGTTCGCTCTCCACGCTGATTTCGCCGCCGAGCTCGCCGACCATCTTCTTGACATAGGCGAGGCCGAGGCCGAAGCCTTTGACGTCGTGGCGGTTGCCGGTGGAGACGCGATAAAATTTCTCGAAGATCTTTTTGAGGTCTTCGCGTTTCATGCCTATGCCGTTGTCGCGGATGGTGACTGCTATGCGCTCGTCGCCGTGCTGGCTTACATTGCGGGTGCTGACGGTGAGCCTCAGCGGTTCTTCCTCGCGGCGATATTTGACGGCATTGTCGAGAAGGTTGAAAATCACGTTGGTGAAGTGCATTTCATCGACATTGACGGTCGACTCTTCGGCATCGAGCACGGCTTCGATCTTGCCGCCGTATTTCTCGACCTTGAGTTTGAAAGTGCTCGTGATATTGGCTATAAGCACGTTGGCATCGACGTTCTGAAGGCGCAGGGTGGCTTTCTGGCGCTCGAACATCGACATCTGCAACACTTTTTCTACCTGGAAGCGCAGGCGCTTGGTTTCATCGTTGATCACGGTGGAGATATGGCTGAGCATGGCCGGCGATTTCAGCACGGCTCCGTCGTTGAGCATCTGTGCGGCGAGCGAGATGGTCGAGATCGGAGTCTTGAACTCGTGGGTCATGTTGTTGATGAAGTCGTTTTTCATTTCTGTCAGTTTCTTCTGGCGGAATGCAAGGATGATTGTGCAGAGGAAGGTGACAAGCAGAATGAATGTGAAGATGAACGATGGGATCATGAAGCGGATCGACCCGAAGATGTAGTCGCTCTTGGTCGGGAAATAGACTTTGAGGTAATACATTTTGTTTTTCGGATCGTTGGGGAAGAGGGTCTGAATGAACATCGAGTTCTCGTCACCCGGTGTCGGATGGTAGTTGGCCGAACGGTAGACGATTCCGCCGACGCGGTTGACCACGGCGAATTCAAACGGCAATGTCAGTCCGTTGTTGTCAAGTTCGGATCTAAGATATGATCTGACATCCGCCGAGTCGGCGCGCTCGCTGATAGGGCGGTTGCTCGACCGGGTGATGATGTTGAATATCACCTCGTCAAGCAGTCCTTTCTGATAGAGATATTTTCCGCGCATTATCTCGCGCATAGAGGCGGTGGTGTTGCGCTGATCGATGTTTCCTTTGAGGGTGAGATCATAGTTGATGCCTTCGGGTGTGGTGAAGTTGTAGTTGATGCCCACCGATCCGTCAGCATTGGTGCGTGGATAGAACTGCGTCTCCATCGTGGCGAGGTCTTCTTCAAGGAAATGTTTGGTCTCGTCTTGCTCGAGGCGGGTGCTGACGGCATAGAGAGAGCGCTTGACCCCCTCGGCAAACTGGTCGTCACGCATTTTCTTCATGTTGTTCATGTACATGATCTGTACATAAAGCAGCCCGATGAAGGTCAGCGCCATTATGATGGTCAGAAACCATATAGTCGATTTTTTCATTCCTTGGTACTCTCTATTATATTAAGGTGGGCCTTGACGGTCACCTCGGTTTTAGTGGATACGCTTACAATGTTAACAACCGTAATGTATAATTGTTGTAAAAATTTTCAAATAAGACAAAAGTCAATTAACATTTTGCGTCAAAATTAACATAAAAATGTGAATTCCGCAATAAATATTCTTGGATTAATCGTGGAATTTATGATTTTTTTAGTCTGAAACAGACGTGGTTATTGAATGCCGGTGAACATTCGGCCTGCCGTGGCGTTATAAGATAGGTGTCTTTAGGAGGCTTGTATTGCCGATTCCATGAAGTCACCGCCAGACTTGAATCTACTCTAAAACAAACCGAATATATCTACTAAAAAACTATGCAGACAATCATCAATCAGCAAATACCCGAATTTTCAGTCGATGCATTTGTCAACGGCGATTTCAAAACCATAACATCAGAGGATCTGAAGGGCAAATGGGCCATTCTGTTCTTCTATCCGGCCGATTTTACATTTGTGTGTCCTACCGAACTTGTCGACATGGCTGAGTCCTACGATAAATTCAAGGAACTCGGTGCCGAAGTCTACAGTGTCAGTACTGACAGTAAGTTTACTCATAAGGCCTGGCATGATTCAAGCGATTCGATCAAGAAGGTCAAGTTCCCGATGCTTTCCGACAAGACCGGAGTGCTCAGCGAGTATTTCGGCGTGATGAATCCTGCCGATTTCATGGCCTACCGAGGCACATTCGTGATCAATCCCGAAGGTAAGATCAAGATTGCGGAGATCCAGGACAACGGCATAGGACGTAATGCCGAGGAACTTCTACGCAAGCTCGAAGCTGCGCAGTTTGTGGCCGAACATGGCGATCAGGTCTGTCCTGCCCGCTGGCGTCCGGGTCAGCAGACCCTCAAGCCCGGCATCGATCTCGTCGGCAAGATCTGAGACGGATATCATTAAAAGGTTTTTAACGACCTCTAAAAATGAAAGGGCCACGCTGCTGTCATCGTCTTTTATGGGCGGTGTCAGTTGCGTGGCTCTTCCGTTTTGTCCGGAGTGTGAGTCTTCGGATGTGTGTGTTCAGTCGCTGTTGATGGAAAGACGTGAGGTTTAAGATGTTGAGTATGAGAATTTGATTGAATATTTATGACGTGGCATTGAGCTTTTGCAGGAATTCATCGCGGTCTATAATTGCCTCTGATGAGCTGATTCGTGTTATCAGTCGTGTCCGTTTGGTGTAAAACGATTTCAGCTTTATTCCAGTGAACATGCACACCGCTCGCGGAGAGAAGCCCGCATAGATCAGGACTATGAACCGGATGTCATCTTCTTTGAGCAGGGTGGCGCATTGACTGCGCAGGCGGCTGGCTATGGAGTCCATACACTCGTCGACCGAGGCCTCGATCTGACGTAGCTTGAGGGGCGTTTTAAGCCGTTCTATCTCTTTTTCGACCTCCTTTATGATGAAGGCGCGGGTCTTTTCCGAATCGCCTTTTTCGAAAAATTCGTTGCAGAGGAAATTGATGGTCTGCCAGCGCTCATGGAAGAGGTTTTCTATGCGCGTGGTAAGGACGGATGACGATGCATGTCCGCGTGCTATCTCGTTGCTCAGATTGGCGAGCGATTCCATCTGCGCTTCGATTTCGGCATTTTTCACTTTCATGCGCAGGCGGTAGTAAGCATAGCCCGCGGCCACAATGACGATAAAGAGCAGTGTGACACAGATGAGTATTGTCTGCAGGCTTGAAGCCCGCGAGTGTTGTTCGGTGGCGCGGTCTGACTGGAAATCGCGTTGGGCACCTACAACGGTCTCGGACGCTGTGGGCTGTCGGCCATAGAGCCGTTGTTCGCAAAGGCTGTCGGTGTAGCTTTTCCAAAGTTCCGGCTCTCCGGCGTTTCTGTAACATTCGGCTGTGGCCCAGTCGATCAGCTTGTATTCCGATTCGGTTCTCGCTATCGCGCGAGCACTGTCGAGATAGAGGCCGTAGTCTGCCGGCTCTGTCTCGATCTCGGCGGCTATTTCGGGCATGGCGTGGCGATAGCGTTCGGCCTTGGCTTTCATAGTGCTTTTGCTGATGGCGAGATAGGCATAGTCTGCAGCTGTCGGAGTGAAGAAACGGCGGTATTGTTTCAGTTTGCGGCTGTCGAATTCCCGGAGACCGTCGAGCCTTGCAGTGATGCGCATTGATGCCCGCAGGCAGTTGGCTGTCAGAGCCGAATCGCTGCCGGCTATTGACCGGATGCTGTCCAGCAGAAACATTCCGAGGCGCAGGCTGTCGTTGTTGGCGTGGGCTATTGCCACATCCAGGAGTGCATAACGGTGTGCCCTCACGCTGTCGGCCTGTAGATAGTGGTCTGCTGCGTTGAGCCGATGCTCCACCACTTCATGTCCGCCGTAAGTCGCGGCTATTATGTCGGCAAGCAGGTCTTCGGCCTGCCCGCAAAGATAGTGGTCTCCATCTTCGCGGGCAAGTTCCAGAAGCTGCATCGCAGGCGTGACCGCCGCGCTGTATTCCCCTGCCCGATAGAGCGAGTCGGCAGACTCTATAAGTTCCTGCTTTTCACCACCAAGCCTATGAGAACATCCGACAAGGATGACCATTGTTAATAGACTCAGTAGTTTATGGAATAGCAACATAAATATGGGAAATGCAAATTGATATGTGTGCCAAATGGAGTTTATTTAGTCTATTTACGATCTCTGAGAGCAGGTGCATCGGGACGTTCGGAATGATTTTTATTCAGATATTTGTAATATTCATGTGTCCCGTTGCGTGCACTTTCAAATGCTTCTTCCATTAGACTATGATTGATTCTATAAATGGATGATTCAGTTCTTAATGCTATAATGCTGTCAGTGTGATTATTGGTCTGCTGAAAGGAGTCTAATGTCCTATCGTAGCATTCTGCCGAGATGCCGAGATGCAGGGCCTCTGCTTTGCTTAATTTTAGGATAAGATGTTCGTTTTCAACATAGCAATGTTTTAAAATGAGCATTCTTTCTTTCATTTGTGCACGGCCTTCGGGGGTTGATGCTAATTCGTGAAGCCTCTTTTGGTTGATTTCTGCAATTTGAGCGCGGCGTTTTTCCCAGTTTCTTTCAAATTCATCGGCTATGCGCGCTCTGTCGTTCGCTTCGATTGATTCCCGGATTTCGTTGGCCTGATCGTTTTCTTCCGATTGTGTGCAGGATGCCATTCCCGCCGAGAGCAGCAGGGAGAGGATGAGGTGGGTGAGTGTCGCTTTCATGTGATAATGTTTTTGGAGAGGTTAGACATGTGGCGGAATTCGGTCTGCAGCCTCGATCCCGACAATGCAAAGATACGACACGAATTGTGGTTTATGCAAATTTCGAGGGGGGCTGAATATTCTTCAGCCTGTTTTGTCGGGCGTTGAAAATCAGTGCGTTAGTCTGCGTTTTGTCGACGCGATTTTCTTCACCTCTCCGAAAGGGCTTTTTTCGCCCCGGAATCGGGAAGGAAAAAGCAGTCGGTCGGGCCTAATTTCTTTTTGATTTCTGATAGGGATAGGTGGCCTGGCGAGGGAATAGGCGCTGGAGCAGATCGGGACGCCGCAGGCGCTGAAGAGAGCGGATGAGGTCTGGCCGGTAGGCGCGGTCATACCAGAAGAAATATTTTCGCTGTGCCTGCTTTTGCTCAGGGCTGACGGCTGTGAATACTCTTTCGCCTGTGTAAGGATGGTAGCCGGTATAGTAGATCTCGGTCGAGAGGGTCATCGGGGTAGGGGTGAAGTCCTGAATTTGTTCGAGATGCAGATTGAGTTCTTTGGTCTCGGCGGCAAGCTCGGCCATGTCGACTTCGCGGCATCCGGGATGGGAGGATATGAAGTAGGGGATCAGCTGCTGTCGGAGCCCGTGGCGCGAGTTTATGCGGTCAAAGAAGCGGCTGAATTCATGATAGAGCTGGAAAGAGGGCTTGCGCATAAGGTTGAGCACAGTGTCGGAGGTGTGTTCCGGCGCCACTTTCAGACGTCCGGAGACGTGGCGGGTGATCAGCTCTTCATTATATGTGCGGTTTGTCTCGTCTATGCGGCGGTCGCCAGTGTGGTGCATGGAAAGATCATAGCGCACGCCGCTGCCGATGAATGATTTCTTTATGCCCGGCAAGCTGTCTATGGCATGGTAGAGGTCGAGCAGCGGCCCGTGGTCGGTGTTGAGATTCGGGCAGACTTTGGGGTGCAGACACGAGGGCTTCAGACACTTGGCGCAGATGCTTTTGTCTTTGCCTCCGAGGCTATACATGTTGGCGCTCGGACCGCCGATGTCGCTCAGATAGCCTTTGAAGTCGGGCATCCGGGTGACTTCGCGGGCTTCGCGGAGCACAGACTCCTTGCTCCGTGAGGCTATGAACTTGCCCTGATGGGCTGAGATGGTGCAGAACGAACATCCGCCGAAACATCCGCGGTGGATGTTGACCGAATGTCGTATCATCTCATAGGCCGGAATGCGCTTGTCCTTGTAGCGCGGGTGGGGCAGGCGGGTGTAGGGGAGGTCAAACGATGCGTCGATCTCTCCGGTGGTCATGGGCGGATACATCGGGTTGACTTTCACCCAGAAGCCGCCGTCGTGGCGCTGCCAGAGCACACGTCCGTTCATCGAATTGCTCTGCTGCTCGATGTGGCGGAAGTTTTCGGCCTGCAGGCGCTTGTCGCGCAGGCAGTCGGCAAAGGAGTGGAGTACTATGTCATCATCGCCTGCCCGGAAATCGGCATCGGGGATGCGGACCACTGTCTGCGGTAGATCGCGGAGCGAGTCCACGCTCTCTCCGGCTTCCAGACGGCGGGCTATCTCTATGACTGACTTTTCGCCCATGCCATAGTTTATGAGATCGGCCTTGCAGTCGGCGAGCAGCGACGGGCGCAGGCGGTCTTCCCAGTAGTCATAGTGTGAAAGCCGGCGCATCGACGCCTCGATGCCTCCGGCTATTATGGGGGTGTCGGGGAAGAGGTCGCGGAGGATTGCCGAGTAGACTATGGTCGGATAGTCGGGGCGGGCACCGTGGCGTCCGCCGGGGGTATATGCGTCGTCGCTGCGTCTGCGGCGGGCGGCGGTGTAGTGGTTGACCATCGAGTCCATTGCTCCGGCCGATACACCGAAGAATAGACGCGGGGCGCCGAATTTACGGAAATCGCGCAGATCGTCCTGCCAGTTTGGCTGGGGGACAAGCGCCACATTGTAGCCGGCGGCCTGGAGCGTGCGCCCAATGACGGCTGCCCCGAAAGAAGGGTGGTCTACGTAGGCATCGCCTGAGAAGATGACCACATCGACGTGGTCCCAGCCGAGAGCCTTCATTTCCTTGACCGAGGTGGGCAGATAGCGGTCGGCGCCGGGATATATGATTCGCTGCTGTGAAGCAGCTGCGGTTTTTATGTTTTTTTTCTGTTCGTTCATTTTGATTCTTCCTTCTGCGGTTCAGCTGACATTTTTGCAAGGCGCTCCTCCATAGCGAGGACCTCGTCGCGCAGGCGGGCGGCATCGATGAAGTCCATGCGTCTGGCAGCCTCGACCATTTCGAGGCGCTTGGTGGTGATGAGCTTCTGCAGCGCATCGGCGTTGAGGTAGGGGATTACCGGATCGGCAGCGAGATTGACCTTTGTGCTGTATTCCTCGGCATAGGGTATGGATTTTGCCCGTCCGGTCTTTGATGTGCTTTCCCGGCGTGACGGCTGCTTGCCGCGGCTGCTGTCAGCTGTTTCGTCGGCATCGGCTTCAAGGCCGATGATCGAGTTGCGGGCTTTGATGATGGCCTGCGGGGTTATGCCGTGCTCTTCATTGTAGGCAAGCTGCATTGCGCGGCGGCGCGACGTCTCGTCGATGGTCTGCTGCATGGAGTCGGTAATCTTGTCGGCATACATTATGACAGTGCCGTTGAGGTTTCGGGCCGCACGTCCGACAGTCTGCGTCAGAGATCTGTGGCTGCGCAGGAAGCCTTCCTTGTCGGCATCGAGTATGGCCACAAGCGATACTTCCGGCAGGTCGAGGCCTTCGCGGAGGAGGTTCACGCCGACAAGCACATCGAATTCGCCGGCCCGCAGCCCGTCGAGAATCCTGATGCGGTCAAGGGTGTCGACATCGCTGTGGATGTAGGCAGTCTTTATGCGGATCTTTGTCAGATAGTCGTTCAGCTCCTCGGCCATGCGCTTGGTCAGGGTGGTGACCAACACGCGTTCGTCACGCTCGATGCGCAGATTTATCTCATGGAGAAGGTCGTCGATCTGGTTGAGTGACGGGCGCACTTCTATCACGGGGTCGAGCAGACCGGTAGGGCGGATGATCTGTTCCACTACCACGCCTTCGCATTTCTCCAGCTCATAGTCGGCCGGCGTTGCGCTGACGTAGAGCACCTGAGGAGTCAGGCGTTCGAATTCCTCGAATTTCAGCGGACGGTTGTCAAGCGCCGCAGGCAGACGGAAGCCATATTCCACAAGATTCATCTTGCGCGAGAGGTCGCCGCCATACATGGCGCGGCATTGCGGCAGAGTGACGTGGCTCTCGTCAATGATGGTCAGGAAGTCCTGGGGAAAATAGTCGAGGAGACAGAAGGGGCGCATGCCCGGCTGACGGCCGTCGAAGTAGCGGCTGTAGTTTTCGATTCCTGAACAGTGGCCCACTTCGCGCAGCATCTCGACGTCGTAGGTGACACGTTCCATCAGACGTTTGGCTTCAAGTTCCTTGGCCTCGCGCATGAAGTAGTTGTATTGCTCGCCGAGATCAAGTTCGATCTGACCTATTGCCGAGCCCATGCGTTCGGGCGATGTGACAAAGAGATTGGCGGGGTAGATCTGGAATATGTCGTGAGTGCCGAGCGAGACATTGTCAGACGGGTGGAGGGTCTTGATCGACTCGATCTCATCGCCCCAGAAGGTGACGCGCACAATAATTTCTTCATAAGCGAGCCGAATGTCAACGGTGTCGCCTTTGACACGGAATGTGCCACGCGACAGTTCCAGCTCGTTGCGCGAGTAGAGCGAATTGACGAGCGACCGCAGGAATTTGTTGCGTGTGATTTTCTGTCCGACTTTCACAGTCACCACATTGCTGTCGAAGTCTTCGGGGTTGCCCATGCCGTAGAGGCATGACACTGAAGAGACCACAACCACGTCCTTGCGCCCTGACAGGAGTGCCGAGACGGTCGACAGTCGCAGTTTTTCGATCTCGTCGTTGATCATGAGATCTTTTTCTATGTATTTGTCGACAGTGGGTATATAGGCCTCCGGCTGATAGTAATCGTAGTAGGAGACAAAATACTGCACCGAGTTGTTCGGGAAGAATCCCTTGAACTCGCTGTAAAGCTGTGCGGCGAGAGTCTTGTTGTGGCTGAGGATGAGGGTCGGCTTTCCAACCTGCTCGATGACGTTGGCCATCGTGAATGTTTTGCCTGAGCCTGTGACGCCGAGAAGCGTCTGGGCTTTCTCACCCGCCCTGATGCCTGCCACGAGCTGTTCGATTGCTTGCGGCTGGTCGCCCGTGGGCTGATATTGTGATGTAAGCTGGAAATCCATGATAAAGGGAATTTTTCGTAACTTACAAAATTACGAAAAATTCCCTTTATATGCAATAAGCTGTCTGTTTTCGGCCCGGATCAGATTACTCCGTAGGTCGAGAGCAGGATTGTCATGTGGTCGCGGAGCTTGCGGGCTTCGGCGGCGGCGGCATCAGCGAAATCTGTGCCTGAAGAGGCATAGATGATGCCGCGCGAAGAGTTGACGAGCAGTCCGCATTCGGGTGTCATGCCCCATTTGGCCACTTCTTCGAGGCTGCCGCCCTGGGCGCCTACGCCGGGCACGAGCAGGAAGCTCCGGGGTGCTACACGGCGCACTTCGGCAAACATTGCGCCCTGAGTTGCACCGACCACGAACATGAGATTCTCAGTGGTACCCCATTTCTGGGCGGTCTCCAGAACGTGTTCGAAGAGGCGTGTGCCTGTCATGTCGGTCAGGAACTGGAAGTCGCGGCTGCCGGGGTTGGAAGTCAGGGCAAGGAGGATCACCCACTTGCCTTCGTAGTCCATGAATGGCTTCACGCTGTCAAATCCCATGTAGGGAGCCACCGTGATGGCATCTACACCCATGTTCTCGAAAAATGCGCGGGCATAGAGCGAGGAGGTGTTGCCGATGTCACCGCGCTTTGCGTCGGCGATGATGAAGTGGTCCGGATAATTGGTGCGCAGGTAGTTGACGGTGCGTTCCAGGGTCTGCCAGCCTTCTGTGCCACGGCTTTCATAGAAAGCGGTATTGGGCTTGTAGGCTACGCAGTAGGGGGCGGTAGCGTCAATAATGGCCTTGTTGAAGGCGAACATCGGGTCTTCCTCCGTCAGAAGATGCTCCGGGATTTTCTTGATGTCAGTGTCGAGTCCAACGCAGAGAAAGGTGCCCTTCTTGCGGATTTGTTCGATGATTTGCTGTCTGTTCATATTTTTGATAGCTTGTTTTGTTTGCGGTTAGAGTTCGGCAGCCTTGAGTTTTTCGGCGTTTTCGGCTATGGTCAGCTGGTCGATCACATCCTGGATCTCTCCGTCCATGAAAGCCTGCAGGTTATAGATGGTGTAGTTGATACGGTGGTCGGTGATGCGTCCCTGCGGGTAGTTGTAGGTGCGGATTTTGGCCGATCGGTCGCCGGTCGAGACGAGGGTTTTGCGCCGTGAGGCTATGTCGTCGATGTATTTCTGGTGTTCCTTGTCATAGATGAATGTGCGCAGGCGGCTGAGTGCGCGCTCCTTGTTCTTGGGCTGGTCGCGGGTTTCGGTACATTCGATCAGAATCTCTTCGCTCTCGCCGGTATTTGGGTTGCGCCACATGTAGCGCAGGCGCACACCTGATTCAACCTTGTTGACGTTCTGACCGCCTGCTCCGCCCGAACGGAAGGTGTCCCATTTGATCTCGCCCTCGTTGATTTCCACATCGAAGGCCTCTGCTTCGGGTAGCACAGCTACAGTGGCGGCCGATGTGTGGACACGTCCCTGGGTCTCGGTTGCCGGAACTCGCTGCACACGGTGCACACCGCTCTCGTATTTCAGTGTGCCGTAAACGTTGTCGCCTGTGACTGCAACCACAATTTCCTTGAATCCTCCGGCTGCCCCTTCGCTGAAACTGGTGACAGCCACATTCCAGCCTTTTGACTCGCAGTATTTGACATACATCTTGTAAAGATCACCGGCAAAGATGGCGGCTTCGTCGCCTCCGGTGCCGCCGCGGATTTCGAGAATGGCATTCTTGCCGTCTTCCGGATCGGCCGGAATCAGCAGTAGTTTTATTTCTTCCTCAATGGCCGGTATGGCCTCGGTGGCTTCGTCAAGCTCCTCTTTGGCCATGTCGCGGAGTTCAGGGTCATTTTCAGACGCAAGCACCTCGCGGGCTTCGTCGATGTTGCCTAAAAGCGCGCGGTAACGGCGTGTCACAGCCGTGAGTTTTTCAAGATCCTTATACTCTTTGGTCAGGCGGACATAGCGTTTCATGTCCTGGATCACAGAGGGGTCTGTGATCAGAGTTCCCACTTCCTCGAAGCGGGCCTCGATGCCGTCCAGCCGGGTCAAAAGGGAATTTTCTGCCATATATCAAATGCTTTTGACTGCAAAGGTACGAAAAAAATGCCGAAAAGCCCGCAGCGAAACAAATCGTGAAACAAATCGATACGATCTATTTTATTTTATTGCAAAACTGTGGTGGAGAATTGGAAATTTGATTATCTTTGTCATTTGAATAAAAACTAATCCTAATTTTGAGCAAAGCCGATGGCTGACGATCCGTTTGTCTGGATGTGGCCACCGGCGGAAACCATTCAACCACACATTATTATAATGAAAGTATTAAAATTCGGCGGGACATCCGTAGGTTCCGCGAACAGTATTCTTAATCTGAAGAATATTGTTGAGAGTCAGGATTTCCCGGTTGTTGTAGTAGTGAGCGCCCTTGGAGGTGTCACAGATCTTCTCATCAAGACGGCAAGAACAGCGTCAGAAGGCAATGAGGCCTATAAGGATATGTTTCAGGCCATAGTCCGCCGTCATCATGACATGATCAATGATGTGATAACAGACGGACGGGAGGATCTTCTTCTGGAAACAGATGCGTTGCTTGCAGAGCTTTCATCGATATATCATGGGGTGTATCTCATCCGTGATCTCAGCCCCAAGACTCAGGCTACCATAGTCAGCTATGGCGAGCGGCTGAGCAGCCGTATTGTGGCACGCCTGATCACAGACGCAGAGCTGCACGATTCACGGACTTTTATAAAGACAGAGCGCAAGCATGGCCGTTCGCTGCTTGACAGTGAGCTGACACGCAGACTTGTGGTTGAGGAATTCGGACCGAAAACGCTTTGCGGGAAAATACACATAGTGCCGGGTTTCATCAGTTCGGATCGCGATTCAGGCGAAGTGACAAATCTCGGTCGAGGCGGCAGTGATTACACGGCTTCGATCATAGCGGCGGCGCTTGGTGCGGAAGCTCTTGAGATATGGACCGACGTTGACGGATTCATGACCGCAGACCCGCGTGTCATTCCGACGGCCTACACAATCAACGCGCTCAGCTATGTCGAGGCTATGGAACTTTGCAACTTCGGCGCGAAGGTGATCTATCCGCCTACCATATATCCGGTTTGTGTCAACAATATTCCCATCTATGTAAAGAACACGTTCAATCCGCAGCTTCCGGGCACCGTTATCCGCAATGAGATAGAGGATGACCGCAAGCCGATCAAGGGTATATCAAGCATCAGCGGCACCTCGCTCATAACCGTGACAGGTCTGTCGATGGTCGGTGTGATCGGTGTGAACCGCCGCATCTTCACAGCTCTGGCCGACAATGGCATCTCAGTCTTCATGGTCAGCCAGGCTTCATCTGAAAACTCGACTTCGATCGGTGTGCGTGACGAGGATGCCGCTGCCGCCGTAGAGGTTCTTGATAATGAGTTTGCCAAGGAGATCGAAGAGGGGGCCATGTTCCCTATGCACGTTGAAAGCGGTCTGGCTACAGTGGCGATTGTGGGTGAGAACATGAAGCATACTCCAGGTATAGCCGGCAAGCTGTTCGGCACTCTGGGTCGCAGCGGCATCAGCGTAATTGCCTGCGCACAGGGCGCCAGCGAGACAAACATCTCGTTTGTGGTTCATGGAGACTATCTGCGCAAGTCGCTCAACGTGATTCATGACTCATTCTTCCTGAGTGAATACAAGGAACTCAACCTCTTTATATGCGGTGTCGGCACTGTAGGCGGTATGCTGATAGAGCAGATCCGCAGCCAGCAGGAAAAACTGATGCAGACCCACCGGCTGAAACTCAATGTGGTCGGAATCGCCTCAAGCCACAAGGCTGTGTTCAGCCGCGCAGGCATTGATCTGGCAACCTACAGAGAGCAGCTTGAGGCGAGTCCCGAAAGTTCGCCCGAACGTCTGCGCGACGGAGTTGTGGGTATGAATATCTTCAACAGCGTCTTTGTAGACTGCACCGCAAGCAAGGAGGTGGCCGAACTTTATCAGACATTCCTTGACAACAACATCTCGGTTGTCGCGGCCAACAAGGTTGCGGCATCGAGCAGTTATGAGACTTACCGCAGGCTGAAATCCACAGCTCTTCAGCGTGGCGTGAAATATCTTTTCGAAACGAACGTTGGAGCGGGTCTGCCTATTATCGGCACCATCAACGATCTCGTTTCGTCAGGCGACCGCATTCTGAAAATCGAGGCAGTGCTGAGCGGAACACTCAACTTCATCTTCAATGCCATTTCAGATAAGGTTCCTTTCTCCGAAACAGTGCGTCTGGCCAAAGAACTCGGCTACAGCGAGCCTGATCCGCGTATAGACCTCAGCGGTCAGGACGTGGTGCGCAAGCTGGTGATTCTTACCCGTGAAGCCGGCTATAAGGCCGAGCAGGACGAAGTGGAAAAGCACCTTTTTGTGCCTGACGAGATGTTTGGCGGTTCGCTTGAAGACTTCTGGAGGAAACTCCCTGAGCTTGATGCCGATTTCGAGGCGCGCCGTCAGGTGCTCTCGGCTGAAGGCAAGCGCTGGAGGTTTGTGGCGAAGATGGAAAACGGAGAGATGAGCGTAGGCCTGCAAGCCGTTGACAGCAGACATCCGTTCTACGGTCTTGAAGGTTCCAACAATATAGTTCTGCTCACCACCGAGCGCTATCATGAATATCCGATGCTCATCCAGGGTTACGGAGCCGGAGCCGAGGTGACAGCGGCAGGCGTGTTTGCCAACATAATGTCAACCGCCAACAACTGATTTCTCTTCCTCTCCCTATGAAGCATCTTATCATACTCGGCGACGGGATGTCAGACCATCCCATCGCCCGGTTTGGTGGAAAAACACCTCTCCAACAGGCTTCGACTCCCAATCTTGACCGTCTGGCCCGTGAAGGCCGTTGTGGACGGCTTGTGACCATTCCTGACGGCTTTGCTCCCGGCAGCGAAGTGGCGAACACCGCCATCCTCGGCTACGATCTTAATGAAGTCTATGAAGGGCGCGGGCCTCTCGAAGCCGCGAGCATAGGCTATGAAATGGAACCCGGCGACATGGCTATGCGGTGCAATATCGTCAGTCTCGGCCGGGGCGGAGAAATCTGCGCTCATCATGGCGGACATCTGACCACCGAAGAGGGCGCGGAACTCATATGCTATCTTGACCGGCATCTCGGCAGTGAACGGGTTAAGTTCATCCCCGGCATACAGTATCGTCACCTCCTTATTATAAAAGGTGGCAACAAGAATATCGAATGTGCGCCTCCGCATGATCATCCGGGAGAACAGTGGCGCGAACTGCTGGTCAGTCCGGTGGCTGAAAGCGGTGAAACCAATGTCGAGAACGGCCGCATGACCGCTGAGGAGACAGCCGCTCTTCTCAACGATCTGATACTGCGGTCGCAGGAACTCCTTGCATTCCATC
Organism: Duncaniella muris; assembly: GCF_003024805.1. Classification (GTDB taxonomy): domain Bacteria; phylum Bacteroidota; class Bacteroidia; order Bacteroidales; family Muribaculaceae; genus Duncaniella; species Duncaniella muris. Next base: position 17,364 of record NZ_PUEC01000028.1, read on the forward strand.
CGCTCAATCAGCGTCACCGCGAACAGGGCCGTCTGGAAGCCAATTCCATATGGCCTTGGAGTCCGGGCTACAGGCCGAATATGCTGACTCTTCAGCAAATGTATCCTCAGATCCGGACCGGTGCTGTCATCACGGCGGTCGACCTCATCCGTGGCATCGGGCATTATGCCGGACTCAGGAGCATAGTGGTCGAGGGAGCCACAGGCCTTGCCGACACCAATTATGAAGGGAAGACCGCAGCTGCCCTTGAGGCCCTGCGCAGCGATGATTTTGTGTTTCTTCACCTTGAAGCAACCGATGAAGCAGGCCATGACGGCGATGTGGATCTTAAAGTGAAAGCTATAGAATATCTTGACAGCCGGGTTGTCGGCCCGATCATGCAGGGACTTGCATCATGGAATGAGCAGGTCTGCATAGCCTTGCTCCCGGACCATGCGACGCCCGTCGAAAAACGCATTCACATGGCAGAGCCTGTGCCGTTTGTAATCCATACGCCCGGAGCCGAGCCTGACAGCGTCGACCGCTACGATGAAGAAAGCTGCGCGTCAGGCTGCTATGGCCTTTTGCGGCTCAGTGAATTTATGGACCGATTCATGAACCCAGAAAATCAATAATTGCAAATGAAATATTATAGTACTAACCGGGCTACGCCCGTAGTGGATCTAGAAGAAGCAGTGGTCAAGGGACTGGCCGCAGACCGCGGACTTTTCATGCCTGAGACCATCAGACCCCTTCCAAAAGAATTTTTTGACACGATTGACCGGCTCTCGTTTCATGAGATAGCCTGCCGTGTGGCCGAAGCGTTTTTCGGTGAAGACATTCCTAAGGAAGACCTCGACCGTATTGTCTGTGACACCCTGGCTTTTGACTGCCCGGTAGCCGAAGTGGAGGACCGCATCTACAGTCTCGAACTTTTCCACGGCCCCACACTCGCATTCAAAGATGTCGGCGCCCGTTTCATGGCGCGTCTGCTCAGATATTTCATAGGCAAGCGCGGAGCCGGACGCACGGTCAACGTGCTTGTGGCCACAAGCGGTGACACCGGATCGGCCGTGGCCAACGGCTTTCTCGGCGTAGACGGCATCCATGTCTATGTGCTTTACCCCAAAGGGAAAGTCAGCCCGATTCAGGAATGCCAGTTTACAACCCTCGGCCGCAATGTCACGGCAGTCGAGGTCGACGGTGTGTTTGACGACTGCCAGCGTCTTGTCAAAAGCGCCTTCATGGACAGCGAACTTTGTGAGAAGATGACACTGACCTCAGCCAACTCGATCAATGTGGCCCGATTCCTGCCGCAGGCATTCTATTATTTCAATGCCTACGCCCGTATGAAGGCTCTCGGAAAGGCATCGGAGCTCGTGATCAGTGTGCCGAGCGGCAATTTCGGCAATATAACCGCCGGACTTTTCGCTCACCGGATGGGGCTTCCGGTCAAACGCTTCATTGCCGCAAACAATTCCAACGATATATTCTATAACTATCTGTTCACTGGTACATACTCGCCGAAGGCAAGTGTGCAGACCATTGCAAACGCGATGGACGTAGGCGATCCGAGCAACTTTGCCCGCATCCTGGATCTGTATGACAACTCTCATGAGCGGATTTCATCGCTGATCAGCGGATTCGCATATCCTGACAGCCGTATCCGCCTGACCATGCACGACTGCTATGCCGCTACCGGCTATCTGCTTGATCCGCATGGAGCCTGCGGCTATCAGGCGCTGAAAGACGGCCTCCAGCCCGGCGAGACAGGCATATTCCTTGAAACAGCCCATCCGGCCAAATTCAAGGAAACTGTAGAAGCGGCCGTCGAAGCTCCCGTAGCCATTCCTGACCGCCTTGCCGCATTCATGAACGGCGAGAAGAAGTCAGTGGCCATGAGCGCCGACTTCTCTGACTTCAAGGACTTTCTGATGCGACAATGAAGGTATGTTTGGCAGATATGCTATAAAACCTTAAATTTGCATTTGATAGTAAAACAGAAAACAAACCACAATAACAATATCAATCATTATGGCAACCTGGTACGTTTATCAGAACAATGTCCAGACAGGCCCTGTGAGCGAAGATCAGCTTTCAGGCATGGGACTTACGCCGGCCACTCTGGTATGGCGCGAAGGTATGGAACAATGGCAGCCGGCCGGGCAGGTGCCCGAACTGTCATTCCTGTTTGAAGCTCCTGCAGGTGAAGGATCATCCTTCACAACCACGCCCCCTCCCTCGCCCGGAGCAGAGGCTTATGCCGGAACCAGACAGTATCAGAACGCACCCGGCGGAGCGCAATATCAGGGCGCGCAAGGCGGTCAGCAATATCAGAATGCCCCCGGCGCAGCCTATCCACCCGCAGGTGCTTACATACCCGCCTCCGGCAAGGACAAGACCACAGCCGGAATCCTGGCCATACTCCTTGGTTTCTTCGGTGCGCAGTATTTCTATCTCGGCAAAATCGGAGCCGCGATACTGACTATCGTGCTCTCATTCGTCACCTGTGGTATCTGGAATCTGCTGACATTCGCACAGGGCATTGTCATGCTCACAATGTCTCAGGAACAGTTTGACCGGAAATACGTCTATACCAACAGCACCTTCCCCTTGTTCTGAAAGAGGCCTGCGGTCCGCTATTCGGGCTGCAGATATGTTTAAAAACATAAAATTGTCAAAAACAGACATATGGCATTGCAAATAGCGCCTCCACGGGCGCTGTTTCTGCTTATTTTTCTTTCTATTTTCTTTGCTTTTAGGAAGTTTCCAATTATCTTTGCACGAAGATTGTTAACCTCTCAGGTTGCTTTCTAAGAGGTTGTTTAAAAACAACCTCTAAACCCTGAACAGTATATTTAATACCATAATCATGGCAGAAAAGAAAGAAAAATTGTTTGAACAGTTTCCTCCCGTGAGCACCGCAGAGTGGAAAGCCAAGGTGGAAGCTGACCTTAAGGGCGCACCGTTTGACAAGAAACTCGTGTGGCGCACCAACGAAGGCTTCAATGTTCAGCCGATGTATCGTCTGGAGGACATCGAAGATCTCAAGACCACCAATTCGCTTCCCGGTGAATTTCCCTATGTGCGAGGAACACGCACTGACAATGACTGGCTCACCCGCCAGGAAATCATCGCCGAGACTCCCGCCGAAGCAAATGAAAAAGCACTTGATGTCCTGACCAAAGGTGTCACTTCACTCGGTTTCCATGTTGACGAACCGACTGCCGAAACACTTCAGATTCTTCTCAAGGGCATTGATCTCGGCAAGGTTGAGGTAAACTTCACCTGCTGCATCAAGAAGGCCCTTCCTCTGGCAAAGGCTCTTGTCGAATATATCAAAGCCAACGGCTGTGCCGAAACATTCAAAGGCTCGATTGATTTCAATCCTTTCCGCAAACCCCTGCGCAAGGGTGTGGCGTTCGAGGCTGCGGTTCTCGCTTCAATGTCATGCGAACTGCTTGACGCTGTCAAGGAAGTTGCCGGTCTCCGTGTCCTTTCAGTTGACAGCGACATGCTTTCCAATGCCGGAGCTTACATTTTCCAGGAACTCGGCTATGCTCTTTCATGGGGCGCACAGTGGCTGACACTCCTGACCGAGGCTGGCCGCAGCGCCGACGAGGTAGCTGCCCGCATCAAGTTCAACATGGGCATCTCGTCGAACTTCTTCATGGAACTCGCGAAGTTCCGCGCAGCCCGTATGCTCTGGGCCCAGATTGTCAAGCAGTATGGCGCGTCAGACGAAGCCGCAAAGATGATGGCCCACGCCTCTACCTCACGCTTCAATCAGACTCTTTACGATGCACACGTCAACCTGCTCCGTTCTCAGACCGAGGCCATGTCAGCAGCTCTTGCCGGTGTTGACTCCATCACATCGCTTCCCTTCGATCTTCCCTATAAGACACCCGATGAATTCTCTGAACGAATTGCCCGCAACCAGCAGTTCCTTCTGAAAGAAGAAAGCCATCTTGACAAGGTGATCGACCCTGCCGGCGGCAGCTACTATGTGGAGACCCTCACTGTCTCAATCGCGAAAGAAGCCTGGAAACTCTTCCTTGAAGTAGAAGACAAGGGCGGCTTCCTTGCCTGCTGCAACAATGACGAGGTTCAGAAAGTGATCCGTGAAAGCGCCGAAAAGCGTCACACCGACGTGGCCCGCCGCAAAGAGATACTTCTCGGAACCAACCAGTATCCCAATATCAACGAAATGGCTGCCGACAAGATCGTGGATCTCAAAGGCTCGCTTGCCTGCGCCTGTGGCGGTCAGGGCGACGGATGCGAAACTCCCGCCGGACTCCCCACCAAGCGCGCTGCAAGTGACTTTGAATCACTCCGTCTTGCCACAGAAGCCGCTTCAAACCGTCCGAAAGTGTTCATGCTGACCATCGGAAATCTTGCCATGCGTCTTGCCCGCGCGCAGTTCTCCACCAACTTCTTCGGCTGTGCAGGCTATGAGATCATTGACAACCTTGGCTTTGACACTGTAGAACAGGGCGTTGACGCAGCTCTTGAAAAGGGTGCCGACATCGTGGTGCTCTGCTCAAGCGACGACGAATATGCCGAATTCGCACCCGCTGCATTCAAATATCTCGACGGACGCGCTGAATTCGTAGTTGCCGGCGCACCTGCCTGCACCGACGATCTCAAGGCAATCGGAATCAACGACTTCGTTCATGTGCGTTGCAATGTGCTCGACACACTCCGCGCTTTCAATGACAAACTCCTCAAGAAGTAATACGTCAACCCCCATCAACATTCAGACATGAAACCCAATTTCAAAGAAATAGACATCGTTAACGACGCTTTCGGCGATCTCCGTGTCCCCGAAACTCAGGGGGAAGACTGGATCACCCCGGAACTTATCCCCGTCAAGCCCATCTATACCAAGCAGGATCTTGAAGGACTCGAACACCTCAACTACGTGTCAGGTATTCCTCCCTTCCTCCGTGGCCCGTACAGCGCCATGTATCCTCTGCGCCCCTGGACCATCCGCCAGTATGCAGGCTTCTCCACCGCAGCTGAGTCAAACGCCTTCTACCGCCGCAACCTTGCAGCCGGTCAGAAGGGTCTGTCAGTGGCCTTTGACCTTGCCACACACCGCGGCTATGACGCAGACCACGAACGTGTGGTAGGTGACGTGGGCAAAGCCGGCGTTTCGATCTGCTCGCTTGAAGACATGAAAGTCCTTTTCGAGGGAATTCCCTTGAACAAGATGTCAGTCTCCATGACAATGAACGGAGCCGTTCTCCCCGTGCTCGCATTCTATATCAACGCAGGTCTCGAACAGGGAGCCAAACTCGAAGAAATGGCCGGTACCATCCAGAACGACATCCTAAAGGAATTCATGGTGCGCAACACCTATATATATCCGCCGGAATTCTCGATGCGAATCATCGCCGACATCTTCGAATACACTTCGCAGAACATGCCCAAATTTAACTCGATCTCCATCTCCGGCTACCACATGCAGGAAGCCGGTGCGACATGCGACATCGAGCTTGCCTACACTCTCGCTGACGGTCTCGAATATCTCCGTGCCGGTATCAATGCAGGCATCGACATCGACGCCTTCGCTCCGCGTCTGTCGTTCTTCTGGGCTATTGGCATGAACTACTTCATGGAAGTGGCCAAGATGCGTGCGGCCCGTCTTCTCTGGGCCAAGATCGTCAAGCAGTTCAACCCGAAGAACCCTAAATCGCTTGCCCTGCGCACCCATTCTCAGACTTCAGGCTGGTCGCTTACCGAGCAGGACCCCTTCAACAACGTGGGCCGTACATGTATCGAGGCAATGGGTGCCGCTCTCGGCCACACCCAGTCGCTCCACACCAACGCGCTTGACGAAGCCATCGCCCTCCCGACCGACTTCTCCGCCCGTATCGCCCGCAACACCCAGATCTACATCCAGGAAGAGACTATGGTCACCAAGCAGGTCGATCCCTGGGGCGGCAGCTACTATGTGGAAGCCCTCACAAACGAGATCGCACACCGTGCCTGGGAACACATCCAGGAAATCGAGAAACTCGGCGGTATGGCCAAGGCCATCGAATCAGGTCTGCCCAAAATGCGTATCGAAGAAGCCTCGGCCCGCACTCAGGCCCGTATCGACTCAGGCCGTCAGACAATCGTTGGTATCAACAAATACCGTCTCGACCACGAAGATCCCATCGACATCCTTGAAATCGACAACACCGAAGTGCGCAAAGACCAGGTGGCCCGTCTCGTCGACCTCAAGGCTCATCGCGACGAAGAGGCAGTCAAGAAAGCCCTCGCCGCCATCACCGAGTGTGTCCGCACCAAGGAAGGCAACCTCCTCGACCTCGCTGTCAAGGCTGCCGGTCTGCGCGCCACATTGGGCGAAATCTCCGATGCCTGCGAAGACGTCGTAGGCCGTTACAAAGCAGTAATCAGAACCATTTCAGGCGTGTACTCATCAGAAACCAAGGCTGATCCTGACTTCGTGAAGGCTCAGCAGATGTGCGAAGAATTCGCCAAGCGCGAAGGACGTCAACCCCGTATCATGATCGCCAAGATGGGCCAGGACGGTCACGACCGCGGTGCCAAGGTGGTAGCCACCGGCTATGCCGACTGCGGTTTTGACGTTGACATGGGCCCGCTGTTCCAGACTCCCGCCGAAGCAGCCCGCCAGGCGGTTGAGAACGACGTCCACATTCTCGGTGTCTCTTCACTTGCAGCAGGTCACAAGACCCTGATTCCGCAGGTGATCGAGGAACTCAAGAAACTCGGCCGCGAGGACATCATGGTGACTGCCGGCGGTGTTATTCCCGCTCAGGACTATGATTTCCTTTACAAGGCAGGTGTCGCCGCAATCTTCGGCCCCGGTACCCGCATTCCGGTTTCGGCAATCAAGATGCTTGAGCTTCTTGAAGGAGAAGAATAATAGAATTTCCCTGATGTTTTCCCTGATTGTTTGAATCAATGGAAAACATATCGGCAGGGGGACGCATTTCAGAGCGCCCGCGCAGACGGCCGATTACCGGTCGCCTGCTGTGGAGGCGCTTTGAAAAGCGTCCCTCTGTCGTGTTTATTGTTTTTAGACAACCTCTAATAATGTATGACCAATGGATAATTTCACTTTTTGCACCCCTACGCGCTATCTGTTTGGCCGAGGGGTTGAGAATGAAGTGGGACGCCTTTGCAAAAACGCGGAGTGGAAAAACGTCATGATCGTCTATGGCGGCGGCTCTGCGGTGAAGAGCGGACTGCTTGACCGCGTTACTGCATCGCTCGACGCTGAAGGCATTTCTCATATCTCCCTTGGAGGCGTGAAGCCCAATCCGACTGACGATCTGGTCTATGAAGGCATAGACCGTTGTCGACGGAGTGGGGCAGATGCCTTGCTCGCTGTAGGCGGAGGCTCTGTGATTGACACTGCCAAGGCTATAGCCTGCGGAGTGCCTTATGACGGAGACTTCTGGGACTTCTTTGCCGGAAAAGCCGTAGTCGGACCGGCCTTGCCTCTCGGAGTGGTGCTCACCATTCCCGCCGCAGGCAGCGAGGGGAGCGGAAACTCAGTGATAACCCGTCTTGACGGACTGTTGAAACTCTCGCTCAGGACCGATACAGCTTTGCGGCCGAAATTCGCCTGCCTGAACCCGGAACTGACATTTACTCTTCCGCCCTATCAGACGGCAAGTGGCATCGCCGACATGATGGTCCACATCATGGAGCGTTATTTCTCCCCTACGGAAGATGTAGAGGTGACCGACCGCTTGGCCGAAGGGCTGCTGAAAGCCATAATAGCGGAAGCCCCCAAGGTCATGGCCTGTCCTGACGATTACCAGGCCCGCGCCAACATAATGTGGAGCGGCACTCTCGCCCACAACGGCATCTGCGGTTGCGGACGGCGTGAAGACTGGGCCTCTCATTTCATGGAGCATGAGCTGAGCGCCATCTACGGAGTGACTCACGGAGCCGGACTCGCTGTAATAGTGCCTGCATGGCTCGAATATGTGTCACGCATCAAGCCTGCCAAAGTGGCGCAGTTCGGCCGCAGGGTCTTTGACGTGAACGAGCATGATGACACAGCCGCGGCCACCGAGACCGTCTGCTGCCTGCGCGGATTCTTCAGCTCGATCGGTCTGCCAGTCACCATGAAAGCACTCGGCATTGAAGCGCCTGATTTTAACCTGCTCGTCAGCAAGCTTCATGAAAACAAAGGCCCGCAGATAGGTGGCTATATCACTCTTGGCAAAGAAGACACCGAGGCTATCTACCGTCTCGCCGCGGAATGAGAGGTCTTTCAATATCCTCCAGACGCATCTGAAAGCAATTCTTAATAAACATCAAAACTGCGGATTTTGATGCGAAAAATGCGGGAAATGGTAGATTTTATTTGATTGTGGCCGAAAAATCATCTATCTTTGCATACTGAGAAAGAATGCCTTAAATTAAAACTCTATACCTTATACAACAAATTTACCCCCTTATCTACACAACATGAAAAGATTTGCAATATTCACCTTGGTGGCATTGCTCTGCTCTATGTTCGGATTTGCCGAGACCATAGATCGTCTTGAAGCATTTCCGGGAGCCGAGGGCTATGGCCGCTACACGTCAGGTGGTCGCGGTGGAAAAGTGCTTAAAGTAACAAAACTAACCGATGACGGATCTGAAGGCACATTGCGTTGGGCCTGCAATCAGGCCGGTGCAAGAACAATCGTTTTTGAAGTGTCAGGAAACATTCATCTTGAAAGCGCTCTTGATCTGAAAAACGGAAATGTGACCATCGCAGGCCAGACCGCTCCCGGTGACGGCATCTGCATTACCGACTATCCGTTTTCAATCAAGGCCAATAATGTGATCATCCGTTATATCCGTTTCCGTCTTGGTAACAAAAACGTGACCAAAGATGGTGCAGACGGCTGGGATGGACTTGGAGCCCTTGATCAGCGCGACATCATCATTGACCATTGCTCGGTGAGCTGGAGTATTGATGAATGTCTTTCGTTCAGCGGTACTCATAACACAACAGTCCAGTGGTGTATCGTATCTCAGAGCCTTGTCAATTCGGGCCACAGCAAAGGCAATCACGGATATGGTGGCAACTGGGGTGGCGAATATGGTTCATATCACCACAATCTTCTTGCTCACCACACATCGCGTGCTCCGCGCCTTGGCCCGCGTCCCACCACTCAGCTCAATGAGGTGATGGACATGCGTAACAATGTCATGTTCAACTATTCTGGCGAAAGTTGCTACGGCGGTGAGGGCATGAATGTCAACATTGTCAATAATTACTATAAGCCCGGACCTGGAAATAAGTATGTCAATGGCAGCAACAATAAGAGATTCCGCATTGCCGGAATCGGAATCCGCACTGTGGATTATGTGCTTGACAAAGACAAGATCGCAGCGTCTTATAACAGTCTGATGGGTACCTCTATCAATAAAGGCAATGTAGAAGGCTATTTCAGCAAAGGCAGACCCGGAGTTCAGATTGCAGGACGGTCATATGACATAGCGGATGACAATACAATCAATATAGATGGCAAGATTCTTACTATCACCTGGAATGCCTATAAGCCCGCATTGCACAAGATCGGCACATATTATGTCGATGGAAACAATAACTCGAATTTCGGGCAGGTGGAAGGTGATAACTGGGGTTTGGGCATATATAACCAGATCACCTGGAGCGAATGGGACGGACTTGCTTCGGTAAGCTCTTCTCAGAATAATATCAAAAATGATATGAAGCTTGACCGCCCGATTGAATATGTCTATACCACCACCCATAGTGCTAAAGATGCCTATGCTAAAGTGCTTGATCATGCGGGAGCTTCTCTGAAACGTGACGCTCTTGATAAAATGATCATCGAAGAGGCTCGAAATAATAAAGCAGCTTCTACAGGATCAGGCCTTGACGCAGGTTTTATCAACACTCCTGATGATATAGTATATCCTGCCGGAACCGCACTGGAAGAAAATGGCAAACTTCCGATACTTGCTAATGTGGCTGCGCCTGTAGATACAGACGGCGATGGCATGCCTGACAAGTGGGAGCAGGAAAATGGCCTTGATCCCAATGATCCTTCTGACGGAGCCAAAGCCACGGCATCAGGATTTACTAATCTTGAGATTTATCTGAATTCTTTGGTTGAACATATCACCGCCTCTCAGAACGAGGCCGGCAAGATGCTCAACGGCGATCTGACTTTCGCTGACGATGCTGTCGAGCTCCCGAAATACGAGGCGCCTGTTGTAGAGACTTTCGAATATGAAATCTCAAAATCTACCAGCCATATGATGAGAGACGATCCCCAGCCTTTCCTTTTCAGTGATGGAATCTCAGTCTCTTGTACAGATGCCAGCCGAAAATATTCAAACGGCTCATCTGCAACAGCTGACTATGTGAAGTTTGGCTCAGGAAGCAACAGAACCTGGACAATAAAGCTTCCGGAAGGAAAGGTTGCGACTGAGCTGACCTTTATCGGCTGGGCCAACAATGACAATAATCAGTCATATGTGGCTTCAGTTAATAATGATAAATTTGCTGCTGACGATTATGTTTTTCCGATCAGAAATATCAATGAGGCGGCAAAGCACACAATCAATGTCACAGAACCTTCAAATGAAGTCAAAGTCATTTTCGGTGGCTCGGAAGTCGTTATTCAGATAATGATCAAGGCTAAGGAAGCAGACCAGTCAGGCATCGAGGACATCGTCATTGATCCCGCCAAGCCTCAGGGCAACGGTAAGATCTACAACATCATGGGTGTCGAAGTCAAGGAGCCCCTGCTCCCCGGCATTTATATCCGTGACGGAAAGAAGTTCATTGTGAAATAATAAGGGGGTGACAATCCCTTGGACATGAAATATTAACTCTCACGGCAGGGACGCTTTAAAAGGCGTTCCTGCCGTGAATTTTATGAAAGTGTATATGATGAAACGGATTAATTTGCTGACAGCCGCCATACTGCTGGCATCAAGTGGCTATGCCTTGCCTCCTGACGGATTCCCGCGTTCGATGCAGCCTGACCGTCAGCGTAAGGTGATGCAAAAAGAAACAGTGCCCTCCGTATGGATCAGACCTTCGGTAGCCGCTTTTCCAGGTGCAGAGGGTTTTGGCATGTGGACCACCGGCGGCCGTGGGGGGCGGGTGTATCATGTCACGACTCTTGATGACAATGACCGGCCCGGTTCATTCCGCTATGCCTGCAATCAGGCCGGTCCGCGGACAATCGTTTTTGATGTCGACGGCACTATTTTCCTGAAATCGCCCCTGCGGCTTGAAAACCCAGATGTGACGATAGCCGGACAGACCGCACCCGGCGATGGTGTCTGCATTGCCGACTATCCGTTTCTCATCCAGGCCGACAATGTGATAGTCCGTTTCATGCGTTTTCGTCTCGGCGACCGTGAAGTGGCCCATCACGAAGGCGACGGACTCGGCGGAAGCGGTCATCGCAATGTTATGGTTGACCATTGCTCTGTGAGCTGGAGCATAGACGAGTGCATCTCGGTCTACGGTATGACCGACTTTACCGTGCAGTGGTGCATCGCATCCCACAGTCTCCATAACAGCGGCCATCAGAAAGGAGCCCACGGCTACGGCGGAAACTGGGGTGGCAGCGGCGCGAGCTATCATCACAACCTTGTGGCAAACCATACGTCGCGCACACCGCGTCTCGGTCCGAGCCCGCATACCCAGACTGACGAGCGCATGGATCTGCGTAACAACGTGATCTATAACTACGGTTCAAACGGGTGTTATGGAGGCGAGGGCATGACAGTGAACATAGTCAACAATTATTTCAAACCCGGCAAGACCACAAACACCATGCCTGAGCGCATAGCCGGTCCCGGAATCCGCACCGTGCAGTATTGTCTCAACGGCCGCGGTCTTGCTGAAGACTATAACCGTCTGTTCGGCACAAGCCTGAGCCGCGATGATGTCAAAGGCTTGCGTGATGGCAAGGGGCGCAAGGGTGTGAACCGCGTGAGTGTCGGCGGCCGCGTTTTTGAGATTGACATGGCCGACAACAGTATCGAAGTCGACGGACATAAACTGAAAATCGGTTGGAACGTATGGCGCCCGATGCTTCACAAATGGGGCCGCTTTTATGTGAGCGGCAACGAGAACCACGACATTGCGGCAGTCGGAGCCGACAACTGGGGCGTAGGTGTCAGACGCCAGATAAAACCTGCCGGCTGCGATGGTTATTGGGATAAATCCATAGCAGATGAAATCCGTCTCAATGAGCCTATGGACTTTGAGACGGTGACTACCCATACGGCGCGTGATGCCTATGAACGGGTGCTCGACTGCGCCGGAGCTTCGCTTCGCCGTGATGCCTATGACAGTCTTGTCATCAGTGACGTGCGTGAGGGCAATGCGTCATTCGGGAAAAACGGCATCATTGACACTCAGGATGAGGTTGTCTATGCCGACGGATCGCGCGGCTGGCCTGCCCTGAACAGCGGTGTGGCTCCGGCTGACACTGACGGCGATGGAATTCCCGATGACTGGGAGAGGGCCAACGGACTTGATCCGGATAATGCTTCTGACGGCAGTCTCATTGGTAAGTCAGGCTACAGTAATCTTGAACTCTATATGAATTCTCTGGTTGCCGAAGTAATGGAGGCCGGACTGAAGGGAGGAGCACAAAGCGCCCAGATCCGCGAGACATCTTCTTCTGATTTCGGACGTAGGTTTGAAGACCGCACTCTGCGTGTCGACTATCTCTTTACTGCCACTCCGGCCGGTGACAGGGGTGTTTCTCTTGCCGGTCAGTCAGGTATCGACGGATGGGCCGGCCGACGCCATAGAATGTCGGAACTGCCGTTGCTCGGAAACGGCACGGTCACAATGGTCTCGGAGGCAGACGGTGACACGCTCTACCGCACATCCTTCTCATCTCTTTATCATGAATGGCTTACCACCGCAGAGGCTTCAGAAGTGGCCAAGGCTTTCGAGCACACGGTGCTTCTGCCTTATCCGGTCTCACCTGCCCGCATAAGCATCGAGCTGCTTGACAACCGCCATAAGCCTATTGCCTCGATGACCCACAGGCTTGATCCGAAAGATATTCTGATTACAAGGAAAGGCCACGGCCGGGTGGCGGAGCACCGCTATATCCACCGTGGGGGTGATCCGAAGAACGCCATAGATGTGGCTATTCTTGCAGAGGGCTATACAAGAGCGGAGATGGACAGTTTCTATCGTCATGCCCGTACGGCTGTGGATGCCATACTTTCCTACGAACCGTTCAAGTCGCGGGCCGACAAGTTCAATTTTGTCGCCGTGGCCACTCCTTCGGCTGACTCAGGAGTCAGTGTGCCCCGTCTGGGCGAATGGAAGTCGACAGCATTCTCTTCGCATTTCAGCACATTCTATTCAGACCGCTATCTGACGAGCCTGCATGTCAGGGATATTCATGACTCTTTGGCCAGAATACCCTATGAACATATCATAATTCTGGCAAACACTCCGGAGTATGGCGGCGGAGGCATATATAACAGCTATACGCTGACCACATCGCGACATGCGAATTTCCGGCCTGTGGTTGTTCATGAATTCGGCCATAGTTTCGGCGGTCTGGCCGATGAATATTTCTACGAGACCGAGGCCAATGACGAGGCCTATCCCGCAGATGTGGAGCCTTGGGAACCGAACATCACCACACTTGTGGATTTTGAAAGCAAGTGGAAAGATCTGATTCCCAAAGGAACGCCGCAGCCCACACCGGTATCGGAAGCGTCGAAATGGCCGGTAGGACTTTATGAAGGAGGGGGGTACTCTTTTCATGGAGTATATCGTCCGGCCGATGACTGCCGCATGCGCACCAACACAGCTCCGGACTTCTGTCCGGCCTGCCGCAGAGCCATGAGCCGCCTGATCGATTTCTACACAGAATAGCAGCCGCCCGATTGAGTCTACAATCCGCAATTGCCTGCAAATTCTTGCACAATAATAATTTCTCGGTTCATAATGGCAGAAAAGTTTTGATAAATAAATTAAAATCCTTACCTTTGCACCGCCATTACGAATCTACGCGTCCTACCAGCGCAACGATAACTTCTGACAACAAAAAAATCACGAAATAAAATGAAAGCAGATCTCCATCCTTCCAACTACCGCGAAGTAGTATTCAAGGACATGTCGAACGATGAAATCTTCATCACTCGTTCCACTGTAGCCTCAAAGGAAACAATCGAAGTTGACGGCGTGACCTATCCCCTGGTTAAGCTTGAAATCACCAGCTCGTCACACCCCTTCTTCACCGGTAAGCAGAAGCTTGTCGATACCGCCGGTCGCGTGGACAAGTTCATGAGCCGTTACGGCAACCGCAAGAAGAAATAATTCATTCTTCACGGATTCAAAGAATCAACCGGCGTCCTGCAGCATTTGTCTGCAGGACGCCGGCTTCTTTATATATATGTGATGTTTTTGAACCGGTCTTGCGTAGCCATCCGGGGCGGTAAATCGGTGTCCGGTCGAGGACACCGATTTACCGCTCCGAATAGGGTGCCTTCGCTTTATCGCTCTCTTTCGGGAGGGCGGGGGTGTATCTTTGCAGAAGTTCTTTTCGATGTGGATCTTAACCCCCCATTTTTTTATTGACTCCAAAAAATTCCGTATAATCGGTGTTAAAAGTAAAGATACATCAAAGAATTTGATGTATCTTTGTGGAAGTTTTTAGCCATAAGCACATGAAATTTCGTAGACTGACCATATCTGCCCTCTGTTCTCTTGCATTGGCTGCAGGCATTACGGCTGACGCCGCAGTGAAAGATCTGCCTGTCAAAGAGATAAACGGACGTTCATACCATTATTATACCGTAGAGAACAAGGAGACCATTTATTCTCTCTGCCATAAGTTCGGCATCAGCAAAGACGAGCTTGTGAAGTTTAACCCCTCAGTGGCCGACGGACTGAAGTCAGGCTCGATGCTGTTCTTCCCGGTTGAAGAGAGCGAGGTGCTGACTCCGGACAATGCCAACCGTCACGGAGTGCGTATGCTGAGCCATACCGTGGCAAAAGGGGAGACTATCTATGGAATCGCTAAAAAATACGGAATAAGCACCGAAGCGCTGATCGAGCAGAACCCCGTGGTCCGCGAAGGGCTGAAGGCCGGCCAGACTCTTCATCTGACCGCTCCGGTTGTCGGCGAAGATAATTCTGCGGCCAATACGGCGGCTCCCGGAGCAGCCTCGCAGGGCACCACGGTAATCCGCACAGCTCCTGAAGGCTATATAGTAAAGAAGAAAGAGACGTTTTATTCCATAGCCAATGCCCACGGAATCACTGTGGAGCAGCTTGAAGCCGCCAATCCGGGTATTACGATCCTGAAAGAAGGCCAGGTGCTGAGCATTCCGGCTCCGCAGGGAGCAGTAGCGGCAGAGCAGCAGGCTTCTCCATCAGGCCTGATTCCGGTCGGAACTGACGGCACGGTCTCAGTCGATGACCTTGCCCGTGCATCCGGTGTGACTCCGGAGGCTAAAGAGGAGCTTTCGGTAGCGGTGGTATTGCCGTTTATGCTCAAGGAAGAAACACCCTCAAAGAGCGCGCAGCGCTACACTGAATTCTATAAAGGATTTCTGATTGCCGTAGACAGTATGCGCCACAATGGAGTCCCGGTAAAAGTGACTGCCTATGACACTGAAGGGTCCACTGCGAAAGTCCGTCAGCTGACTTCTGACAGCACCTTGAAAGCTCATCGCATGATAATAGCCCCCGATTCGTCAGACCAGCTGGCTATACTCGGTGAATTCGGGCGTGATAACGGCATAAAAGTGCTCAACGCTTTTATAGTCCGCGATGAATGCTATCAGACTAATCCTGCCGTGATGCAGGGAAACATACCTTCGCAGCAAATGATTGACAAAGCCGCCGAAGCAATTGCCGGACGGCTGGCATATTCAACTCCCGTCTTTGTATCTCTGGCAGACGGCGCGAATGCAGACAAATCTGATTTTATCTCGGCGCTCAAATCGCGTCTTGAGTCAAAAGGAATTGAGTGGAAGACCATCACAGCCGAGGCGAAACTGACTCCGGCTGATCTTAAAAGCCTGAAGTCTGACGGGAACTATACGTTTATACCACTGTCGGCCCGTCAGAGCGATCTCAACCGCATAATGCCCGCTGTCATAGAGTGGCGCGACGAGGCCGGACTCCCGATGGTCAAGCTTGTCGGCTATCCGGAGTGGGTGACATTCCGCGGCGAGACTCTGCAGAACATGCACAATCTCAACACCACGGTGTATTCGCGTTTCTTTGTCGATGATGACAATGTGCGCACACGTCGCATGGAAGACCGTTTCAAAGGCTGGTATGGAGCCGGAATGGAAAATGCCATACCGCGTCAGGGACTGCTCGGTTTCGATACAGGCATGTTTGTGCTGGATTATCTCAAGAACCCGGTGGCACGCTATGACGGTGTGCAGAACGGCTATTCGTTCACAACCCCGGAAGGAGCCGAGGGACAGTGCAACAATGTGCTCTATCTGATCAACTTCCGCACCGGCGGTTTAATTGAAAAAATCAATCTCTGATGGCAGGTAAGGTATTTCGTATGATTGCCGGACGGGTGCTTGTTGCGCTGGCACTTCTGCTGCCTGTCAGTGTGATGGCCCAGAGAGAATATTCGCCCAACTTTTCGATAGGAGGAAAGGCCGGAGCGACATTGTCGCGCATGTCATTCAGCCCTGAGGTGCATCAGAAGTTCACCCAGGGGCTCACTATGGGCCTTGCCTGCCGCTACACGGAGGAGAAGATCTTCGGTCTGATCGGAGAAATCAACGTGACGCAGCGTGGATGGGCCGAGGATTTTGCCAAGGACGAGGCGCCGGAGTTCAGTTATTCACGCACTCTGACCTATGTCTCTATTCCGGTGATGACACATATCTATTTCGGGTCACAGAAATTTCGCGGTTTTTTCAATCTCGGACCGGAGGTGGGATTTTTGCTCGGCAGTTCGATCGATGCAAATTTCGATTATGACAACTATAAAAATATACCTAATTTCCCGCAAGGCTCTCGAACTAATGAGCAGTTGGCAATGGCTGTAGACCGCAAGTTTGACTACGGTATTGTCGGTGGGGCCGGTATGGAGATTGTGATAAAGCGCCGACACTCCATAATGCTCGAAGGCCGCTACTATTTTGGCCTGGGAAATATCTTCAAGGATTCAAAGCGTGACTTCTTTGCTGCCTCACGTAATAATTCGATCGAGATTTCACTGAAATATATGATTCGTGTGAAATAAGCGGCTTCCGGACACAATATATACCACACGACATCCCCCGCACATTCAACCGTGATCTGATTCCGGCGATGTGCGGGGGATGTGGTTATGATGCCTTATGCGGTTACGCTTTTATCTATCGGATCTTTGACTTCGGCTGGCGGTTCCGGCTGGCTGAGCGACTTTTCGACGGATGCGTCTGTTTTCTCCTGGGCAGGAGTGGCGGGAGCGGAGACATTGACCGGAATGCGCTCCCAGATGCGGTCGGGGAGGAGACTCCAGAGTCTGACTGCAAGATTCCATCTCCAGTCCACGATACACAGCCTACGGCGCTTTATTATAGCGCGGACAATGCTTGCAACTGCATGGTCAAGGCTCATTGTCATCGGGTAGACTCTGTCAGGGTTAAGCAGCGGGGTGCGTATCCATCCTGGGCGGATGTCAGTGAATGAAATGTCGAGATTCTGCATCCCGGCGAGCTGGTCGAGAGCGGTCAGATAAGCCTGCTGATATTTTTTGGATGAAGAATAGGATGCGAGCTGTCCGATTCCTTTGGTGCCGGCCACGGATGTCACGGCTGCGATGCGCCCGCGGCCTCCGTGTTCACGGAAATATCTGAAGGCAGTGTCGATCATGCGGGTGAAGCCGACCACATTAGTCTGTGCGGTGGCCACATCATGGTCTGTCACAAGAGTCTCGTTTTCATATCCGATGCCTGCCACATGAAGATATATGTCCATTCCGCCGAGCCTTCCGATGAGATCACGGAGGTGGGAGGGAGATGCAGCGTCGTCAATGTTGATCCGCGCATAGCGGATGCGGTCAGGAAAGTCTGACTGAAGTTTGCGCATGACTTTCTCATTGCGCCCTGCGGCTCCTACGAGCCAGCCGGCTTTCGCGAAGATTTCTGCCACACGGAGTCCGATTCCGGATGTGGCGCCCATGATTACGATTCTCTTCATTTTTTTCTGATTTGCTCAAAAGCGGATAATAGTTTGACAAGTGACTTGTCTGTTTAACACTTGGAGTCATCAGATGGTTTAAAAGCGGTCAGAGCCTGACGTTTGAGTGTGGTTTTAGTTAACTTAGGTTAAAAGATCGGGTGGAGTGTAACTTTGGACATGGTACTTTCGTCTTATAAACAGCACAACGAGAAATCGCGATGGTTTGAATCGCGAGAAGTAAAAGATAGTACGAATGCAATATTAGTTAAAGCTTCTATTTTGTAATTAGTCCGTCTTTATTAGCTTTGGACGGAGAAGGTATAAAGCAATGCAGGGTTGGTCGAGATGACCGGCCCTGCATTGTTTATGGCTGCTTCTGCTCTGCGCCGTAAAGTAGGGGGGAGTGGGGAAGGGCGGTTTCAGCCCAAAGTGCGCCTGGATATGAATTCTGCGAAAGTGTCTTTGTAGCTTTCGGATACCGGGATCTGTGTGCGCCCGAAAATGATGCGGTTGCGCTCAATTACTTTGATCCTGGATAGATTTACAATGTATGACCGGTGGACACGCATGAATAAGTCGGAAGGCAGCGTCTGTTCGAGCGCTTTCATACTCAGGAGTGTCATTATGGATTTCTCTGATCCTTCGACGTAGATTTTGACGTAGTCTTTCAGGCCTTCGATATAGAGGATGTCGGCGATGCGGACCTGCACCAGCTTGTATTCGCTTTTGACGATTATATATTCTCCTGCCTTTTCCGGTGAAGAGACCTGCGATTGCAGTTTTGAGGAATCGGACTGGTGTTTCATCTCGTACCAGGCAAGGGCGCGCCTTGCGGCTGCAAGAAATTCCTCGTAGCTGACCGGTTTGAGCAGATAGTCGAGTGCGTTGACCCGGAAACCTTCAACCGCGTAGTCTGAATATGCCGTAGTAAATATGATGCGGGTGTCGGCAGGGATGATCCGGGCAAATTCGATGCCGTTCAGCTGGGGTATCTGTATGTCGAGAAATACGATGTCGATATCGTTGTTGAGAATGGTGTAGATAGCGTCGCGAGGCGATGAAAATTCGCCGGCGATTTCAAGAAACGGTGTCTTTTCGATATATGAACGGATGAGGCCTGATGCCAGGGGCTCGTCGTCGATCACGCAACAGCGAAGGGTCTGCATAGGTCGGTGGTTTATTGAGATGGGAGACTGATTTTATTTGAGAGTTGACGGTATGCTCAGCCAGACCTGATAGAGGCCGTCGGCAGTAGTGACTTTCAGCTCGGCTGCCTGGCCGTAGATCAGGTGTAGCCGACGGCGAAGATTGACCATGCCGATTCCTCCTGACGGGGTGGATGTGTTGTGCTCACGGTTTTTGTCTGATGGGATGTGTCCGTTGGATGTATGGCATTCTATGCGGTTGCCGTCAGCGCGGATGTGGATGGTCAGAGGTATTTCGGGTGTATGGATGCCGTGTTTGAATACGTTCTCAATGAGTGTGATGAACAGCAGGGGGGCAACTCGCATGTCCTGTCTGCCATTACTGTCGATGTCAAGCCTGACATCGAGTTTGATAGCGGAGTTAAGTCTGAGCCGCATGAGGCTGATATAGTTCGTGATAAAGTCAAATTCCTGCTTTATTGAGACTGAGGTGGGATTGTCATAAAGCACGAAACGCAGCAGCCTGCTCAGTTTGTGGACTGCTTCCTGGGCCTTTTCCGGGGAGATGGCTATGAGTGCGTAGATTGAGTTGAGTGTGTTGAATAGAAAGTGGGGGTTGAGCTGGCTTTTCAGGTTTTTCAGTTCCTCTTCATGCTGTGCGCTGATCAGGTCTCTCTGTTTGCGGTCAAGCATAAGCCATTTGTCGCCGAGACGCAGAGCGGTTGCGAGTCCGATGACGAGGATCACCATAACCAGGTCGCGCGACATGATGCTGACCCATTTTGCTATGTAGATTCCTTCTGACAGATGAAGATGTTTGGTCTTCGGTGCTTTTCCTCCGAGAAATTCACGGAAGCGCCACACCAGATAGATGAGGATCATGGCTACAATTATAAGCAGTAGGTTTGATGCCACGAACCTGACAACCCGATGAGGCTTGTCAAGCGACTTTTCAATGATCCAGTAATAATTTATGTAGAAAACAGCGATATACACAAGGGCTTTGGCATAGACCCATAGTCGCAATGGATGGGCCGGAGAGGAGAGTGAGGTCAGCACCTCCGGAAGTATGAACAGTATGGTTATGCAGAGCAGGTGAGTCAGGAATGTGGTGATGCGCTGCCGGGTAAGAATTTCACTCATAGATCACAAAAATAATTATTTTTGACCAAAGTGGCAAAATTATTGGACGTCACAGGATTTTCAATCGACAAAAGTATCGTGAAAGCATCGTGATGACAAACCGGGTCATGAAGTCGCAGAGAGATGTGGTGATAAGGTGATTTAGAGTAACTGTTCAGCGAATCGAACACCCCTCTTATTGTGGAGCGGGGTCTGAGTGAATCGTATAAGCTGCCCCGGAAATGATGAACGGGTGCCGACATTCGGTCAGCACCCGTTCACGGAGTATTGCGTTGTTATGACTTTCTTGGCCGGGAGGATTAGTCCTGGTTGAGGTTTACGCGCTTGAACGCAACAGCGACAAGGCCTTTGCGGGTCTGTTCGAGGAACTGACCTACAGAAAGCTTGCTGTCCTGAACATATTCCTGTTCCATGAGGCAGCTTTCTTTGAAGAACTTGTTGAGACGACCGTTGGCGATGTTCTGGATCATGGCCTCAGGGAGGTTGGCAGCTTTTGCTTCAGCTGTTTCTTTCATGATCTGACGAGCCTTGGTTGCATCTTCTTCAGTGATCCAGCCCTTGGTGATGTTGGATTCGATGTGGTCTTCAGAGTCGAAGTGGTTGGGGTTGAGACCAGCTTTCTTGAGAGCGGCTTCAACGGCCTTCTTGATCTGTTCCTGCTTGGTCTTTTCAACGGCGACGGCGATTTCCTGGTCGATAGTGGCCTGGGGAACGTCTTCGCGGCTGCAGGCAACGGGGTTCATAGATGCGATCTGCATGCAGATTTCGCGGCCTACCTGGGCGTCAACGTCGGGGAGGTTGAAGCCTACGATAGCGGCGAGCTTGTTGTTGAAGTGGTTGTAAGCTGCGGTAGTGGGAGCTTCAACTACTTCATAAGCGCCGATTTCGGTCTTTTCGCCGGTTTTGCCTGACTCTTCGGTCACGAGGTCGGCGACAGTGATGCCGTCAACGGTGATGGCCTTGAGTTCGTCGACAGTCTTGCAGCGGTTTTCAACTGCGATGTCGAGGAGTTTTTTGGCGAGAGAAACGAAGCCTTCGTTCTTGGCAACGAAGTCAGTCTCGCAGTTGAGGGCGAGGATAGCAGCGAAGTTTCCTTCGTTCTTTGAGAGAACGCATCCTTCTGCGGCGTTGCGGTCTTCACGCTTTGCTGCTACAGCCTGACCTTTCTTGCGGAGGATCTCAACGGCTGCTTCGATGTCGCCGTCAGTTTCGGCGAGGGCCTTTTTGCAGTCCATCAAACCGGCGCTTGTGAGGTGGCGCAGTTTGGTGATTTCTGCCATTGTAACTGCCATAGTATAGTGTGAGTTTAGAATGTTTGTGAAAAGAGTGGATTGATTATTCGGCTGCTTCGGCAACTTCGGCAACTTCAGTTTCAGCTACTTCAGCTTCGCCTTCGCCCTTGCGGCTCACGCGGCGACGTTCGCGGCGGGGAGCTGCGTCAGAGTTTTCAGCAGATGCTTTTTCGTCAGCCTTCTCTACTTTGCGTTCCTCAAGACCTTCGCTGATTGATTCGCATACGGTTGAGAGGATGAGGTCGATAGACTTTGATGCGTCATCGTTTGCGGGGATAACGAAGTCTACGTTTGAAGGATCGGAGTTGGTGTCGACGATAGCGAAAACGGGAATACCGAGACGGTTTGCTTCGGCAACGGCGATGTGCTCCTTGCAAACGTCAACTACGAACAGAGCCGAGGGAAGACGGTTGAGGTCAGCGATTGAGCCAAGGTTCTTTTCGAGTTTGGCGCGCTGACGGGTGATCTGGAGTTTTTCGCGCTTCGAGAGGTTGTCGAAAGTGCCGTCTTTTGTCATCTTGTCGATGGCGGTCATTTTCTTCACGGCCTTGCGGATGGTCGGGAAGTTGGTGAGCATACCGCCGGGCCAGCGTTCGATGACGTAGGGCATGTTGACGCTCTGAGCCTTGTCGGCGATGATTTCCTTGGCCTGCTTTTTGGTAGCTACGAAGAGGATCTTCTTGCCGCCCTTGGCGATGTTGCGGAGAGCTGCAGCAGCTTCTTCAAGTTTGGCCTGGGTCTTATAGAGGTCTATGATGTGGATACCGTTGCGCTCCATGAAGATGTAGGGCGCCATTGCAGGATTCCATTTTCTTTTCATGTGGCCAAAATGGCAACCTGCTTCGAGGAGTTGGTCAAAATTGGGTGTTGACATGATTTGTTGTTGGGTTGTTTACGTTCTTTTGACAAATTACAACCGGAGAGTAGGGAACGTGTCCATCTCAGCGGTTTAGATACTAAACACTTGAGGAGAGTCTGAAATTGAATATTAACGCTTGGAGAACTGGAAGCGCTTGCGGGCTTTGGGACGACCGGGCTTCTTGCGTTCAACAACGCGCGGGTCGCGGGTCATGAAGCCTTCTACGCGGAGTGTGTGCTTGTCTTCGGGGTTGATCTTGACGAGAGCGCGGGCAATAGCGAGACGGAGTGCTTCAGCCTGGCCTTTGTAACCGCCGCCGTTGAGGTTGACCTTGATGTCATACTTTTCAACAACGTCAAGTGTTGACAGAGGCTGTTTGACGATGTACTGAAGGATGGAAGAGGGGAAGTACACATCGAGGGCGCGTTTGTTGATGGTGATTTGACCGTTTCCTTCTTTAACGATCACGCGAGCTACGGCTGCTTTACGGCGGCCAACTGCATTAACTGATTCCATTCTTCAATTATTTAATTTTGTTGATGTCGATAACTACGGGATTCTGTGCTTCGTGGGGGTGGTTGGGACCATTGTAAACGTGCATGTTTTCAATGATGGCACGGCCCATGCGGTTTTTGGGGAGCATACCTTTCATCACTTTGGTGAAGAGGGGATGGTAGCCGGGTTTGATGTGCTTGTTCAGAGACTTCTTCATCATGATTTCGGGAGTAGCCGTGCGCTGTCCGCCGGGATAGCCGGTGTATGAGAGGTATTCACGGTCAGTCCATTTCTTGCCGGTGAGGCGAACCTTGTCGGCGTTGATGATGATGACGTTGTCGCCACACTCGATGTTGGGAGAGTAGCTGGGTTTGTTTTTGCCACGGAGAATGAGGGCAACTTTTGCACAAAGACGGCCGAGCACTTGGTCGGTAGCGTCAACAACGACCCAGTTGCGTTCAACGTTTGCTGCGTTGGGGGTAAGGGTCTTATAACTTAAAGTATCCACGTTAAATGTTTAATTAATAGATAGTTACTTTTTGACTGCATCAGGGCTTCGCTTGGCCAAAAGCTTGGTCCTGAAACTGTCTGGTTTATTAATTGGACATAATCGGTGTGCAAAGGTAGTGATTTTGTGTGGATTGACAATCGGGGTTTATGTTTTTTTAACAAACGCTTTGTTCTATAGACGACTGATTCTATATTGTGGGGTGTGCCCGACGGGCGATGATAATATAGCGTAAATCGGGTTGATTTTATTTCATATTATTATAATGTGTTATTCCGCCGGTCTGTCCGGTGGAAAATTTGCCTGCAAAATGGTTTGGAGGGAATTATAATTTAAGTTAAATTTGCGCTGTTATAATTCTATTGACAATGACTTTTTCAAAAACGAAACTCTGGATGTCGAGCCGTGATTATATCATGATCACGCTTGCCGCTTTGATTTATGGTTTTGGCTTCTCGGCTTTTATTCTTCCGGAGAAGGTTGTGATAGGTGGTGTCACCGGTCTTGGTACGATTGTCTATTTTCTTACCGGGAATCCTTATCTGATCGGTATCACACAGTATGCCATAAACATAGTGCTGCTTGTGATTGCCTGGAAGGTTGTCGGCCGGGCCTTTGTCTATAAGACTCTTTACGGTGCTACTGCGATTTCGCTGGTGGTCACTCTTATGCCTCCGCTATTCTCGGGTGCATTGGTGCCGGGCCAGCCGTTTATGAATGTGTGTATCGGTTCGGTTCTGTCGGGCATAGCCCTTGGTATTGTTTTCACTCATAACGGCAGTACGGGTGGAACGGATATCGTTGCGGCTATTGTGGCGAAAAAGACTAATGTGACTGTGGGCCGTACTATGCTTTATGTCGATTTTGCGATCATTTCTTCAAGCTATCTGTTTTTCCATGATATAACAAGGGTGGTCTACGGCTTTATTGTGCTGTTTATTCTGACCTACATGCTGGATCTGATTATAAACTCAAACCGTCAGGCGGTTCAGTTTATCATTGTTTCCAAGCACTGGGAGCGGATTGCAAATGCTATAAACAAGTATCCGCGACGCGGTGTGACTGTGCTTGACGGTATGGGCTGGTATTCAAAGCAGCCGGTCAAACTCTTGCTGGTGGTGTGCCGCAAAATGGAGGCTGTGACAGTGTTTCGTGTGGTCAAGGATCTTGATCCGAATGCTTTCATTACCCAGGCTAATGTAAACGGTGCTTACGGCGAGGGGTTTGATCAGCTGAAATTTCGGCCTGATCATGAGCTGAGCCGTAAGCTTGAGGCTGACAAGAGCTGCGGGACGCCGGAATAGATAGCAAAGCATTACTGCCGCGGTATTGGCTATTTGCGGTAGTAGTAACAAATGTTGGTATAACTTTATCTTGGTCTGATTATATTTGTTTATGGATATTTGGATTGTCTATGATTCACTTATTTTTTTGAGTATTTTCTGACCGGTGATGGTATGACGGTATAAAACCACAGCGGCGTAATCTCGGTTGATGATTACGCCGCTGTGGTTTTATGTGTTGCGCTTATCGCTTTTTTACGGAAGCAGGTTGTATTTGCGGAATATTTTTGTTATTGTTTCGAGTGCGCGGTCCACCTGCTCCATTGTGTGTGTGGCCATCAGTGAGAAGCGGATGAGTGTGTCGGTGGGGGCTACGGCAGGCGAAACTACCGGATTGACGAAGATTCCTTCTTCAAGAAGATCGCGTGTGATGGCGAATGTCTTGAAGTCATCGCGGATGAAGAGCGGAATGATGGGGGTCGATGTGTTGCCGATCTCGAATCCCATGTTGCGGAATCCGTCAAGCGCATGGTTTGTGAGTTTCCAGAGGTTTTCCTGGCGTTCGGGCTCGGCTTTCATTATCTCCAGAGCTTTGAGGGCTGCGGCGGTAGATGCCGGGGTGATGCTGGCGGTGAAGATGTAGGAGCGTGAATGGTGGCGCAGGAAGTTGGTGATCTCCTTGTTTGTGGCTATGAAGCCGCCGAGTGATGCGAATGACTTGGAGAATGTGCCCATGATGAGATCTACGTCATCGGCCACTCCGTAGTGGTGGCATACTCCGCGGCCGCCTTCGCCGAACACGCCGATGCCGTGGGCTTCGTCCATCATGACGCTGGCGTTGTATTTCTTCGCAAGTTTTACGATTTCGCGCACATTTGCCACATCGCCTTCCATTGAGAAGACGCTGTCGCTGACGATGAGTTTGACCTTGTCGGGGTCACATCGCTGGAGCTGCTTTTCGAGCGACTCCATGTCGTTGTGCTTGTATTTGAACTGCTGGCTGAATGACAGGCGGCGTCCTTCTATGATCGAGGCATGGTCCTGTTCGTCCCACAGGATGTAGTCTTCGCGTCCGGTAAGGGCTGAGACTACTCCGAGGTTTACTTCGAATCCGGTTGAGTAGACCATTACGTCTTCTTTGCCTATATATTCAGCAAGAGCTGCTTCGAGCTGCTTGTGGAGATCCAGGGTT
The DNA here is from genome assembly GCF_003024805.1 of Duncaniella muris. Lineage (GTDB taxonomy): Bacteria > Bacteroidota > Bacteroidia > Bacteroidales > Muribaculaceae > Duncaniella > Duncaniella muris. Next base: position 43,411 of record NZ_PUEC01000028.1, read on the forward strand.
CCGTTTAGAAACGGAGATCCGGCGCATCCCGTGCCGTATTTGCGGGTGGCTTCGATGGCTGCTTCTTTGATGCGGGGGTCATTGACGAGACCGGTGTAGCAGTTTGATCCGAACATCAATACTTTCTTGCCGTCAATGATTACCTCAGGATCCTGTTCGCTCGAAATGGCGCGGAAGTAGGGGTAAACCCCGGCGGCTTTTGCTTCCTGAGGAGCTGTGTATCTGGATAGTTTTTGTTGTAGTAAGTTCATAAAATAGTAAGAAAACGCTTATGCCGCGATTGTGAATATTTTCTTGGTCTTTTTGCAGTGTGCAAAGGTAGAAAAATTTTCACACTTTTATACAATTGGCGATTGCTTTTGGGTGTTAATTTTGCTAAACGAGGCTTCTCGATGGCTATTTTTCTTGTGTTTTTGGTGCTTATAGGTAACAATGTGTCGGGTTTTACCTATATTTTTCTTAATTTTGCACTTGCTCTAAACTTGAACTATAATGGAACAAACTCAAAATAAGGAAATCAAACGCACGGTTCTTGATTATGATGACATTGTCGGTATGGCTCCTTTTCTGAAGGGGAAGAGGCGTCTGGTCGGCTGGTTGATGAAGCTGCTCTCTGTCGATAAGGTCAACTGGATTCACAGTCATAACTTCGACACTCCGGGGCCGCAGTTCTGCCGCGGTCTGCTTGAAGATCTCAATATAAAGCTGCGTATCGACAATGAAAAGGTGCTCGATAATCTGCCTGAAGGAGCATTCATAACCATAAGCAATCATCCGTTCGGCGCGCTTGACGGAATCACGCTTATTGATATAATCGGTCGTCGCCGCCCGAAATTCAAGGTAATGGTGAATATGATCCTGAATTATATCGTGGCGATGCGTCCCAATTTTATTGCGGTCGACCAGACGGCGAGCGATGATCCGGCCAAGAAGGCAGTGTCGATGAAGGGTATAAAAGAGGCGATAATGCAGGTGCGCAGGGGGGAGCCGATCGGGTTCTTTCCGGCGGGAGCTGTTGGCAATTATAACAAGCATCTTAAGTTTGAGGATCGCGAGTGGCGCGAGTCGATCATCCGTCTTATCCAGCAGCTGAAGGTGCCGGTGATTCCGATTTTCTTTCATGGTTACAATAGCTGGTGGTTCCGTTTCCTTGGTATAGTCTCATGGCAGATCCGCACTCTGAGATTGCCGGCCGAGGTGTTCCGCAGGAAAAACAGCACGATCCATATCTCGGTCGGAGATCCGATTACACCCGAAGAAATCGAAGCTCATTCAGGTTCGATAAAGGAGCTTGGGGATTTCTTGCGTGAGAAAACCTATTGCCTGCAGTCAATCAAATGATGACTGGCTTTGCCTCTGATTGTATCGTCTAATTTTTGAAGAGTTACTTATGCAGATTAATCTTCAGGAACTGCCTGATGAGATAGTTCAGGCCAAACAGCGCTATGGGATTGTCGGCAATGCGCCCGGCCTTTTGGCTGCGGTGTCGCGGGCCATCCAGGTTGCGCCGATTGATCTTTCGGTTCTTGTGACCGGCGAGAGCGGTACCGGCAAGGAGTTTTTTCCGAAGATAATTCACGGTTTCTCGCCACGGAAACATAACAAATACATAGCTGTCAACTGCGGGGCCATTCCGGAGGGTACGATTGATTCGGAACTTTTCGGTCATGAGAAAGGCTCGTTTACCGGTGCGGTCTCTTCGCGAAAAGGATATTTCGAGGAGGCCGATGGCGGCACTATATTTCTCGACGAAGTGGCGGAGTTGCCTCTCACCACTCAGGCACGACTGTTGAGAGTGCTTGAGAGCGGCGAGTTCCTGAAAGTGGGTTCTTCTACAGTTCAGAAGTCAAACGTGCGCATTGTGGCGGCTACTAATGTTGACATGGCAAAAGCCGTAGCTGATGGTCGCTTCAGAGAGGATCTGTATTATCGATTGTCAACGGTGTCTATTCACATCCCTCCGCTTCGCGACCGTGGGGCGGATATCGCACTTCTGGCGCGTAAGTTTGCCTCGGATTTTTCTGAACGCTATGCGATGCCGGCGGTGGCGCTTGACGAAAGCGCGCGCGGGGTACTGATGAGATATCGCTGGCCCGGCAATGTAAGGCAGCTGAAAAATGTGGTCGAACAGATTGCCTTATTCGAGTCAGGTCGTGAAGTCGGAGCTGACGATGTGATGTCGTTCCTTCCAGCCGGAAGTCTCAATTATGTCCCTGTGGCCTCTTCTGTTGATCCGCATCATGACTATGCTTCTGAACGCGAAGCTCTTTTCGGGATGATATTGCGTCTTCAGCAGCAGATCGAGGCTCTTAATTCGCGGATTGAGGCTCTGGATAATGGCGGATCTGCTTCTCGTGGCACATCATATCAGTCTATCGAAGAGGTTGAACCATCTGAGAGCCTGGTAAGGTCGATAGTGAAGTTTCAGCCCTTTGCTTCGCCATTGAACCGTGACGTTATAGTTGCAGACTCTGTTCCGTCTTTCCGCTCCGGTGGGATGGGAGATGTTGTGCCTGCTACTCTTGAAGAAACCGAGCGTGACACAATCCGTCGGGCTCTTGAGCGTAATGGTGGAAAGCGCAAAGACGCTGCCAGAGAACTGAAAATATCCGAGCGTACTCTCTATCGCAAAATCAAGGAGTATGGCATTGAATAGAGATTTGGATGGTATTTGGAAAAAAGCAGGGCCGAAATTTCACGGATGAAATTTCGGCCCTGCTTTTTATATTATGGTGTTGATTACTGTGTCTGCAGACGCAGTACCCGGATGCCTGTCAGTTGGTGGGCTTTGCGCATGTATTCTGTCAGCGGGAGCTTATCGATGACAACTTTGTCTTCTTTTGATGATGCGTGTAGCAGATGTGGGCCGTCTTTTTCTATTACGAGTATCCCAACATGGCTCACGTCAAGACCGTTTGTTTTTGTGGTGAGTGCCACTATGTCACCTCCTTTGAGTGCGTTGATGATTGGTTTGCTTGAGAGGCGGGCCGATTTGATGTAGGGGAATCGGTGAGATCTGTAGCCAACCTCCATGTTCTTGATTCCTTCAAATGTGGCGGAGTCGCTGAGAGCCGGGTATTTTGAACGGTTGCGCGACATAAAGTCGAGGGTCTTGATCTGAACGTCTGATTGAGGTATTCTGCCGGTTACATCTTTTATATAGCCACGGTGTGTATTTGTTATCACCCAGTCACTGATATAGTGTAGGCGCGAGGCATATCCGTCGGCGTATCCGTTACGATAGCGGATTGTTTCAAGCATGTCCAGAAAGTCAATCCATGAGCAGCGGTGGTTTTCTACCGTTAGCGCCAAGGCTACTACCGTTTCCACGAAAGTGGTACAATCCATTTCTTCCAGATTTACCGTGAGCGCTTCAGGTGATCCTTCGAGTGTTCCGGATTTATATGGAGTGCCTATAAATTCGCGACCGATGAATTCGACTAACTGATTCGGATTGCTGGCGCATAGATCGGTGGCTTTGACCAGGATTCTGGTTATGGTTGTGGTGTCGGCCGCTTCATTGTGCCATCTCACTTCGTGTGGGTCTGCTGCGAGAACATTGGCGGGCAATATAATAAGTAATAATATAAATATAATATAGGTGTAGGCTTTGTTCATGGTTGCGCTTGGCTTTCTTGGTTCTTTTATTGTATTGTTGAGTTGAATGCGGAATTGTGTAGCCCAAAATTACTCAAAAGTTCCGTCTTAGCCAAATTGAGATGTCGTTTTGGAGCGTATTTGTTAAAATAGGGTGGGATAAAACCTCAAAATCGCGCTTAAGTGTTAAAATTCTGTTAAAACATCGTGAGATATTTGGAAGGAATTGGGGAAATGTCTACCTTTGCACTCGCTTTTGAGAAGCAAGGCCTGCAGCGGCAGACTGATAGAAGATATAACGCTGGAAATGGTAGATCGGTTCGCCGATCAAATCTTAAGAAAGGTTAAAATCTTCAGAAAAATTTGCGAGATTCAAATAAGGGTTGTACCTTTGCAAAGTTTTCCACTGGCCGCCACGGCGATCGAGAAAGCAACGAGAGAACATTGAAAGATTTACAATAGACATGAAAGTAGTACAAGAGTCATTTTTAGGAAATGCACTCTGTCAATTTCAAAGTTAGATCGCAATAGATTG
>NZ_PUEC01000029.1 GCF_003024805.1 Duncaniella muris
TTTTCTTTGAATTATATCCCCCTTCGGCCAAAACGGAATTCAAAGATACATATAAAATCCCCTGCTGACATTACGTCGACAGGGGTCATTTTTATATTGGGCAAAAGGGTCAGTGATATTTTGGCTTAAGGGGTCAATTCAACCTGGTCTAAGGGGTCATCCGAGCCTGGGTTTTCCAGACGTTCCATTATTTTTTGAGTTTGGTGATTTGATTTCCTATGCTTGTTATCTGTTCCTCCAAGATTCCGAGGGCGTAGCAGACCGTGCCATATACCCGGCTGTCGGCAAACTCCTTTTCGGTCTGCAAGCGAGCCTCCATAAAGTCGGCCACTCCCGCAATCTCGTCGTGTGCCTTTATCAAGGGTCGTTTGACCCCCTGTAAGGCTTCTATGTATTCCTCCTTTGTCATCATGGCTCAGTCTTCAAATTGGCTATGAAGTCTCACAGCGATGTTATACATTTCCTGCTTGGTCTCAAATTCCCAAGTGTGTGCGAGATTCTCTATCGCGTTGGTTGAGTGGCGTGTCGGGCTTCCGTGCAGAATGTCATCGGCGAGGTGTTCTACCGTGTGGCGCAGATATTCCTTTGCGTTCTCCTCGGTTGTGTCCGGGTGCGCAAGTTGTGTCAGCATATCGCGGTAGAAGTTGCGCAGGAGATGCCGCTTGTATATATCCTCGCATTTCCAGCCGAGGTAATATGTGAAGTCCTCTCCAAGAGCTTTCATGTTCACCTGTATTTTGCCATTCTCATTTTCAAGGCGGTTCGCTACTATGCGCTGCACAAGGTTTAGAGCCTTCCGTTCCGTGGTGTTGTTCGCTTCTGTTGTCATATTCCTTTCGGTTCTTTACTGTTATCTCGCCAAATTTTAGTACCTTTGGCGGCTGTTAAAATTTTAATTCGCTGCAAAGTTAAACAAGAAATCTCACCTATGCAAGAAATCTCGCAAGAAAAATCACCTATAAAGCAAAAAATCTTGCTTTATCTCGCTGAAATAGGCATGTCTGCCGCCGATTTTTACCGAAAATCGGGAGTAACGAGAGGTGTATTAGCGCAAAATAACGGAATCAGCGAAGACAACATCTCTCGCTTTTTCAAGTGTTTTCCCGAAGTCAATCCGTCGTGGTTGATTTTGGGAGTAGGGAATATGACGCTGGATCAACCCTTAAATCAAGAATCACAGGAGCAAAAGCAAGAAATCTCGCCTACGCAAGAAGCACCGCAATTCTTTTCGGAGTTGTTGGCGACAATCGAAAGGCAAGCAAAGGAGATAGGACGGTTAGAGGCTGAATTGGCCGAAACAAAAAAACACGCGGAGCGTCTTGCCGCTCTTGTAAACACAGATTCTACTGCGCATGTAGGGTGATTGGCTTCGCTCTGATACCGTTTAAGTTCATCCACCGCGACCGCTGACAGGCCGCTTTTTCATCGCTTTTATTTATTTTTCGCGGCTTTTAAGGCTTATGGCCTTTGTATTCTACACAGTTTCAGTTGGTTACAGTGCTTTATCGGCTTGGAATTACCCCGCTTTTTGTGGTATTATAGGGGGTGTTATCGCGTGAAATTGCCCGATTTTTAGCCGATTTTTGGCCGTATAGGGGTTTGAACCTATCTTAAAATGGTACTGAAAACTATGTCCAACACTATGTCCAAGCCTATGTGCAACACAAATTTTTGATGATTTTCGGTTGAAACGACGGGTACGAATATCGGTGGCAATTATCCCGGCGCATGGCGTTCAAATGGTCTTTAATCGGTAGTCAATCGCCGCTCAAATAGCCTTTAATGCGCGGCGGCATATCTATTCCTCGCCACACCACGGCCACAGCCCGCCACACGCCTATAAATGGCCGTATTTCCGCGCATTTAGCCGCGCCACGGCCTTTCTATCATCCTACGGAACAACGACCGCCACAGGCCACCGACGCGCTCCATGCAGACGAACACGCATTAAAAAAGGCCGCGCCACAAGCACGACCGCACACAATCCAATATCAATCCAACCTCCTATCCAAACAACCGCCCGGAAAATCCAAGCAAAATCCAAGCAAATGTACTTTTCGTTTTTTCGGCCATTTCACGACATCGCGCCGTAACTCACTGAAACATCGCGGCTTCTGACCTCCGACCGCTCACTCAACATTGCACGTTTCGTTTTACCGCCCATATTCCGTCCATTTGATGGATGTTTTGGTCTTGCCGCAGATGGAAATATAATTTCTTTCCTGCGCCATAGCAAATGCTGCAAGAAATAATGTAAGTATTATTGTAATAATATGTTTCATAGATTATTGTTGTCAAAGATAAAATCCACATATTTGGAAATCATAGCTTCCATTCTTTCCCATGCTTCCGGGTTACTGAAATCTATACCGTTGATTTTGTGATATTGCCTTGTGAAAAGAACGATGTAGTTGATTGCGGATATGATTATTGCAATCGACATATTGTTGTCACTGTCTCTATCCAAAAACTTATTCAGTTCCTCCTGCAGTTTATATCCGATACGTTCCCGTTCTTCAATGATTCCCTTGAAAGAGGAATGACCTGACAGTTCCCATACCAGAAGTTCTTGCATGAGTACATTATCTTTTAGATAGTTAAGTTGACACATAAACACATCCTTAACAATCTGCTTTATGTTACCGTCTTTAGCTCGTTTAATGGTGTCAATAAACTCCGAATAGGCAAACGAATAATAGTCATGACGCTTTGCCCATTCCACGAGCAAACCATCCAATCCACCGAAATAGCGATAAATCAAAACCTTATCGCATCCGGCTTGATTAGCTATGCGATTAACCCCGATTTTGGTAAAACCGTCGTTCTCTACGATATGGCTCACGGCTTCAAGAAGCCTTTTTTCTGTTTCTTTCAATTCCATCTTATATAACGTCACTAAGTGGTGACAAAATTATAAAAATAATCGGTGACAACCAAATACAAGGCTGTATAAACGCTATTTTTCAGAATGTAAAATAGTCAGAAACAGGAGAGTATCGAGCAATATACTCTTTCGGTGTGTAGCCGGAGAATAGCTTGAATTCTTTAATCATGTGGGATTAGTCGGTGTACCCACATTCGTATGACAGCTGCGCAAAACCTATTCCCTGATTATGCAGCATGACAGATAAGGTACATTGCAACCTGACTATACGCATGAAATCTTTGGGTGTCGTTCCTATGTTTTCCGAGAAGATCCGGGAGAATTGCTTTTCGCTCAGGCACGCAATATTCGAAAGAGCCCTGATATTTGTTTGAGTGGAATTGTTGATATGACGTACCACTTCCGCCAGTCGTGGCAGATGATAAGGTGTCCCAGACATCAGGCACTTATAGAAATAATCTTCAATCAACTCAATGCTGGTGTCGTGATTTGCGCTGTCCTCAGCTCTATGCGCCAGATCGCGCAAGGCTGGATTTTCAATGTCTGCAACCGCTACATTCATGTCACGTAGTAAAGTGACTGGCATATGAAAGAATATTTTTGCCGCATGAGGTTGGAATACCACCACTATCATTTCGATGTCACCGGTTGAAGTCACATCTGAATAACCGCTTTCCTGACCGCAAATAAAACTATGCGGTTGCAATTCATTCCGGTTCGTGACTTTGAGCCTTTCGCCTCGATGGAACACAAGTGATATACAGCCTGTCGGCAAAGTGCGTTGCGACACTATGCCGGAGGTACTATCCTGCAATATCCAATAATACCGTATAAACGGTTTCAGGGCAGGCGTTGGCTGTATGATTCTGAATGTCTGCATCCCGCAAAATTACAACATGATTATTTTCGATGATAGTAAAAAACGGACATTGGTGTTATATGCCTCACTCAACCGTAAATTCCTCTGAATGATAGCTGCTGTAAAAACGACCGGATACATTTGTTCCGAATCTCTCATAATTTATGTGTTATATGGTGATGTGAGCAAACTCGCGGTTTATCCAGATGGTAGCCTCATTTCCGATAAAGCGAATAAGCACATAGTTCGAATCTGCCGGGCCGGCGGGGAAATAATTGATAAAATACTCCTGCCACATCCGTTTGCGGGTTACATCATCCGTAATGATTTCGACTGTGCCGCGCAAAGCAACACTATCGCCATAAAATGAATAGGAAAGCCCGGCTTTGGGATTGAGCCTGAAATCGGCAACCTTTTCGGAGTCTGCGGCGGTCACTGCCCAAACTTCATTGCATCCTAACGAGTGAATTTTATCCAATGGCACAGGGCGAGGAAAACCCTCCGCATTGACCGATGCCAGCGTAACCTCTTTGCATTGGGAAAGAAGATGGATCGCTTTTTCAATCAAACTTCTTTCATCTTTCTCTTTCCAGCGTTTGAGTGTTGGGAAGATTTGTTGCATTTGAGCCTTTGCCTGTTGGGGCGTCAGATTCCAACCCGTTTCCTTGTTAATCTGGTCGGTAAACTGAGTGCAGAACTCTATCATCTGGCTCATGTTGAAATCTTGGAGGAAAGCACCGCCTTTGTAGCAGTAGCCACAATAGTCCTCGCTTTTACTGCCGTCTGAATTTGTGCCGATGTTACCCTCTACAAGGGGCATACCGCAGCTTTGACAAAATCTTTGTTCCATATGTTCTATCATCGTTTTCAAATAATCAGTTCACTATCCCGTCATCTTTTTTTGAATTTCTCTTTTGCGTATTCGTAGGATTCAAGGATGTAAGGTTTTAATAATTCAAATGTCGCTTCAGATGGGGTTAAAGCGCAAATCCAGCCCATCCACGCATAAACCGGATGCGGCATAATGACATCCTTTGCGGTAAATTCATACGGCATATCTACAATGCAACCTTTACATGGACGTTTGGGCAGTTCTCCGAATAAAGTGCGGAAAGTCTGTTTTCTGACTCCTATATTTATTCGCCACACATCCTTGCGGTCAAGGTGGGAAGCTCGATCATTGTCGCCATCCTTTTCTTTTATCGTCAAGATATAAACCCCACGTTTCAACACTGCATCCGGATTGTAGAAAATCCCACGCTCGCCCCAACTGTTTACTTCGACCGTCCCTTCAAGGTTGTCAAGGCAATATTTCAAAATATCATCAGGTGCAATAGCCATCTTTAATCAAAACATTTAATTAACCTGTACATCGTTTCTATATCCTTCGATGCCATCTCGAATTTTGACTTTTCAATCAGAATGTTCTGGCCGGTCATAATGTAAGAGGACATAATGCGTATTCCATTATAGAAAATCTCAGTATTACGTAACTTGTAAGTAGATATACTTGGAACGGCATTTTTCTTGGTCGCCTTCTTGCATATCATATTAAAGGCTTTCTTTGCCACATCACCCATAAGCATGATAACCTTGACGTTTGGAAACAAAGCAAGCTCTTTTTCCAGATAGGGCAGGCTATCCTCTATGCTCTCCTTTGAAACTGCATATTCGCTTTTAGGTGTCTTGACAGCATTGGTAATGTAAATTCCATGATCCAGAATATCCTGTATTGAATTTACCTCTATCCCTGCTTTTCTGAACAATGGAATTGTCGTTGACATATACGCGGAATCCTGTTTCCCGTAGAAATCCTCCTCCGGACATGACGGGACAACCTCGTTTATCATGATTGCCCGTATCGTTTCCGGCTCAATATTTACGTCATTAAGCCGTAGATTTTGGGTATCCCCACAGAGTTGTTGTAGTTCCAACTTTATATTCATGATTCTCCTGAGGTTAAACGAATTTAGCTGTTTTCAAAGTTACTTGTTTCTATTCAAGAAAACGGCAGCCAGCTCGGGGCTGTTCAGTGTCATTGCCGACGAGTCTTCGAGGTTTTCGGCGTCTTCATCGTCTGATATCGAGATGAATAGTGTGATTTCATCGGTGCGCTCTCCAAAGATTCCGGAATCTTTGACCTGCTTCATCGCCGAAATCATTGCGCTGAAGAAAAAGGCTTCTCCCGGCAACGTGTTGTGGTTTTCCCACAGCGATTTGCTGAGCTTTACCAGTTCGCTGCCATGCCCGTCGGAATATCCCCATTCGTCGGGATGCCATTTGGTTTCGTCGTCAGGCTCTTCGTCCTCACTTTCAAGGTACTCCAGGGTGTTCACTGCAAGAAACAGCGAGCAGCAATACCTGTCGGTGACCAAAGCGGCTGTGTAAATGCGCTCATCGTCTATGCGTCCAATAATTTCGCGCAGGTCAGCGGCAACCGCATCACTGATTTTTGCTGCCACGTCCTGCCAGTACGGAGCCACGGGTGTAGCCGGTTCTTCTTTTTTCCGCTCGTCGGCTTCATAGTCCGGTGAGTTGATGTAGCTGATATACTCTTTAGCTTCTTCCGAACCAAGTTTTGCAGCATCCTCAAGATATTGGTATCCCAGTTCTATATCCGTTTCGGTGCCACGACCGAAGGCATACGCCACGCCGAGTGCGGTGAGCACCTTGACGGTTATTGACTCCCATAGATTGTCGATGTCTTCCCCTGCTTCATGAAGATACTCGAATGCCACATCGTCGTCTTGAACTGTTCCCAGCCCCTCCTGATAGCATAAACCGAGGTAGGCGGCGGTCTGCGTCCGGGTGGTCTCGCTGCATTTCGGGTTTTGGTATGCCTTTTCAAACCATTCCACAGCCTTGGCGTAGTCCTGCTCCACATCACCGAAGCCTTCAAACAGATAATATCCTACCTCAAATTGTCCTGCGGGATGTCCACATTTGGCAGCCATTTCATAGAGTTGATATGCAAGGTCGATATTCTCATCCACTTCTTCACCGGCTTCGTAGATATGCCCGGCATTGTATGCGGCTTGTGGGTCGCCCCTGCGGGCAGCCTCCACATATCGCAACAGCCCACCGTATGAGTCGCCCTTCTCGGTGCGGAGATAATAACCGTAGTTGTTGCAGATTACGGGTGAAATATCCGCCAGCTTCAAGTAATATTTCTCATAAACATCTTGCGCAATCTCGCAGAGGCCGGATTTGCCTATGTCGCAGTAATTGCCCCATCCGGCACAAAGACCGCCGTCGAAACTGCGCTCGTACCACACCTTTGCTATCGGCCAGGCCCATGCGTTATAGTCGCTTTCGTCTTTGAATTGCTTGGCATAGTCTGGCTCAACACGTAGATAGTCGCCCCAATAATACACATTGCCGACCATGTAGCAACAGAAGGCGTCGCCACGCTCTGCCTGACCGAGAATCTCTTCAAACGCTTCCTTAAACGAGGCGAACGGCATTGCACGTACCACCGAAGGGGTGAGGTTTGCGCTTCGCGCAGCACAAAGAACGCCCGTGGCACTGCCCATCATCGCGCTCTTCTGCATCAGCTTCGATGCGTTTTCATCGTCAGCTTTGAAGCCTGCCTGCGGCCATACATACGACTCACCCATGAAGCAGCGGGCTATGAATGCCAGCGCATCTGCATCGCCCTTTTGCGCCTCCAGTATAAGTATTGAGTATCCCCGGCGTATTTCATCGCGGTCAAAACTTGACCAAATCAGCTTGACTGCCGTTTTCACCTGCCTGCTGTATTTACCTTTCATCTTTCTCTTCGTCTAAAAATCTGAATACCAGTCTTCCAAAATAATCGTTTACGTCAAACTCCTCCCAACAGCTCAGAGGATCGGGCAATCTCTCGCCATCAATCAGACTCCACAGCCAGTTCCGCAAGAGACCGACATCAAAAATAACACCTCTGTAACCAATAGGCACCGGCTCCGACCACCTTACATATTCAACTTTATATCCGGTGGTCGGAGCAGTATCATTGTCACGCCTGCTGATGTTGATATACCCGCCGTCGCCTTTAGTGAAATCATAAAGCATCCATAGCGATTTGCCCTCTATGATATCTTCCAAAGCACAGAACACATCCGCCATATCAAAGTATCGGAAATCCTCGCCGTCAACACATAGTTTCGTCTCTGCCTCTTCTTGCTCGGAATGGATTTTCTGGCAGTGCCAGCCGGTCATATCAGGGAGCGATGCGGTGCGGAAGAAGTCACACATGATATCGGCGGCCATGTCGCAATCAACGTCCGACCGCCACATTCGCAGCATATATCCGTTGACCATAAAACATACCGCTATACTGCTATCTTTAAAGTAATCAATTGAGTATGCCTTTGCATCGCTGACTAACACCACCGGCACGCATTTTTCAAGGTATACACATCCGTTATCCTCAATGTCATCTATAGCATCAAGGATCTTTTCCTCGGTCACGTTTGATGTGCGTATATCCCCGTTCTTTGTGCCCAGCACATATTGTGGTTTGCGGGCTTTAAGTCCGGAAAAGATGTCTCGTGTATCGTTGCTCATTTTCAATTAACGGTTTTTATGTTCAGCGGTCAGTTTGCCGCTCTCGATTGATATGTAGGGCATAAATTAGTTCTTGTCGTGATATTTTCAGTTCTTCCAAATCAATTCTTCGGAAACGAACATTGTCGGAGTAAACTCCACAATCCGGTAGTCGGCAATTCCGTTGATGTTGAACGGATCTTGAGCGATGATGGAGTCTACCAACGCGCGATTGTCAGACTTTATCATTATCACACCGCCAACGCGGGGAGTCTGCGGACCGGATGCGATGAAATCGCCAGCCGCATAGTGCTCGGCAAGATAGTCACGATGTGCCTGAAGGAAACGGTCGACTTCTTCAAGCGGTTTTTTATATGTCAGAATTGCAATAAACATGGCTGTCCGGTTTTTCCAGCGTTTGAGTTGTGGAAAGAATTGACGCATCATGTCTTTTGCCTGTTCCTGTGTCAAGGTCTGTCCTGACTCCTTGTTTATCTCGTCGGTAAACTGAGCGCAATGTTCAATCATCTGCTCCATAGTGAAGTCTTGTGTGAATCTGCCATCCTTATAGCAGTAGATACAGTAATCCTCGTTGCGACTGCCATCAGCATTAGTACCTTTGTTGTCTGTAGTCAGCGGCATTCCGCAGCTTTGACAAAATTTATGTTCCATATTCTTGTCTTATTTTTGTTTAATCAAACCTTCCAAGACAATCTTAGAGACCTCAGTAATGATGGCTGAGGTCGTTGCTATGTCGTAATTGGAATCAGCAACAAACACGGCAACAGAATATCTTGTACCATTAGGCAAATTCACATATCCACAATCATTTACTGCGGATATGCGACCTTCGGGTGTCGGAAATCCTGTACCTGTCTTATGTCCTATCAGGGCATTAGTAGGCAAAAGGGGGAAAGCAAGCCTGTCAAGCCCCGTGCGACACTGTTCAAGCATGACGGATATTTCAGAATATAACTGTGATGCGTTTCTCAGTTCGTGGTAAAACCTATCAAATAGCTGCGCCATTGCCAAAGGTGTGGTACGGTTAAGATAGCTTAGGTATGGATCACGGTGCATATCTTCTTCCGAGGCTCCGATTACAATCTCATCAGAGATACCCATTTGCCTCATTATTGATGTTACTCCCGATGTTCCACCGACGCGATGCAGGAGTATGTCTGCCGCATTGTTGTCACTCTCAACCAAAGACCATTCAAGCAGTTCTCTTACAGTCATGGCATTTAGGCTCTTACCATACTTTTTGAGCATCGGGCTATAGGTATCCTCTTTCATAGCCTTCTCGCTGAATGTTACGGTATCGTTCAGGGACATACCGTTAGTATTTATCCAGTGCGCTACCGTCAGAGCCAGCGGAAATTTGACTACGCTCATCATAGGGAAGTCCCGATTGCCGTTGACAGATACGGTGTCTTTGCCATTGATAATGACCGCGACACCTATACGGGCATCTTTCCCTTTGATATACTCGTGCAAAGCATTCTCTATCGCCTTGTTTCCACCAGCGAAAGCAGGCGATATAAAAGACAAATATATAATTATAAACAGTAACTTTCTCATTTTGAATACAGTTTTGTCCCTCATATAAAATGACAGTCTAATGAACCTAAATCCCCGTCTTGAATAGCTTTGATTGAATTACGAATTATATCTGCGTCCCAGTTCCACCATTGGAGTTCTTGCAATCGGGCTATAATATCTGTAGAGAATCGTTTTCGTATTTCCTTTGCAGGAACACCGCCAACAATCGAGTATGGCTCGACATCCTTTGTGACAACAGCTCGTGTGCCAATTATAGCACCATCACCGATGGTCACCCCAGCCATTATTATAGCGTCATATCCAATCCACACATCATTGCCAATTACAATATCGCCCTTGTTATCCCAAGCAGAAACAACATCAGATTTCGGTAAGTCCCATTCCTCAAAGAAAAGCGGGAACGTGTATGTAGAAAGCGATTTCAGGGTATGGTTGGCGCAATTGAATATAAACTTTGCTCCGCAGGCTATTGAGCAAAACTTTCCGATAATCAAACGATCATGATTTATAGGATAATGATACAGCACGTTATTCTTCTCAAAGTCACGAGGGTCATTCACAAAATCATTGTAAATGGTAAAATCTCCGACTTCAATATTCTGGTGCGTTATGACTGATTTAAGATAGACAGTCTGATTATCACCAGAACGAGGATATATCTCTGTTTGGTTCATATCTAAAACTATTTGAGCCGTTCTATTTCATTTATATTCAATATGTGCAAATAATGATAAATATTGCCATCTTCCTGCGCATCACCATTAATGCCAATAACGCTCTTGACTTCCATATAATAATCAGTTCTATTCTTGGCGATTGCCTTCTATCACCTGATTTATCAACTCCCGGACTTCATCGTCTGACATTTTCCTATCTCTTACAAGAGTGCTTATCACTCCACGAATGGAATTGTTGAAATATCGCTGAACGACATTTTTCAGATTGTTACCACAATACTCCTCTCTTTCTATAAGGGGATAGTAGATGAATCCGTTGTTTCCTGCCGGCTTGTGCCCTTATCAACAAGAAACTTCACGAATGTAGATATGGCGGTTCTGCTTGGACGAGGTTCGGGATAAGTGGCAATAATCTCCTTAACGGTAGCTTCGCCCTTCTCCCAAAACTTATTCATCACTTCTTCTTCACGCTTGGTAAGTTGTTCCATCATCTTCAACTTAAGATTTATAGTGCAAAGTTAGTCTAAATTCGTTAGACCGCAAAGATTTATATGCTTAAATTACTACTGGTGCGATAAAAATCGCGTTAGTTTAAAAATCATCAAATAAAGAGAGTTCTTTGACATTTTGGTCTGAATTGGTTGATGGGTCTTGTTTGGTCATAAGCCATCGCAGGTCGACACGCTCCAAGGCAGAGATTCTGATCAAGGTCGCCACCTCGGTAATAGAATAGCAGCTGTTATAATTGGCTTTTATTCTTGCTACCGTCAGATAGGCTATGATGGCAGTCCAAATGTGGACTTTAACGGCATTTTCGGAGAATCCCCAAAGATTCTTGACGACGATGTTCTGCTTAATCCACTTGAAGAAAACCTCTATATCCCAACGGTGACGATAAAGATTGGCGATTTCCAATGCGCTGACTTCAAAGTTATTGGATATGAAATCAACAATGGCATCATTGTCCGGGTCATATACTCATACGAATCTCATATCCTCAGGATAGAGCTTGCAGGACTTGTATCCGGTGACACGAATCCGAGAGTCTTCTATGATACTTGGGGTCGTATCGGGGATAGCCAACTGCTCGATGGTTGTGAACTTCATGTTCTCTTTTGGGCGTAACACCCCGAATGCCTGCGACTGATGGAATCTGAACAGTGCCTTGAAGTCAACATACGCCTTGTCCATTACATAAAAAGCGAATGGTTCCGGTGTGAGCATGTCGAGTTCGTTACTGTCATGCCATTTACCATCAGTGATATGGATGTTGGTGGGTATACTTCCTCGTAAATCAAGCAAAGTATGCATTTTAACTGCGCCCTTGCTGTATTTGCCCAACGCCCACGCTGCGAGTTTTATGCTTGTGGATATGGTCGTGGAGTCCAACGCATAAATTACGTTGTCTATGGTTATATCGGAGAGTTGAACCTTTGAATACATTGGTCTAACCAATCCGATAAGATAAAACCCAAGGCCCTCAAAAATACGATAATCCCTGCTTTCGTTTGCGCGAGACAATGATGTATGGTTCACTATGTTGCGAAAACCGAGGCGATATAGAATTTTTGAGTGAGCTTCCAAGCATAGACAAATGTCTCTAAGTGAATCACACCCTGTCAATTGACCAAAGAGCAGATGAAGGAGGTGGTTGTAACTGGTGAGATTCTTTACATGCCAATCGCCTTTATATTGCTTTACCAGCTTATCGAACCAGTAGCGCGGTATAAACTCTATGACTTGGGAGAACACGAACTTTCCTTGATTCATAATCTTGATGCTTCTGAACAACAAGACTAATAAACCAAATTCAAATCAAAGAATCAATGTACTCTTGTATTTGACTAAATACTAATATATTAATCACAGTTGTTGGATTTTTATCGCACCACTACTAATTATGAACGAAGGGACGGTGCTCTGGAAGGTCGTTTTCAGAAAAGAATTACAGCAACGCTGGGTGCTGTAATTCTTCTTTGCCGGTTTACTCCGTAAAGATAGCGTCTCTCGGTCTGGCTTATGAGCAGCTTTGCGAGCTGTTCCGACTGTGATTCGCTCAGGAGTCTGCATTGGGTCTCTTTTTTAGGTTTTACAGGCATTGGTTCTTATCATTTTGTTCTGATTGTGGTCTTGAACTCATAGACCGCCGCATCGTCCTTCATGGTGGGATCGTGTACCGTGGCGGTTGTCAGTTCGGGATAGGTGTTGGAATAGAATCCCATCACCATTTCGGGACTGTCAGAGGGATTGGGGTCGTCGAGCGTGATTGTGGCTGTCCCTTTCTTGAAAATGAACACGCGTTTGATTCCTGTGATTTCGAGTGCCATAGTCTTACATCATTTGGGGTTGTGCATAATTTCTTTGTAACATTGATGCCGGGAAGTCGGGATATTCCGCATATTCCTCCGGCCGGTAAGGAGGTGCGTCGTCCAGATCAGCCATTCTAGGTGCATGAGCCGCCATGTCGTGATCGAACGGCATCGGCTGTTGTGAGTACCGTGGCTGACCGTTGGGAGGATACGCGGCGTTCTGCCCCTCGTTTGGCGGCATCATTCCGCCATTTGAATGTGCATATTGAGGATAGCCACCTTTGGGATGTGCCTGTTGCGGATATCCGTACTGGCCACTATATACCTGTCCGGGGTTGCCGTATGGCTGTTGAGCGGGGTGTGCAGCTTGCGCCGGCATTTCCTGCTGTGGCATGGCGGACTGATGTTGTGGTGCAGCTTGCTGTTGAACGGTCGGTTGTTGAACCGGTTTAACAGGTTCCGGCATTGGCTGAGGCTGTACCTGCGCCGTCGCGGGCTGTTGTGTCGGTTGCTGGACTTGGGACTGCTGCGGTTGAGTCTGCTCTGGTTCCTCCATCATTGCGAAGAGGTCGCCTTGTTCCGACAGTTTCTTCTGCTCGTCAAGCCGTTCGTCTATTGTCTTCAGGTCGCCGGCTTTGGCGTACTTGCGTGCCTCGGTAAGCGCGTCCACGGCCTCCTTGTGTCTCTTGGCGGCGATATGCTCCTCTGCCTTCTTGAGATTCTTCTCATACTTCTCGCGCTTTTCCCTGTCCTCTTTGGATTCTTTCGCCTTGACTTGATTCCGGGTCTTTCAATCCGGACGATTCTTTTTTTCGGCACCGGAATTGTCACCGCCGGTTGTGCCGCTGTCATGACAGCCTGTCTCATAGTCATTTCTTTTTTATTGCTGTCCGATAAAACTAAAAGGACTGACTCCTGCAATAGGTGCCAGTCCTAATTTTGTTTTACCTCAAAAAGTTTTATCGGACAGCAATATTTCTATTACTATGACCTTTTGCACATTATAGTAAGTATTGAACTAAATTCAAAGGTCTTATGAAACTATGATGGAAAGGAGGTAAGCAATGAAACATATACTTTTGATAATTACAGCCATATTGATCTTGAGTGTCTCGTGCAGGGGCAAAGGATCTGCGTCAGCATCAAGTGATAGCCGTCATGACTCGATTGTCGCGATAGATGGCAACAGGTCTTTTGAGTTACTAAAGAAGCTCGGCATAGAATATGAATCGCTTATCGTGAAGGATGATTCTTTGCCGGCCCCATCTGACCGTGATTTTCTCCTTACCACATCTGAGCAGTGTTCATTTCTCAGAATTGCCTGAATTTATGAGATTTGCTTTATCCATGACCGGGCGATGAGCGGGGCGTCTGCGGCGGGAGAGTATTATGTAGATGGCGCTGAATATGCCTGACGCTATGAGCATGGCTGTCTGGAAACTCCAGCAGACCAGTGAATAGGCTGCACCGTCGCTCTCGCTGATACCGAAAAGGCTGAGCGCGAACATGACGGCGATGTTCCACGGACCAAGTCCGCCGTTTGAGGGGACTCCCATGCTGCATGATCCGAATACAAACACCACCAGCCCCGGAATCAACCCCCAGCAATAGCCCTGGCCGCTTATGAGCTGACGTGTGAAGGGGAAGGCAAAGAAACAAAGATAGGTGTCGAGGAAATAGCAGATCCATATGCCGAACGTGAGCACTATGTAGAGGCCGGTCCCTTTCATGTGGAACAGGACCACGAATCCGTTCCAGATTCTGCGGAGACTCCGGTTGACACCTTTGACAAAGGCCGTCCGGCGGAAGAAATAGTCTCCGGCTACCAGAAGCGCGACCACTACGGCAATCCAGATCCACAACCCGCCGCTGGTGGTGATGCGGTCAATGGCCTCACCGAGCGGATAACGGTCGAAAAAACGGTCCATATAGGGTCTGGCCACAAAAAGGGCGATAAACACCAGCAGCAGAATCATTATTCCGTCAGAAGCCCTGTCGCCGATGTCGGTGCCCACAACGGTTGACAGTTTGCATTGCTCGCGGCGGGAGATGTAGACACACCTCCAGGCCTCTCCGAGATACGGGAAAAGCAGATTCAGAGCATATGCCCCGAAGATCGAGACACTTTCGGCCAGGACTGGTATGCGGGGAATGCCTGCGGCGCGGAGCTGTATGCCCCATCGGATGCCTCTGATCACGTGTGACAGGACTGTCAGAACCATCATGGCAACAAGATAACGATAGTCCACTCCGCTGCTCATGATTTCACCTATCTGACGGATATCGACTTTGTGGAAGAGCCAGACTACCATTCCTGCCGACACCGCTACGGGCAGCAGATATTTCATTACGCGCGCTATGACAGCCACCAGTCTGTGAGCTGATCCCTCTGACATTTTTTGTTGCATCATTGAATTTCCGGTTCGTATTCTCTCCGAGGCTGTTCGGGAACAACCTGTTATCTCTTACAACAAGTGAAAACGCATAATTGCTCACAATAAAAATCCACCCGTCCTGCCGGAGCGGTCCGGCGGGACGGGAGGATTTTATTCTAAGTGCTATTTATCAATAGCGGCGGCGCTTCTGCTCGTAGACGAGAGTGAGCGAGGGAAGATCGCAGACTTCAGAGGGACCGAAGTACTGGATCGGGCCAGGATAAGTGTAGCAGGTGTTATATTTCCAAGTGTTGCGTTCCTTGGCGAATTTCAGGAAGGGCGCACCGTCGAGTTCAACGAGAGCCTTGCGGATCACAGGCTTCATTTCGCCGTGACGGCGTTCCATGTTCATCATCATGGTGATGGGGATACCGCCTGCAATCCAGTTGACGGGAGCGAAGGTGAGATTGCGGAGGCTTGACATGTAGCCGGTCTTGCCCGCTGCGATCAGGCAGGCTGCGGTGTAGCCGAGCGCATAGCAATAGTTTGCATCGAAGTTAGAGGGATCGGCGCAGCGGCCTTCATAGCCGAAGAAGTGGTGCATTGTGGCATACTTGCCATTGTATTTCCCTTCGGCAGCGAGCTGTTCGAGACGCTTGCCAACCATTTCCGAGAGGAGCTTTTCAGTCTCGATAAGAGAAACCTGCACGTTGCCGTGGGGGTCGCGGTCGAGAGTGAGCTGACGGGCCACGCCTGCAGGGAGCGACTCGTAGGTCTTGGCATTTGCTTCGCTGAGCTGACCGAGCACCCATTCGCGCTGCTTTTCAGGATCAATTGCAGCGAATTCCTCAGCCTTGACAGCGAGAAGGTCGTTGAGTTCGGAGATGAGGGCCTTGACAGCGGGGATGAATTCGATTAGGCCTTCGGGGATGAGGACCACACCGTAGTTGTTGCCGTCTTTTGCACGTGCCACTACCGCATCGGCGATGTCATCCACAACCTGATCGAGTGTTAGATTCTTTGTCTCGACTTCCTCAGAGATGATGCAGACGTTGGGCTGGCACTGGAGAGCGCATTCGAGGGCGATGTGAGAAGCCGAACGGCCCATGAGTTTGATGAAGTGCCAGTATTTTTTGGCAGAGTTACAGTCGCGCTGGATGTTGCCGATCACTTCGGAATACACCTTGGTGGCGGTGTCGAAGCCGAACGAGGTTTCGATGACGTTGTTCTTGAGGTCGCCGTCGATGGTCTTGGGCACACCGATCACCTGCACACCGGCACCGATGGCCTTGTAGTATTCGGCGAGGATGGCGGCGTTTGTGTTCGAGTCGTCACCGCCGATTATAACGAGCGCTTTGATGTCGAGTTCCTTGAGGATTTCAAGGCCCTTGTCGAACTGCTCTTTGGTTTCGAGCTTTGTACGGCCTGAACCGATGATGTCGAAGCCGCCGGTGTTGCGGTATTCGTCAATGATTTCGGCAGTGAGTTCTTTATATTTGTGGTCAACGAGACCGCCGGGGCCCATGAGGAAACCGTAGAGACGGCTCTTTTTATTGAGGTTCTTGATACCGTCGAAGAGACCGCTGATGACGTTGTGTCCGCCGGGGGCCTGGCCTCCTGAAAGGATCACACCTACATTGATAGGCTCTACTGACTCCTCTGCCGGAACTTTTTCGAAACGGATTTCGGGGAGACCGTAGGTGTTGGGGAAAAGATTTTTGATGTCTTCCTGATTGTCGGCCGACTGGGTAGCCTCACCTTCAACCACTTTCACACCACCGGTAAGCACGATGGGGAGTTGGGGCTTGTAAGCCGCACGGGCTTGCTGCAAAGCGCTTTTTTTCATCTTTTTTCTTTATAAAGGGTTATTTCTATTTTGACATTGCACCTAAAACGAGGAAAGAATGCTTGATCTGCACATTAAGAGGTTGGTTAGCTTTTACTTTGGCAAAGGTCGCAAATATTTTGGAAAAAATCAAGCGATTTTGCCCTGAGTGTTATAGCCATTTCCCAGGCGTGATCTTACTGCGTTAAAATCTGCAAAATATTGTAAAAGTGCACACATTCCGCTGCATTGTGCTAATAGCTGTTTTACAGATAAATACACCCTAAAAACCCACTAACCAATTTAACATTTACAATATCAACTCCCCCCTGCATATGAAAAATCGGTCAACAATTTGTCATATTTGGCTCACCTCAATTGTTACAATATGTTAATTATTGTATTTTTACTGCGCTTTACCCCCCCTTACCTTTTAACATTTACACATTTAATGCTAATTTTTGTTTCAATCCAAGCCCAAAAGTTTCATTTTGTCAATTATCGGAAAGTCAATATTTTGCCATTTTGAGGCAATGCGACTTTTTACTAATTTTGCAATGCAATTCAGAAATGGAGGCCACAGAGGCCGATAAATGAAATTAAGAATCATCAACAAGACATGAAACAATATATAGTGACTGCAATGGCAACACTCCTGCTCCCGCTCATGTGTTCCATTCAGACTAAAGCAGAACAGAATCCCACTCCCTTCAAGCTTCCGGCAGCCCACATAGAGTTGTTTAACGCGGCATCGGGCGTAAGCGGAGATGCCATCAGCGCCCTTCAGGCATTCTCGCCTTTCACTTCAGAAGAAAGTGCAGAGGAGGAGTTTGATTCAGATCTCATCGGCAAGATGACCGATTACGCTGCAAAATTTCTCGGCACACGCTATCGTCGCGGAGCTTCCGGCCCTTCGGCCTTCGATTGCTCAGGTTTTGTGGGCTACGTGTTCAAGAAATTCGGTTTCAATCTCAGCCGCTCGTCACGCAGCCAGTACAGCGAAGGAGAAAAGGTGAACACCGAAGATCTCCGTCCCGGTGACCTGCTCTTCTTCTCAGGCCGAGCAGGAGGCAAGAAGACCGTTGGCCATGTGGCAATGGTGGTCGATGTCAAGGAAGACGGCTCATGCACATTCATCCACGCATCGACATCGCAGGGCGTGACCTACCAGCGTTTCCCCGACGGCGGTTACTACTCCAAACGCTACATCGGAGCCAAGCGGATCATCGGCGTCAACAGCCCGACAGCCTAAAACACGACTCTCATAAAATACACACTATAACAACCATAGTTTTATCATATCAGACATAGCCAACAAAAAATCTCACAAATCCGCGACGGATCTGTGAGATTTGTTTTTTATTGCCCTTGGCAGTCAGGCCGATCGGTCTGACTGCCAAGGGTGATTGGCGGTATCAGTCGAGTTTGTGGATAACGAGGCCTGAACGGAGTTTAGGTTCGAACCAGGTTGTCTTCGGAGGCATGATGTTGCCGGTGTCCGCGATATCCATCAGTTGCTTCATCGACACTGGATAGAGAGCAAGGGCCACAGCCATCTCTCCGGAGTCGACACGCCGGCTGAGTTCGCCGAGGCCGCGGATGCCACCCACGAAGTCGATGCGCTTGTCGCTGCGGAGGTCGGTTATGCCGAGGATGTCACGCAGAATCAGATCGCTTGAGATGGTCACGTCAAGCACTCCGATGGGATCATTGTCATTATAGGTTCCGGGCTTGGCTGTGAGCGAATACCATTTTCCGCCGAGGTAGAGCGCGAAGTTGTGGAGCTCCTGGGGGCGATATTCGTCAGCGCCTTTCTCTTCGACTGTGAAGTTTTCGGCCACACGGTCGAGGAACTGCGCGGGAGTGAGACCGTTGAGATCTTTCACCACACGGTTGTAGTCGATGATGTTAAGATGCGAAGCGGGGAAAGCCACGGCAAGGAAATAGTTATATTCCTCTTCGCCGGTATGCGCGGGATTGGCCTGGGCTTTCTCATGCCCCACCAGTGCTGCTGCTGCTGAACGATGATGGCCGTCGGCGATATATAGATAAGGGATCTTGGCAAACTCTTCGGTAACGCACTGAATCATAACCGGGTCACTGATAACCCAGAAGTGGTGGCCGAAGCCGTCAGGAGCAGTGAAGTCATATTCAGGCTCGCCGGCAGTGACAGTGTCGATGACTTTCTGCAGCGGTTCGTTGTCAGGGAAAGCGAAGAACACCGGTTCGACGTTGGCATTGTTGATGCGGACATGCTTCATGCGGTCTTCTTCCTTGTCACGGCGTGTAAGTTCATGCTTCTTGATGCGTCCTTCCATGTAGTCAGCCACATTGGCAGCCACAACGATGCCGTACTGAGTGCGGCCGTTCATGGTCTGGGCATAGATGTAGTAGTGGTCCTCTTCGTCCTGGACCAGCCATCCGTTGGAACGGAAAGCGTTGAAGTTTTCAACGGCCTTTTCGTAGACCTTGGGGTCATGCTCGTCTGTTCCGGGCTCGAAATCAATCTCAGGCTTGATGATGTGATAGAGCGAGCTGGGATTTCCTTCGGCCTCATGGCGGGCTTCTTCGGAGTTCAGAACATCGTAAGGACGGGATGCGACGCGGGTGACCATTTCACGCGGGGGACGAATCCCCTTGAACGGTTTTACTTTTGCCATGTGTTTTGGTTTTTGGTTTAAGGTAAGTTGTATATTGTCACAAGGCGAGGAGAAAGGCCCCTGTCAGGCCTTTCTGTCGCGTATGATTGTCTGTTTTCTGTCAGGACCGATTGACACGATGGTGATCGGTGTGGCAAGTTCCTTTTCAAGGAAGTCGATATAGTCTTTGAACTGCTTCGGGAACTCCGATTCACTCTGCATTCCGGTCATGTCGGTCTTCCATCCGGGAAGAGTGGCATAGACGGGTTCGATGCTTTCGTCGATCGAGAATGGGAACTGGGTTGTCTCGCGGCCGTTTATGCGATAGGCCACGCAGGCTTTGATTTCGTCGAAATCGTCAAGTACGTCGCTCTTCATCATGATGAGCTGGGTCACACCGTTAAGCATGATGGCATAGCGAAGAGCCACGAGGTCGATCCATCCGCAGCGGCGTTCGCGGCCGGTTACGGCGCCGTATTCATGGCCGAGGTCGCGGATGCGTTTTCCGGTGGCATCAAAAAGTTCTGTGGGGAAGGGACCGCTGCCCACGCGGGTGCAGTAGGCTTTGAAAATGCCGAACACTTCTCCAATCTTATTGGGAGCCACACCGAGTCCTGAGCATGCACCGGCGCTGATTGTGTTGGATGATGTCACAAAGGGATATGAACCGAAGTCAATGTCGAGGAGCGTGCCCTGAGCTCCTTCGCAGAGCACACTCTTGCCTTCGGCAAGAAGCTGGTTGATGAGGAATTCGGAGTCTACAATGCCGAAGCCTTTGAGATAGACAATGGCGTCCATCCAGGTTTCTTCAAGCTGTTCGAGATTGTCAGGGGTGGCACCGAGCGATGCGAGCATTTCGAGATGACGCTGGCGCAGAGTTGAATATTTTTCCTTGAAGTTGTGGAAGACATCGCCGAGACGCAGGCCGTTGCGCGAGATCTTGTCGGTGTAGGTCGGGCCGATGCCTTTGCCTGTGGTGCCGATCTTTTTGCCCCCTTTTGCCTTTTCATTGGCAGCGTCGAGCAGACGGTGGGTCGGGGTTATGAGATGAACTTTTTTCGAGATCTTCAGGATGGAGCGCAGATCAACTCCGCTTTTTTCAAGTTCCTCGGCTTCCTGCTTGAAAAGCACGGGGTCAAGAACCACGCCATTGCCGATGATATTGATCTGGCCATGCTGGAAAATGCCTGAGGGAATTGAACGGAGCACATATTTCTTGCCTTCGAACTCTAAGGTGTGGCCGGCATTTGGACCACCCTGGAAGCGGGCAACTGCATCGTAGCGCGGGGTCAGCACATCGACCACCTTACCTTTTCCTTCGTCGCCCCACTGGAGACCGAGAAGCACGTCAACTTTCATGATTTTACTAAGTTCTATGATTTATACTGTGTGATGTTTATTTTTCTTTTGCTGTCCGGCGGGCCCTCCCTACCCCACGGCACCGCGAACACAGACCGTGGATATAAAGGTCGAAACCGCTCATGACGAACGACGGATAGCGCCGTAGCTTGATGAGTTTGGTGAGTTCGGCATCGCGGAGCTCGCGGGTGCGGCCGCAACGCGAACAGACAAGGGTGAGATGCTCGTAGACACGCGAGGCGCATTCGTAGGTCTCTACGCCGCCCGATGAAGGGCGATGTCTGACCACCGAGGCTGCTTCAAGAAGTTTCAGAGTGTTGTAGACAGTAGCCTGGCTCAGCCGAAAGTCACGGCCGGAAAGCTCTGTGAGCAGGTCGGCTGGTGTAAACGGACCGCGTGCATCCATAACTACTCCAAGAATCGCCAGACGTTCGGGAGTACAACGCAGGTGACGCTCAGAAAGATACTGACGCAGACGGCTTTCAGCCTCGCTTTTTCGCTTTTCCTCGTTCATCAATCGACAAAATTACAATTCAGAGCCATAATTTCCAAATTTTGGACCACGAATTTAAGAGGTCGTTCAACAACAAACGTGTACAAACCGGCAGAAAAAACAATGAAGCCGACGCAAACCAAGCGCCGGTTCCATTTCCAATCAAACAGAGAGTGTCTTGCCCGTGCAACAGGCAAGCACTCTCACAAAATATATTAACCTTATGTTAAGCAAGACAGGGAGTCTCTCTCCCCTATTTTACTTTTCAAGCTGATAGATCGACATTGCCGCCATATAGACTCCCTGGCTTGACATTGTGCCGATATATTTGCGGATAAAGGCCGAGATGGCTTTTTTCTGCTCAGGGGTATCCGTATTGAAGATCTCGCCCACTCCGGAAACAAGGCTTGACTGCGCATCATCATCAAGCGAGGGAAAATTCTCGTTGCAATATGCAAGATAGGCAGCGTCATCAGACTCGGCCCGTTTCTCTATGAAGCGGAACATTCCGGCAAAGTCATCGGCATAGCCAAGGCCGGCCGATTCTTTTTTAAAGAGGTCATAGGCAGAGCGAGAGGCTTCATCAACAAGATGATTGCCGGAAAGATAGCGATAGGCTTCCTGGCGGTAAAGAATGGCGATCATCTTCTTTACATCCTCGCGCAGTGATTCATCGAAAGCATTGACGTTGTCGCACATGAATTTCAGCCTCGGATTAGAATATTCATAGGTGTAGTTTGTGAACATCAACGCATTTTCGGGCTTCAGGCGGTCGGAGTCAGAGAGTGAGTTGAAATACTCGTCAATCACCTGCTGGCTCTGACGGATTCCCTCCTGATATGAACGGTTGTTTTCCATGAGGTAGCGGGCATAGGCAAAAACGAGCTTGCCGTTGCGCTCTCCGGCCAGATAGCGTTCCTTTACACGTTCGGGATTCATTTCAGGGTCCTTGAGAGCATCGACAGCCGCAATGAAATCCTTGCCTTCCTTATATCCGGCAAATGAGCCAAGGAGTTTGCCGTCGGTGTCGACCACAATCAGGGTCGGATATGCGCTGACCTGAAATTGTTTTGCGAGATCGGCGCCTTCCTTTTCGGCATCAAGTTTCAGACAGACGTAGTTGCTGTTCATATAGTCGCCCACTTCTTTTGTAGGGAAAACATTGGCGGCAAGGCGCTTGCACGGACCGCACCATGAGGTGTAGAAGTCAATGAACACTTTCTTTCCCTCGGCTTTGGCTGCCGTCAGAGCCTCTTCGAATGAAATGTGGCGGAATTCAGTCTGTGCGGCTCCTGTCAAGGCGAAGCCAAGACAGAGAGCCGAACTCAGGAAAAATCTTTTCATCATGATATTTATGAATGATATTTATGGGTTGTCTTTTGATCTGTTCAATAGTTCTGAGTCAGAGATTTGTTGTGTTTGACAGCGTTCATCGGGAAGGGGAACACCCAGATGGGCGAATCGGGCGAAAGGGAGTATGTACCAAGTCCGAGCGAGGTGAGATCGCGGACAATTGTGGCCTTGTAGGCTTCTTCCGAGTTCCAGCGCTTGCGGTCAAAGAAGTTTTCGAAAGTCTTGATGAATTCAAAACGCTTGCTGTCCTGGAGGAGCTTCATGGCCTCGGCTTCGGTCAGACCGGTCTTGTCAGCGTAGATTTCAGGATCTTCGATGCGCGAGGCACGGACCTTGTCAATCTGAGCGAGGCCTTCGGATATCTGTCCTGAACGGATCAGGCACTCGGCCTTGATGTAGTACATCGACTCCGAGCGCAGGCCCCAGACGTTACAACGGGCATCACCGATGTTTGACTGGAGACAGCCTTCAGGAACTGTTGGATAAGGCGTGCCCCAGGCGGGGTCCATATAAGGTTCGGCAACATAATATTTGAACACGTAGTCATCCGGGTCGATGCAGGCAGCGACTTCGGGCGAAATCACGTAGCCATACAAGTCGCCGAGGTTGGAATTGTCTGAATAAATCAGATAGTAGTTGCTTGGACAATCGTAGTCAAGAATCCAGTCTCCTGTGGTTTTGACAGCAGAGCGGTTTTCAAGACGGCCGTTGATTTTCAGCGCGAGATCGGCATAGCGGAGAGCCTCGTCATAGCGTTTCATCTGGAAGAGCACACGGGCACGGACACCGTAGCCGAAGTCGAGACCGCAACGGCAGACGTTGTCGACGCCGGTCGGAACGAGTTTTTCGAGGACATTGTCAGCGCAATCCTCAAGAATCCGCTCATAGGTCTTCTTGAGACTGAGTTTTGTCTTTTCCTCGGCGGAATTGGTGTTATCGACATAGGGGATTCCGCCAAGCTTGTCGGCCTCGGCCTCGTCATACTGCCGGGCATACATTCCGACAAGCAGGAAGTGATACCAGGCACGGCGCACACGGGCTTCGGCTACGATCTGATCTTTCTTCTGAGCGGTTCCTCCATCGGCGCCGGGCACCTTGGAGATCACCGTGTTCATATAATTTATTTTCTGATAAAGGTTGTTATAGCGATAGTCATCATCAGTAAGGTCGGCCCGGTCTATGCTTTCGTCATAAGTGAAATAGGCATAGCGGAGACTGTTGTCATTGCCGATATAGTCGGCGACACCGTTCCAGGGGCGATAGGTGTTGTTGCAGATGACATCCAGATCAAAATAGTCATTGCCGGACCACAGATATGGCAGCCCATTGAGAAGAGTCTCAAGTTCATCGACTGTACTGAGGGTTGAGGAACCGTAGGGCTTTATGTCGAGTTTGTCGTCACAGGATGTAAGCAACATCGCAGCGGATGCAAGTGTCAGTAATATCTTTTTCATTGTGTCGGTTAGATTTTTAGAGGTTGAACATAAGGCTCATAGTGTAGCTACGCGGAGTTTTATCCATGTGGAAGCCGGAGGTGAGATTATAGGCTTCGGGGTCGATGCCCATGCCGTTGCGCGCCCATGTCGCTATATTGTTCATCTGGAAACGGAGACGAAGATCGTTGAGACCGATTTTCCGGCAAAGTTTCTGATCGAAGCTGTAGCTGAGGATCAGGCTGCGGAATTTCATGTAGTCGGCATGTTTGACGGCAGTGTTACGGATAGTGCCGGTGGAGATGTTGCTGCCGTTCTTTGTCGACATCCAGCCGTTGGCGGGAACCTCATCGCCATTCCAGTAGCGAAGAAGGTCGCGGGAGAAGGAAGCATCGCCGAAAGCGCCCTTGTAGCCGGCAGTTCCGGCTGTGGAGCTTGACCATGCGTCATTGTCTGTGCGCATGTAGTGGCCGCCGTAGAAGGCAAACATTGCCGAGAGCGAGAAGCCGTTCCATCTGATTTCGGGAGTCAGAGAGCCGGAGATTTTCGGAGTGGTCGTGCCTGAGAAGATGACATCGTCCATTGTGAAGGTCGAACTTGAGGTAGAAGTGGTCTGGACTTCGCCGTTTCTGTCATACCATCCGACAAAGATTGTGCCGTCTTTGTCAACAAGGCCTGCATAGTCGATCGAGAAGAGAGAGTTGAGGGGATAGCCCTTGTGATAGGTCATGCCGAGGAATTCGCTTGCCGAGGCAGGATAACGGCGGAGGTCGGTCACCTTATTGTGGTTATAGGCGATGTTGAATCCGAGGTTGATGCCGATGTCTTTGCGGCGACGCGCGGGAAGAATCTGTCCGTCAAGCTGAAGTTCCACACCGGTGTTGGTCATCTTGGCGCTGTTGATGGTCTGGGTGGTCCACCCGGTAGTCGGGTCGAGCTCGGCAGAAGTCAGAATGTCAGAGCTGTTTTTGCGGTAGAAGTCGAATGTACCGGCGAGACGGTAGCCAAGGAAAGCGAAGTCAATACCGGCATTCCAAGTGGCGGTCTTTTCCCAACGGAGCTGGTCGTTAGGGGGTGTGTTAAGGGTGCCTTGCAGATTGCCGAACTGGTTAGTGGCCATGCTTGCGGTAAGATAGGATGACACGGAGTTGTCGATATTGCCGGTGAGACCGTAGCTGGCACGGAGCTTAAGGACATTGAGCCAGGTGGCGGGGCGGAGGAAGCGTTCGTTGTGGACGTTCCATGAAGCACCGACAGACCAGAGGGGCTTGCCGCGGAATTTGGGGTCGGTTCCGAACATGTCGGCCTTGTCGACACGGTAGCTGCCTGAGACAGAATAGCGGCTGTCATAGACATAGTTGCCGGTGAAGTAGTAAGAATAGTAACGGTGAAGAGTCTCAGAGGTTCTAAAACTTATGGGTGCGCCATAGGGAGTATAGTTCGAGCCCATCACACCGACGGTCGGTTTGTTGATATATTCCCAGTTGGTGATCATGTTGAGGTTCGAGCTTGTCTGGCGGTCATAACCGTAGTATCCGCCCTGTTCCATAGAGGAATGGGTCTGACGGTATTCGAAACCGGCTATGAAGTCGATGGCGTGTACGCCGAGAAATTCGCGGTTGTAGCGGGTCTGTGCGCGGAATGTATAGTACTGGCTTTGTGCAGTGCTTTCGCTCAGCGCGTCGCCGTCAGGGATGTTGTGGATTGTCTTGTTGATGGTCACAGGATCTTTATAAAAATGGTCTGGATCACCGTCCCAGCTACCGAAGTCCCAGTTGAATGGGTCGTCGGTATCAACCCACTCAGTCACGGAGGAAGAGGTTGTGTAGCGGTTGTAGAGGCTGCGCATGAACTGAGAGTCCTTGCTGTATTGGGTGCTGCTGATTGAAACTATATCCTCATACTGGAACTGGGCCTGGGCAGTCCATCCGGTCACGGGAAGACGGAAAAGCGCAAGGACGTTGGTGCGCACATTGGTGTAGCGCGATTTGCTTGTGTTGTAGCCTTTGTCAATTTCGTCAGCTACGTTGTAGGTCACATCCTTAAGTTCGTATTCGGGATTGTTAAGCACTTCCTCGCCGGGGTAGATGTCGGCTTCCATGCGCGCAAGGGAACCATCGGGGTTGTACATGGATTGATATGCGAGGAATGAGTTGATGTTTCCATAGCTTCCGAGCGCATGACTCTTGGTGCGGTTGTTCAGCACATTGAGGCTTAAATTGAGGTCCATCCATGAAGCGACTTTGAGATCACCGAGATATTTGAGGGCGAGCGATGATGCATCATAGCCTCTGACACCGCCGTTGTTGCCGTTCCAGTTGACTACGATGTTTGACGACAGGGTTTTGCCATTGACACGCAAGGCAAGATTGTACTGCTGAGAGACCTGGGTGCGGTCATGGACTTTCTGATATTCCTTGCGGTAGTTGTTACGGCTCCAGCGGTCGAAGGTGCTGTTCATCTCATCGTCGCTGATATTGCCACGGTTGTTTTCGAGAAGCACCCGCATCACCTGGGTCAGCTCGTTGGCTTTGCCGCGGTCAAGCAGGTTGAAATTGTCCTGGATGCTCTGAGGGCTGTTTTTGAGCATGGCATCGAAATTGTATTTTTCGAGTTGGATCAGATCGGCCGCCGAAGCCCAGTTGTAGTTGTCGTAGTTCATCTTCTCGCTGATCTGGAGATCGGCATTGAAGTCGATGCTCAGTTTCTGCGACTTGGCTTTCTTGCTTGTGATGACAATGACACCGTTTGAAGCGCGGGCACCATAGATCGAGGCTGCCGCAGCATCTTTGAGAATGGTGATGTTTTCAATATCGTAGGGGTTGACGGTGTTCATGCCGCCCTCGATGGGGAGTCCGTCGACAACAACGAGCGGCGACTCCTTGGCGTTGAAGGTGCTTTTGCCTCGGATGGTGATAGCATTTTCATCCTTGGTGTTGGATTTCGGGTCGAAAACCACGCCTGGCACCCGGCCTTCGAGGTTAGAAGTGATGTCGCCGGTGTAACGCTTGTCCATATCCTCTGCCCGTATTATCTGGTAGGAACCGGTGGCGTTTTCACGCTTGATGTTCTGATAGCCCGTCACGACTACTTCCTCCATCATGTTGGGGACCGCTTCCATCACAATGCGGATATAATTGTAATTTTTATCAACCCTGACTTGTTTTGTCTTCATGCCGACGTAGGAAAACACCAATGTCGGCTCCGGCTTGTGACAAAGCAAGGTGAAATTGCCGTCCATGTCAGTTGAAGTGCCTTCGCCGGTGCCTTCAATCATCACCGTGGCACCTGGTAGCGGTTCTTCGTTTTCGTCAAGTACTGTTCCTGAGATTGTGTTGCTCTTAATCTTATCTATGCTTGTGGATACAGACGGCGATTTTTTAGCCTGTGCATCCGCCATTGCCGGCACGGAAAGAGCCAATGAAGCAGTCAGGATGTATAGGATTGGTTTAAACATAAGGAAAATATTTTGTGGGTGACTGGTTTTCACTTTAAAGCTTCGAAATCCGACTGATGAGACGTGATTTATGAAATGCAATAATAATATCGCTGACAGATTCTATTATTTGTTGTCAATCGCAAATATAGAAATGTCAGCGATATAAATGCAAATTTAATGTTTCCGAAAACGTAAAAATTGAAAGAACAGGAAAACAAGACGCCAAAAAAAAATAACTCCATGATATACAAGCCTGCAATTAGCTTTTTTGTCGGGCCTAAACCTACGTGCGCAAAATCAAATGCCGATGCAGGAAGATCAGATCTCCTTAAGCTGGGAGCGATAGCGGGCAGGGGTCATTCCGGTGATTGACTGAAATGACGAATAGAATGTGGAAAGTGAGCTGAACCCCACATCGCTGCAGATCTGCTTCAACGGTTTGTCGGTTTCCAGATCAGAGATCTGAGCGATCGCTTCACGGATGCGATAATCGTTGACGATCTGCGTGAATGTCTTCCCGGTGGATTCGTTGATAGCTTTTGAGAGATAGGTGCGGTTGGTGCCAAGCATCTCTGCGGCTTTACCCACGGTAATGGCCGGATCACAGAAGACTTTCTGCTCGATCATCAGCGATGTGAAACTTGGCATCAGGCTGTTGATCCTGCTTCTGCCACCGTCATCAGCCAAGGCTTGCGAAGCCTGAGCCTGCGGACCCTCCTGCTCTCTGGCTCTTTCGAGCCGCTCCACCAGCATTTGTTCACGGGCCATGTATTCTTTGTTCTGCAATACGATGGCCCGATAAAGACGGTCTTTTTTCCTGTAGTTGAAATAGACCAGAAGCACCAGAGCGACAGCTGCTGCCACGCAGACAGCAAGAAGAATCATGCGGTGACGTGTGGCCATCAGTTCCATCCGCTGTTCGTCAATGAGCCGTTCATTGGCATAGATTTCATGGCGGATACGGTTTTCATGCAGTGTCCGCTCGCGGCTCAGAGTGAAGACACTGTCCTGGAGGGCCTGGCAGGCAAGGCTATAATCAAGAGCCTTGCGATAGTCGCCTGCATCGCGGTAGCTATAGACCAGCTCTTTCATCAGTTCCGGGGCATGGACTTTCATCTCTGCGCTTCTGGCATGGACAAGGCCTTGTTCAAGAACCTCTATGGCGCTTTTCAGATGGCCGTCGCGCCGAAGCAGACGCGCATAGGCAAGATAAGTGGCAGAGACCTCAGAGGCATCTGATTCACGGAAATGTTCCATAGCGAGGGTATAGTTCCGGTAGGCGCTGCGAGTGTCACCGCGCTTGTCGGCCAAGAGACCTTTGACAAGATACAGGTTCGGTTCGCCTCCGAATTCACCCTGCCGGTGAAGATCTTCGATCTCGGCAATCAGCCGCCCGGCCTGGTCGAGACTGTCGGCAAGAAGACAGAAGTGGGTCAATGCGGACTTGGCGTAATACAACGGGATGGGATCTCCACGCTTTTCGGCTATTTCGTGAGCCTCTTCCGCAAGCCTGCGGCCGGAGACATCTTTCATCAGCAGGTAGGCTCCTGACAAGTTGGACAGGATTATGCCGTAACGACGGGTGTCATTCAGCTCCTTTGCCTTTTCAAGGGCTTCATAGTAATATGCGGCCGAGGTATAGGCATCATTCTGCCCAAGAAGATAATATGCTCCGAAACTGTTGTCGATCGAGACCAGCGCATCCAGATTGCCGGTGGCATTGGCAATCAGCCGTGCTTCTTCGAGTTGACGGAAACACTCGTCGGCATCCTCGTCAAGCATAGATGAGCCTATGACTATACGCCCGTAAAGTTCACAGAAATCCCTGTCGCCGGTCGAGCTCCCCATGTCAAGCAGGCGCCGGCCATATTTCTTAGCCTCTTCATAGTTGCCGAGGTTCAGATAGAGAAAGGCTACATCTTTTATGGCCTGCTTGTCATCTTCATGCTCTTTCAGATAGGCCAGCCGGCCGGACAAAGAGTCGTTAAGATCAGCCTTTGCCACACATGGCGACAATAGTGTCAGCACTGACAGGCAGGCCAAAACCAGAAGACGACATATGTGCAGGCGTATTTTCATAAGTAACTCATTCTTGTTTTCATCCGATGATTCCGCGGGCGGTGAGAATATGGAAGATCAGATCTTTAAGCAGGTCATATTCATTCTGACGAGAGCCGATGCCCTTGCTGCGGGTGTCAAACTCGCGTATGGCCGAGATGATCTCAATGGTCTGCCTGACATTGTAGCTCCGCGCGGCGGCTTCATATGATTTCAAGGCCCAGGAAGAACGGAGACCGAGGGCATCCATATAGCCGCTCTGGGTTTTGTCGCGGGTGTACTGATAGACGAGCAGATTTGAAAACTGGTTGAACAACGAGGATACGGTCATCACCGTAGGGTTGTTCTTCGGATTGTTTCTGAAATATTCAATGATGGTGAATGCCTTGGCGGCATTGCGGGCTATTATGGCATCTATCAGCTCGAAGTTGTTGTAGTCTTTCGATATGCCGATGTTGCGCTCGATGGCTTCAGGGGTGATCATGGCTCCCTGACCGAGAATCAGAGCCAGTTTGCCGATTTCATTGTAAAGGCGCGACAGATCAGTGCCGATATAGTCACGCAACATAGAAAGAGCCTTGGCATCGACATTGAGTTTCTTCTCTTTGATCAGATCAGAGATCACCGGCAGAATGTTGCGTTCGCTGAGCCTTTTGGATTCAAATATCACTCCATTTTTCCTGACAGCGGCAAGCAGTTCCTTGCCCTTGGCCTGTGCACCGCGGCAGGAGATCACCAGAATTGTAGTCGGGTTTGGCTGAGCCACATAATTATGCAGCTTGTTGAGCATATCGGCTCTGACTGCCTGGGCCTCCTTTACTATCACCACCTGGCGCTCGGCCATCATCGGGTAGCGGTGGCAGACATCCATGACAGTCTCAATGCCTGATTCAGGAGCATAGAGAGTGTAGAGATTGAAATCACGCTCCTCTTCGGGAATCAGGTTTTCAAAATCCTTTACGAGCTCGTCGATATAATAGCCTTCCTCTCCGTGAAGCAGATATACGGGAGCTAAAGAGGTCCGTGCGGTAAGCTGACGCCGGAGTTCTGAAAATGTAGGAGTTGCGGAGGCCATCGGCTGGGGTGATATGAGTGGTTTAGAGGTTTTTAATATTACAAATTTACGCAATGTGTGCGAAAAAGCCAAGAAAAATCATCATGCACAGACGATCAGAGCGCTTTATTTACTAATTTTGCAATCCAACAGCCACAGACACCACATCATGAAAGAGCAAGCAAAACCATCCTCTGCCATTCAGGCGCTCAACCTGCCCCCCGCACAGCTCAGACTGCGTCACGGCGAAAAAGGAGATGAGATTTTTGATCCGCTGCGTGGCAAGTGGCTGGTTCTGACACCTGAAGAATGGGTGCGTCAGAATTTCATATCGTGGCTGATCTCGGATTTCGGCTACCCCGCAGGCCTTATGGCCAACGAGACGGCCATCAACCTCAACGGCACGAGCAAGCGCTGCGACACAGTGGTCTACAGTCATGCGGCCAAACCGATAATGATAGTGGAATATAAGGCGCCTCACGTGGCCATCACACAAAAAGTTTTCGAGCAGATAGCCCGCTACAATATTGTGCTCCGTGTGAAGTATCTGACCGTTTCAAACGGGCTGCACCATTATTGCTGTATGCTTGACGAGGAGAGCGGCAGATACAGGTTTCTTAAAGAGATTCCGGCTTACGAGGCGCTGGTGTGAGGTCTGTCACAACTTCACACCGACAGGAGTTCGCTTTCTATTTTCGCTATATCGTCCTGAAGTTTCTTCTCAAGCGGCATACGTTCGTCGATCAGGCGGCAGGCATACAGCACGGTGGCGTGTGTGCGGCCCAGACGTGTACCGATGGCCTTGAGGGGCATTTTGGTGTGTTTCTTTGCAAGATACATCACCATCTGGCGGGCATCCGAGACTTCTCTTTTACGCGATTTAGTGAAGATCTGATCTGTCTCAATGTTGTAGAACGCGCTGACCTGACGGGCGATGGTCTCGAAGTTGACGGTGCGCTTGTTGAGTTTCACAGAGTTGGAGAGCACACGGCGCGCAAGTTCGACCGAGATATCCTTGTCAAGGAAGGTGGCATGGGCCAGAAGCGAAACAACCACACCTTCAAGCTCACGGATGCTCTCAGTGACATTAGATGCGATGAAATCCATCACCTCTCTTGGGAGCGAGAGTCCATCGCGGAGTGATTTCTGCGTCAGTACGTCGCGGCGGAGATCAAGGTCAGGCTTCTCAAGCTGTGCGGTCATACCCGACTTGAATCGCGAAAGCAGACGGTCCTGCATACCTTCCATCTGCGACGGACAGCAGTCGCTCGACATGATCAGCTGGCGGTGGTTCTGCTTGAGGTGATTGAATATGTGGTAGAATGTTTTCTGAGTTTTGTCTTTGCCGATGAAGTCCTGGATATCATCAATGATCAGGGTGTCGATACTCTGATAGAAGTTGATGAATTCATTGACTTTGCTGCGCTGCACTGCGGCAGTGTACTGGCTTTCGAACAGACGTGCAGTAATATAAAGTACGCGCGCGCGGGGATTGCGTTCCTTGATGCGGATGCCGATGGCCTGGATCAGGTGGGTTTTTCCTACTCCGCAGGGACCGAACACAAAGAGCGGGTTGAATGTCTGGAGCTTCGGATCGTTTGCAATAGCCTCACCGATAGAACGAGCCACTTTATTACTGTCGCTGATGCAATAGTTTTCAAACGTATAGTCAGGGTTGAGCTGCGAGTCGATATCCTCTACGATCTGTTCCTTGAACGGATTCGAGGTGGCTCCGGGCATAGGCTTGACAGCCTGGCTGGGGTGTGCGCTTCCGACTGAGATTTTGCTGCTCGGATCATCTGCCACAATAGGATATTCGTAGATCAGACGGATCGACGGTCCGAAAACTCGTTTGAGGGTTTTGCCAAGAACGTTGATATAACGCTCTTCAAGCTGCTCGGCGAAGAACTCGGTAGGACAGTAAATGGTCAAAACATCATTTTCAACCCGCAGAAATGTCAGCGGGCTGAACCAGGATTTGAATTGTTCTGCCGGAATAATGTCACGAATAATCTCAAGACATTTGTCCCATTTTTTTGAGTATTCTTCTTGCATTGCTCAGTTAAAGTGAATAGCGCATGTCAATCAAACTTGAGTGGCAGGAGAAATGTGTCTGTGTCGGTTGATTGGAAACTTAGGCTGATTGATTATGCGCCGTTGAATAATTGTCAACTTGTGAATGCAAATTTCTTACTTTTTTTCTTCAAAATCAAACCGCTTTTTATTTGGAAGTTTCAAATAATTTATACAATACTGAGTCACAAAGACTTACACCGCATTTAACACTTGCTTTAGCCCTGCATCCGCCACACCTACGTATACTCCTATTTCTCAATATATTACGTCTGCAAACGCTCCTTCATCGAAACTCTTTACACCAAGCTCTACAGATTGCGAACTCGCTGAAATTCGGCATTATGAAAATGCGGGCCAATTTCTTCCGGCGCAAGCTCTATTTATAATCATTCTAAATAAACACATCTTGTTCAGATCTTCCGTTTCAACATCACAAAGGTGAAATTACGCCCCGACTCCACTCCTGCAATACGAGCCGAAAAATAACGGCCGGAATGACATCGGGTGCACAGATCAGGCGAGAAATTTCTTATCCGTTCCGCCGGAATACCGGCTGACAGCAAACGGCCGGTCACATAGGCCGGAAGATCGATATGAGGGCGTGGCCACTCCGCTCTGCACACCACATACTCCTCAGGGAAACGAGCAGCCACCTCCTCCCCTACCTCAAAACAGTCGCAGCAAATAGACGGGCCGAAAAAGACATCCATGCGCGAGACATCGGCCCCAAGCTCAAGCATTGCGTCGATCGTATTATGGACAACACCTCCGAGCGCGCCCCTCCAGCCGGCATGGGCCACGCCTGCAACTCCGTTCCGTTCATCCACGATCACCACAGGCACACAATCGGCCGTAGAGACTCCGACAGCCACCTCCGGCAACCTTGTGACAAGGGCGTCGACACCTTCAATCGCAGCCGGATCTACCGGGAGAGAGTCTATTACCCGCACATTGGCGGAGTGGGTCTGGCGAGGCACGATCAATGAACCGGCATCCAGACCAAGTTCACTGATAAGCATCTGCCGAGAAGCAGCCACATGAGCGGGATCATCACCGGTATAATGACAGATATTGAAATCTGCGTAAGGAGGCTTTTGATTTCCATCTCCGCCTCTCGAAGTGAACATGACCTGATATCCCGAAGAGGATGCCAGGCCGGTGAGCCAAGACGGATGTAAGGTAGATGAAGCCATAAGACGACGGGACCGATTTTTTTAGAGCTTGTACATTTGTACGGTTAAATGTTTTTGAATAATTTTGCGCGATTTTTTCCCGCGCAGGAAAGAAGTCACAAAATTAAGAAAAAATATCATTCAATCTCACTCGACGATGAGGGAATTCAGACTCAAAGGTCATCTGGCAATGTTAGGAGCAAACACCATGTGGGGGATCATGGCACCCGTGGCAAAGCTCGTTATGGCAGCGGGCATAGTCAGCCCGCTGCTGCTCACCAATTTCAGAATCTTCGGCGCGGCCATACTCTTCTGGATCGCATCACTGTTCACACCCCGCGAGCATGTGTCCTCGCGTGACCTGCTGAGACTCGCAGGCGCCGGCCTTCTCGGCATTGTCTTCAATCAAGGATGCTACGTATTCGGCGTGGGCTTCACGTCCCCTGGCGAAGCGTCAATCATTACAACGACAATGCCAATCTGGGTAATGCTTCTTGCCGCCGTCATTCTGAAGGAGCCTATCACCTGGAAAAAGGCAGGCGGCATAGCCCTCGGAGGCACAGGCGCGCTGATGCTGGTGCTCGGAAGCGCCGGTTCCGGCATGAAAGGAGACAATCCGGTGCTCGGCGACCTGCTCGTGCTGACCGCACAGCTAAGCTATGCGCTGTATCTCACCTTCTACAGAAATTTCATAAAGAAATACTCGGTGTTCACGCTGATGAAATGGATGTTTACATTCGCTGCGATAGCCGTCACTCCCGTGTCGGTCAGAGAATGGATTGGCACTTTCTGGGGTGATGTCTCGGCTATCGAACTTGCCGGAATAGGCTATGTGGTCATATTCGCCACCTTCATAGCCTATATATGCACTATGATCGGACAGAAGAATCTGCGCCCTACTCTTGTCGGAATGTACAACTATGTCCAGCCAATTGTGGCATCGGTTATCGGCGTGTGCCTCGGACTCGACCGCTTCACACCGGTGAAAATAGTGGCCGTGGCGCTTATATTCTCTGGAGTCTATCTCGTCACCATCAGCCGCGCGGCTGCTCATGATGCCCATAAGATCAAAGGCGGAAAGGAATAGGAAGAATATAATAGACCGGGACAAAAGTATCTGAAAGCACGCCGGCGTCCCACTTCGGCATGTTGGAGATAATGCGCACAGCTTCACGGTCAAGCGACTTCTCGACACTTCTGATCACAGATATATGTGACAGTGAACCGTCTTCGTTCACAACAAAACCACACAGCACCCGCCCCTCTATGCCTTCGTGATAGGCTCGCGATGGGTAGCGGCGTTCGTTGTTGATGAAGCGCATCATCGCGCCATCGCCTCCGGGAAACTGCGGCTGAATATCTACGCAATCATATTCGTAGACATCCACACAGACCGGAGCCGAGCCGGCACGTGAAGAGACATTGGCAATATGCCTGGGCTGCTGTGCCGCTGAAAAGACAGCGGCTCCAGCCATAAGAGGAAGAAGGAGAATTGAGCGGAGTAGAGTTTTAGGCATATAAAATCAGCTAATGTGACAATACAAAATTATAATTCAGAGCGTCTTGATGCAAGTATTTTGAGATTGATTACAATTGTTTTTGTTTTGTTGACATTTCCGGCGGCATATAATAATACAGGCACATGCGCGTTATTTATTTGAAGATTCCACGTCATGACATTACCCCGATTCAAACATACGCTCCACACCCATGCCCGAGGCTTAGGCCTTCTGCTCTCATTGCTCCTCGCCGTCACAGCAGCCGGCGGGATGAAGGCCCAGGACAGTTCGCCAGCCTACCGTTTCCTGGAAATTCCATCGTCAACCCTGGCCTATGGCCTTGGCGGAATAAACATCACGGCAATCGAAGATGACATCAACAGCATTGATCAGAATCCCGGTCTGCTGGGACCTGAGATCGACATGCAGCTTGGCGTGAATTACATGCGCTATGTTGGCGACAGCAATTTTGCGGGCGTAAAGTTCGGCCACAGCGCCGGAGAACACGGAGCGTGGGCCGCAGGAATACAGTATTTCGGCTACGGCACCATACGCGGTGCAGATGTCAACGGAATACTCACCGGCGACTTCTCGCCCAAAGACATGGTGTTCAACGCCATGTATGCCCATGACATCACAGACCGCTGGCGCGGGGGCATAAACCTCAAGTTTATCTATTCGAGCTACGATGCCTACTCGGCAATGGCCGTAGCCACTGACCTCGGTGTCAACTACTACAATCCGGAGAGCAACCTGTCATTCTCAGCCGTCATCGCAAATCTCGGCGGTCAGGTCAAGCGGTTTCAGGACTCTTATGACCGCCTGCCGGTCGATCTGCGCATCGGTGTTTCCAAATCATTCGGCTCAATACCCATCACATGGTCAGTCACCGCATGGAATCTCACCAAATGGCATCTCCCCTTCTATGACAACGGCGACGGAACAGACAGCTCCGAGCCGACTGTCAAAGACAGCTTCAGTTCGAATCTCTTTCGCCATCTGATATTTGCCGCCGACTTCGTGCCGAGTGAGAAATTCCACATCGGACTCGGCTACAACTACAAAACCCGCACTGACATGGCCACCTACAAACGCAGTTTCCTTTCGGGATTTTCAGTCTGCGCCGGGCTCAATGTCAGAAACTTCGGTGTAGGCGTGGCTCTGTCACAGCCCCACACCGGCGCCACAACCATAATGCTGAACCTATCAACCAAACTATATGAATTCTGACAATCTCATCATAGCCATCGACGGTTACTCATCGTCAGGCAAAAGCACAATGGCCCGCCGTCTGGCAAAAGCCATCGGCTACCGCTACATAGATTCAGGCGCAATGTATCGCGCAGTGACTCTCTATGCCATGCAGCACGGTTTCATCGCCGCTGACGGCTCGATTGACAAAGCAGCCCTTGTCAGCGCCCTCCCGGAGATAAAAATCGACTTCAAAGTCACCCCCGACGGACAGCGGACTCAACTCAACGGCAAAGATGTGGAAGACGAGATCCGCACCCTCGAAGTCTCAGCCCACGTCTCACCGATAGCCACGATAGCCGAAGTGCGCCGCGCACTGGTCAAAATGCAGCGCGATATGGGCGAAAGCAAGGGCATAGTGATGGACGGCCGCGACATCGGCACTATGGTTTTCCCGCAGGCCGAGCTGAAGATCTTCTGCGATGCGTCAGCCGAAAAACGCGCCGAACGGCGCTTCAAGGAACTGACCGAAAAAGGCCAGTCAATCACTTATGAAGAAGTCCTGGCCAATGTGGTCAGCCGTGACCACATCGACGAAACAAGAGATGAAAGCCCGCTGCGTTGCGCCGATGACGCTGTCAGACTCGACAATTCCGAAATGACTCTCGAAGAGCAGGACCGATGGCTTCTCGATCTGTTCAGGCGGAAAACGGTAGGACTGTGAGCCGTCCCGCCACATATATTTATTATATATAACAAGCGGATTTTGCCAGATGAAAAATTCACCTGTAATAGAAATTGATGCCCGTTCAGGATTCTGTCATGGTGTGGTGACAGCTATACGGAAAGCCGAGGAAGAGCTTGACCGCTCACCGGAACCATTGTATTGCCTCGGCGACATTGTTCATAACAGCGATGAGGTAGAAAGACTCGGACAGAAAGGGCTTGCCACAATAACCCATGCCGATCTCGACCGTCTGCCGGGAGCCAGAGTCCTCTTGCGCGCCCACGGCGAGCCGCCGTCAACCTATGCCATAGCCCGCGAGAAAGGGATCGAGATAATTGATGCCACCTGCCCGGTGGTGCTCCAGTTGCAGAAACGGATAAAGCAGACTTTTGACAGCACCACTCCCCGACCACAGATTGTGATCTACGGCAAGGCCGGCCATGCAGAAGTCAACGGGCTTGTCGGGCAGACCAACGGCGAAGCCATCGTAGTGGAAGACATAGCTCAGCTCGACCGCATTGATTTCAACCGCGACATTGCCCTCTACTCACAGACTACAATGTCGCTTCAGGGCCTGGCAGAGATGGTCGGCGAAATCAACCGCCGGATTAGCCCCGGAGTACGTTTCGAATATTTCGACACCATCTGCCGCCAGGTGGCAAACCGGGTGGAACACCTGCGGGAGTTTGCCCGCGCCCATGACGTGATTCTCTTCGTGGCCGGAGCCAAAAGCAGCAACGGCAAAGTGCTCTATCATGAATGCCGCGATGTCAACAAGCGTTCTTATCTGGTTTCAAACCCGTCTGACTTCCGTCCGGAATGGATAGAAGGCGCAGGCACCGTAGGCATCTGCGGAGCAACCTCAACTCCGCGCTGGCTGATGGAGAAAGTGCGCGATAAAGTAGCGTCAAATGGATAACTTCATAGCCATTGACGTAGAGACAGCCAACAACGAGCCGTCATCAATCTGCGCTATCGGCGCTATAAAAGTCATCGGCGGAGTAATCACCGACCGGTTCTACGAGCTCGTCAAGCCGGAACCGGAATACTACTTCCGTCATTTCACACAGAACATCCACGGCATCGGACGCGAGGACACTGAAAACGCAAGAGTGTTTTCAGAGGTGTGGCGAGATATCCACCGGTTTATCGGAGATCTCCCGCTTGTGGCCCACAACAAGGCATTTGACGAGAAATGTATCCGTGCCGCCCACCGCGTCTACGGCATGGACTATCCAGATTACCCATTCTACTGCACCCTGACCGCCGCCCGTAAACAGATTCCACGCCAGATGCTGACATCATATTCACTGCCATTTGTCTGTGAATTTCTCGGCATACCCTTCTACAACCATCACGATGCACTCGCCGATGCCGAAGGGT
Source organism: Duncaniella muris (assembly GCF_003024805.1). Classification (GTDB taxonomy): domain Bacteria; phylum Bacteroidota; class Bacteroidia; order Bacteroidales; family Muribaculaceae; genus Duncaniella; species Duncaniella muris. The sequence continues at coordinate 38,893 of NZ_PUEC01000029.1, forward strand.
GTGCAAAAATAGCAATGACACTTCTATGAAATTCTTTCATCATACAATCTTGAAATTCCTGCCTCTCGCCATCGCCTGTCTTACCGGTGAGATATGCCTCTCATGCAGCTTTTCTGAAAACAGCGGCAGCCACACCGAGACCGTCTCAAGCAAGGTCAAAGACAAGAAAGCCTACCACCTCGGAGAAGAACATGCCGAACGCCTGCTGCAATATGCGAATAATGAAGATGCCCTGCAGGACGGGCTGCTCGACATTCGCGCCCGCATCAGCAATATCCGATCGAAACTCGGCACTCAGGCCGCCGCAGACTATGAACGCGGATTCACCGACTATATCCGCACCAACAACGACTCTCTGGCGAGAATACTATTTTAAGGGGGGTAATAACAATAGTTAAAATCTGAGTGGTGTATCTTTTAGATAAATTATTATGAAACACCCTCTAACTTTGAACAAATCCTGAAGCAAACAGTTATTCCCGCAGATGCTCCGTCCGATCTACACAGACATCAAAATTGGCCATTTTCACCATTTTTAAATCATCGCACTTGCATCGGCGCTCCGAGTTAGTTATCTTTGCTTATCAAGAATCACATTCTGTTATAATCATCATGCAATTTTACAGCACAAACCGACAAAGCAGCCAGGCTTCGCTCGAAGAAGCTGTGATGACAGGCCTGCCGGCTGACGGCGGCCTTTATATGCCTGAGCGCATCCCGCTCATCCCACGCGCATTCTTCAACAATATCGCGGAAATGTCAATCCGCGACATAGCCTACGTGGTGGCCTCCACAATGCTTGGCGATGACATTGACGCAGCCGAGCTAAAGGATATTGTCTACAACACTTTTACTTTTGACATTCCTCTGCGCAAAATATCATCAGATATCAGCGTGCTCGAACTTTTTCATGGCCCCACCCTTGCGTTCAAAGACATCGGCTCACGTTTTCTCGCCCGCATAATCAGCCATTACTCCCGCAATCTCGACAAACCGGTGAATGTACTGGTGGCCACATCGGGCGATTCAGGCGGAGCTGTGGCAAGCGGTTTCCACAGAGTGCCCGGTGTCAGAGTGTTCGTTCTCTACCCGGAGAGAGGGCTATCAGCCAAACAGCGCCATCAGTTCACATCGCTTGGTGACAATGTAATTCCGATCGAGGTGCTCGGCACCTTCGATGACTGCCAGCGGCTTGTCAAGGAAGCCTTCGTGGATCAGGATCTGCGACGTAAACTGAACATCACCTCGGCCAACTCAATAAACATCTGCCGTCTGCTGCCTCAGATGTTCTACTATTTCTATGCCTACAGTCAGCTCCTCAGCGGGCAGCCAGACCGGATCGACAGCGATGGAGTGGTATTTTCAGTGCCTTGCGGCAATCTCGGGAACCTTACCGCCGGTCTTCTGGCCAGAAAGATGGGACTTCCGGTGAAACGCTTTGTGGTGGCTAACAACAGCAATGACTCCTTCACACGCTTTGTCCGCACAGGTCATTTCACTCCCGCCCGTCCGCACCACAGCATAGCCTGTGCGATGGATGTCGGTAACCCTTCGAATCTCTCGCGCATTACCGACATGTATAACGCGGCACCTGCGCCGATCAGCTCCGACATGAAGGCCTACTCCTACAGTGATGACGAAATAGCCGATTCGATCGCGGATCTTTACCGATCACACGGATATATAGCTGATCCTCATGCCGCCACAGCCTACCGGGCACTCGCCGAAGACCTTAAAGACGGCGAAAACGGAATCTTTCTCGCCACTGCCCATCCGGCAAAATTCGCCGATATCGTAGGACGTATAACTGGGACCGAAATCAAGAATCCGCAGCAAGACTCGACAGGCTGCATATCAGTCCGCCATGACGTGCCTAAAATCACCCCCGCATTGCAGGCACTCAAAAAAATCCTGATAACATCAACCTAAATCAATTCTTTTTTGTTAAATTTGCATAACTGCATCCGGCATCCACTCAATCATGGATGCCGGACGAAAATAAATCATCCCCAAAACACCATCACTTATGGCATCTAACAAACGTATTTTAAAGAAAGAAATCCGAATGATATGCGGCGCGCTCGCCGGCGAATGCGTGATAGCCAAAATCACCGTTCCGGGCATTGATCCCGAAAAGCTCAATGAAATCATCTATGAACTCGCAGAGCTACAGTACAACGCACTCAGCCGTGTGAACTTCGATTTCCCCCAGTCGCCCAAAGCCTTTGCAAGCGCAGCTGAATACAACAAAGCCCGCTCAGCCTACTTCAAAGCCGCCTACCGGAAGCTCAAAGGCGAATTCAACGCTCATGTGGAGGCTATCGTCAAGAAAATGAACGAAGCTCTTCCGCAGGCTCAGAAAGACGCCAACAAAGCAGCTCTCAAAGCATAACAAAGATAAATAAACACGTAGAAGAAAAGCCATGTCATTAAGCGGCACAATCCTACGACTATTCGGCTGGAAGGTGGTGTGCAGCGTTCCGGATTATCCAAAATGTATAATCTGCGTTGCGCCCCACACTTCCAACTGGGATTTTATTCTCGGAAAACTGGCCTACTGGTCGCTCGGCCGGCAGGCCGGATTCCTGATCAAACAGGAGTGGTTTTTCTTCCCGATGAACCTCATCTTCAAAGCATTTGGCGGAATCCCGGTCAAAAGAGGCAAAGGCTCGTCACTCACAGACACACTGATCAAAAAATTCTCGGAAACAGAGCGGATGTCAATAGCCATAACCCCTGAAGGGACCAGAGCCAAAGTCTCGCAATGGCACACCGGTTTTCTCCACATTGCCTACGGGGCCAAAATTCCGATAGTGCTCGGCGCCATTGACGCAGCCACCAAGACCATACATCTGCAAAAAACGTTCTTCCCGACCGGCGATACTGAAGCCGACATGGAAGCCGTAAAAGCCTATTACAGGCCATTTACCGGAATAAACCGGGATAATTTTACCGTCTAAGCCTCAGATCTGCCACCGAAAGCCACCGAAATAATGCTTAAAATCTGCGTCATACCGCTTGACATCGCCTATGCCGATGTCGAAAACAATCTCATTTCGACAGCCCATCAGCTCAATCAGGTAGAACCTGACACCGACATAGTAGTCCTGCCGGAATTGTTTACCACCGCTTTTGTCCCCGACGCAAAGGCCGTGGCCGCCACCGCCGAGCCGAATGACGGACGCACGGTTGAAGCCCTAAAACGCTGGGCTCAGTATTTCGGATTTGCCATAGCCGGGAGTTTCCTGGCCACTGACGGACAAGGCAATTATTTCAACCGCGCCTTTTTTGTCGAACCGATAGGCGACATCACATTCATTGACAAGCGCCACCTCTTCCCTCTCTCTAACGAACACACTGTCTATACCGCCGCAGAAGGCGAACCGCAGGCCATACGCTTCCGTAGCTGGAACATCCGCATGATAGTCTGCTTCGATCTGCGCTTCCCGGTGTGGACACGCAACAACCCTGATGACCTCTATGACCTTCTGCTGGTGCCGTCAAACTGGCCTGTGGCAAGAGTCAAGCCTTACAAACTGCTTCTTGCAGCCCGAGCGGTGGAAAATCAGATCTACACCGTAGGCGCTAACCGCACCGGCTCCGACAAATTCGGAGACTATCCGGCAGGAATGACCTCCGTTTTCGACTGCCTTGGGGAAGAGATCCGCGAAACCCGCCGCAACGGCCACATCTATGCACTGCTTGACAAAGACCATCTGAAAGAAAGCCGAGAGCGCTTTCCGTTCTACAAAGCGGCTGACAGATTCACCATTGATCCAAAGCCTTCGCGATAGGAAGAGATCTCGCCGTTTTTAACTTCTATTAACGCAATTCCCATAAACCCTACCACCCATTGGAGTGTTATTACCATTGAATACTATTTTGTATCTAACGTAATGACCAAACACAATGGAACCTAAAGACAAATTTTCAACCGTACATGAGGAATTCTTCGGCAACATCGTAGGGACAATTGTTCAGACCATCAAGACAATCACTCCCCGTCAGACTCTCGACTTCATTGCCGACTGGTCAATTCCCACTTCTGTACCCACTCCGTCGCATAGCTGAAAGCTCTAAACCACAAACCAAAAGAATCAGATGTCAGCCTCACCCAAGCGTAAGGCTGACATTTTTTTATTCCGCTTAATCGAGCCGCATTTGCGTTCTTAAGACGGCTCTTATTTTATTGAATGGAAGATAAATCACGCGTAAAAATCAGCAAATGTGATTTCAGTCACACTTTTTATCATCGGTTTTGCGTATATTTGCACAGTTTACCACTTAACATACGAATTCTGCATCAAAATAGCAACATGAAAACCGGCAAGTCACACTTACTCCCGCTTATACTTGGCCTATTGATCTGCTTGTCTTGCGAGCGGTCGGGCTATTACAATGATGATCAGAGAAAGCGCCTCGATTTGCTGACAGCCACCAGATGGACTGAGCAATCAACTGATTCCCACGATCCGGAAAATCCGATCGTGTGCCGCCAGTCATGGAGTTTTGACAAAAAAGGCAAAGCCTCTGTCACTTACAAATGGACAGACAAGAACGGAAATACGACCTATAATGAAACTCAGTATTACGACTGGACTTTCACTACCGAAAATTTCGCAGTTATCTATCTCTACAGTGCCACACACGGAGACCTGTTCTGGCTGATAGAAAAACTGACAGCCAATGAGCTGCGCGTGAAAGCCGCTGTCATGGACCCCGTCTTAAACCCGACAATCCCTCAGAGACGAATAGTACTACAAGCAACTATGCGATAGACATTTAGCAGATACACAGGACCACACATGAAAAAATATCTTTCCACAATCCTTCTCTCGCTATGCCTCGGCATGGTGACAGTTCAGGCAGCCAGCATCGGAGAAGTTGCGGTAACGGCAGACAGCACCGCTCGTAAGGACCGCTTTAGAATGCTTGAAAAACCATTCATGCTTACCTTGTCAGCAGGGGCTAATTTCAACACCGGCGGTCGTCATAACAGTGAAGTGTTCGGATGCCGCCCCGATGCCGCCACTCAGATAAACTTCCGATTCAACTTCGGATTTCACCGCAACTGGAATGTCTATGCCGACCTTGGCTACACATTCTACAGCATTCACTCCGACCCGCTTTCCGATAAATACGCAGACCTTCTCGTCAAACTGATCATGCCAGGAATCAGCACAATACATCCTTCATTCTCAATCGGCGCATCACACCTCTCCCAGGTAGGCCGATGGCAGTTCATGCCACGCATCGGAGCCGGATGCCAAGCGGTCAAAACCAACAAGCAGTCAAAAGAGTGGAATGGCATAAAGACTACCGTCAGACGGGAAATAGCCCCCTACTTCATCGAAGGCGGATTCGGAGTGGGCTTCCGCACATCAAGAGTATGCAGCGTGATCTTTGACATCTGCTATCACCATCCGCTTGAATCGGCAAGCCTGACCGTCAGCACCTCCGGGGGCAATCAGGATTCAACCGAGAAATTCAAATCCAAATCCTGGGCCAACGACCTCACCCTGTCACTCGGCATCCAGTTTCAGACCAACTGGAAAAGGCGCGAGAGTTTGACCCCTTCGGGCACGCGGGATTTGACCCCACGGGCATAATAAGATTGACCCCTTAAAAGTCCTGGCGGCGGGGGTCAATTTTATTTTACCTCAGTTGCTGTTTCAG
>NZ_PUEC01000003.1 GCF_003024805.1 Duncaniella muris
TCTGCTGCTGTCCGCTCTTGGGGGCGGTTTAGGCCGCCCCCGCCGCTTGGGCATCCCCTCGCCAGAAGGAGAGAGGAGAATGACTAATGCCCATCTCAAAGTTTTGCACTTCGATTTGGAATCTTCAACGGAGTGCTGACCCCTGAGCTCCGCCAGATGTGCAACGATATGGTTGACAGAGGAGTCACTGAAGCTGCGATGGAAAGCACTGCAGTCTACTGGGTTCCGGTATGGAACGAGCTTTACGAGTCAATGGAGCTAAAATTGGTGAATCCGTACTTCATCAGGCAACTTCCCGGACGCAAGAGCGATGTCAGGGATGCACAGTGGATAGCGGAGTGTCTGCTTAAGAATCTCATTAAAGGGAGCTTTGTACCGGAGCCAATAGTCCAGGACATGCGTAAGCTCAACCGCCGTATCTTTGACCTTCAGGAGGATCTCACTTACTATTCCAATAAACCTGATGCAGCCCTGCAACGTTGTGGTTTCCGCCTGAGCAACTATGTCGCCAGGATTACAGGAAAGAGTTACCGAAAGGCCGTGGAGGCCATCGCCTCCGGTGTTACGGACCCCGATGAACTTATCAAATGTGTTCACGGACGCATCATCAACAAACACGGCCGGGAGACCATGCTTGCCGCCATGACAGGTTCATTCTCAACAACGGATATCACCGTCATCAGGCAGTATTGGGAACTGCTGGCAATATATACCAGACAGTCCGAAGAATGCCAGTCTAAACTTACGGCCTTATGCGAGGCTCATTTCCCCACTGAATACAAACGACTTCAGACCATACCCGGTGTCAAGGAACGCGCCGCCACTGCCATAATTGCGGAGACCGGTGTTGACATGAAGATGTTTGCCACAGCCGCCTCTCTGGAGGGATGGTGCGGATTAAAGCCGAGAAATGATGTAAGTAACGGACGCTATAAAAGCCGTAAGATAACACATGGTAACAGATATCTGCGTCAGATACTTATCGAAATATCATGGACTGCGTCAAGAACGCGAAACTGTTTCTTCTCCAATTTCAGTTACATTCAAGTCACTCAGAAACACAAGAGCAAAATGAAAATACAGGTTGCCATAGCCCGAAAGATACTTGTCGCGGTATGGCACATGCTTTCAAAGCAGGAGGATTTCATTGACCTTTATCTCAAGAGACTCGAAGAGCAGAGACTGATGGAAGAAAAAATCAGACAACTTGAATCGAAAATGGCCTGACGGCCATTCGACATACCTTCCGGTGCAATGTAATTAACTTTGTGGTGCATCGCAGCCCGGTTCGCAAATTTGCAAACGCATCGGAAGGAGTTGGACACCGGCATAAGCTAACCAAGCTTGTAGAGGAAAGTAACAATCTTAATATCATGATTCCGCAGTTACTATTTCTGTCGGAACGAGGCCTTATATGCCAATGTATCGTTTATGCAATATTTGGAAGCATATTACCTCATATACGGCAAATAGGATTTAGAGGAAAGTTACAAAGAATTTTTGAGATGGCAATCGGTTATGTCGTAAAACACAACCGATTGCCACGGGGTTGATTGCTATTTTCTTGATGGGATCTGGTGCTGACGAAGAAAGGCGTCGAGGTCGGCGCGGTTGACGTAGATTTTGCGGCCTATCTGCGAGAAGGGGATGAGGCGTTGGTCGCGGTAGTTCTGCCACGTCTTGGGGGAGATGCCGAGGAGCTTGCGGGCTGCTTCGGATTCTATCCATTCGCAGTTGGCGTCATTGGCGTTGCGCCGGGTGATGAGGTCGATGATTTGCTCCAGCATGTCATGGAGGTTGCGCCATTCTTCTTCCGGCACTACGAACAGCAGTGTCGAGGGGTTGATATTTTGCAGGGTGCTTTGCATTAGGGCGTGAGGGTTCTGATTCCATCTACAAAGAAGATAGAATCCGGTTGATAATTCAGTTGTCTAATCGCTTGACTTCTCACTCAACTGAATACGCAGCTGCCTGACCACTCAATCAACTGGTCACACAGGCGATTGACTGATTGGTTGAAGTGCTGACTAATCAGGTCTTCAACCAATCAACCGGTTAATCGCGCAACTGCGCAGTCAGATGATTGGGTGGGTGATTGATTGGGCAGGTGTATAATCAGTTGGGTTAAGTGTCGATTGAATAGCCGTGGGACCATATAGGCGGCAGCAATCGACGGTCGTAGGGGCGGTAACATTTACCATCCACGCATAGGCGTGAGCCTATCGCGCTGAAAATCAATAGTGACTTGGCAGAGACTCAGTCGTGCAACTGATTGGCCAATCAGTCAATCACCGTCATGTGTCATAGTATTATTAAGAGACATCTCGTATCATCGACCCGATTTTGGAGCCTCCCGTCGGAGGCGTTTCGTGTCGTTGACGTTGCAAAGTAAGGGATAAATTTTCATTCCCACCAAACATTTTTGGCCAGATATAGTATAAGGTTGTACACGTATATAGCTATATACAATAGATATAGCTCCAACCGACGGAGAATCGCCCCAACTTTGCATCGAGCAACGGAAGCTACGTCCTCAGCATCCGCACAGCCTCTTAATAGGGACCACGACAGAGGCAATCCATTCAGTTTTTCTTATTGGAGAGTGTGCCCATTGGAGCACAGCAAGGTGTCCAAACAGTTACCGTTTGGATTTCGGGTAACTCTGCCGTTACCACGAAATAACCTTGCCGTGCCGGGGCTTGGAACTGCTCCGAAGTCGCTGTCCCCATGTCTTCTTATAGTTTCACAGCCTCAAAGCATCCATTAAGGCATTCGCCAAATCAGATGAGACCATCCGTATAACATTTGTATCGGCAAGAGAACGGCCGATGAGGTTGACGCTGCCTTACCACCCGATACATTGGTCGATGATGGCGCATTGCATCTTATTCGGTATTCACGGTTACCGAAATATATCCATCTGATAACAACAGTATTACCAAATCGTCAGTCGCAACCGACGATTTGACCCATTGTGGGTGTCGACCCATATTTATTCAATGACCTCCCATGTGCCGGATTTCTCAGATCCGATCCTTCTTATTCGGTTAGATGTCTTAAGTGCATCAATAATTCGGAATAAGGTCCTTCTCGGAATATTTAGTTGGGCTGAGATTTCTTTAATGCTTATCCGCTTGTTTTTACGCATTAGATTCACAATCGCATCTTCACGAGATATTTTATCGGTGCCATCGGTGCCATTATCGGTGCCAAATTCAGATTTATTGGTGCCATTAGTGCCATTTTCTGCTGTATTTACTATGACATGAGGCGTTTTTTCTATGACATTGGTGCCATTTTCTATGACATCGGCATTCTTAACTACTACCTTGAACGTTGTGTAATCGCCAAGCAAGAATTCAGCGGGATTACTCTTGTTTTCTTCGAGAAGTGTTGAAACGGTATTCACACCGCTGCCGAAACGGTTGACATAACCAAGATTGAGCATTATCTCGGCTATGTTGGGATTGCGATAGTCTGTTTCGTTGGGAAAGTTCTCTAAGTTCACCTTGCCATATAAGTTGCCCGGATTGTCAATCTCTATACGGTCGCTATACTCGTAGAATTTTATCGGGGAATTGTTGCCGTTATAGGCACGGTGCATCACGGCGTTCATAGCGAGCTCGCGGATAGCTTCCCACGGATAGTTGATGCGTGGCTCTTCGCGCAACACGCTGACAAATTCAGGGCGCTTGCTTTCAATGGAATATTTAATGAAATACTCCAACTCTTTTAGCATTGAAATTAGATTCCCCTTGAAGCGGTTTTCTTTCAAAACCTTTGTGGCACGGTTTGTCCCGGCAAACTTAACATACTGAATGTATGCGCCGGGAATGAAATATTGGGGGTCGTGTCCGAGCAGAAGTAACCCGGCGTTGGTCGGGCAATTAAACCGTGTGTCGAAAAGGCGCAACGATGCCATCTGCTGGATAGGCGTGCGCTTATCCTTAGCTAATGTCGCGGGCGACACGGCTTTTGGCAGATACTCATTCTTGAACAACTCCACATCAATGTCATCAATCGAGGCCTCGCGGCACGGACGGCCATCGAAAGAAGAACTATGTACCTGCCCTTTTTCGGTCAATATACGTTCCTCCTCCGTGTTCGCTTCCGCTTTCCTCGCTCCGATTCTAATCCAGATCACACCTTTATATCTGACCGGAGTGTCTTCGCTTGGCTGAACTTCAATAACCGCAACTTCTCCATCGGGAAAAGACTCCTTATATACCATCATCGCCGGCGGTGGAAGTATTGTTCCGGAATTGCGAAGCCCTGCGTATGAACGCAACTGCTCATCAGTGAATGTCTGCCCATCGAGATTTCCGTCATCATCGGCGCCAATAAGAAAATATCCCGGTTTCCTCGTGTTGCGTATATCGTTGGCAAACGAGCAGATTGCCTCCGACATCTTCTTGGTGTTGTCGGTGGATAACGTGCGCTCCACGCGCTCATTCTCTATGTCGCTCAACAGCGCTTATTTCATCTTTTGTCAGAGGCATATTTTTGTAATTATATGTGCAAATTTACTCATAATTCGCCAGTTACGCAACCGCTATTTGTTGATTGCAGAAATCACAGCCATTATTTGCTCAGGAGCCATGCCTTTCAGCAGTTCGATGGCTTTCTCTTCTTTCGACATTGAACTATCAGCTCCCTCCTGTGGCGCCATCTTGGGCTCAGATTTCTTTTTGAAGAGAGTGCGCAGGGTATTGTTGGTTTTGGATGTATCGAAGCTGCCCATGTATCGCTCGGTTGTAGCGAGATTGCTATGACCGAGAATATTCTTTATTGCAGACGATTCGGCTCCGGCCTCCTGCGCTATATGTGCAAAGGCATGGCGGCTGATGTGCATAGTAAGATTCGTTGTGATTTCTGCCTTCTCCGCAATCTTTTTCAGATATTTATTGATAAGGGCGTTCTTGGCTGAAATCTGTTGGTAAAGCTGGTGGCGCAATTCCGGCTTCATTCTGTCCTTATCAGCTTGGGTGACAAATTTTGCAAACGGTGCTTCATTGTCAAGCAGCGGGAAGATGTAATCATCGGGCTTGACATCATCATTATGATAATACCGAAGTATATCCAAAGCCTGATCGACAAGCAAGAGGTCTCGGTCTTTATGGTTCTTGCCCATTTGGTAGTGCAACCTACCATTCTCCGTTACATTACGCCAGCGGAGTTGAATCAAATCAGCCGCACGAATACCTGCACAATAATAGCTGAACAGGAAATAATTCTTACAGTGCCATATCAACGACCCTTCTTCCAATTCGAGTGAGATAATGCGCTCCATCTCTGTATCGCTCAATTTTTCTTTCGTTGTCTTTACACCCTTATATTTGAATACGAGGAAGGGATCCTTCGATGCTTCCATTATTCCTACCTCAATCGCCCTATGTACAAGTGTCCGCAGGATATTGAACTGCACCTCGATTGTATTGGGGTGCAGAAGTTTTCCCGGTTCCCGCTCATTCTCCCACTTGTGGAGAAAATTGTCAAAACGAGTCAGTAAGTCAACAGTCAGGTCATCGACAGTTATATCAGCCATTCGGCGTTTCTTGCGAAATGCGTCAAGTTTATTGATGAGTCCGCAATACTTACGCCAGTTGCGCCAGCCACCGTTATCATATATCATCTGCGCCCGCTCACGCGCAAACGCTAAGAAAGATGGCGATACATATTCCGCATCCAGATTCTTTATAACCTTAGCGGATGAAACATCGCCATCTGACGCCAATTCCTGATAAGCCTCATGAGCTTGCACAAGCATGAGGCGCAACTGCTCATTGAGAACTTTGGCGTCGGGAACATTCGCACGAATCCAGTTGTTGCCCTTGCATTGAGGATTGAAATCGTCAATGCGTTTCAATTGAATACCGGTCTTCTTCTTTGTTCGTTTACCCGCAGCCGTCACCATCAGATAGAGGTTGTACGTCTTATTGCGGGTTGGCTTATGGTCGAGTTCAAATCTAAATGTTGCCATCTTTGGGAGAGTATAAAGGTTACACTCTGCAAAGATACAACGAATAAATTTTACGTGCAATTTTACGTGCAAAAATCTTACTTTTCCTTACATTGAAAGAAACTCAATTGAAAAATACCCAATTGTAATACGCTAATATTCAGCATAATTAAAATATATTTGAAAATATCAGAAAGCAATATCGGTAGTTCTGTTCTGGACACCTGTATCAACAGCAAGTGATTGATTTTCAGTACTTACGGGTTTTTAGCGCCAATTTTTGTCAGCAAATTGTCAGCAAAGGTCTGAAAAATCGGGAATTTTACACTCTTGAATCGGACTGAATTGCTATGGTCTGTTCGATTTTGAATTATTTAACAATCTTTAATAAAGTGAGGTTGACAAGTAACTATTCAGCGAAAACAAAGGATGCGAAGATATAGCCCGTCAGTTTAGACGAGCGCCAATATAGCATCGAGAGGAGATTGTCCGTTTTTCCAGGCCGTGTCAGCAATGGAATGTAGTGCGTGGAAGGCATCGGCACCGGTACCGGAGCGGAAGCATCCGGATATTTTCTGCTTGACCTTGAGTTTTCGGATTCCACGTTCTGAAGCGTTGTTGTCAGATGGTATGGCCGGATTTTCAAGGAAGTTGAAGATGTAGTCCCTGCATTTTATTATCCCCCTCTTCAACTCATTAAACTCTTTGCGCAGACTGTCAAGATTCCGTTTGAGCAAGCCATCAAGCCTTGTGAGCCAGTCATCTTTCGGTATTATATCGACCGGTTTTTCGTTTCTCTGATGAATGGCCTCGCGTAATAAGGTCTGTACTTCCTTTGTCCATGTCTGCTCCTTGTCAATATCGTTAAGGTATTCCAGGTTTCTCAGCAGATGAGCCAGACATATCTGATTATTTAGGAAGTCGATGGCAAAGTACGCGCTGTGGCGGTCAGTTACGGCTGTCATTTTCTTCAATGAGTCACCAAAACGCTCTTCAAGCACTTTTGCACTACGGCCCGCACCGCGGAACACGAGGGTCAGATACGCAGTCTGTGCAATCCACGACCAGTTGAGCCTGCCTTTGACATAGCATCCGGACTCGTCAAAGCCGACTACGGATGATTCTCTGAGCAGACGCTCTATAAGTTCGATTGCCGGGCGGGATTTGTCAAGCGTCTCACGGACGATATTGACAAGCGTCCCCTGACTGATGCGTACATTGAACATCGTGGCGAACAGGGATTGCAACCGCTCGTAAGGCACGCATTGCACCACACTCAGATAAGTCGCAATGGCTCGTATGTTTTTGCCGAAAGTAATGGCATTACCTCCCCTGCGACGCGGTGCATAATCACGATTGCAACATCCGCAGATACAGACTTTTTTATAGAATCTGCATTCACGATAAATTGGCCGTATCTGAGGCAGATCTATCTCTTGGCTGACATAATCAAGTTCTCCTTCAACATCCGACAGATCGCGCCCGCACTCACTGCAATAGCTGGATGACACTTCCTGGATTTCGTCAGGCGTCTCCACCATTTTGCGTGTAGTTCCCTCATGCCCGTATTGACCGCCTACGGGTCTTTCCGATCTCTTCCGCAATGATTTTGTCCGGCGTTCCACCTCAGCCTTTATCGGTTCTTTCGATGGTGGAGTACTGCTGTTGCCGGAGTCCATCGGCGGCTTTTCATACTTCTCCAGACGCTTGCGTAACTCACGGTTTTCCTTAAGAAGTCTATCAACATTACGATTTAGCGAACATATCTCGGCATGCTGGGAATCGATAGTGCCCTGCATGGACTTGAGTTGTTCTGACATTCCGGATAGAATGGATGATATGTCGCTAATCTGTTGTTTCACAGATACAAAGATAAGTAACTCTTCAAAATTAAACGATATAATGTACATTAGTATCTCCTATGGATGATCTTTTATACTCTCTGCGGTTTTATTCCGGTCAGAATCAAGTTCTTCATCGGTCGTTTATGTCTATAAACTCCCTCTTCAGTCCTCGATTCTGCCTCTGAATAAATCCCGCATATCGTATAAATTAATTTTTCAGAGTTACTTAGCTAATTTATTTGACATTTGCAAATAAATTAGCTATTAAATTACTGAAAGATAAGATCTTAATTCAATATCCTCAAGATTTGGTGCCTATATCTTCCATTCGCTGAATAGTTACGGTGAGAGGTTAAATGGCATCTTATCTGCCGAGGCGGGAGATTCTGGCGCGGGTGTTTTTGATTTTGTGGCTGTTGAGGGTGTCGATGAGCCTTGCGGCTTCTTTGAGTGGAACTGCCACGAGCGCCGAGTGGTCGCGCAGGGCTATGCGGCCTATCGCTCCGGCGTCAAGGTTGCCTTTGGCTACGATGAAGCCTACGATGTCGCCTCGCGAGATTTTCTCTTTTTTGCCTACGTTAAAATATAGAGTGGCGGTATCGGAGACAATCGGGTCGGAGCTTTTGCCTTGCGGCACCAGTTCGCGGTCCCATTCGAGATATTCTGGCTGGTTTTCGCCTTCGGAGGTGATGACATAGACTTCGCCGGAGGCTTGCTGGCGTGCTGTGCGGCCGTTGCGGTGGGTCCATGCTTCGGGCGAGGGGGGGAGATGGTAGTGGACTACGGCCGAAAGTTCGGGGATGTCAAGACCGCGGGCGCCGAGGTCGGTTGAGACGAGTATGGGGGTCGATCCGTTGTTGAGCATCTCGATGGCGTTTTCGCGGTCGTTCTGTTTGAGGCCGCCATGATAGATTCCCGCCGGCAGTCCGGCTTTGCGCAGAGCCGAGTAGATGCGCTCTACGCTTTCGCGATGGTTTGCAAAGACGATCACGCGTCCGTTGTCGAGCGAGCGCAGGAGGTCGATGAGGGTATCGAGTTTGTCGCGTGTCGGTGACGGGACATTGACAATCTGCATTCTGCGGCGCGGAGAGCAGTCGGAGCTGAAGTCAATCAGTTCGGAGGTCTGTGTCACCGGGAGGAAGGGGGGGAGTTCGTCAAGGCGTGTGGCTGAGGTGAGGATTATGAGGCTGAGAGATGTGAGTTTTTTGCACACGCGCTTCATTTCGTCGGCAAATCCGAGTTCGAGGGCTTTGTCATATTCATCGAGCACGAGTGTGCGTACTCCTGAAAGGTCGACAAGACCGCGGGTGATGTGGTCGAGCAGACGGCCGGGAGTGGCGATGATGATGTCAGGGGTTACAGACAGTGAGTTTTTTTCTTCCTGCATGGAGTGTCCGCCGTAGAAAGCGACTGTCTTGAGTCTGGTGGCTATAGGGCGGATTACATCGAAGATCTGGAGTACAAGTTCGCGCGATGGAGCCATGACCACGGCACGTATCCGTCCGTCGGCCGGGCCAAGGCTTTTGAGGAGGGCTATGGCGAATGCCACGGTCTTGCCGGAACCTGTCGGGGCCAGGAGTGTAATGGTGTTGCCTCCGGTTTTTACAGATGCCATGCGTTTCTGCATAGCGTTGAGTTCGGTGATGGCGAGGCGGGAGGCGATGTTTGATATGATGTCTTTTTCTTTCATTGGTCTGTTTTCGGGGGTGTGTGGAATGGGGTCAGTTGAAGATATCGTCATCGGCCACGGAGATTTCCGGAGTG
Organism: Duncaniella muris; assembly: GCF_003024805.1. Taxonomy (GTDB): domain Bacteria; phylum Bacteroidota; class Bacteroidia; order Bacteroidales; family Muribaculaceae; genus Duncaniella; species Duncaniella muris. The sequence continues at coordinate 9,568 of NZ_PUEC01000003.1, forward strand.
TCAACGTCATGGACATAGTCAAGATCGGAGTAGTCAATTTCATCGCCGTCAAGGAGATCATCGGGGATATTGACTTCTATGAATTGCACTTTGCCGCCGGAGCGGGCTTTGGAGGCAAGTCCGGAATAGATTTTCATTATGTTTTTGCCGTAACGCGGATTCATTGCCCAGCGGCCGGCGAGTTTTTCCCATGTCGGGGCGCAACCGCGGCTCACATAGTCGAAGCGGGGATCTATCTTGCGTTCTCCTTTCGGCAATTTGCCTGAGCAGGCATAAGCGTAGAGGTGCTGTATCATGGCTGTGACTCCTTCTTCCACGGATTTGAACGAGCATCCGCGGTCGCCACGCTTTTTCACGCCAAGTCCGCAATAGTTATGAGCTTCGGGGCGGACGGCAGTGCCGTTGTCGAAACGGAACCATCCGGTCTCGATTATGGCCTGACACAGGGCGATGTCTCCGCGTATGCCGTAACGGCGCCCGATGCTGTAGAAGGCCTCGGCAACTTCGCGTTTGAAATCTGGGTTGTGGCGCTTGACATAGGCGTACATATTGTCGACATCGACTTCTGGGTTTCCGAAAATCGGCGTTTTCCCAAACGAGAGAAGCGGAAGCAGGCTGAGTATTGCCCCGAAGATGTATCTGAACATATAGTTGTGATGCTGATGAAGAAGAATGAATAGTTGAGCTCTTCTTAATAACGCGCAAGTTAGCGAAAATCCTTCAGAAAATGAAAAAAATCCTATATCTTTGTGCTTATGAAGTATTTCTTTTCAGCCGGAGAGGCATCCGGAGACGTCCATGCGGCGCAGGTAATCAAAGAGTTGCTGAAGCTTGATGCTTCGGCGGAAATCACTTTTCTCGGTGGCGACCGCATGGCCGAAGCGGCTGGGCATGAGCCTCTGATACATTTCAGCCGCATGGCATTCATGGGATTTATTGATGTGGCAACCCACTTGCCGCAGGTTCTCGGCAATCTGCGTAGGGCTAAAGAGGCCATCCGGACCATGCGGCCTGATGCCGTGGTGCTTGTCGACTATCCGGGCTTCAATCTGAAGCTGGCCAGATTTGCCAAAGAGCTTGGCATAAAGGTGTTTTACTATATCGCGCCAAAGCTCTGGGCCTGGAAGGAATATCGCATCAAGCAGTTGCGCCGTTATGTAGACGGCATTTTATCGATACTTCCGTTTGAGCCTGCATGGTTCGGGGAACGGGGAGTCAAGGTGGACTATGTGGGTAATCCATCGGTCGAAGAGGTGGAGGAAGTGCTGAAATCACTGCCTTCGCGGGCGGAATTTCTGCAGCGTCACGGGCTGTCGGAGCGTCCGATCCTCGCTCTTGTGCCTGGCAGCCGTGTCGGAGAGATCAAGGCTAATCTGCCGGTGATGGATGCTGTGGCCAGGCGTCATCCTGAGATGCAGACTGTGGTTGCCGCCGCACCGTCAATAGACAAGTCGCTGTATGAAGCCTACACCTCTTTTCCTCTTGTAGATGCCGCCACTCTTGAGCTGATGGCCGGTGCCCATGCCGCTATGGTGACTTCAGGCACAGCCTCGCTGGAATGTGCCCTGGCGGGATGTCCGCAGGTGGTCTGCTATCGTGCCGTGGGGTGGAAATGGGCCCATGACATATTCCTTCACATTCTGAAGATTCCCTATGTGGCTCTGCCTAACCTTATAGGCGGGAAGATAGACCGTCAGACGCGACGCGAGGTCAACCGCGAGGCCGTGCGCACGGGGGGCAGGGGGTGTGTGGTGCCGGAGATGCTGGTCCACAACTGTACGGCTGACAATGTGGACCGTGAACTTTCGCAGATACTTGAAGCTGGGCAGGCCCGCGAGGCCCAGCTGGAAGGTTATGCAAAGATCAGATCCATACTTCATACCGACAGCAGCGCCGCCTCAAACGTAGCCTCGATACTTTTCCGGAAACTCTCCTGACGCTGCAAAGTTAACCACAAGAGAATAGAGTTTTAGTGCGATAATGCGTGGAGGTGCAAAAAAGGTTTGCATTTCCTGATAAGCGCTTACAGACTGGAATAGGGGATGGAGAATGTGTCGCCCTGGCTGAGGTCGCCTGTCGAGAGGCCTTTTTTGAGCCAGCGGCTGCGCTGGGCTGATGTGCCGTGGGTGAATGAGTCGGGCACGGAGTAGCCGCGGGCGCGTTTCTGCAGATAGTCATCGCCTATTTTCATTGATGCATCAAGAGCTTCTTCAAGATCACCGTCTTCAATGGAGCTGAACATCTCGTTGTCATGATAGGCCCAAACACCGGCGAGGAAATCGGCCTGGAGTTCGATGCGCACACTGATGTTGTTGGCTTCGGTTTCACTTACGCGGTTCATCTGCGAATGGGCTTCGTCAAGTATGCCGAGCAGATGCTGTACATGATGCCCGACTTCATGGGCTATCACATAGGCGTATGCGAAATCTCCATCGGCTCCGAGAGTCTTGCGCATGTCACGGAAAAATGACAGGTCAATGTAGAGTTTCTCATCGGCCGAGCAGTAGAACGGACCTACAGATGCGGATGCATCTCCGCAGGCGCTTCTGACGGCATCGGTGTAGAGCACCAGGGTCGGCGCTTCGTATTCCTTCCCCATCCGGGCGAAAATCTTTGTCCACACGTCTTCCGTTCCGGCCAGAATCTGGCGGGAGAAGCGTGCCAGTTCCTCCTCTTCTTCTGTAGGGGTGTAGTTCTGCGAGACCTGGCTGCTGCCGGAGGTGAATGAACCGGCGTTAGAGATCAGGACATCAAGAGGGTTTCCACCGGAGATCCATGCAATGATAGCCGCTATTATTACCGCGCCGATTCCGGCGCCGATTTTCTTGCCGCCCCCACCGCCTCCACTGCGGCGGTCGCTGACGTTTGAACTTTCACGTCGTCCGTTGAGATTCATGAAGAGTATTTGAATGTGTCAGATAATACGCAGGGACATGCTGACAATCCTCATGCCCCTGCGGTTTATTTTTTTAGCTACGAATGCCGATCAGTTGTCTGAGCGGAGTCCTTTCCAGACAAAGGCGCTGAGCATAGCTCCTATGAATGGAGCCACGATGAAGAGCCAGAGCTGGCTGAGAGGCACACAGTTACCTTCGATGGCTGCGAAAATGGCCGGGCCGATCGAACGAGCCGGGTTGACTGAAGTGCCGGTGATGGGGATGCATGCTATGTGGACCAGGACAAGAGTCAGACCGATGGCGAGACCTGCAAGGTTGCCGGCGCCTTTCTTTTCGTCAGTGGAACCGAGCACCACGAGCACGAATATGAATGTGAAGATAAGTTCTGCAATGAAGGCCGGCACGATGTTGCCGGGGAGGAAGCTGTTTGAGCCGGTGGTCGTAGTGCTGTTGAACACGGCTTCGATTCCGGCTTCATTTCCGGTGTGGACGAGGATGTAGAGGACTGCAGAGGCGATGATGGCTCCGATGCACTGGAAGAGCATGTAGCCACCGGCTTCCTTGCCGCTCATGCGTCCGCTTGACCAGACACCGAGGGTGATGGCCGGGTTGATGTGGCAGCCTGAAATGTTGCCGATGGTGTAGGCCATAGCCACTACAGAAAGGCCGAACGCCATAGCCACGCCAAGGGTTGTCACGCCATAGCCGGTTGTGCCGAGGCCAATGCCTGCGAAGATTGCACTGCCGCAACCCATGAGTACCAGAACAAATGTTCCGATCATCTCTGCGAGATACTTTTTCATAAAATAAACAGTTGGTTAGTGAGTAGTATATGAGAAATTTGTTTATGCAGGTAAGGAGTCCTGATTGCAAATTAATGAAAAATATTTGTAAGTTACAAATTTATCGGAAGTTATAGAGGGGTTTAACATTTGTTGTCAGACTTTCTCACATTTTTCTGTGCGATGCAGAAAGAGATCCTGCGGCTTGGATTTGTAGATGAATTTCATTATTTTTGCAAGACGGACGTCCGCTGTGGTGTTCCTGCTGGAATATGGAGGCTGACAGATCCTTGCATAAATCATTAAAAAAACAAAACCAATCATGAAAATGTTCGATAAAATCGTTCTCGGAGCCCTGGCTCTGATGTCAGTTGAGCCGGCTCTGGCATGCACGAGCCTTATCGCAGGTAAGAACGCCACTCCTGACGGCTCGGTGCTTGTCACCTATGCCGCCGACAGCCATACGCTTTACGGTGAACTCTACAACCGCCCCGGAGGCAAACATGCGCCAGGCACGATGAGGAAGATCGTTGAATGGGACACAGGCCGCTATCTCGGCGAGATACCCGAAGTAGCCGAAACCTATACTACTATAGGAAATATGAACGAACACGGTCTGACAATCTCGGAAAGCACCTGGGGTGGCCGTCACGAGCTGGAAGACACAACCGGTATAATGGACTATGGTTCGCTGATCTATGTGACCCTTGAACGAGCCAAAACGCCACGCGAGGCCATAAAGATCATGACAGATCTGGTGAACACATACGGCTATCATTCAAGTGGTGAATCGTTCTCTATTGCCGATTCTGAAGAAGCCTGGGTCATGGAACTGATCGGCAAGGGCGGCAAGGAGAAGGGCGCCGTATGGGTGGCCCGCCGTATCCCCGACGACTGTATTTCGGGCCATGCCAACCATCCGCGTATCCATAAATTTCCTCTGAAAGACAAGGAAAACACCCTCTACTCGCCTGATGTCATCAAATTCGCCCGCAAAATGGGCTACTACAACGGTAAGGACGAGGACTTCAGCTTCTCGCTTGCCTATGGCGAACTCGACGGCACCGCAACCCGCGGCTGCGACGGCCGTGTGTGGAGCTATTTCAACCGCTTCGCCGATGGGATGGACAGCTATCTCCCCTGGATCATGAAGGCCGAGGGCGAACCTATGCCGCTTTGGGTGAAACCTGACCGCAAGGTGAGTCTCAATGACATGAAGTGGATGATGCGCGACCATTTCGAGGGTACTCCGATGGATATGACCAAAGATGTTGGCGCCGGTCCCTATGCCGTGCCTTACCGCTGGCGTCCGATGACGTTCAAGGTCGACGGAAAGGAATATCTCAACGAACGCGCCATCGCAACACAGCAGACCGGTTTTTCGTTCGTGTCGCAGATGAACTCTGCCCATCCTGAACTGATGCGCGGCATACTCTGGTTCGGTGTTGACGATGCCAATACCTGTGTGTATGTGCCCATGTACAGCAGCATCACTTCAATACCTCATGAATTCGCCCAGGGCAACGGCGATCTCCTCACCCTGTCATGGGACGCTGCATTCTGGGTGACAAGCTATGTGGCGAACCAGGCCTATCACCAGTACAGCAAGATGATCGATGATATCCGCCGTGTGCAGAAAGCCGAGGAAGATACTCTTGAAAACGAAGTGAGAATATTCCTCACCGAAGTGCCTGCTCTCGATCCTGACGCCGCCCGCAGTCTGCTCAACGATCACTCAGCCCTTGCTTCGCGCCGCTATGTGAAGCGCTATAAAGATCTCGGCGATTACCTTCTTGTCAAGTATATGGACGGAAATATCAAGAAGGAGAAAGACGGAAAATTCGAACGTACTCCCGAAGGAATGCCTGTGTCGCCGGTATTCGGCGGATATGATGACCGCTATTACCGTTCGATTGTCAACGAAATCGGTGACCATCTGCTCGTCAAGTGATGATATTGATGGACGAAAATTATCTTGATGAACTCAATGAACAGCAGCGGGCCGCTGTAGAGTATTGCGACGGGCCTCAGCTTGTGATAGCCGGAGCCGGCTCAGGCAAAACCCGTGTGCTCACCTATAAGATTGTTCATCTTCTCCGCCTCGGCTATGAGCCGTGGCGGATTCTTGCTCTGACCTTTACGAACAAGGCTGCCAAAGAGATGCGCGAGCGCGTGGAGCAGCTTGTGGGCGGCGCTGTGGCTTCGAAACTGTGGATGGGCACCTTTCATTCGATCTTTGCGCGTATTCTCCGCGCCAATGCCGAACTGATAGGATTCAAAAGCAATTTCACGATCTATGACAGCTCCGATTCTTTATCATTGATAAAGATGATATTGGCTGACATGGGGCTTGATAAATTAGCTTTTTTATCAGGCCCTCGTAAAGGACAAAAAAAATATAAGCCATCGGCAATATTGTCAGCTATATCAAGTGCTAAAAATGCTTTAATATCTCCGGAAGAGTATGTACGAAGTAAAGATTTATTAGAGATAGATGCACGAGACAATAGGCCGGAACTCTATGCGGTTTACAGAGCCTATCGCGACCGTTGCGTGGTGGCCGGAGCTATGGATTTTGACGATCTGCTCTATTATACCAATGTACTGTTGCGCGACAATCCGGATGTGCTCCGCCACTATCGGGAGTTTTTCAGCTATGTGCTTGTCGACGAGTATCAGGACACCAACTTTGCGCAACACGTGATAGTGACCCAGCTTACACGCGAAAGCGGCAGGCTCTGTGTGGTCGGCGACGATGCCCAGAGCATCTACTCGTTCCGGGGTGCCAATATCCGCAATATCCTTGATCTGAGAAAGACGTATTCTGCACTGTCTATCTTTAAACTCGAACGCAACTACCGCTCGACACGTAACATCATCAATGCCGCCGGTTCGCTTATCGACAAGAACAGCGAGCAGATACCCAAAACCGTTTATTCAGAGAACGAGACCGGGGCGCTGATAGAGGTGGTCAAGTGCTATAGCGATTTCGAGGAGGCCTATCAGGTGGCTTCGCGGCTGTCGCAGCTGAAAATGACGAGCGGCGACAGTGCCGATGAATTCGCCATACTATATCGTACCAATGCCCAGAGCCGTGTGCTGGAAGAGGCTTTGAGAAAACGCAATGTGCCTTACAGGATTTACGGTGGTCTGTCGTTCTACCAGCGCAAGGAGGTAAAGGACGCCATTGCCTATTTCCGTCTGGCTTTGAATCCTGATGATGACGAGGCGCTGAGACGTGTGATCAATTTCCCGGCGCGAGGCATCGGGGAGACAACTCTCGCCAAGCTGACACGTGCAGCGATTGACGGCAACGTAAGCCTCTGGACTGTGATTCAGGAGCCTGACAGGTATCCGGCCGGTCTCAATGCCGGGACTTTGCGTAAACTCGACAGATTTGCCGGTCTGATAACTGAATTCGTGCAGGCTGACCGCAAGGGGGCCGATGCGCTTGAACTGGCCACCAGGATCATAGAACGTACTGAGATGCTGAAGATGTATCTCCACGACAGCACACCTGAAAATCTTTCGAAACAGGAAAACCTTCAGGAGTTGATTTCAGGTGTGAAGGGCTTTGTGGAGACCCGTGTGGAGGAGGGGAGTGACAGCATGTCGCTCGCCGATTTTATGGCGGAGGTCTCGCTTGCCACTGACCAGGATTCGGATTCCGGCGACGCAAGCGAGGAGCGCGTGACTCTGATGACTGTCCATGCTGCAAAGGGGCTGGAATTCAATAATGTGTTTGTGGTCGGAGTTGAGGAAGAGCTTTTTCCGTCGGCTATGGCTCAGGATTCACCGGCCCAGATCGAAGAGGAGCGCCGTCTGATGTATGTGGCTATGACGAGAGCGAAAAAATTCTGCATGCTGACATATGCCGGATCGCGTTTCCGCAACGGTCAGACGGTCTGCTGCCGCCCGTCGCGCTTCCTCAGAGATATAGATCAGCGCTATCTGCGTCTTGCCACCAATGACAATCTTGGAGACGATGCTCCGAAGGTGCGCCCGACGGTAAATTATACGGCATCAATGGCCGGCTCAGCCCGCAGTCTGAACTCGCTGCGCAAGGTTCAGCCTTCGTCAGGCGCGCCGCAGTCATTCAGACGGCCCGGACAGATGCAGCCGTCTGCCGGAAAGCCTGCGAGCGATGTCAGATATGCCCTTCATTCGGTGAGCGAAGTGGCGGAGGGAACGGTCATAGAACATGCCAAGTTCGGCCGTGGTGCGATTGTCAATATCGACACCGCAGGGCCCGATCCGAGAATCACAGTGAAGTTCGAGAATACCGACACTCGCACCCTGATGCTGAAGTTTGCGAAATTTTCAATAGTCGGAACCGAGTAACCACCATACCAAAAACAATATGAGATGAAAGCAGACGAGATCGCTACACCTTATTATATAGTATATGAAGATAAATTGCGCCGCAACCTGTCGCTGATCAACAGAGTGGAGCGTGAGGCCGGTGTGAATATCATCATGGCTTTCAAGGCCAATGCCTTGTGGCGTACATTCCCTATAATCAGGGAGTATAACAGAGATTTTACCGCCAGTTCGCTCAACGAGCTCCGGCTTGGCAATGAAGAGCTCGGAGGTGAGGCGCATGTCTACTGTCCGGTCTATACCGAGGCCACGATAAGTGAGTTTCTTTCACGTGCCACTCATCTGACCTTCAACTCTCTCGGTCAGTGGGAAAAGTATGGCGCCAGGACTCTGGCGGCCGGAGTGTCGCCCGGACTGAGAGTCAATCCGCAGTGCTCGGTCATCGAGACTGAGATCTACAATCCGGCTCTTCCCGGTTCGCGTTTCGGAGTGACCGCCGATCAGCTTGCCGGAGTATTGCCTGCCGGGATCGAGGGTCTGCATTTCCATGCTTTGTGCGAGAGTTCGAGCTATGATCTTGAAAAGGTGCTTGCCGCTTTCGAGGATCAGTTCGGAATGTATTTCAGTCAGCTGAAGTGGGTCAACTTCGGCGGTGGTCATCTGATGACGCGCGAGGGCTATGACGTGGACCATCTGATCGGGCTTCTGAAAGATTTCCGTGGGCGTTATCCGTGGCTGCAGGTAGTTATGGAGCCTGGAAGTGCTTTCACCTGGCGCACCGGCGATCTGATCACCGAAGTGCTTGATGTGGTTGAGAACCAAGGAGTGAAAACGGCTGTCATCGACGCAAGTTTCGCCTGCCACATGCCTGACTGCCTTGAGATGCCTTATAAGCCGGCCATCACCGAAAGTGTTTCGGATGCGGAGGGGCTGCCGCGCTATAGGCTTGGCGGAAATTCCTGCCTGAGCGGTGACTATGTGGGCGACTGGTGTTTCCGGGAGCCACTGAAAGCCGGTGATCGCCTCACGCTTGAGGATATGAACCACTATACTACAGTGAAGACCACTATGTTCAATGGCATACAGCATCCTGCTATGGTGCTTTGCGACTCTGATGGCAATTGCACTTATCTGCGCCGTTTCGATTATAATGATTATAAAAACCGCATGAGCTGATGGATGAAAAGGTGCGTTTTTCGGTAATAGTACCGGTCTATAACCGTATTGATGAGGTCCGTGATCTGCTGGAAAGTCTCAGCCGTCAGACCTTGAAGAATTTCGAGGTCGTGATAGTGGAGGACGGGTCGACAGACAGATGCCAGGCCGAAGCTGAAAGCGTGGAAAATCTGCGTGTCAGATATTTCTATAAGGAGAATGAAGGCCGTTCGATTGCCCGCAACTATGGAATGGAGCGGGCCGCAGGCGATTATTTCATTTTCTTTGACAGCGACTGTGTGATCCCGGAGGATTACTTCGCTGTTCTTAGCCGCGAGCTGGATGCAAAGCCCGTAGACTGTTTCGGCGGTCCGGACTCAGCTCACTCGTCGTTCACCTCTACTCAGAAGGCCATCAATTTCGCCATGACCTCGTTTCTGACCACCGGCGGAATCCGTGGCGGGAAGATGAGCCTTGAAAAGTTTGTGCCGCGCACATTCAACATGGGTTTTTCGCGCAGAGTCTATGAAAGGGTGGGGGGCTTCCGTGAAATGTTTTCAGAGGATATAGACATGTCGACTCGAATCCGTAATGCTGGCTTTTCGATAGCCTTGATCCGTCCAGCTTATGTCTACCACAAGAGGCGTGTTGATTTCAGAAAATTCCTTCGTCAGGTCTATGTGTTCGGCATGTCGCGCATCACCCTCAAGCTGCTCTATCCGGGGTCGCTGAAAGTGGTTCATGCTCTTCCTGCCCTGGCTGTGATCATAGGGCTGGTGCTTGTGGTGCTGTCAGCGGCAGTCTCTCCGTGGTTCCTGCTGCCGCTGGGGTTGTATCTTATTGCCATATTCGTCAGTGCGCTTGTGTCAACCCGCTCGCCGGTGATTGCGGTCAAGGCTTTGCCTGCGAGCGTCATCCAGATCTGTGGCTACGGCTGCGGTTTTCTGAAAGCATACTTCCTCAAGATAGTGCTTGGGCGCGGACGTGACGTCGAAGAAGAGATTTTAATGAGAAAAGGGAAGTAGAAGCTATGAATGACCAGACACCTTTTGTTCCGACCCGCATTCATGATCTGAATGACGACGACAAGCCGCGTGAGAAAGCGCTTGCAAACGGCATACGCTCGCTGAGCGATGCCGAACTTGTGGCATTGATTTTTGGTGGTGGACTGCCGGGCATGTCGGTGGTCGACATGGCGCGTGGCATTCTGCATGACTGTGACCAGCGGGTCGACAACCTTGCCCGCATGAGTATGCAGGAGATGATGTCGAAATACAAAGGAGTCGGTCCGGCCAAAGCCGTATGCCTTGCCGCGGCTTTTGAACTCGGCCGCCGTAACCGCGAGCAGATGGCCGGTGCCGCAGAGCCGCTGATCAGGTCGAGCGAGGATGTCAAGGATATAATGCAGCCGCTTATGGCTCATCTCGACTATGAGGAATTCTGGGTGATGATGCTCTCAAGGAGTAACCGCGTGAAGTTCAAGCGTTGCATATCGCAGGGAGGCACGGCCGCCACGGTGGTGGATGTGAAGCTGCTTCTAAAACGGGCGCTCGACTGTCTTGCCGAAGGGATAATACTGGTTCATAATCATCCTTCCGGGAATCCGCTTCCGAGCGGTGAGGATGACCGTCTGACTCAGAGAATCAAGGTCGGAGCCGATTATCTCGGAATCAAAGTGCTTGATCATGTGATAATAGCGCGAAACGAATTTTATTCCTACAATGACCAGGGACGTCTCTGAACTGGGTGAAATACGTAAGATCATCCATATTGATATGGATGCGTTCTATGCGTCAGTCGAGCAGCGTGACAATCCTGAACTGAGAGGAGTGCCTATAGCCGTCGGCCATGCCGAGGGGCGCGGTGTGGTAGCGGCTGCGAGCTATGAGGCGAGGCGATTCGGCGTAAGATCGGCCATGCCGTCGATGAGGGCCGCGAAAATCTGTCCTGGGCTCGTTTTTGTGAAGCCGAGATTCGATGTATATAAAAAGGTGTCGGCAGCTATGCATGAGATTTTTCATGAATATACCGATATCGTCGAGCCGATATCTCTTGACGAGGCTTTTCTTGACGTGACTGTCAATAAGGCAGGTGAACCGATGGCTGTCAATATCGCCAGAGAGATCAAGAGCAAGATCCGTGAGCGACTTGGGCTGACAGCTTCCGCCGGAGTCTCTTACAATAAGTTTCTGGCTAAGATAGCTTCTGACTATCGGAAGCCCGACGGCCTGTGTACCATCCATCCCTCGCAGGCTCTTGATTTTATACGCAGGATTCCGGTGGAAGATTTCTGGGGTGTGGGGCCCGTCACGGCCGCAAGGATGCATGCTCTTGGTATCTGGAACGGCGAACAGCTTGCAGCCTGTTCAGCCGAACTGCTGAGTCATGAATTCGGGAAGTCCGGGAGGATTTTCTATCAGTTTGCCCGCGGGATCGACAATAGACCCGTGGAGCCGCTGTGGACGCGGAAATCGGTCGGCTGCGAGATCACTCTTCAGGAAGATCTTGTGACCGTCGGAGAGATCAAGCAGGTGATCTCTGATCTGGCAGAAGAACTTGTCTGGAGGATAGGGCGCAGTGTGTTCCGCGGCTGTACGCTGACGCTTAAATTGAAATTCAGCGATTTCAGCCAGTGTTCACGCAGTCACACTGCTCCACACGCTTATCAGAACAAAGATCTCATCGCGCAGGCGGCTGTGCGCCTGCTGGCTCTGGCTCCGGTGGTCGGACGGCAGGTTAGGCTTGTGGGCCTTTCTGTCTCGATGCCGGAACATGGAAGTTCCTCACGGACGGTCTATGATCCGCGACAGCTGGAATTTGATTTTGAAAACGGATATGACTGACGTTTTTGCGGCGCGGCTACAGTGTGACCTCGCCGCAGAGATCAGTGTTAAGGCGTGTAGCCACGGCTGAAGGTGTCAGTCCGAGGCCGAACAGATACATCAGTTTGGTTATTGCTGCTTCTGAGGTCATGTCATGGCCGGAAATCACACCTGCGTTGGCCAGCTTGTCACCTGCCACGTAGCGCCTGTGGTGCACACCTCCGTTCACGCACTGAGTGACATTGACAATCACTACTCCCCGTTGCACTGCCTGAGCTATTTCCTCGATAAACCATCCGGCTGTCGGAGCGTTGCCTGCTCCGTATGTGCGCAGTACAATGCCCTTTACTCCAGGAGCGTTCAGAAGATAGCGGAGGGTCTGCTGTGTCATGCCGGGGTAGAGCTCGATAAACATCACGTTGGAGTCCATGCGGGTGTTGAGCTGCAAAGGTGTCTTTGCTTTTGGACGCCACAGAGCCTCTTCTGAAAAGTGTATTCCAAGGCCTATTTTTGCCAGCTGCGGATAGTTGTTGCTCTTGAAGGCATTGAAGTTGTCGGCACTCATTTTGGTAGAGCGGTTTCCGCGCCAGAGATAGTTCTCGAACAGGATAGCTACTTCCTGGACCATCGGAGATCCGTCAAAAGTAGTGGCGGCTGCAATCTGCAGGGCGGTTATGAGGTTTTCTTCTCCGTCGGTGCGCACTTCTCCGATGGGGAGCTGCGAGCCGGTGATAATGACCGGCTTGTGGAGATTGCCGAGCATGAATGAAAGAGCCGAGGCCGTGTAGGCCATTGTGTCGGTGCCGTGGAGAACTACGAAACCGTCATATTCGTCATAATGCGAGGCTATGGCATTTGATATCTCCGCCCATCCTGACGGATTCATATCGCTTGAGTCTATCGGGGTGAACTGGATGTTGTCGATATGATAGTCGAGCATCTTGATTTTGGGCACATTGTCTATGAGGTGCGAGAAGTCAAAAGGCTGCAGGGCATGGGTTTCTGGATTTTCGATCATTCCGATCGTTCCGCCTGTGTATATGATCAGGAGTCGTGGTTTTCTTCTGGCTGTCATTTAACTGTTGTTTTTTAAACGACCTGTTGATAAAGAATGCTTTTTTGGGGGGAGAATTGAAAAATCCGGGAGGGGAGGGAAGCCCAACCCTCTCGGATTTCAGATTGCTGTGTGGGGACGGTCGGCGCATGAGCCTTAGCCGATCTTGGCGCCGGGAGCTACTGCAGCCGAGGGGCTGAGAAGCACTATGGAACCGTCGGAGTTCTCGGCAGAAAGAATCATGCCTTCAGACACAATGCCTTTGAGTTTGCGGGGAGGGAGGTTGGCTATGAAGCAGACCTGTTTGCCTACCAGTTCTTCGGGCTTGTAGTATTTGGCTATGCCTGAAACAATGGTGCGTTTTTCCAATCCGTCGTCAATGAGGAAGCGCAGGAGTTTGTCGGCCTTGGGGACTTTCACGCATTCAAGTACGGTGCCCACTCGGAGATCACAGGCAGCGAAGGTGTCGAATTCCACATCCTTGGCCTGAGGCTCTGCTTTCCAGGCGGTTGCCTCGTTGGCTTTCTTTGTATCGGCGAGGCGTTTGAGTTGGGCTTCGATCTGGCTGTCTTCGATTTTGTCGAAAAGCAGTTCGGGAGTGGCGAGTGTGGTGCCGGCGGAAATGATGTCAAGCTTTCCGAGCATGTCCCATGTGAGTTTTCCGCTGAGGCCGAGCATCTTGGCGAGCTTTTCAGACATGAAAGGAGTGAAGGGCTCGAATGCCACAGCGATGTTGGCGCAGAGCTGGAGAGCTATGTTGAGAATTGTCTTCACGCGCTCCATGTCGGTCTTGGCGAGTTTCCAGGGTTCGGTTTCTTGCAGATAGCGGTTGCCGAGGCGGGCTATTTCCATGGCCTGCTTGAGGGCTTCGCGGAAATGGAATGTCTCAAGAGCGGCGGTCAGGGCCTCTGTGGCGCTGCCGAGCTCTGTAGCAAGGAGTGTGTCGGTTTCTGTCAGCATTCCTGCGGCCGGAACTTCACCGTTGAAATATTTGTGGGTCAGAACCATTGCGCGGTTCACGAAGTTGCCGAGGATGGCCACGAGTTCGTTGTTGTTGCGGGCCTGGAAGTCTGCCCATGTGAAGTCGTTGTCCTTTGTCTCAGGTGCGTTGGCGGTGAGAACATAGCGAAGCACATCCTGCTTGCCGGGGAAGTCATTGAGATATTCGTGAAGCCACACGGCCCAGTTGCGTGACGTGGAGATCTTGTCGCCTTCGAGGTTAAGGAATTCGTTGGCCGGGACGTTGTCGGGCAGCTGGAAGTTATCGCCGTAGGCCATCAGCATCGAGGGGAAGACGATGCAGTGGAAGACGATGTTGTCTTTGCCGATGAAGTTGATGATGCGGCTTTCCGGATCTTTCCAGTATTTTTCCCATGAGTCAGGGAGGAGTTCCTTGGTATTGGAGATATAGCCGATCGGAGCGTCGAACCATACGTAGAGCACTTTACCTTCAGCTCCTTCAACCGGAACGGGCACACCCCAGTTGAGGTCGCGGCTCACGGCACGGGGCTGGAGTCCGGCATCAAGCCATGATTTGCACTGTCCGTAGACGTTTGTTTTCCATTCTTTGTGGCCTTCAAGTATCCATTCGCGCAGTTTGGGTTCCCACTTGTCAAGGGGGAGATACCAGTGGGTGGTCTCGCGCATTTTCACCGGTTCGCCTGTGAGGGCCGAACGGGGATTGATGAGATCAGTGACGTTGAGCGATGAGCCGCAGGCTTCGCACTGGTCACCGTAGGCGTTTTCATTGTGACAGCGCGGGCAGGTGCCGACCACATAGCGGTCGGCGAGAAATTCTCCGGTTTTTTCATCATATGGCTGCTGTGCGGTCTGCACGGAGAATTCGCCTTTATCATAAAGGTGGCGGAAAAATTCGGAAGCAGTCTTGTGATGGAGCTCGGAAGTGGTTCTTGAATAGATATTGAAGCTTACTCCGAGTTCTTCAAGCGAATCTTTTATGATGTTGTGGTAGCGGTCTACGACCTGTTGCGGGGTGATGCCTTCTTTTCTGGCACGGAGTGTGATGGGCACACCGTGTTCATCGCTGCCGCCGACCATGACTACGTCCTGGCCGCGCATACGCAGATAGCGGGCATAAATATCGGCCGGAACATATACGCCGGCAAGATGTCCGATATGCACAGGCCCGTTGGCATAGGGCAGGGCTGTGGTGATGAGGGTTCGCTTGAATTTTCTTTCCATTGATTTATGGTGGCTTGGCTTTTTAACGTATTGGGCCGTGGAAACGGCCGTGTTTTTATTTAAGGTGCAAAATTAATGGTTATGTAGGAAAAACACAATAAAGAAGCGAAAAAATAAAATAAGGGTTGTGGTTGCATTTAGGGTGCGATTGTGGGTGTCGGCTTGCCGCATGGCATCCGGCCGTGAGGATGCTGCGGATTTTTTGCACGGTTCAGATGAAAAATTAGCGCAAATCCGGTGATGCGAAAATTATTTTGGAAATGTTTGGTAGTTAGGAAAATAAGTTGTAATTTTGCATCGCTTTTAAGAACGGCTTGTCGTCACGGCTGCGTTAACTACTTGGTAATTAGCGGGGTTGATGGTGGGAAGCGCGTAATAAACAGTCAAATATACTACTATTCATTATTAAATAAATCAAAAGAAAGCAAGATGCCTACTATTCAGCAATTAGTAAGAAAAGGTCGCGTGGCTCTTGAAGATAAGAGCAAGTCACCCGCACTTGATTCATGCCCCCAGCGTCGTGGCGTGTGTGTGCGTGTGTACACCACCACTCCCAAAAAGCCTAACTCGGCTATGCGTAAGGTGGCTCGTGTGCGCCTGACCAACGGTAAGGAAGTCAACAGCTACATCCCCGGTGAAGGCCACAATCTTCAGGAACACTCAATCGTGCTTGTACGCGGTGGTCGTGTGAAAGACCTTCCCGGTGTGCGTTATCACATCGTTCGCGGCACGCTCGATACCAGCGGCGTTAAGGACCGTACTCAGCGTCGCAGCAAGTATGGTGCCAAGCGTCCCAAGGCTGCGAAGAAGTAATTAAGCGCAAGCCCTTTTCTGAAGACAAAAATTAAATTAAAAACAGAGTCGTTAAACCCTCGTTTTTGATTTGACTGGAAGGCTAAATCACAGGTTGAGTAAATGGCGCCCGGAGGGGCGGCCGTTGAAGATTAAAGATGCAGCAACCAAGCAACCAAAAACAAAACATTTCCTCAAAAAATGAGAAAAGCAAAACCTAAGAAGCGGGTGATTCTTCCCGATCCCGTGTTTAATGATGTGAGAGTGTCGAAATTCGTCAACCACCTGATGTATGACGGAAAGAAGAATACTTCTTATACTATTTTCTACTCCGCTCTCGATCTCGTGAAGAACAAACTTCCCAATGAAGAGAAAACCGCTCTTGAGATTTGGAAAAAAGCTCTTGAAAATGTGACTCCTCAGGTAGAGGTTAAGTCACGTCGTGTCGGTGGTGCGACATTCCAGGTTCCTACTGAAATCCGTCCCGACCGCAAGGAATCTATCTCGATGAAAAACCTGATCCTCTACGCCCGCAAGCGCGGTGGCAAGACAATGGCTGAGAAGCTCGCTGCCGAAATCGTAGACGCATTCAACGACCAGGGCGGTGCTTACAAGCGCAAGGAAGATATGCACAAGATGGCCGAGGCTAACCGCGCATTCGCTCACTTCCGTTTCTAAGCCTATATTAATTTCATTCATTTAGATTCACACAAATCAAAATGGCTAAATCAGACGCACATTTAAAATATACGCGTAATATCGGTATCATGGCTCACATCGATGCCGGTAAGACCACTACTTCCGAGCGTATTCTTTTCTACACCGGTCTTACTCACAAGATCGGCGAAGTTCACGATGGCGCTGCCACTATGGACTGGATGGAACAGGAACAGGAACGTGGTATCACAATTACTTCTGCCGCTACCACCACTTTCTGGAAGTATGCCGGCGATCAGTTCAAGATCAACCTTATTGACACTCCGGGACACGTTGACTTCACTGTGGAAGTTGAACGCTCGCTCCGTGTGCTTGACGGTGCGGTAGCTACTTTCTGCGCCGTAGGTGGTGTTGAACCCCAGTCTGAAACCGTATGGCGCCAGGCTGACAAATACAATGTGCCCCGTATCGGTTATGTGAACAAGATGGACCGTTCGGGCGCGAACTTCTTTGAAGTTGTCCGCCAGCTTAAGGATGTTCTCGGAGCAAATCCCTGTCCCATTCAGATACCTATCGGAGCTGAAGAAACTTTCAAGGGTGTGGTTGACCTCATCCAGATGAAGGCTATCTTCTGGCACGATGAATCAATGGGTGCTGACTATACTTTAGAGGAAATCCCCGCCGGTCTCGCTGAAGAGGCTGAAGAATGGCGTGACAAGATGCTCGAAAAGATCGCCGAATTCGATGACGCTCTTATGGAGAAGTACTTCGACGATCCTTCTACCATCACTGAGGAAGAAATCCGTCGCGCTCTCCGCAACGCAACCCTCAAGATGGAAGTCGTTCCCATGATCTGCGGTTCTTCATTCAAGAACAAAGGTGTACAGTGTCTCCTTGACTCTGTCTGCGCATATCTCCCCAGCCCCGTTGACTCAGGTGCCGTTGAAGGAACAAATCCTGAAGATCCCGACAAGGTTGAGACCCGCGAGCCTTCATCAGACGCACCCATGTGTGCTCTCGCATTCAAGATTGCCACTGACCCCTATGTAGGCCGTCTGACCTTCTTCCGTGTCTACTCAGGTGATGTTGTAGCCGGTAGCTACGTCCTCAACAGCCGTTCAGGTAAAAAGGAACGTGTCAGCCGTCTGTTCCAGATGCACTCCAACAAGCAGAATGCAAAAGAATCTATCGACTGCGGCGATATCGGCGCTGGCGTAGGTTTCAAAGATATCCGCACCGGTGACACCCTTTGCGACGAAAATCATCCTATCGTACTTGAAGCAATGGAATTCCCCGATCCCGTTATCGGTATCGCAGTTGAACCCAAAACTCAGAAAGACCTTGACAAACTCGGTGTCGGCCTGCAGAAGCTTGCAGAAGAAGACCCCACCTTCCGCGTTGAGACAAACGAAGAAACCGGACAGACAGTCATCTCAGGTATGGGTGAGCTTCACCTCGATATCATCATCGACCGTCTCCGTCGCGAATTCAAGGTTGAATGTAACCAGGGCCGTCCGCAGGTTACTTACAAGGAAGCTATCACCAAGCCTGTAGAGCTTCGCGAGGTGTTCAAGAAGCAGACCGGTGGCCGCGGTAAGTTCGCCGATATCATCGTTCGTGTAGAACCAGTTGACGAAGGCTTCGAAGGAAACCTCCAGTTTGTCGATGAAGTCAAGGGCGGTAACATTCCCAAGGAATTCATCCCCTCTATCCAGAAAGGTTTCACCGCAGCTATGAAGAACGGTGTGCTCGCCGGCTTCCCCGTAGATCAGCTCAAGGTTACAGTCATCGACGGTTCTTTCCACCCGGTTGACTCTGACCAGCTTTCATTCGAGCTTTGTGCCATCCAGGCATTCAAGAAAGCATCTGAAAAAGCCGGTCCCGTGCTTCTCGAACCGATCTTCAAAGTAGAGGTAGTAACTCCTGAAGAAAGCATGGGTGATGTTATTGGTGACCTAAACAAGCGTCGCGGTCAGGTTGAAGGTATGGAGACCAGCCGTTCTGGCGCACGCATCGTGAAGGCCAAGGCTCCTCTTGCCGAAATGTTCGGTTATGTGACAGCCCTCCGTACAATCACTTCAGGCCGTGCAACATCGACCATGACATTCAGCCACTATGCAGAGGTAAGCAACTCGATCGCAAAGAACGTGCTCACCGAATGCCAGGGCCGTGTTGACCTCATCAAGTAAGACAAACACTTTCATTCAACAAAGATATGGACCAAACAATCAGAATCAAACTTAAATCCTACGACTACAACTTGGTTGACAAGTCGGCTGAGAAGATTGTGAAGACCGTAAAAGCAACAGGTGCTGTGATCAGCGGACCTATTCCCCTGCCCACCCACCGTCGCGTTTTCACCGTCAACCGTTCGACCTTCGTCAACAAGAAATCGCGCGAGCAGTTCCAGCTCTCGTCCTACAAGCGTCTGATCGACATCCACAACTCTACCGGCAAGACCGTAGACGCGCTGATGAAACTCGAACTCCCCTCAGGCGTAGAAGTAGAAATCAAAGTCTGATCATTAAACACTCAGGCATCAAAGGATTCAAGTAATCACAAACAACTCCCACAATCAGTTCACATTTTTAAATCAAAGAGAAATGCCAGGATTATTAGGAAAGAAAATCGGAATGACATCCGTTTTCAGTGCCGACGGCAAGAATGTGCCGTGCACTGTTATCGAAGTAGGCCCCTGCGTAGTTACTCAGATTAAAACGGCTGAAAAAGACGGTTACGAGGCCGTGCAGCTTGGTTTCACTGAAAAGAAAGACAAGCACACCACTGCCCCTATGGCCGGTCACTTCAAAAAAGCCGGAGTAGCTCCCCAGCGCCACTTGGCCGAGTTCAAAGGATTTGACGGCGAGTACAAACTCGGTGATACCATCACAGTCGATCTCTTCAACGAGAATGACTTCGTTGACATTCAGGGTACCTCGAAGGGTAAAGGCTTCCAGGGTGTGGTAAAACGTCACGGTTTCGGTGGCGTAGGCCAGAGCACTCATGGTCAGCACAACCGCCTTCGCGCTCCCGGTTCGGTCGGCGCCTGCTCTTACCCCGCTAAAGTATTCAAAGGAATGCGTATGGCAGGCCAGATGGGCAACGAGAAAGTGACAATTCAAAACCTCCAGGTGCTCAAAGTGATCGCAGACCACAATCTGCTCCTCATCAAGGGCTCAATCCCCGGAAGTAAAGGTTCAATCGTTTTAATTGAGAAATAATGGAAGTCGCAATTTACAATATCAAAGGTGAAGACACCGGTCGCAAAGCACAGCTCAGCGACGAAGTTTTTGCAGTAGATGCAAACGAGCACGCCGTTTATCTCGATGTGAAGCAGTATCTCGCCAACCAGCGTCAGGGTACTCACAAGTCCAAAGAACGTAGTGAAGTTTCAGGTTCTACCCGCAAGCTCCACAAGCAGAAAGGCGGCGGCGGCAGCCGTATCGGTGACATCAACTCTCCGGTACTTGTCGGTGGCGGACGCGTTTTCGGTCCCCGTCCCCGTGACTACCGCTTCAAGTTGAATAAGAAAGTGAAAGCGCTCGCCCGCAAAAGTGCGTTGACCTATAAAGTGCAGGATTCACAGCTCATCGTCGTTGAAGACTTCAACTTCGAAGCTCCGAAAACTAAAGATTTTGTAAATTTTACTAAAAATCTTAAAGTTGAAGGCAAAAAGGTGCTCCTCGTTTTACCGGGTCAGAATAAAAACGTAACTTTGTCTGTCCGAAATGTGCCCGATGCCAAAACCATCGACGCTTCGGCGCTTAACACTTACGCGCTCATGAACTCTAACGCTGTCATCCTCACGGAGAGCAGTCTTGATTTCATTAACAAACTTTAACCTCATATACGAGAAAACATAGACAATGGAAATTTCAATCAAACCCATCGTAACAGAGAAGGCAAACAATCTCATCGAGAAGCTGAACCGTTACACCTTCGCCGTTTCTCCTGAGGCTAACAAGTATCAGATCAAGTCGCTCGTCGAGAATCTCTACGGCGTGAAAGTAGTCCGCGTAAACACCATCAATGTCCGCAGCAAGAACAAGTCTCGCTGGACCAAGAGCGGTCTGCTCCGTGGCAAGACCACCGCTTGGAAAAAAGCACTTGTAACCCTTGCCGAAGGACAGAATATTGACTTCTATAGCAATATCTAAATAAAATGGCAGTAAGAAAATTCAAGCCCACAACACCGGGGCAGAGACACAAAGTTATCGGTGTATTCAAAGGTACCATCACTGCTACTACACCGGAAAAATCTCTTACAGTCGGTAAAAAAGCCTCCGGCGGCCGTAACGCCGAAGGCCATCTCACCACCCGCTACCTTGGTGGTGGCCACAAGCGCAAATACCGCATCATTGACTTTAAGAGAACCAAAGACGGTGTTCCCGCTGTAGTAAAGAGCATCGAGTACGATCCTAACCGTTCGGCCCGCATCGCCCTCCTTTACTACAAAGACGGTGCTAAAGCCTATATCATTGCACCCAACGGCTTAAAAGTTGGTGATGTGCTTCTTTCAGGCGCTGATGCCCAGCCTGAGGTAGGTAACTGCCTCCCGCTGGCCAACATCCCTGTAGGTACGCTCATTCACAACATTGAGTTGCGTCCTGGCCAGGGCGCTTTCATGGCCCGCTCGGCAGGCACATTCGCCCAGCTGATCTCGCGTGAAGGCACCTACGCCATCGTTAAATTACCTTCGGGTGAAACCCGCAAGATCCTCGCCGCATGCCGCGCCACTGTTGGCGTTGTCGGCAACTCCGAGCACTCACTCGAACGCTCCGGCAAAGCCGGCCGTTCACGCTGGCTCGGCCGTCGTCCCCGCAACCGCGGCGTAGTAATGAACCCTGTCGATCACCCGATGGGTGGTGGTGAAGGCCGCGCTTCAGGTGGTCATCCCCGTTCTCGCAAGGGCCTCTACGCTAAGGGTCTCAAGACTCGTGCCCCGAAGAAACATTCTTCGAAGTACATTATTGAAAGAAGAAAAAAGTAATCTGATTTAACATTAGCAACACTTATCATGAGTCGTTCATTAAAAAAAGGCCCCTTTATCAGCGTGAAGCTCGAAAAGAAGGTCGCTGCAATGGAAGAGAGCGGTAAGAAATCGGTTATCAAGACTTGGAGCCGTGCATCAATGATCGCCCCCGAATTTGTAGGACACACTTTCGCAGTTCACAACGGTAACAAATTTATCCCTGTCTACGTTACTGAAAACATGGTAGGCCACAAGCTTGGCGAGTTCGCTCCCACACGTACCTTCCGTGGTCACTCCGGTAACCGCAAGAAATAAATTGGGCCCTGATATAACTAATTCATTTGTAAAAAAGAAAAGAATTACAATAAAATGGGTGTAAGAAAAAGAAATTCAGCCGACCTCAGGAAAGCCGAACAGAAAACGGTAGCTTTCGCAAAGCTCACCAACATCCCCACCTCGCCCCGCAAAATGCGCCTTGTCGCTGACATGGTGCGCGGCGTAGAGGTTAACCGTGCGCTCGGCATCCTTAAGTTCTCTAATAAGGAAGCGGCTGCCCGCCTCGAAAAGCTCCTCCGTTCGGCTATCGCAAACTGGGAAGCTAAAAACGAACGTAAAGCCGACGCCGGCGAGCTTTACATCAGCACTATCTTTGTAAACTGTGCTCCTATGCTCAAGCGTCTGCGCACCGCTCCCCAAGGCCGCGGCTATCGTATCCGCAAACGCGCAAACCACGTCACATTGATTGTTGACACAATTGATAACAAAAACGCTAAAGCTTAACAAATGGGACAGAAAGTAAATCCAATCAGCAATCGCTTGGGAGTTATCCGTGGATGGGACTCTAACTGGTATGGCGGTAAGAAATACGGCGATACTCTGCTTGAGGACTCAAAACTCCGCAAGTATCTCAATGTCCGCCTTGCAAAGTCAAGCGTTTCGCGCATCGTCATCGAGCGCACCATGAAGCTCATCACCATCACTGTCTGCACTTCACGCCCCGGTCTGATCATCGGCAAGGGCGGCTCTGAAGTCGACAAGCTGAAAGAAGAGCTCAAGAAGATCACCGACAAGGATGTTCAGATCAACATCTATGAAGTAAAACGCCCCGAACTCGACGCTCAGATCGTAGCATCGACCATCGCCCGCCAGATCGAAGGCAAGATCGCCTATCGCCGTGCAGTCAAGATGGCAGTAGCCTCTACAATGCGCGCCGGTGCCGAAGGCATCAAGGTTCAGATCTCAGGCCGTCTCAACGGCGCAGAAATGGCCCGTTCTGAAATGTTCAAGGAAGGCCGTACTCCGCTCCACACACTCCGTGCCGACATCGACTACGCACTGGTCGAAGCCCACACAAAGGTAGGTGTGATCGGTGTGAAGGTTTGGATCTGCCGTGGCGAAGTTTACGGCAAGCGTGACCTGGCTCCCCAGTACACTTCAAACCAGAAGGAATCTCGCGGTGCAGCTTCAAATGGCGCTCCCCGTCGCGGCGGTTTCCGCAAACCCAAAAACAACCGTTAAACCCACAATTGATTCAACAAAACAATGTTACAACCCAAGAAAACCAAATTTCGCCGCGCGCAAAAAGGCCGCATGAAAGGCATTGCGCAGCGTGGCAACCAGTTGGCCTTCGGTTCGTTCGGCATAAAGACCCTGGAGTCTAAGTGGATCACCGGTCGCCAGATTGAAGCCGCCCGTATTGCAGTAACCCGTTACATGCAGCGTCAGGGACAGATCTGGATCCGCATCTTCCCGGATAAACCCATCACCAAGAAACCCGCCGAGGTCCGAATGGGTAAAGGTAAAGGTGCTCCCGAAGGATTCGTAGCCCCCGTAACCCCCGGCCGCATAATCATAGAGGTTGAAGGCGTATCTTACGACATCGCCAAGGAAGCCCTCCGCCTCGCAGCTCAGAAACTCCCCGTGACCACAAAATTCGTTGTGCGCCGCGACTATGACCCAACCCAAAATGTGTAACCCGTCATGAAGAAAGAATCATTCACTGAAGTGAGCACTCAGGATCTCCGCGACCGCCTGGCTGTGATGGAGAAGGACTATGCCCAGCTCAAGATCAACCACGCCATCTCGCCCCTTGACAGCCCCGCTAAGATTACACATGCTCGCAAGGCTATCGCCCGCGTCAAGACCGAGTTGCGTCAGCGCGAACTTAACAACAAATAAACTCCCCCTTAAATAAAATGGAAAAGAGAAATTTAAGAAAAGAACGTATCGGGGTTGTTTCGAGCAACAAGGGTGACAAGACCATCACTGTAATGGTGAAATGGAAAGAGAAGCACCCCATTTATGGCAAATTTGTCAACAAAACAAAGAAATATCACGCCCACGACGAGAAGAATGAATGTTCCATCGGCGACACCGTACGCCTCATGGAGACTCGTCCCCTCAGCAAGACCAAACGCTGGCGCCTCGTGGAAATCATCGAAAAAGTGAAGTAAACTATGATACAGACTGAAAGCCGTTTAACCGTAGCCGACAACAGTGGCGCAAAAGAAGCGCTCTGCATCCATGTACTGGGTGGCACCGGCCGTCGTTATGCCTCTGTAGGTGACATCATTGTCGTTTCCGTCAAGAGCGTCATCCCTTCATCAGACGTTAAGAAAGGCACAGTGTCGAAGGCAGTGGTTGTCCGCACCAAGAAGGAAATCCGCCGTCCCGACGGTTCATATATCCGTTTTGATGACAACGCCTGTGTGCTCCTCAACAACGCCGGCGAACTCCGCGGAACCCGTATCTTCGGCCCCGTAGCCCGCGAACTCCGCGCTGCCAACCAGATGAAAATCGTCTCACTCGCACCCGAAGTCCTCTAATCATTCTTAACCGTCAAAAACATTAAACGTAATGAGCAAATCACATATCAAAAAAGGCGACATCGTCTATGTTCTTGCCGGCGAAGACCGTGGCAAGGAGGGTCGTGTGCTCAAGGTGCTCGTGCAGAAGCAGAAAGCCCTCGTTGAAGGCATCAACATGGTGACCAAGGCCACCAAGCCCAACGCACAGCATCCCCAGGGAGGTCTCATCAAGATGGAAGCTCCCGTCCACATCTCCAATCTTTCTCTCATCGACCCCAAATCTGGCAAGCCGACCCGCATCAGCTGCCGTCGCAACGAGAAAGGTGAATTAGTACGAATCTCTAAAAAATCAGGAGAGGAAATTAAGTAATGAGCACCCAGACAGTTAAAAAAGACTACCAGGAACGCATCGTTCCCGCCCTGACCGAGAAATTCAGTTACACCACTCCGATGCAGGTGCCCAAGCTGAAGAAAATTGTAATCAATCAGGGCCTTGGCGCAGCTACTCAGGACAAGAAAGTTATCGAGACAGCAATCAACGAGCTCACAGCCATCACCGGCCAGAAAGCAGTTGCCACTCTCTCCCGCAAGGACATCTCTAACTTCAAACTCCGTAAGAAGATGCCCATCGGCGTGATGGTTACTCTCCGTCGTGAGAAAATGTATGAATTCCTCGAACGCCTCATCCGCGTGGCCCTCCCCCGTATCCGCGACTTCAAGGGTATCGAGAGCAAGCTCGACGGCCGTGGCAACTACACCCTCGGTATCACTGAGCAGATCATCTTCCCCGAAATCAACATCGACTCGATCAGCAAGCTCATGGGTATGAACATTACCTTCGTTACTTCAGCCAACACTGACGAAGAAGGTTATGCTCTTCTCAAGGAATTCGGTCTCCCTTTCAAAAACGCTAAAAACTAAGCATTCGCTATGGCAAAAGAATCAATGAAGGCTCGCGAAGTAAAACGCGCAAAGCTCGTCGCAAAATATGCCAAGAAGAAAGCCGAACTCAAGGCCGCAGGTGACTACGAAGCTCTCCAGCTTCTTCCCAAGAACGCCTCTACAGTCCGTCTTCACAACCGTTGCTCGATCACCGGTCGTCCCAAAGGCTACATGCGTCAGTTTGGCATTTCGCGTATCCAGTTCCGCGAGATGGCTTCAGCCGGCCTCATCCCCGGTGTGAAGAAAGCTTCCTGGTAAAAAATCCCCCTTACCAGTCCAGATCCCATCAAGAGAGTCGACGGCCAGAGAGTCGTTACCTCTAAGCGGTCAGGCCCATCGTCAAAGCCGAAAAAGTTACTCCAGACCCTCTCCGGCATCCGACAGGCACCCGCGGTCGTCCTCTTCTTTCCCTCTCTCTCACCTCAACCAAACTCCGACCAATCACAGTGAGTATTAAATATTGTTGGGAAAATCCCAATCAATTTAAACATTTTTCAAAATGACTGATCCTATAGCAGATTATCTGACAAGATTGAGAAATGCAATCAAGGCCAACCATCGCGTGGTCGAGATTCCTGCCTCAAACTTGAAGAAAGAGATCACAAAGATTCTCTTCGAACAAGGCTACATCCTCAACTACAAGTTCGAGGAAGGCGAAAATCCCGCGGGCACAATCAAGATTGCCCTCAAGTACGATCCCGTTGACAAGGTCAACGCAATCAAGAGCCTTGAGCGCGTTTCGCGTCCCGGTCTCCGCCGTTATACCGGCTACAAAGATATGCCTCGTGTGTTGAACGGACTCGGCATCGCCATCCTCTCAACCTCGAAGGGTGTGATGACTAACAAGAAGGCCCGCGACCTCAAGATCGGTGGCGAGGTCCTTTGCTACGTTTACTAATCAATAAGGAGGATACAAATTATGTCACGTATAGGTAAAGCTCCCATTGAAATCCCCGCCGGTGTCCAGGTAACAGTCGGCCAGGATAACACAGTAACCGTAAAAGGTCCCAAAGGCACCCTTTCACAGAAAGTAAATTCCGACCTCCAGGTAGCAGTCGAAGACGGACACGTTGTTGTCACCCGTCCTTCTGACGATCGCGAACACCGCGCACAGCACGGTCTCTACCGCGCACTCATCCACAACATGGTTGTCGGCGTTTCCACAGGCTATCGCAAGGAAATGGAATTAGTAGGTGTGGGTTACCGCGCCGCCGCAACCGGCCAGGTGCTTGAGCTCTCGCTCGGCTACTCACACGCCATATATATCAAGCTTCCCCCCGAAGTGAAAGTAGAGGCCAAGAGCGAGCGTAACAAAAACCCGCTCATCATCCTCGAAAGCGATGACAAGCAGCTTCTCGGTCAGGTTTGCGCCAAAATCCGCTCTCTCCGCAAGCCCGAACCCTACAAGGGCAAAGGTATCAAGTTTGTGGGCGAAATTATCCGTCGCAAGTCGGGTAAGTCGGCAAGTGCTAAATAATTAAATTGATTCAAAAATGGTTTCTAAGATACAACGCAGAACTAAAATCAAGGCCCGCATCCGCGGGAAGATTTCCGGCACCGCCGCTCGTCCCCGCATGTCGGTTTTCCGCAGCAACAAGCAGATCTATGTCCAGCTCATCGACGACCTCGCAGGCACAACTCTTTGCGCCTCATCTTCAAAGGGCATCGAAGAGGGCACCAAGTGTGAAATCGCAGCCAAGGTTGGCGAGGCTATCGCTCAGAAAGCTCTTGCAGCCGGTATCACCGAAGTGGTTTTCGACCGCAACGGCTACCTTTTCCATGGCAGAGTTAAATCATTGGCTGACGCCGCACGCAAAGGCGGCCTTAAATTCTAAAGAATATGGCTACTAAGAACAATAAAGTTAAATCCACCAACGATCTCGAACTCAAGGATCGTCTCGTCGCCATCAACCGCGTCACCAAGGTTACCAAAGGTGGCCGCACATTCACTTTCGCAGCCATCGTTGTTGTCGGAAATGAAAACGGCATCGTAGGCTGGGGCCTCGGAAAAGCCAATGAAGTTCAGGCCGCAATCGCAAAAGGCGTTGAAGCTGCCAAAAAGAACCTCATCAAGGTTCCTGTTCATCGCGGAACAATCCCCCACGAACAGATCGCCAAATTCGGCGGTTCACGCGTAATCCTCAAACCCGCAAGCCACGGTACCGGTGTAAAAGCCGGTGGTGCGATGCGTGCCGTTCTTGAGAGCGTAGGCGTGACTGACGTCCTTGCAAAATCAAAGGGTTCTTCCAACCCTCACAACCTCGTAAAGGCAACCATCGCCGCCCTCGGCGAAATGCGCTCACCCGCTCAGGTTGCACAGAACCGCGGTATCTCTATCGACAAAGTGTTTAACGGCTAATCATCCATATATCAGATGGCAAAAATTAAAATCACCCAGATTAAGAGCCGCATCAACGCTCCCGCAGTGCAGAAGCGCACTCTCGACGCCCTCGGCTTGAAAAAAATGCATCACTCAGTAGTCCTTGAGGACACCCCCTCAGTGATGGGTATGGTTAAAGCAGTACGCCACTTGGTAGAAGTGACCAACGCCTAATTTCTAAAAATCATTAACACAACTATGGATTTAAGCAATTTAAAACCAGCTGTAGGCTCCGTCCAGAAGAAAACCCGTATCGGCCGTGGCGCCGGTTCCGGCAAGGGTGGAACATCTACCCGTGGTCACAAGGGTGCCAAATCACGTTCAGGCTACAGCCGCAAAATAGGTTTTGAAGGTGGTCAGATGCCTCTTCAGCGCCGTCTCCCCAAATTCGGTTTCAAACCCCTCAACCGCACCGAATACAAAGCTGTCAATCTTGTTGATCTCGAACGTCTCGCCGAGACTGCCGGAATCGAAAAGATCGGCGTAGCCGAACTCGTTGCAGCAGGCCTCATCAACGGCAAGCAGCCAGTCAAGATCCTCGCGACAGGCAAGCTTACCAGGAAACTCGCTGTTGAGGCCAACGCATTCTCCGCAGCCGCAGAGAAAGCAATCGTTGAAGCCGGAGGCTCAGTAACCAAAATTTAATCCCCCTTCTCCTCGAAATGAGATTTATTGAAACAATTCGTAACATCTGGACCATTGAGGAACTGAGAAAGCGTATTCTTGTCACCCTCCTGCTGGTGCTCGTCTATCGTCTCGGCTGCTACGTAGTCCTTCCCGGCATTTCGCCGGAGGATCTCGACGCCCTGTCGAAGTTCACCAACAAGAGCGGCCTCATGCAACTCCTTGACATGTTCTCAGGAGGCGCCTTCTCTCAGGCCTCGATCTTCGCTCTCGGCATCATGCCCTACATCACTGCATCAATCGTGATACAGCTGCTCGGCATGGTACTCCCTTCCTTCCAGAAGCTCCAGAGCGAAGGCGAGAGCGGCCGCCAGAAGCTCAGCCAGTACACCCGTTATCTGACTGTGCTTATCCTGCTGCTCCAGGGTCCTGCATATCTTGTAAATCTCCAGGTTCAGGTGAGCGCCGCCACAGGCGGTGCCACCATGGGCTTCTGGACATTGGCATTCCTTACAGTAATCCTTGCAGCCGGCTCCATGTTCATCATGTGGCTCGGTGAGCGCATTACAGACCGCGGCATCGGCAATGGTATCTCCTTCATCATCCTTGTAGGTATCATTGCACGTCTTCCGGGAGCGCTCTTCTACGAATTCACAAGCCGTCTTCCGGGAGCCACCGGCAGTCAGGGCGGTCTCATCATGTTCGTAGTTGAAATTCTCCTGCTCTTCGCAGTCACCGTAGGTGCAGTCCTTCTCGTGCAGGGAACACGCAAGGTGCCCGTACAGTACGCCAAGCGTATTGTCGGCAATCGCCAATACGGAGGTGCCCGCCAGTACATCCCCCTGAAAGTAAACGCCGCCGGCGTGATGCCCATCATCTTCGCCCAGGCAATCATGTTCATCCCCATCACTCTCGCCGGATTCGGCAGCTCAGAGAGCTCATCGGGATTCTACGCCGCTTTCTCGGACATCAACGGATTCTGGTACAATCTTGTCTACTTCATCCTCATCGTGGCATTCACCTACTTCTACACCGCCATCACAGTGCGTCCCACCCAGATGGCAGAGGACATGAAGCGCAACAACGGCTTCATCCCCGGTGTGAAGCCTGGAAAGAAAACCGCAGAATATCTCGACTCGATCATGTCGCGCATCACTCTTCCCGGTTCACTCTTCCTCGGCATCGTGGCCATCCTCCCTGCATTCGCACGCTTCTTCGGCATCAGCCAGAACTTCGCGCAATTCTTCGGAGGCACATCACTGCTCATCCTTGTCGGTGTCGTTCTTGATACCCTCCAGCAGATCGAAAGCCACCTGATGATGCACCACTATGACGGACTCATGAAGGACGGCAAGATCAAAGGCCGCACCACCGGTTCAGCCTATTAATACCCGTCTCGATTACCGCTGATTCATTCTTCAATAAATGATCTATCTTAAGACACCCGAAGAAATCGAAAAAATGCGACAGGCATCCACGCTTGTGAGCCGCACACTTGGCGAAGTCGCCAAGTGGGTGGCTCCGGGCGTGACTACCCGTCACCTTGACAACATTGCCCGCGAATTCATGCGCGACAATGGAGGCAAGCCCGCATGTCTCGGTTACGGAGGGTTTCCCGGCACACTCTGCATCGAAGTCAACGAGACAGTAGTCCACGGATTCCCCTCCGGCTACGAACTCCGCGACGGAGATATAATCGGCATCGACACCGTGGTCGAACTCGACGGATACCACGGAGACATGTGCTACACTTTCCCCGTAGGAGAGATCGCCCCCGAAGTGCTCGCACTCTGCAAAGTCACCAAGGAATCTCTCTACAAAGGAATCTCGGCAGCCCAGGAAGGAAAACGCATCGGCGACATCGCCAACACAGTCCAGACCTACTGCGAGCGTCACGGCTACAGTGTAGTGCGCGAAATGTGCGGACACGGCATCGGGCGCAAAATGCATGAAGACCCTGAAGTCCCCAACTACGGACGCCGTGGTTGCGGACCCGTACTGAAAAAGGGTATGTGCATCTGCATCGAACCCATGATCAACCTTGGCAGCCGCAACATCGTCATCGAAAAAGACGGCTGGCAGTGCCGCACAAAAGACCGCAAACCATCCGCCCACTATGAACACACCATAGTCATAGACCCGGAAGGCCCGCAGATCCTCACCACATTCGACTACATCGAAGAAGCTCTCGGAGACAGATTCATTTAACAAACAACCCAACCGATATTTCATCATCGAAATAAAATATGGCAAAACAAGCAGCAATCGAACTTGACGGAACCATCGTTGAAGCCTTGTCAAACGCAATGTTCCG
Organism: Duncaniella muris; assembly: GCF_003024805.1. Classification (GTDB taxonomy): domain Bacteria; phylum Bacteroidota; class Bacteroidia; order Bacteroidales; family Muribaculaceae; genus Duncaniella; species Duncaniella muris. The sequence goes on from NZ_PUEC01000003.1 coordinate 40,288, forward strand.
CGTCGAACTTGAAAACGGGCACGAAATCACAGCCCACATTTCAGGCAAGATGCGCATGCACTACATCAAGATCCTCCCCGGCGATAAAGTGAAAGTGGAAATGTCGCCCTACGACCTCTCTAAAGGCCGCATCGCATTCCGCTACAAATAAAACATCCAGAAATAATCATCTTCAATACAACAGATAAACCAATGAAAGTAAGAGCTTCAGTCAAAAAGCGCACTCCAGACAGCAAAATCGTGCGCCGCAAAGGACGTCTTTACGTCATCAACAAGAAAAACCCCAAATACAAGCAGCGCCAAGGTTAATCGGTCCGGATCACAAAGATAGACTGAAAGTCATTATAGAAACCCATTAGTTAATATTTCTCAATGATTTCTAATAAGTGTTTCGAAATGACTGAAAGCCTATTTTAAGATCGCTGAAAAAGTATTACCTTTGCAAAAATTTTAGTCAAGTAATCAAGTAATTATATGGCAGTAAGAATTGTGGGAGTTGACCTCCCCCAGAACAAAAGAGGTGAAATCGCCCTGACCTATATTTTTGGTATCGGCCGTAGCGCAGCCAAGTCAATCCTTGACAAGGCAGGCGTTGACGTGAATATCAAGGTCAAGGACTGGACCGACGATCAGGCAGCCAAAGTTCGTGAAGTAATCGGCGCCGACTACAAGGTTGAAGGTGACCTCCGCAGCGAAATTCAGCTCAACATCAAACGTCTTATGGACATCGGATGCTATCGTGGCATCCGTCATCGTAACGGTCTCCCCGTGCGTGGTCAGAGCACCAAAAACAACGCCCGTACACGCAAGGGTCGCAAGAAAACTGTTGCAAACAAGAAAAAAGCTACTAAATAATAAACGAAAATGGCAAAAAAGACAGTCGCAGCAAAGAAAAGAAACGTCAAGGTTGACGCCGCCGGTCAGCTTCACGTTCACTCGTCTTTCAACAACATCATTGTGTGCTTAGCCAACTCTGAAGGTCAGGTAATTTCCTGGTCATCCGCTGGCAAGATGGGTTTCCGTGGCTCAAAGAAGAACACTCCCTACGCAGCCCAGATGGCCGCTCAGGATTGCGCCAAAGTAGCCTATGACCTCGGTCTCCGCAAAGTGAAGGCCTATGTCAAAGGTCCCGGCAACGGCCGTGAATCAGCAATCCGCACCGTGCATGGCGCAGGTATCGAAGTTACTGAAATCGTTGACGTAACTCCGCTGCCCCACAACGGATGCCGTCCTCCCAAGCGTCGTCGCGTATAATATCCGCCCAGACCTCGCTCGACCGGAGTCCGGTGGCCGGCTCAGCTCTCACTTTCAGAATCAAAACATCAAATGAGCCGCCGCAAACCGGAAACCCGGCAACAAGGTAAATTTTGATTATTCAATTTTTTCCAACTCCTTTTCAGATCCAAAGACGATCTGCGGGCTTCTGCCTCCACGAACCGGACGGAGAAGACCGGATGGCTGAGTGAAAGCCATGATGACTCTTCAGTGAAATAGACCACATCTTTTATTCACCTCTCTGTGGTCGCGGCTGTCACCCCGGAATTCATCAGTTTTCATCATCAGCCGCAGAATCGGAGCCACTGAAAAGGAAACAACATCAAACAAAAACAGAAATGGCAAGATACACAGGTCCCCGCACCAAAATCGCCCGTAAGTTTGGCGAACCCATCTTCGGTGAAGATAAAGTCCTCGCCAAGAAAAATTATCCTCCGGGCCAGCACGGACTCAACAAAAGAAGAAAAACTTCTGAGTACGGCGTCCAGCTCCGCGAGAAGCAGAAAGCCAAATACACCTACGGCGTTCTCGAAAAGCAGTTCCACAACCTCTTCGACAAAGCATCACGCGCTAAAGGTATCACCGGTGAGATCCTCCTTCAGCTTCTTGAAGGCCGTCTCGACAACGTAGTTTATCGTCTCGGTATCGCACCCACCCGCGCAGCAGCCCGTCAGCTTGTGCTCCACCGCCACATCGTGGTCAACGGCAAAGTTGTCAACATCGCATCTTACGCAGTTAAGCCCGGCGATGTTATCGGTGTCCGTGAAAAGTCAAAGTCTCTCGAAGTAATTTCCGACGCACTCGCCGGATTCAATCACAGCAAATATCCTTGGCTCGAATGGGATGAGAACATCAAGGCCGGTAAATTCCTCCATGTTCCCGCCCGTGAAGACATCCCTGAGAACATCAAAGAACAGCTTATCGTCGAGTTGTATTCTAAATAATAATTAAATCAAGATCCATGGCTATTTTAGCATTCCAGAAACCCGACAAAGTCCTCATGTTGGAAGCCGATAATCATTTCGGTAAATTTGAGTTTAAGCCATTGGAACCGGGATATGGTATAACCATTGGCAACGCCCTGCGTCGCATCCTTCTCTCCTCCCTCGAAGGTTTCGCCATCTCGTCGATCCGCGTTGACGGAGTGAAACACGAGTTTGACACTATCCCCGGCGTCAAGGAAGATGTCACAAACATCATTCTTAACCTCAAGAAAGTAAACCTTAAGCAAAAGGTTGAAGATACCGACTTCGAAAAAGCCTCCATCACTGTGTCAGGTCAGGAAGAGTTCACAGCCGGTGACATTGGCAAAGTCCTCTCAGGATTTGAAGTCCTGAACCCCGATCTTGTCATCTGTCATTTGGATCCGAGCGCCAGCTTCACTATCGACCTCACAATCAACAAAGGTCGCGGTTGGGTTCCCGCCGAGGAAAACCGCAATGCAAACGACGCTATTGATGTCCTCGCGATCGACTCGATCTACACCCCGATTCAGAATGTGAAATACACAGTGGAGAACTTCCGCGTTGATCAAAAGACCGACTACGACAAGCTCACACTTGAAATCACCACCGACGGATCAATTCTTCCGAAAGACGCTCTCAAAGAAGCAGCTAAAATTCTCATCTATCACTTCATGCTCTTCTCCGATGAAAAGATCACTCTTGAAACGGACGAAACTGACGGTGAAGAAGAATTTGATGAAGAAGTACTCCACATGCGCCAGCTCCTCAAGAGCAAGCTTGTGGATATGGACCTCTCAGTCCGCGCCCTCAACTGCCTCAAGAGCGCCGAGGTTGAAACCCTTGGTGAACTCGTGGTCTTCAACAAGACCGACCTCCTGAAATTCCGTAACTTCGGCAAGAAGTCACTCACCGAACTCGATGAACTTCTTGCAAACCTCAACCTCTCCTTCGGAATGGATATTTCCAAATATAAACTTGATAAAGAGTAATTATAACGATGAGACACAATAAAAAATTCAATCACCTCAGTCGCAAGAAGGCTCATCGCGACGCTCTGCTCGCCAACATGACGATCTCGCTGATCATGCACAAACGCATCTTCACAACCCTCGCCAAGGCCAAAGCTCTCCGCGTCTATGCTGAGCCCCTGATCAACCGCGCTAAGGAAGACAGCACTCCCAACCGCCGTCTGGTTTTCGCTCATCTCCAGAATAAGGAGGCTGTGACTGAACTCTTCCGCGAAATCGCTCAGAAGATCGCTAACCGCCCCGGTGGTTACACCCGCATCCTCAAAACAGGCAACCGTCTCGGTGACAACGCCAAGACTTGCTTCATCGAACTCGTAGACTACAACGAAAACATGCTTAAGGACAACGGCGGCAAGAAGCAGACCCGCACCCGTCGTTCTCGCCGTGGCGCTAAGAACGCAGCACCCGCAGCTGAAGCACCCGCCCAGGCAGAAACTCCTGCAGCAGAAGCTCCCGCAGCTGAATGATCTGAAGCTAGCTGACAACGAGATTCATTTATAAAAATTTCACCGGATTCCTCTCAGAGGAGCATCCGGTGAAATTTTTTTATTATATTTATGCCCGATCCCTGCGATATTCCGGACGGAAAATTTTCCGGCCCGCAATATTTGACTCTCAGCAGCCCTTAAAAGAGTCTATTTGAACTTATGACTGTGAACCTTAGCTATTTATGGGATCTTAAAAAATTACAGCACCTGCATAATGAAAATGTTTACCTCCGGCGAGAGGCGAGGCCTCATCCTGCTTACCTTGATTCTACTGCTGCTTGGGGCGGCGGTTGCGATCTGTGACCGCCGTCAAGATCGCAACAGTGATATGTCACATATTGAGATCATAGCAGCAGATGAAGCAGGGCAGCAGAAAGATCAACAGACCGTTCATCCGGATACGCTTCCAGGCAAAGACAATAAAGAAGATCCGGGCAAAAGGGTAGGGCGCAGGAAGAAATCAGACCATAAGAAATCCGGCAAGTCTCTCCGGCAGCCACCGCCGCCACGGCGCCCCTTGGATCAGCCGGTGAATTGACAGCTCAGGAATAAGCATCCGGACAGGCGCATAAAATAGAATCGCATCCGCAATGAGGTCGGAGACCCTCGGCGCGGATGCGATTTTACTGTAATGTATGTGCGTGTCGCGGACACGTGGAGCGAAGTCTGCTCCGCTCAATCCTGATTACAGATTGCGGGGATCGATTTCTTCATCGACGGGAATGTCTGTATTGACATTCTTCGAGCCTACAAGGCCGTAGAAAAGCAGATAGGCAAGCATTGCTACCACCAGCCAGTAGGAAGCCATATAGCCGATGCTGTTGGCAATGGCGTTCTGAACGAGAGGCATGATGCCGCCGCCTACCACCATCATCATGAATATGCCGGAAGCCTGGGCGGTATATTTACCGAGGCCCTCCACCGCAAGGTTGAAAATGCCGCCCCACATGATGGAAGTGCAAAGGCCGCAGAGAATAAGCAGGAAGGCGCTGACAGGCACTTCGGCTCCACCTTCATAGAGGAATTCAGGCACGGGGAGTGTGCTTTCCTTGGGGATAAAGATGGCAAGGATGATAAGCACTATCGCTGTGCATGAAACGGCTATGAGCTGTGTGCGTGACGAAACGGCTCCGCTGATGAAACCTGAAAGTGTACGGCCCACGAGCATGAACAGCCAGTAGATAGCCACGATCGCACCTGCGATGGTTGATGCCTGGCCTACCACGCCGGCGCCGTTGGCAGTCTGATCGGCAAGATAGAAATTGAGGGTGCCGGGGATGCCGACTTCAATACCTACATAGAAGAAAATGCCGATTACGCCAAGCACTGTGTGGCGGAAGTTCCAGGGAGAGTGTGAATACTTGACTTTCTTTCCGGAAGTAGTGTTCGGCTCAGGTATAGCGACGAATGACAGGATCACGAAAGCCACCGCAAAGATGCCGATACCGATGAAAAGAAGCGGATTGACATCTCCGATCTGGGTCTTGTCGGTGAGAACGCCGATGAGCATACCGACGAAGAACGGGGTCATTGTGCCGGAGAAGGAGTTGAGCGCACCGCCGAACTGCAGCAGCTGGTTGCCCTTGTTGCCGCCGCCGCCGAGAAGGTTGAGCATCGGGCAGACAACCGTGTTGAGCATACAGACGCAGAAACCGCATATGAATGCGCCGAGCAGATAGATGAAGAAGTTGAGAGTGATGGGGAAAGAGTGTGCCACACCGTCAGCATTTGTTGAATTAAAGGTGGTCACAACAGTGTCTGTCCCTACGCTGCTTGACAGGAACTGGACGAAAAGACCGACGATGCCGACAGCCAGGGCCCAGAGAGCCGTTTTCTTGTAGCCGATTTTGACGAGCAGGTTTCCGGCCGGAATGCCCATGAACAGATAAGCTGCGAAGTTCATCATGTTGCCCATCATGCCGAGCACTGAATTTCCTTCAAACTGATAGCCCCAGATTGTACCGATCGGAGCTGCGAGGTTGGTAACGAACGAGATCATGGCGTAGATGAAAAACATCACTACTATAGCCACTATTCGCCCGTTGTTCTTTGCGGTAGTTTCCATTTGTTGATTTTTGGTAGAAGAAAAATTATGTAATAAAAGAATTTGTTTCTTTGCGAGCCTTAGAAATTTGTGTTTGCGGAAAATATGGTTTGTATGACTGATAGTTTCATAACACAGCAAAGATAACTATTCTTTTTAAATAAATTTATCATATTGCGGATAATTATAGGTTTTGATTGCCTTTTCGCGTAAATTTTTTGTCTAAGCCTATGACTCAGGGTGGCTTATTGTATATTTGACAGAGAGGATCAGGACGTTCGGACAAGCTCCGGCATACAATATCATGACCGGCTGAAATGATTGCAGGAAGGATGGCGGACAGGTGTTTTATTGGCGTTTTCACAAAAAAATGTAGAGTTTTTGTTGTCATTTCGACAATATTGCCTAAATTTGTAACGCAATTCTTCATAAAACAGACAGTTCAGTGCATGATTCCGCCCGATTGGGCATTGTAGAATCAACTGACAGATTATATTCTCATGCCAAAGCGGCATAGCAAACCATCTCTGCGACATAGAAACATATGCAAATTACTATAATGCTCATTATTGCAAATCTACCGTTTTACCAGATCTGAAACATCTGGCCGTTTCTGCTGTGATGCGGCCTTTGACATCATATTGATCCGCGGCAGGCTTTGAAGCAATAAGTGTCATCAGGCTTATTGTAGACAGCTGTCTGTCGGGCCGTCTCCGGATTGACCGCATAGATAGTAATCCTCTTTGTGAAAAGTGGGTACATCTATTTTATTTGTTACTATTGTGTGTCGAATTCCTTGCCGTTTTTGGCGGGGAATTCGTTTTTAATTTGTAAATTTGCATCACCTCACAAGTCATTCAGGCGAAGCAGTGATCGCCCCCGAATGCAATCTGAAACTATTTTTATACTTATAAATAACCCCATGAATCTATCAGCAATTAACCATGCAGCCGACAATATCCGTGTGCTCGCTGCATCAATGGTTGAAAAAGCCAAGTCCGGTCATCCCGGAGGCGCCATGGGTGGCGCTGATTTCGTCAACGTTCTTTACTCGCAGTTCCTTGTGACCGATCCCGACGACGGGAAGTGGCTTGGCCGCGACCGTTTCTTCCTCGACCCCGGTCATATGTCGCCTATGCTGTACAGTGTCCTGGCTCTGTTCGGCCACTACACACTGGCCGAACTTGAGCAGTTCCGTCAGTGGGGCTCTCCGACACCCGGTCATCCCGAACTTCACCCCGAACGCGGTGTTGAAAACACATCAGGTCCTCTCGGCCAGGGCCACACAATGGCTGTCGGCTGCGCCATCGCAGAGCGCTTCATGGCCGCCCGCTTCGGCGAATGGATGAGCCACAAGACCTATGCCTTTATCTCCGACGGCGGTATTCAGGAAGAGATCTCGCAGGGCGCAGGTCGTCTTGCCGGTTATCTCGGCCTTCACAACCTCATAATGTTCTATGACAGCAACCGCGTGCAGCTCTCCACGATGGTCGATGCCGTAGACCGCGAGGACGTAGCTGCAAAATATCGCGCATGGCACTGGAACGTAATCGAGATCAACGGCAACGATCCTCAGGAAATAGCCCAGGCCATCATTGCCGCTCAGGGAGAAAAGGAACGCCCCACGCTGATCATCGGAAACACCGTGATGGGTCGTGGCGTTGTCAAGGCCGATGGCTCAAACTTCGAAGGCCAGTGCTCTACCCACGGTCAGCCTCTGAGCGCATCAGGTGCCGACTATGCAGCCACTATGAAGAACCTTGGAGCCGATCCTGAAAATCCCTGGGTTATTTTTGACGATGTCAAAGCCCTCTATGACGAACGCCGCCGTGAACTCCGCGAAATTGTCAAGGCAAAACGCGCCGAGCAGGCAGCATGGGAGGCCGCCAATCCCGAACTCGCCAAGGAACTCCACACATTCCTTGACAACAAACTCCCCGAAATCGACTGGAAAGCCATTCCCCACAAACCCGGCATCGCATCGCGCCAGGCATCGGCCGACGTGCTCGGAGTGCTTGCCGAGAAGGTCAACAACATGATTGTCTCCTCTGCCGACCTTGCTAACTCAGACAAGACCGACGCCTTCCTCAAGAAGACCCGTCCGTTCACCAACGGAGACTTCTCAGGCGCCTTCCTCCACGCCGGCGTTTCAGAACTCACAATGGCAGCCGTAATGAACGGCATCGCCCTTCATGGCGGAGTCATCGGAGCCTGTGGCACATTCTTCGTGTTCAGCGACTATATGAAACCCGCTGTCCGCATGGCCGCACTGATGGAACTTCCCGTGAAATATATCTGGACCCATGACGCATTCCGCGTAGGTGAAGACGGCCCGACCCACGAACCCGTAGAGCAGGAAGCCCAGATCCGGCTGATGGAAGAGCTCCGCAACTTCAACGGCGAGCCCTCGATGCTCGTGCTCCGTCCGGGAGATGCCGCCGAAACCTCAGTGGCATGGGCAATGGCTATGGAGAACTTCAAGACCCCGTCGGCCCTCATCCTTTCGCGTCAGAACATCCCCGACCTGCCCGCCGCATCAGGCGACCGTTTCGCCGAAGCCAACGCCGGCTGCCGCCGTGGCGGATATGTGGTTGTCGAAGCTGAGAACCCCGACGTGATCCTCGTAGCCAACGGCTCTGAAGTGTCGCTTCTCTGCGAAGTCGCAGCCCGTCTTGCCGAAGAAGGCAAAAAAGCACGCGTAGTCTCAGTGCCCTCGATCGGACTCTTCTTCCTCCAGGATGCCGACTACCGCAAGGCAGTCATCACCCCCGGAGTTCCCGCGTTCGGTCTGACTGCCGGTCTGCCCTCTACACTCCGAGAGGTAGTCGGAGCTGACGGCATGGTATTCGGTCTCGACCACTTCGGCGCATCCGCACCTTATAAAGTCCTTGACGAAAAATTCGGCTTCACAGTCGATCATGTCAAAGGACTCGTTGAAAACTTCATCAAAGCCTGATCTCAGGAGTGACAGACTTGTTCTGAAACTCTATGACCAGGACCTTTGACGGGCTCTGCAATGTATCGCTTCTGCTTCCGCATCTTTATCAATCGGCAGCAGAAGCGATTTTTGTTGAGCGGCTGTGCCGGCGGGAATTTTGCATTTTTGGTCACTAATCTTCTCTTATCGGCCTATAAGACCCCGCAAATTTGGTCAGAAAGTAAGAAAATTAGTGATTGTTAAAGAAAAATTAGCTAAAATTTAGATAGTCTGAAAAAAAAGTTATACCTTTGACGGTAATTTCCACAGATAGGTGTGGCTCCGAATGTCATGCCAGCGTCTTAGGAATGACTATACACCTTAATTATTATAGACACAGTCTTAAACCAAACATTTTTCAACTATTTTACAATAATTTAAATTATTATGAAAAAAAGTGCTATCCTTGGCTTGGTAGCTGCTCTTTTTGTTGGTCATAGCGCAATGGCTCAGAGCAACCAAGAAATCAGCTATGTTGAGGACCCCTCTCAGGGCTATCTCTTCAATAGCTTCTCAAACAACTGGTTTGTATCGGTTGAAGGTGGTATGAACTACTACTTCCGCAACCACAACTCAGAACGTAGCTTCCTCGACCGTTTCTCTCCCAATGCCGGCATCTGGGTTGGTAAATGGTTCTCTCCCATCGTTGGTCTTCGTGCCGGTGGCAACTTCACTCAGGTCAAAGGCCTCAGCAAAGACGGTGGTGTAGGTTACTACGGAACTTTTGAAGATTTCGATAAGTACAAACGTAACGAGTTCGGCATCAACCTCGACGCTATGCTGAACCTCACCAACTGGTGGTGCGGCTATCGTCCCGGTCGCGTTTACAACGCTATCGTTTACGGTGGTGCAGGCCTCAACTGGCAGTATGTGCCCGACTTCGACTCAAACGGCAACCGTGACGGCTGGAAGAACGGTAGCAACAAGAACCTCACTGCCCATGTTGGTCTTATCAACAACTTCGCTCTCAACAAGCACCTCAGCCTCTACCTCGACGTTCGTGCAGCTCTCATGACTGACGACCTCCGTTATGCAGGCAGCCTTTCAGCTTATCAGCAGAAGCAGTACATGGACCTCCAGGCTTATCTCGGTCTTACCTACAACTTCAACAAGACCACCTGGTCAGCTCCCGTTGTGCCCGTTTGCCCCGAACCCACCAACTGCGATGCTGTTGAAGCTCGTCTCCAGGCTGCTAACGCCCGCATCTCTGACCTCGAACGTCAGCTCCGCGACTGCCTCAACCGTCCGGTTGAAAAGGTTGAAGCCAAAGAAGGCCCCCTCTGCACCATCTACTACACCATCGGCAAGTCAAACATCTCTCGTGTTGACAACAAGGTGCTCGGCGCTGTGGCTGAAATCATGAAGCAGAACCCCGAACAGAAGTACACCGTTACCGGCTGGGCCGATAACTACACCGGTTCTGATCAGGTTAACGAACGTCTCCGTAACGCTCGTGCCAAGGGTGTTGAACGCGTTCTTCTCCGCAACGGCGTTAACGCTTCTCAGCTCAACGTAACCGTTAACAACGGCAACCTCAACGACATGGGTGAGAAGTTCGTTTCTCTCGACCGCGCCGTAACTATTGAGGCTGACAAATAATCAGAGTCAACCTGATAACGATAGAAAATAGAAAGATCTAACGAAGTTTTCTATATGACGATCCCCCGTGCTCAGATCCGAGCACGGGGGATTTGCTTGTTTTGTGGAGTCCGTGACACCGCAGCGCAAAGCGCGCAGGCGTCACGGGTTTGTGGAGTCGATTATCTGCAGCTCATCATCGCTGAAAGCCGGCGATTCCAGAGCGCTGAGATTGCGTTGGAGCTGGGAGGTGGAGCTTGCGCCTACGATCACACTCGTTACTTTCCGGTCACGTAGAATCCAGGCGAGAGCCATCTCGGCGAGGCTCTGACCGCGCTCTGCTGCCAGACCGTTAAGCTTTCTTACCGATTCGAGCAGGCCGGGAGTCAGAGAGTTGGATTTCAGATGGCCGCCGAGAGCAATGCGCGAATCTTCCGGAATGCCGTTGAGATAGCGATCGGTCAGAAGCCCCTGGGCCAAAGGTGAGAACGCTATATAGCCAACACCGTTGTCAGCCGCCTCACTGATTATGCCTCCGGCCTCGTCGGCGCGGTCAAGCATATTGTAGCGGCCCTGGTAGATCAGGCAGCGCACATCGCGTTCGGCAAGATAGCTGTAGGCCTTGCGGGCAGCCTCGGCGGGCCAGCGGGAGATCCCGACATAGAGAGCCTTACCCTGACGAACAATGTCGACAAGCGCCTGCAGGGTTTCTTCAAGCGGTGTCTCCGGATCGAAGCGGTGGCTGTAGTACAGATCTACATAGTCAAGTTTCATGCGGCGGAGGCTCTGGTCAAGACTCGCCATAAGATATTTCCGCGAACCCCAGTTGCCGTACGGACCGGGCCACATGTCATAGCCGGCCTTGGTCGAGATGAAAAGTTCGTCGCGGTAGGGAGCGAATGATTTTTCCATGACAATGCCGAAGGTTTCCTCAGCCGAACCGTATGACGGACCATAGTTGTTGGCCAGATCGAAGTGGGTGATGCCGTGGTCGAAGGCATAGTGCAGCATAGCCATAGAATCGGACAGTGGATTGACATCGCCGAAATTGTGCCAGAGGCCGAGTGAAATCTCTGGAAGCAGTATGCCGCTGCGTCCGCAACGGCGGTATTTCATGCCGCTGTCATATCTTGCAGGGGCAGGGGTGTAGATGGGGTTTATCATATAGAGTTGTGATTATTTGTTGTTGACAGGCTGGGGGAATTGCAAATTTACAAAATCCGGCATCCATCCGCCGCCATTGAGCGAGACAAATATGCCCTTTAGAAATCGGATAAAGTGGCGGTTAACAATATTTAACCGAGTAAAACGAATATATTAGTTTTGGGAATTAAAAAAATAGTTATATCTTTGCCGTGTCAACTAATGTATTAGTTTGACGCTATGAATTGTTATTAAACAGCCTCTAACTCAGACAGACATTTATGAAAGCAGGAAGGAAACCACAGATTCTGACCGAAAAAGAACTGGTCATCATGAGAATGCTCTGGGAGCACGGTCCGATGTTCGTCCGCGAGATGCTTGAGATCTATCCCGAACCCAAGCCCCACTTCAACACCGTCTCAACCATAGTGCGCATTCTTGAAGACAAAGGCCATGTGGGCCATGAAGTCGTAGCTGCCTCCCACCGCTACTATGCCGTGGCGCGGCAGGAAGACTTCCGCAAGAAATCGCTTGCCCGCCTTGTCAGCGACTATTTCAACAATTCCTATAAGAATGCGGTGTCGGCCCTTGTGGAGGAAGAAAAAATCTCGCTTGACGAGCTGCGGGAGATCATAGATCTTGTTGAAAGAAAAAACAGCGACAGCGACAAGTAAAACCGCCATCCTGCTCTTCCGTTCAATAAAAAAACTCTCTTTATATTATAAGGTATATGGGCATACTATTTTCCTACTCGCTCTACAGTTCCATTCTCCTCTCCCTGCTCTATCTTTCATATAAATGGGTGCTTGCAGGAGAGAATCAGCATGCCTACAACCGCACAGCGCTGTGGCTGATATGCCTTGTCGCGCTTCTCGGTCTGCCGCTGTCGCGCTTGGCCGCATCCATTGGCGCTGATGCTCCGGCAGCAGTGATGCCCGAAATCGAGATGGGGCAGATACAGATCGGCCTTGAGGCCGACGAGAGCGCCGGCTTTCAGCCTCTGTGGCTCACCGCCGTGCTCTGGATCTACCTTTCAGGAGTGGTGCTGACCGCCATGCAGACACTCTTGATTGCCTCACGGCTGTGGCGCATCATCTCGGCTGGAGAAACCGTCCGTGAGGGGCGTTACAAAATAATTCTTACCGATGACCGCAGTATAGCACCCTTCAGCTGGTGGCGCTATGTGGTCATGAGCCGTAGCGACTGGAACGAGAGCGGGCGCATGATCCTTACCCACGAGCTCAAGCACCTCAGTCTGCATCATTGGATTGACCTGGCTGTAGCGCAGATCATAAGCATTTTCCAGTGGTACAATCCCTCGGCGTGGCTCATGCGCGAGGAGTTCAAGACCGTCCATGAATACCAGGCCGACAAGGCCGTGCTCGAATCAGGCATCCCTGCCCGTGACTATCAGATGTTATTAATAAAAAAGGCTGTCGGCGCGAGATTCCCGTCACTTGCCAACAGCCTGAATCATAGTAAACTTAAAAAATGTATCACCATGATGTACAATCAGAATTCATCGGCCTCCCGCCGTCTGCGCGGTCTGGCCCTGGTGCCTGCGCTCGCCGCAGCCATCGCAGTGACAAACATTGATGCCGTAGCGGCAGTGCTTGAGGAAACCTCTGCGGCGCGCTTCCTTGTCGAAGAGACTTCGGAACCGGTAGCGGCTGAAATCCGGACTGCGGTCAGCGGTCTTCCCTCTACCGAAAGCTCCGCGGTTTCCACCCGCGAAGTTAGCGAAAAAACTCAGGACTCGCAAATGTCGCCGGCCACAGTCTCAGTTCATACCGACAATGCCGTGGCAGCTGCTGCAGCCGAGACACTGACGGCCGCGGTCTCCGAAGGTGATAAGCCAAGCGGGAAGGCTGCTGAAAAAGCAGACGCTCCGGAGTCGGTCTATTCCGTCGTTCAGAAGAAGCCTGAATTCCCCGGTGGCGACGCCGCTGTGCTGCAGTACATCTCTGACAATATCCATTATCCTAAGGAAGCCAGAGATAAAAAAATCCAGGGGCGCGTGGTGGTCCGTTTTGTCATCAACAAAGACGGCTCGGTTGGCGAGACCAGTGTGCTCCGCAGTGCAGATCCGCTTTTGGACAAAGAGGCCATGAGAGTGGTCAGCACTTTACCGGCATTTAAACCCGGAGAGGTAGACGGCAAGCCGGTTTCGGTCTACTATGTTCTCCCCATTGGTTTCAGCCTCAAAGACGATGCCGGGAAAGAAAACAGTGACAAGCCTGTTGTCAAAGTAAAGTCAGTTGATGGCAAGCAGGTAGCAGATGTTGACGGACGGAAGGAAGAAGTCAAAGTATATGTCGACGGCAAACTTTATGAAGGCAATCTGGCAGATATCGACCCCTCGAAAATCGAATCAATGACAGTCGACAAATCAAAGGAAGGAGTCATCCGGATTGAAATGAAAAAATAGCCCTGTAAGAGATTTATTCCTCAGTGAGTTAAGTAATAGAAGTATAAAATGACAGCGTCAGCTGCCGGATCTGCGGAGACGGCGGCTGACGTTTTTGTTTTTTTTAACATGGGTGTGTTCCCGTTTTGCCCGGTCGATGGCTAACTTTGCACCGTTATGACGGAAGCTACTCTTGAGAAACTCAAAATTCTGGCTGCGGCGGCCAAATATGATGTGTCATGCTCGTCAAGCGGCACGGTGAGGCGCAACGATGGCAAGGGCGTGGGCAACACTGTGGGCGGAGTGGGCATCTGCCACAGTTTTGCCGCCGACGGCCGATGCATCGCGCTGCTGAAAGTGATGTTGACAAACTACTGCATGTATGACTGCGCCTACTGCATCAACCGGCGCAGCAATGACATTCCGCGGGCCACTCTCTCGGTCTCGGAGGTGGTCGATATAACGATGGAATTCTACCGCCGCAACTATATAGAAGGGCTTTTTCTGAGCTCAGGTGTGGTACGCAACCCCGACTACACAATGGAGCGCATAGCCCGTATAGCCAAGGATCTGCGCCGGATACACCGCTTCAATGGCTACATCCATCTCAAGAGCATCCCCGGAGCCTCGCGTGAGCTTGTCAATGAAGCCGGACGCTATGCCGACCGCATGAGCGTCAACATCGAGATCCCACGCGAACAGTCGCTTAAATATCTCGCTCCGGAGAAAGACCATAAAAGCGTCTATGAACCGATGGGCTTCATCCGTCAGGGAGTGTTGCAGTGTCAGGAAGACAAAAAGAAGATGCGCCACGTGCCCCGCTTCGTGCCCGGAGGGCAGAGCACACAGATGATTGTCGGTGCCTCTCCTGACACCGACCGTGACATACTGCTCACCTCCTCGGCTCTCTACAGCATGCCTACCATGCGCCGTGTCTATTATTCGGGCTACGTCTCGGTCAATCAGTATGACTCGCGTCTGCCGGCGCTTAAACAGCCACCGCTCGTGCGCGAAAACCGCCTCTATCAGGCCGACTGGCTGATGAGGTTCTATCAGTTCAAGGCCGAAGAGATTGCCGACGAGAGCAATCCCAACCTCGATCTGGAGGTTGATCCGAAACTCGGATGGGCTTTGCGTCATCCCGAAGCCTTCCCGGTCGACATCAACCGCGCTCCTTACGAGATGATTCTGCGTGTGCCGGGCATAGGTGTGAAATCAGCCGCTCTGATTTTCAGTGCACGCCGTTACCGTCATCTCAATTCCTCCCATCTGTCGAAAATCGGAGTGGCCATGAAGAGGGCAAAATATTTCATCACCTGCGGCGAACTGGTGGCGCCATCAATCGCCGATACCTCTCCGGAATATGTGCGCCGTCTGCTAACCGCCCGCAAGAGCCGTGGCGAAAATCCACTCCAGCTTTCATTTGATTTCTCATGATCATCTATCGTTTTGACGGCAGTTTCGACGGCCTGCTCTCGGCCGTCTTCGACTCTTTTGCGCGCAGGGAGAAGCCCGACGCGCTGCTCACCCCTGACGGCTCCCTGCCTCTCTTCTATGATCTGGTCCATCAGGTGGAGACCGACAGCGACAAGAGTGGCCGCGTGTGGCGAAAACTCACCAAAGTTATCACCGCCTCAGCCCGCGCGGCTCTGACATCGGCATTTCTGACAGACAACCCTGAATTTCCAATCCTCGCACTCCGTTTCATCAGCCGGGCAGTCACATCGCCCGGAGTGTCTGTCGAGACCGATTTTTCCGACCCTGCCGTCCTGACCGTGCTCAAGGAATGCCGGAGGGTCAGGGGAGAGGCCCACAGACTGCTTCAGTTCGTGAGATTCCAGAAAGCGGCTGACGGCACTTATTTTGCCATGATAGAGCCTGCTTTTGATGTATTGCCCTTTGCCGTGAATCATTTTGCCGACCGTTTTTCCGACCAGCCTTTCATCATCTATGACCGCCTGCGTGACTACGGCTACCACTACGACGGCGCGGAACTGAAGCGGGTGGTCATAAGTTCCGACGGCTACCACATGCAGACCGGACTCCTCTCCGAAGAGATCATGCACCCGCAGGAACGACTCTTCCAGGACCTCTGGCGAGCCTATGTGAAGTCTACAGCAATAATGGAGCGCCTCAATCCGCGCAAGCAAAGGCAGGACATGCCCGTAAGATATTGGAAATATCTCACGGAAATGCAGAAATAATCCGTAACTTTACGGAGACAAATATGGTTTATTGAAAATGAAAAAAGGACTTGTGCTTGAAGGCGGAGCGATGCGCGGGCTCTTTACAGCCGGCGTGATCGACGTGATGATGGAAGAAGGCATAGACTTCGACGGACTGATCGGAGTCTCGGCCGGATCGAGTTTCGGATGCAACTACAAGTCGCGGCAGCCGGGCCGCGTGTTGCGCTACAATCTGCGCTTCGGCCGTGATCCGCGCTACATGGGGCTGCGCTCGCTCCTCACCACCGGCGATCTCGTTGGAGCCGAGTTCGCCTATCACACCCTCCCGCTCGAACTCGACATTTTCGACATCGAAGCCTTTGAGAGCAATCCGATGGAATTTTACCTCGTGGCCACCGACGTGACCACCGGCTCTCCGGCCTACTATCGGATGGACCGCGTCGACTACGACTCCCTTGAATGGCTGCGCGCCTCGGCCTCTATGCCAGTCGTCACCCGCCCGGTCAGAGTCTCCGACGGGCGCCGTATGCTCGACGGCGGCATCAGCGACTCAATACCGCTGGAATACTTTCAGTCTCTGGGCTATGAACGCAATGTGGTAGTGCTCACCCAGCCGCGCGACTACCGTAAGACAGCCTCTCCGGCATGGCTCTGGCGGCTTCTGCTGCCACGCTGCCCGGCTATAGCCCGTGCAATGGCACGACGTCATGAAATGTACAACTCCCAGCTCGACTACATAGCCTCACAGTCCGCAGCCGGCCACGCCTTTGTCATCGCCCCCGAATCACCCCTTCCCATAGGGCGTGTAGAAATGAACCCCGGCAAGATGCAGCTCGTCTATGACACCGGCCGCCGCACCGCCCTCGCCATCCTCCCCCGTCTCAAAAAATTCCTCCTCTGAGAGCAGAATTGTGAATTGCACGGAATATAATTGAATGACAGCCTAAATGAAAAATATCCGTAAAAAAATTACGGCAATCGGATTTATTCACTATATTTGTGCAACTAAACAATTGATTCAATATGCTCACCAGATTTGAAGTATCCAATTTTAAATGTTTTGATGAGGTGCTGAAATTTGACCTTTCGGCTCCAAGCAGTTACACATTTAATGCCGAATGTATAAGAAACGGCAATGTAAATTGCGCGATGGTCTATGGATACAACGGCTCAGGGAAATCAAATCTTGGATGGGCAATATTTGATATAATCGAGCATCTTACAGACCGGAAGCGTTTCGAAAAACCGTATAAGCATTACACCAATGCAGCCAACAGCTCCGCCGAGGCTTCGTTTCTCTATGAATTTTTGATCGGAGGGAAGAAAATCCGCTATGAGTATTGCAAGATGGATTACAAGACTCTGACCTCTGAGACACTTTGGATTGACGGGCGCCGGATGGTCTGCTTTGACCGCCGGGATGGCAACGAGACATTCTGCTCTGACCTCAAAGGCACGGAATCGCTCAATAATGTGATCCGTGACCCGCAGTTGTCAGTTCTGAAATATATCAGAAACAACTCTTCGCTTGATGAGAACGCAGACAACAGAGCCTTCCTTGATCTCTTTTCATTTGTGGAGCGGATGCTCTTTTTCCGTTCGCTGGAAGACCGCACTTATATCGGGCTTCAGCATCATGACGGATCGCTCACCGACTATATCATAAACACTGACAAAGTCAAAGACTTTGAGGCCTTTCTGAATGAAGCCAATATAGACTGCCGGCTTGTTGTGGTCGATGTCATGGACAGCCAGGAACTTGCATTTGATTTTGGCGATAAGAAGATTCTGTTTCGTGACATCATGTCAACAGGCACAAGCGCACTGATGCTTTTCTATTGCTGGTATCAGCACATAATTTCATCAGAAGTGTCATTTGTGTTTATAGATGAGTTCGATGCGTTTTATCATCACGAACTTTCACGGCTGGTGGTGCGGAAACTCATTGATTCAGGAGTGCAGTTTGTGCTGACAACCCACAACACTTCGATAATGAGCAACGACCTGATGCGTCCTGACTGCTATTTCCTGATTTATAAAAGCCGCCTTCTGCCTCTGTCAAAATGCACGGAACGCGAACTGCGCGAGGCTCATAATATTGAAAAAATCTATAAATCAGGTGCATTCCATGTCAGATGATAAAGCGCGCCATCTCTTCATTTTCGAAGGAGGAAGAGCTGAAAACAAAATCTTCAAAAAACTTGAGCAGAATTTTCTTGGCCGGAAATTCGGAATAAAGTGTGTCTATGATGCAGAGGTCTATCAGCTGTACCAGCAGTTGAAAGCTGATGATTTCGCGCTTGACATAGTAAATCTGCTCAAAGAACGGAACTCGATACTTGCCGAAGAGCTTAAAGATTATAACCGCGACAGCTTTGCCTCTGTCTATCTCTTTTTCGATTATGACGGTCATTCGACTCTCGCTGATGACAGAAAGTTGATCGAGATGCTTGATTTTTTTGACAACGATACAGACAACGGATTGCTCTTTATAAGCTATCCGATGGTCGAGGCCTTGCGCCATTATCGTGATATGGAGAGTTTCAAAGATCTGACTGTCAAATGCAAGCGCGACAAATGTCCGTATGCCGATGACTGTGACAGCAAGGACAGTTGCCTGGAAGAACCTCATTATAAGAATTTTGTCCCGACAGACAGCAGACCGTCGTTGTCAAATATCAACGGTTATACATTTGAGGTCTGGAAAGAATTGGTTACAGCCCATCTCTGTAAGATGAACTATCTTGTCAATGACAGTTTTTCAATGCCGGAGACCGTCGTCGGGCAGCGGCAAGTATTTGACAGCCAGTTGGAGAAACATATTCTGCACAGATGTCCTGAAGTTGCAGTTCTGAGTGCCTTTCCTCTGTTTGTGCTTGACTATTTCGGAGTGGAAAGGCTTATTTCCATGCTTAGATAAACACCCGGTCGTTGAACAGGCGCCCTTTGAGTGCCGCGAAGTGGCGCGAGGCGTCTTTGGAGCGCAGATAAGCGTCGATCGTGTCTGCATGGCGGTGGTTGTGGAGGTCTGTACCGAGAAAATCCACATAGCCTTTTTCAATCAGTTTTTCAGCCGCTTTTTTCTCTTTCCGGGTATAGCTTCCGGCAAGCGAAAGCACATTGATCTGAAACAGATTGCCGGCACGGTGAAGTTCATCGTAACGATTGGGATGCTCCTCGAAGTAATAGAAGAAACGCTCCGGATGAGCGAGTATCGGGCGGTAGCCTTTCAGTTTCAGGTCAAACAGAAACTGATCAAGCTGCCAGGGCTCTTGAATAAACGAATTCTCCACAAGAATGTAATTGTTGGGATAGGGCGTGATATTTCCGGCTGCCAGTTGAGTGCGGAAATAGTCGTCGATGCGGTTTTCCGACGAACGGCTCAGATCAATGCTGATTTCGCGCTTGGCGAGTTCGTTTTTAAGAGCATCAAGCGCCCGGTCGAGCGTTTCAGGCGTATTTTCAAAAGAGCTTTCAGTGATGTGAGGAGTGGCTATGATGCGGCTGATGCCCCATGATTTCATCCGTTCCACAAGCTCAGCCGAAGTCTGCACATCGGGAGAGCCGTCATCGACATCCGGAAGAATATGGCAGTGAATGTCTGTTGCGAACGGCAGACATAACGGATCGCTTGATTTTGAAAGAAAACTGAAAAGGCCCATAGGTCATTCTTTAAACAACTCTTAAATAATTTGCAAAGTTAAGCATAAGCGGTTAGAATAGCCCGCTTCGGGTAGTTAAATTCTTATAAGGACTCAGAGCTGAGATAGTCGGTCACCATGTAGTCAACGCCGAGATTGCTGAGGCGTGAACACTCCCGGCGAGTATTCACGGTCCACACATTCACCTTTACGCCGGCTTCGTGATAGCGCCTTACGCAGTCGGCATCCACAAGATCGGCTCTGATCTGCACGTCAAGTCCGTGGGCTGTCGACCACTCGAACATCTCCTGCCACTTCGCATCGGCCTGATACTGCAGGCGGATGTCGGGATGGGCCGCGTTGTCTGGAGTTTTTAAGTCGGATTTCAGTATATAGTTATTTCAATGGGATCATACTCTTATGAAGGGGAGGAGGATGGAATTGGAGGTGAGCCAGCATGATTCGGGGATCACGTAAGCGCCGGAAGGGGAGATTTCGAGGTCGCCTGCAGAGATCAGCGGAATGGCCGTTGCCGTGAAAAAGTCGCGGACCGACCGCCCGAAAAGCCGCTCAACTTCATCGGGGTGCAGCCCGTGGCGGGTGCGCAGGCGGGTGATCAGCAGGTCATTGAAACGGCTGTCGGTGCTTTCTTCCTCCGTGATGCCGAAACCGCGGCCTCCGGAGGCTATATAGTCTTTAAGCGACGACGGGTTGAATGATCTTCTGAATCCGTCAAACGAATGTGCCCCAGGGCCGAGGCCTATGTAGGGCGAATTGTCCCAATAGGCCGAATTGTGTACGGCCTCGCAGCCCGGAAGCGCGAAGTTTGAAATCTCATAGTGAACATATCCGGCCATGCGGGTCATGTCACACAGAGCCTCATACATCGCCTCGGCCATATCATCGTCCGCCTCGGTGACCGTCCCTTTCCGGCGCATCGCATCCAGGCGGGTTCCAGCTTCATATGACAGCAGATAGGCCGAGATATGTTCCGGTCTGAAACTGATCAGCCGTTCAAGAGACCTGCGCCATGATCCGGCCGTCTGTCCGGGAAGTCCGTAGATGAGGTCGCAGCTGAGATTGTCTATGCCGCCACGGCGCAGACAGTCGATAGCCTCCGCCGCACGGGCCGCACTGTGGCGGCGTCCTACGGTGACAAGTTCGTCATCGCAAAACGACTGGACCCCCATGCTCACGCGCCTGAACGGAGTCTCGCCGCTGATGAATCTTACCCAGTCATCGGTCACATCCTCGGGGTTTGCCTCTATTGTAGCCTCGCGCAGATTCTCGGTCTGAAGAGCCTCAAGCAACCGTCGGAGCAGTTCAGCCGGAAGTGACGACGGGGTGCCGCCGCCGAAGTAGAGCGTATCGACCGGCTCGCTGAGCCCGGCTGACCGTTCTCCCCACTCGCCGATGGCCGCATCGACAAAGGCCTCCATCCACTCGCGGCGCGGAGTTGAATAGAAATCGCAGTAAGCGCATTTGGCATGGCAGAAAGGTATGTGGACATATAGTTTCATAGACGGTATGAGTGTGGGGGGATAGCTGTAAGACGGTCAGATCATTGCGGATTCCTGCGACAGATAGCCTTGAAACTGCAGAAAGTGCAGCTGTCTTCCTTGAGAGCCTGCGTAAACGGTATGTCGGGGTTGAAAATCTCAGCGATAGTCGAGCGGAAGCGCTCCATGAACTCCTCGTTGACCGGGCGGTAGTCGTCAAGCGCCTCGCCGGAATACTTCAGAGGGGGCAGCCCCGAAGTGGAGAGAGTGCGGAAGGGATAGATCTGAGGCCTGATGGCTCCGTCATATCCTGTCTGCTGCGCATAGGCGTTGCAGTAGAACAGCAGCTGGAGTATGGCCTTGCGGCGGTCTTTCATCTCCGGATCGAAAAGCTCGTCCATATCTTTGAATTCCGTCAGATCGCCGCCGGTCTTGTAGTCGACAATTCTGAGCAGCCCTAGACCCTCGCCATAGCGGCCTGAGGGATAGACGCGGTCTATGCGGTCGATGATCTGATAGATGTTGACGCTCAGAGAGTCGGTGATGCGCATGGTGCCTCTGACCTTGTGCTCGCCGTCAATGAAGTCAAAGGGTGCGATCCCTTTTTCCGCGCGGAACATCAGTATCAGAAAATGTTTCATCACGCGGGCCAGCACCTTGCATTCGCCCACAAGCGGAGTGCGGTCGCCGGCCGGATAGCGGTTATATTTTTCGTTGATCAGTTCCGTGATCACCGTATCGAGCTTTATTTCGTCCTTTATGAACGAATCGAGAATCTCAGAGGTGATCTTCACCTCGTGGCGTGAACCGCGCAGCTCCTTATAGAGTCTTTCGGCTGCGGCGTGCATGATGTCACCGTAGGTTCCGGAATCCATATAGTCCATCACCTCCTCGTCAAGGTCAAGTCCGCAGACTCTTTTCAGGTAGAACGAAAGCGGGCAGTTGATATAGCCGTTGATCGATGATGCTGAAAGCGTTCTTCCGCCTTCAACAGTAAATTCTTTCAGTTTGGCCATTATTTCAGGCGTTTTCTCCACGGTCAGCCCGGCCTCCTCGGAGATTACGCTTGAGAATGACGCCAGGTCATGGTCCACCTCGCATTCCGGGAAAAGATAGAGCAGCTGGGCTATGTAGCGTGATATCTCACTGTTTTTGCCGCTGAGAGTTCTGGCATCGTAGAAGAGCCTCACATTGGTGGCGCGGGAGATCAGGCGGTAGAACGAATAGGCGAAGATCGATTCCTGCAGTTCGGTGGTGGCCATGCCGTAGCTGCGCCGCAGCGAATCGGGAATGAACGAGCGCGAATACTGTTTCCGGGGGAAGACTCTCTCGTTCATTGACAGTATGATGAGGTTGTCGAAGTCAAGCGCGCGCGTCTCCAGCACACCCATCACCTGCAGGCCTTTCAGCGGCTCGCCGGTGAAGCGGATGCTGGCCGACGAGATGGTTGACTGAAGCAGTTGTATGAAGGTGGTGTCCTTCATGCTGATCTTCCAGTTGCGGCAGGCTCGGCGTATGTTCTCAAGCTCTATCAGATAGGTGTCGAGAAAATAATTTTCGATCATCCTCTCCTTATCGCCGGCGGTGAACTCGCGCAGAGTGCTTGCGAGCCTGAAGAAATAGTCGTGTACCTCATCTATGCCATTGGTGTCGGTCACCGGAGTGAAAATGAAAGCCAGTGCCGGAGCGGTCTCGGCTATCAGAGCGGCGCTGACCATGTAGAGACGGCGCTCCACCATCAGGCGCAGCAGCGCATTGCATCCTTCAGGAGCATAGCTCTGGAGCATGGGGTGGGTGAGCACTGCCCGCATGTCTTCATAGAAAAAGCTCCACTCGCCGCGGGAGCGGGAACTCCTGAGATGAAGATTTACGATGGCCGACATGAGCGATGAAACCGCTGTGTTTTTAAGCGGGAAACCCATTGTGACATTCAGGGCGCTGATGGCGGGGGGTACGGCGTGGACCATCGGGATGAACAGGCTCTCGTCAGGAAGCACAACGGCTGTGTCTATCGCATCGGCCGTATCCGTAACAGCTCCTGAGGCTATCCACCGGTCAAGCTGCTGTCCGGCAAGTTTGGTCTGACCGAATGCGCTCGGCACTCCGGTGATATGTATTTTCGGGAAGTCCGGATTTTCAGGATAGAGTTCGCCCAGATCATAGAGAGAAGGGAAGCAGCCCACGTTCTGCTGCATGAAAAGCGATGCGCGGTTTCCTTTTGCGCTGAAAGCCGGCGAGGCCATGTCCCAGTAGAAATCGGCACATCCGCGCGCCTGCAGTTTTTCGAAAATCTTGATCTCTGAAAGCGTCAGCACATTGAATCCCACAAAGATGTAGCGGCTGAAGGGCAGCTTGCGGTCTCTGCCTTTGCTCAGAAGATTGACGGCGTTGCGGGCAAACATGCCGCGGGTGGCCATGCCGTTGTCAAGCAGGCGTTTGTGGAAGCGCTCGAAAAGCTCGTCAAGCACCTCCCACAGTTGCAGAAATTTGTTTTCGAGCGGAGTGGGGGTGGAGTGGATGTGGTTCCAGAATTCATCCGGGCTGGAGTGTACGAACTTCTCGCCCCAGTAGCGGTTGATGATCTCGGTCTGCTCCTCGGTCAGATAGTTGGCGCTCACTTCGCGGAAGCGCTGGAGATTGACAAAGAGCTTGTGGGGGTCGACCAGATAGAGATCCACATCATTGAAATCGTTAAGCAGCATCTCGCCCCAGAAGAGGAAACGGTCGAAGTCAGCCACGTTCTCGCCGCTCAGTTCGCGGTATTCATTATAGAGAATGAAAAGCTGGTCAAGGCGTGGAGCCTCGGTCAGAGCCGAAAAACTGCGCGTTACCTCTGCGATGGTGGCTATCTCAGGCATCAGGAAGGGCTTTCCTGCGGCTTCGAGCGCAAGATAGTGGGTGAAGAAGACTCCGCTTCGCTTGTTTGGAAACACGAAGCAATAGTCCTGGAGATTGCCGAGTTCATTGGCCGCATAGGCCCCGGCCACTTGGCGGAGGAAGGGGATCATTGGCTTTCACATTTGGTTTTAAACAACCTCAAAACCTCTTAAGGCGAGTGGGGTGGAGTGCTGGTGAGTGGGGGGATAAGGCCTCTGCGTCATGCGCGCCGGGGCCGGACTGTCAGAAATTCTTGATCAGGATGATCATTTTAATCGCGAAATCGAAGTTCACTATCTTGCCGTTTGCATTTCCGGCAATGTCAGAAGCCGCCCGGTTCATTTCGGCGATGATGCGCTCGGCATTGTTCTCGGTGATGAAGCGGGCGAAGTTCTTGCTGAACTGGGCCTCGTTGCGGTTTAGATAGAGAAGATCGGGAATATTGAAGTTGTAGATGAAATTCTCGCGGATGAGGCGCTGGGAGTAATCATAGAACTTTACAGCCTGCTCTCTGCCGAGGGCCGCCACATCGGCGCTCCACTCCTTCAGGCCTTTGACATCGCGCTGGTAGGCCAGGCGCATGAGTCTGACAAAGAGATCGAAAAACATCCGGCTCACGCTTGTGGCATCCATAGCGCGCAGCGCGCTGTTGACATCGCCGGCGGCTATATGGGCCATCGAGAGCGCATCCTGCGGATCTATGGCCAGATTCTCGGTCAGATAACGGGCCACAGTCTCATCGCTGAGACGCTTCATCTCTATCGGGCGGCAACGCGAGTAGATTGTCGGTAGAATGGAGGCCGCATTGTCAGAGACGAGTATGAAAATCGTGTCGGCAAAAGGTTCCTCAATGAGTTTCAGCAGTTTGTTGGCTGTCTGTTCGTTCATCTTTTCGGGAAGCCAGATGATCACGGTCTTGTAGCGCGAGAGGGTGGTTGTCACCGCAAGCCGCTGCTCAAGAGCCTCGCTCTCTGAAACGTAGATCGCCGGCTGGGCGTTTTTCTTTTCGAAATATCCGGTCCAGCGGTCGAAATCCATGAAGGGGCTCGCGCCGACAAATTCCTTGAACTCCGACATATAGTCATCAGATACCGGAGATTTCAGCTTTTCGGTCTTGACCACCGGAAACACATAGATGCTGTCGACATGGTTGAAACTTTCATGCTGAACGCATGACCGGCAGCAGCCGCAAGGCTCGCCGTCAGGCGTGGGTGACTGGCAGTGGACAAACTGGGAGAACGTGCGGGCAAGCATGAATTTTCCTATGCCTGCCGGACCGTGGAGAAGCAGCGCGTGGGGAATGCGGCCGTCGGCCACCATGTCACGCAGCTGCCGCTTGACATTTTCATGTGATGGAATCTGACTGAACTTCATGGTAATGCAAATTTAGCATAAAAACATGAGATTTTAGACATTCTCTTGAACCGCCTGGGTAAAATCTCGCGTTTTTATACTAAATTTGCATCTGTTATGCTTGACATGTTGAAATTTTCGCGCAAGCCATATAAACTCGGACTTGTCCTCAGTGGAGGGGGAGCCCGCGGTTTTGCCCATGCCGGTGCTCTCAAGGCTCTTGAGGAGGTCGGCATAAAGCCCGACATTGTGGCCGGCGTGAGTGCCGGCTCGGTAGTCACGGTGATGTATGCATCCGGAATGGCTCCTGAAGAGATCATCAAGGTATTCAGCGATGCCAAATTCGGCGATTTCGCTGAATTGGGTGTGCCGCGTGACGGCTTCTTCTCGATGGACGGCTTCAAAAAGTTTCTGCGCAGGCAGGTGCGCTATGAAAATATCGAAGATCTGCCTCTGCCGGCGGTGGTCTGCGCTACGGACCTTGACAACAACCGTCCGGTGGCCTTCTCGGAAGGCACTCTTGTGGACTGTGTGGCGGCTTCGTGCAGCATTCCTATTATATTCAAACCTGTAAGAATCAAAGGTGTCACTTACGTCGACGGCGGAGTGCTCGCCAATCTGCCTGCCTGGGCGCTCAGAGACAAGTGCAAATATCTCATCGGCATCAACTGCAGCCCCATGCCATCGCGCGGCAAGCCGAAATCTCTGATGGACATAGCCCACCGCACCTATGATCTGCTTGTCAAAAACAATTCGCAGGCTCAGATGGAGCTTTGCGACCTTGCCATCTCTATTGACGATGTGGCATCTTACAAAGTGTTTAATCTCAAAGAAATAACCCGTGTGTTCCGCTCAGGTTACGACAATACGCTCCAGGCTCTCCTGGATGCGGGATTCACCCTGCGCGGCGAACGGCGGAAGAAAAAATGAAACCATCCATAATGGACAGAAAACCCATCATCTATCAGCTATTACCAAGACTTTTTACAAACTCAAACCGTAACTGCATTCCCGGAGGCACATATCAGCAGAACGGTTCAGGCAAGTTCAACGACATAAACGAGGCCGTGCTTTCAGGCATCAAGGAACTTGGAGCCACCCACGTGTGGTACACCGGAGTGATCGAGCATGCCACACGGACCGACTACAGCAGCGAGGGCATAAGCCCCGACAATCCTCACGTGGTCAAAGGCCAGGCCGGTTCTCCATATGCCATCAAGGACTACTATGACGTTGACCCCGATCTTGCTGTCAACGTCGGCAAGCGAATGGAAGAATTCGAAGCTCTCGTGGCCCGCACCCATGATGCCGGTCTTGACGTGATCATCGATTTTGTTCCGAACCACACAGCCCGCTGCTATCACAGCGATGTGAAGCCGGCCGGAATCAAGGACCTCGGCGAAGATGACAATACCGACATGTTCTTCGATCCGAACAACAATTATTATTATATAACCCGTCAGCTTTTCGCTCCGTCGGTCGACATGGGCAGCGGGAAGAAAGCATATATCGAATTTCCGGCCAAGGCCACGGGTGATGACTGCTTCTCGGCTTTCCCTGGCGTCAACAACTGGTATGACACCGTCAAGCTGAACTACGGGCGTGATCCCGGCAACTGGAGCACTCACTATTCGCCCATCCCTGACACCTGGATGAAGATGCTCCACATTCTGCGCTTCTGGGCCTCGAAAGGAGTCGATGCGTTCCGCTGCGACATGGTCCACATGGTGCCGCTGGAATTCTGGCAGTGGGCCATCCCTAATGTCAAGGACCGCTATCCGCACGTGAAATTCATAGCCGAGCTTTATGACATCCATATCTACCGCGATTTCATCGAAAAGGGCGGTTTCGACTATCTCTATGACAAGGTGAACCTCTACGATACTCTGCGGGCCATCCAGTGTCACAACCATTCGGCTGCTACAATCACAAACTGCTGGCAGACTGTCGAGGGCATTTCCCGGCACATGCTCAACTTCCTTGAGAACCATGACGAGCAGCGATTCGGCTCAAAGTTCTATGCCGGCGATCCCGCCAAAGTGATTCCGTCGCTGGTGGTCAGCTCCATGATTTCTACAGGTCCGATGATGATCTATGCCGGCCAGGAACTCGGAGAGCAGGCCACAGACAGCGAGGGCTTCAGCGGTTATGACGGACGAACCACAATTTTTGACTACTGGAGTGTCGGCACTCTGCGCCGGTGGTATAACGACGGCAAGCCAGGCGGAGCCTTGCTGACTCCGCGTGAGCGCTGGCTGAGGTCAAAATATTGCACCATTCTTAACATCTGCAACCGCGAGAGAGCCATCTCCGAGGGGCGTTTCTTCGACCTTATGTATGTCAACTATCATAACCCTACACTCAATCCTCACCGCCAGTATGCCTTCATGCGCCACTGCGACGGCGAGACTCTTGTGATAGCAGTGAACTTCTCGGCTGATTCCTGTGATCTCGGCATCAACATTCCGCGCCATGCGTTCGAGATGTTAGGCATAGCAGAAGGCGAGGCCGTAGCCACAGAGCTCATAACCCGCGAGCAGGACACCAAACAGTTGAGCAGCACCGAGCCTTTCCGCACAATGGTGCCGCCTTATGATGCCGTGGTCTGGAAAATCCGCCACAATCAGATCCGTCAGAAAGCCAAAAAGTGATCAACCCGCAACCGCGTCGTTGCGGTCATGAAATAGTGAAAGGGGATGCGCCTGTCACCGGACGTTTCCCCTTTCATATTTTAAGATGGCTCTCTAATAGTCCAATACTATCGGCACCCGGTGTTCTTCCGCAAATCGGACAGCCTGGTAGAGCATCGAGTAGGCGCATTGGGCAAGATCTTCAGTGCGGTATTTTTCCTTTGGTGTTTTGTTAGTCCGTCTGATGAATCCTAAAATGAGTTTCGGCTCTTTGGTTTTTACCGGAACATAGTATTTATCGTTGCGCCATGAGAGGATAGTGGCCTCATCGGCTTTCCACAGCTGCCGGTTCAGTTCTTCCAGTTCCTTTTTCAGAAGTGACACCGTGGAGATTGAGCCTTCATTGCCTGTCGGGTATGCCGCTATAAAAATAGCATTGTCAGGAATGGGCAGCCAGAGATCTACATTATAAAGCAATGAATTGACAATCTTTTTCGACATAGCTTCCTTGACTATAGGATCTTCAAGTGCGTCCCATCTGTTTTCCACATATTCCGGCAACGGGCGATTCAGAGACTGGCAGGCCTGCAACAACATCAGTGCGCCGAATGCTTCCCAATCCGGTTTGTCGGTATAGTAAGCGCATTCGCTTGTCTCGTCCCATAATGGCGAAGGGAGAGGCTGGTCGATGCCGGTGGCGATATTGTCAATCCATCGTGTGACCGTTTCTCTTATCTGATCAATTTCCGACGGATCTTCAACCGGTTTCATTTCATTGCCTGAACCGTCTGTCATTACGCATTTCTGTCCGTTTTCCTCAGACATCTGCTGGACGATGGTTTTCCAGTTGCGGCTGTAGTAGCGGGTCAGTTTTCCTGAATATATATCTAAGCCCATATTGCGAGAATGTTCTTTAGTCCGCTTGCAAAGTTAATCTTTTTATTCAGATATACATTCTTTATTGTTCCGTAAATGGCGATTTTCAAGGTGAAAATTTTGTATTCCGACTCGATTGTGTAATTTTGTAATAGTATTGGCATTGTTCAGTCCCTGACATTTTGAAATAGCAGGAAGTGTTGTGCTTATCATGTCTTCTATATCATAGAAGTTAAATCAAAATAATTAAATATAACATGAAGAAAATTACTGATTATCTGCTTGTGGTTGTAATGCTTTTCGCTTTGCAAGCTTGCTCGGACGATGACGAGCCCAAACATGTCGATCCCGCACGTATTTCGGGCAATTGGTACATTACAAATATCAGAGGTTGGGAATATGTTGGTGATGCTCAGGATGAAAAATATGAGTTTGACGAAACATTTAACTTTAATGGACAGGGTATTCCTGTCGGTGACAACATTATAGACGCTCAGAAAGTTGATATCGAAGTTGGCAGTTTCGATTCGGGAACCGAATCCTATAATATTGAAATTATCAGTTATTATTGGAGTGCATCAAGCCGGGAATGGAAGTTCAATCAGTCTGGCGAAGTAAGACTTAAGGGTAACCAATTCATTGACGGAACAATGAAAGCTACAATTAAAAAGCTCACTGACACTAACATGACAACGTATCAGAAAGACCAGGATGGGGAAACTTATATAACTTACACCAAGCTGTAATACGAACTCCACATAAGCTCAACTGCTGAATCATACAAATCCATAACTTGTGAAAAAAACAATCACAAGTTATGGATTTTAATTTGCTTTAATTTTTTATCAGAGGTTGTTTTTAATGACCTCTGATAAAAAATGCCGTCAGAGGCTGCGATATCAGACGCAATCTCTGACGGTCAGATTTTAGAAACTGTAGGTTAAACAGCCTTTCGGTTTCGGGTACTGTTATTTCACTACCACGCGGCGGATGTCGGTGAGGTTGGAGACGATGTAGAAGCCGGGTGTGAGCGGAAGTGTGGCGCTTCCGCTGACTGTGCGGTCGGCGAGGATCATGCCTTCGAGATTGTAGACGATGAAGCGGGAGGCTTCGCCGTGGTTCTCGATGACGAGTGAGCCGCCGAGCGAGTAGGCTTCCCAGGTCTGGATGTCATCTACTATCTCTATGGCTGACTGGCCTGCATAGTCGGTCACGGTGAAGTTGTCGATGTTCACGCGCTCGCCGGAGGTCTGGCGCAGACGGATGAGGTTGTCGCCTTTGACGTTGACCGGGAAGGTGAATTCCGTGTAAGCCGATGAGCTTATTTCGGCTTTGCCTGCGCTCTGCCATGTCTGGCCGCTGTCAGCCGAGTATTCCACTTCGATGACTGCGTCATCATCGGTGCCGAAGCGTTTGGCCTGGAAGCTTATGGTGCCGATGCCGGCAGGCTTGGCCGATGCGGTGGTGATGGAGCTTGATGTGGTTTTGCCGAAGCGCACGGCGCCTGTTTTGTCAACACCTTCCGATGCGCTGAAGAGCACATCTTTGCAGTTCCATGTGGTGGCCGAGCCTTTGTAGACGTGGTTTCCGTAAGAGGTGCTTCCGATGGGGTTGAATGTCTCGATGAATGTCGGCACCGAGGGATCGGTCACGATGGCTTCCACCATTGAGTCGTCGGTGGAATAGCTTCCGGCGGTGGCAGTGATGAACGTTTCGTAGTGTCCGGCAGGGCTTGCGGCGATGCGGATGTAGAAGCGGTCTTCCATCGGGCGGAGGATCAGGGTGCGGGTCCATTCGGCTTTGTCGGTCGAGAGTTCGAACGGGCTGTTTACCGAGAGGGTGATTTCAGAGTCGATGTTTTCGGTCTCCAGCCAGAATTCCTCGCAGTCAGAGGGTTCGCCGGGCATTGCGGTGAGCACCACGCGGCTGTCGGAGCCATAGTGCATGATGTCAATTGAGGGCTGTGGCACGGCTGTGGTCACGGTCACGATATTGGATTTCATTGTGGCCGACGAGAGCTGATAAGTATAGGTGGTGCCGGGTTCGAGACCGGTAACGATGTGGCGTCCGTCATCGGCACGCACGGTCACGGGATAGCCGCTGATCGGTGTGCCGTTGAGGCTGACGGTCAGAGTGTAGTCCGAGTCTCCGGCAAGACCGGTCCAGCAGGCGGTGAAAGAGTCTTCGGTCACATAGGCCGCCTCATGGGCCGGGATGCCGTTGATGGCACTGGCTGTGAGGTTAACTTTTGTCACGAGTGATCCGGAGCTGAGAGTCAGGACAGCAGTGGCGTTTTTTGCTGTCGATGAGCGGAAGGTGACATTGACAGTGGCTGCCGAGCCGTTGATTTCGGCTGCCGGGACTGATGTGCGCGAGAGTGAGAAATCGGAGGAGCTGACGGTCAGGCTGACAGCCGATGTGAGATTCATGCCTTCGATTCTTACCGGCACCTGCAGGGGATAGTTGACGGCTGTGACTCCGAAGTTGACTGTCGAGCCGTTAAGCGGTAAATTGATCACCGGCTGCTGGACTGCTGATGAGTGCCAGCCTTCGGTTTTCTTGTCACCCCAGATGTGTTCGGCCAGATCGGGGCAGTCAATGAAGGGGTTGCGGTTGCCCTGATATCTGCTTACGGCTTCGTTGCGGTCTATTTCTTTCTGGCTGACCGGGTCCTGGCGATGCCATTTGAGAAGCAGACTGACGGCCCAGGCATCGAACACCGGATAGCTGTTCTGGTCGAGCATGGCTCTGGCTTCGGTAGCGTTCCAGGAGGCGATGCGGTCGTTGTAGGCCGCGGCCATATAGAAATAGGAACGCGCGAAGTCACCTTTGTATTCATCAACGGGCTCAAACACAGTGCCGGAATAGCCGGGGAAGGTTGAGGCTCCGAGCTTGCCGAGAGGCTTGACTCCGTTGGCGGCGGCAACAGAAGAACCGTTGGCGCATTCGCCGTAGGGATGGTTGCTGCGCTGTCCGTTGACCTTGCCGTCAGTAGGATAGATGTGGAAAGCATCGGAATACATCGGACTTGCATCGTTAAACCAGCTTTTCGGCAGGGAGTGTTCGCGGTTGTAGCAGTCGCCTACTTTCGTGTAGCCGCTTCCGCATTGTTCTTTGCGGAAGGTCCAGCGTTTGGTCGAATACATGTCCCAGATCTTTCCGTTTTCGTCAATATCGGAGGATCCGTAGACGTCCCACAGGCCTTTGTAGCCTACGTTGGTGTGCGGGCCTACAACCTTGCACAGGGCTGACAGAAGATCAGCTGCTTTTTTGCCTTCGCAGCTTTTGTAATAGTCGGAGGGAGCGGCCCCCCAAAGAACTGCCGCCATTAGGAATGACGGCAGCAATGAGAGCAGACGTTTCATAGATGTCATATGAAGTCTTTATGTTGTCGGGTGAATTATCGTATAGATTATTTCAATGTGCGATATTGTTTCGAGTAGCGGAGCACCTGGGGGAGATAGTCTTCGTCGTAGCTGATTGTCACGTCGGTGATGTTGCCGTCTTTGTCGGTGACAGGTGTGTAGACGGGGTTGACGAAGCCTTTGTAAGGTGCGATGTTGAGTTTGGCGTAGCGTCCGAGTACTTCCTTGTGGAGGGCTGGATCGACTTTGACACCGTAGTTCTCCACGAGATCGCGTCCGGCCTGGTAGTCGCCTTCGCTCTTGATGCGCTGCACTTCGCCGAGAAGCTGACCGAAGAGTTCACGGAGTTTGGCGTAGTCGTTGATCTTGATGTAGGTTTTGCCGTCGCGTTTCACCATTTCGATCACGTTGTCGGGCTTGCCTTTTTCATAGACCCAGGCCGAGATGAGCTGGCGGTTGCGCATGTGGGCTTCCTCTACGTCTTTTCCGGGCTCGATGCGCATGAGCTGTGTCATGAGGCCGTTGAGGATGTATTTGTAGTACTCGGCCTTGTAGGCATCGGGGTTGTCGAGCAGACCGAGCTCAAGGAGCTTCGGATCGGCCAGGTAGTAGAGGGCAAAGAGGTCGGCGCGTGCTTCTTCAAGGGTTGATCCGTGGGCTTTCAGCGCATCGGGGTCTACACCGGGGAGCAGGCGTCCGGAGGCATGGCCGAGGCATTCGTGGAGGTCTGTGTGGAGGTTGTCAGTGATGAAGAGGTATTTGTCAAGGAGGTCGGATGTCTCCTTGTCGATGACGAATTCTTCGTTGAAGCCGTTGCCGTGCGATGCCTGGTCATATGCCTCGGTGATGTTTTCGAGGGTTACAGACTTCGAACCGTGGGCTGCGCGGATCCAGTTGGCGTTGGGAAGGTTGATGCCGATTGGTGTGGCAGGGTAGGCGTCGCCGGCGAGGATGGCGGCGGTGATCACCTTGGCGCTTACACCTTTCACTTCGTCTTTGCGGAAACGGGGATCGACGGGCGAGTGCTGCTCGAACCATTCGGCGTTGCCTGAGATAACCTCGGTGCGGTGGGAGGCTTCCTGATTTTTGAAGTTGACGATTGATTCATAAGCACCGGTCATTCCGAGGGGGTCGCCGTAGCTTTCGATGAATCCGTTTATGAAGTCGACCTGCGAGGCTGTGTCTTCAACCCATGCTATCGAGTATTCGTCGAAGGTCTTCAGGTTGCCGGTGCGGTAATATTCGATGAGCTTGTTGATGATGGCGCGCTGGGAGTCGTTTTCGGCATATTCCGCAGCTTTGCCGAGAAGATCCACTATTTTTGAGATGGATTCGGAGTAGAGACCGCCTACTTTGTAGACCTGCTCGACTACTTTGCCGTCCTGCTTTGTGAGACGT
Source organism: Duncaniella muris (assembly GCF_003024805.1). Taxonomy (GTDB): domain Bacteria; phylum Bacteroidota; class Bacteroidia; order Bacteroidales; family Muribaculaceae; genus Duncaniella; species Duncaniella muris. The sequence continues at coordinate 74,018 of NZ_PUEC01000003.1, forward strand.
GCGTTCAGGCCCCATGAAACGGGGGTGGCATCGGTAGTGTCTTTAAGTGCGTTGTAGTAGTTTTCTACTTCGGGCTGCGAGATGTTGTCGTAGAGATTGTTGGCAGATGTGAGGATGAGGTCCTGTCCTTCGGCCTGGTTGACGCGCTTGGGCATCACTGAGGGGTCGAAAATGATGGTCAGGAGTGTTTCCAGATCTTCGGGCTGCTGGTCGGCGGGGAGTTTTGCCGCCAGGCCGGCGAGGAATTCGCGGCTGAACACGGGGGTGAACTTATCCATCGAATAGTGGTGATGGATGCCGTTGGCAAACTCGATCTGCTTCAGATAGAGTTCGAGACCTTTGAATTCGTCGCTCTCGCGGTCGCCGTCGAAGTTGGTGTAGACGTTCTCGATGAGGTCGCGGATAGCGAGGTTGTATTTGCCGTTCTGCTCCCAGAGAATGTCGCGGCCGGTGATGGCTGCCTCTGTCAGATAGTAGATGAGGATGCGCTGCTGAGGGGTCAGATTCTCAAAATCGGGCACTTTGTAGCGAAGCACCTCGATGTCGGCGAAACGGTCGACTGTGTAGTCGAAATCGTCAGCCGTTTCCTGTGTGGCTTTTGAGCCACAGGCTGTGATTGCCATTGCTGCCATTGCAGGAACAATAAATTTGGTTAATGACATGATTATGAGATTGGTTATGAGAATGTTTTTTTGACGTTCTGTCAGTTGGTTTGGCCAACTCTCTTACTCGACGTAGAGCACGAGGCCTTTGAGGTATTCGCCTTCGGGGTGGTAGATGTTGACCGGATGGTCGGCCGGCTGGGTGAGCTGATGGAGAATGCGCACCCGGCGGCCGGACATGGCTGCAGCGGTGAAGACGGCCAGACGGAACTGCTCTTTGCTGATGGCCTGCGAGCAGGAGAAGGTGAAGAGCACTCCTCCGGGAGCGATTTTCTCGAAGGCGGCGGCGTTGAGCCTGCGGTATCCTATCATTGCGTTGCGGATTGCGCTGCGGTGTTTGGCGAAGGCCGGGGGGTCGAGTATGATGAGGTCATAGGCGCCTTTTTCAACCTTTGCAAGATATTTGAAGGCGTCTTCGGCAAATGATTTGTGGCGGGTGTCGCCGGGGAAGTTCAGCTCGATGTTGGCATCGGTGAGGGTTATGGCTTTGGCCGAGCTGTCGACGGAGTGGACCAGTTCGGCGCCGCCGCGCATCGAGTAGACCGAGAAGCCGCCGGTGTAGCAGAACATGTTGAGCACTCTGGCTCCGGCGCTGTATTTCTGCAGCAGCGAGCGGTTGTCGCGCTGGTCTACGAAGAAGCCGGTTTTCTGCCCCTTGAGCCAGTCGATGTTGAATTTCAGGCCGTTTTCAATTGCGATATTAGTGTTGTAGCCACCTATTATATAGTCGTTGACCGGATCGAGGCGGGCTTTGAAGGGGAGGGTTGTCTCTGATTTGTAGTAAACGTTCTTGATTCCGGCATCGGGCAGGCGGGTCAGTTCTTCGGCTATGGTCAGGCGGGCGTAGTGCATGCCGGGGCTATGGGCTTGGAGCACTGCTGTGTCTCCGTAGATGTCTACAACGCATCCGGGCAGGAAGTCACCTTCGCCGTGGACCAGGCGGAAGGTTGAGTTGTCGGGGCGTATCAGGCCGAGGCGCCGGCGCAGGTCCCAGGCGTGGCGCAGACGCGAGGCGTAGAAGTTGCCGTCGATTGCCGAGTCGGTGTTTTCGAGCATACGCACGGCTATGGAGCCGATCTCATAGTGGCCTGTTCCGAGACAGCGTCCGTCAGAGGCTTCTACTCTTACGGTCTCGCCTTCTTCAAGACCGTCGGGCAGGCTGGCGATGGCACCTGAAAATACCCACGGGTGGAAGCGCAGGAGCGATTCTTCTTTTCCGCGCTTGAGGGTTATGGTTTTAAGCTGTGATGATGACATATTGACAGTTTATAACAATGTGTGTGGGCGGGGGAGAGGGGCCGGGTTATTTGAAGAATGCCCGGAAAATATCGTTGCCGTTGGCGTAGAGCAGCAGAAGCAGCAGGAAGGCCATGCCGATGTATTGGGCTACGATCAGAACCTTTTCCGGAGCCTGCCTGCGGGTGATGATCTCGTAGAGGAGGAACATGACGTGCCCGCCGTCGAGTCCGGGAATGGGGATGATGTTCATGAATGCGAGCGCAACGGAAAGGAAGGCGGTTATTTCCCAGAAACTGAGCCAGTTCCAGCGTTCGGGAAACATGTTGCCGATTGCTCCGAATCCTCCGAGGCTCTCGGCCCCCTCCTGCGAGAAGACGTGTTTCATCGAGCTGACGTAGTTTGTGAGGGTGGTGGTGCCGATTTCCCAGCCTTTGGGGAATGACTGGAAGAAGCTGTAGTCAATAGTCACTGGGTTGTAGACGGCTGTGATCGGTCTGAGCTGGAAGCCGAGTTTGCCGTGTCCGTTGGGGGTGACTGGCAGACGCAGGGTCTTGCCGTCGCGCTCCACGGTCACTGTGGTCTCTTTCCCGGCATGGCTGACAAGGGCCGGGGTGAGCTCGGTGAACGAGGGAGTGGCTGTCGAGTCAACGGCTATGATGTGGTCGCCTTCTTTCAGTCCGGCCTTAGCGGCGGCCTCGCCGGGTACGATGCGGTCTATGTAGACCGGCAGGCGGTAGGCCAGGAAGCCCTTGTCTTCGTTGAGACGGAAGATGAAGTCATCGGGGATGGCGATGTCGACGGTATCGCGGTGGTTGCGGATCACTGTGACCACGTCGGCGTCGGCCATATGGTAGGGATAGTCACCCTTCGATGCGTCAAGCAGACGGCCGTCGGCCTTGTAAGGGATGTCGCCGTTGCGGAATCCTGCTTTCTGGGCAGCGGGAGCGAAGTCGAAGCCTTCGGTGGCAGCTTCGAAAGGTATGTACTGCGATCCCCAGTGCATGGCAATGCCGGCATAGATCAGAATCGCGAGTATGAAGTTGAAGAGCACGCCGCCGAGCATCACCAGCAGTCTCTGCCAGGCCGGTTTGGTGCGGAATTCCCAGGGTTTGGGCTCCTGCTTCATCTGTTCGGTGTCCATCGACTCGTCGATCATGCCGGAGATCTTGCAGTAGCCTCCGAGCGGGAGCCAGCCTATGCCGTATTCAGTGTCGCGCCATGAGCTTTTGTTTGGGTCTGCGCCCTCTTTGGCTTTGGGTTTCCACTTGAACAGCGAGAAGTAGGGGTCGAAAAACATGTAGAATTTCTCGACTCTGATGCCGAAAATGCGGGCGAAAATGAAGTGGCCGAATTCGTGGATGATCACGAGGAAGGCCAGGGCCACTATGAGCTGAAGGGCTTTTATAAGGAATGTTTCCATAAAAATTGTCAGTGTTGCTTATGATGTTGTTTTTTTACAACCTCTTTATTTGCGTGTCAGATTTTCTTCGGTAAATTTGATGGTGGCGTGATGTGTGGCCACATAGTCATCGAGCGACGGATATGCAATGAAGTCGATGGCCTCAAGCGCCTGGGTGATGCAGCTGTAGATGGCTGGGAAGGAAATGCGTCCGTCAAGGAAGGCGCGCACTGCCACTTCGTTGGCGGCGTTGATGATGCAGGCCGTGTTTCCGCCGCGGCTGAGGGCATAGGGGGCGAGGGTCAGGCAGGGAAATTTTTCTGCATCGGGCTTCTCGAAGGTCAGCGTCGAATAGTCGGCAAGACTCAGCGGGCGTTCCGATGAGGGCAGGCGCGAGGCATCGCCGAGAGCATAGCGGATCGGCAGGCGCATGTCAGGAATTCCGAGCTGGGCTTTGACGGCACCGTCTATAAATTCGACCATCGAGTGGATGATTGACTGTGGATGCACCACGGCCTCGATTCTCTCCGGCTCAATGTCGAAAAGCCAGCGGGCCTCGATGATCTCAAAGGCCTTGTTGAGCATGGTGGCTGAGTCGATAGTGATCTTGGCTCCCATCTGCCAGCGCGGGTGCAGCAGGGCCTCGCGGGCGGTCATCCGGGCTATGTGCTTGCTGTCCATTGTGCGGAACGGACCTCCCGAAGCGGTGATGATAAGTTTGTTGACCGAGCCTTTTTCCTCGCCGACCAGACACTGGTAGATCGCCGAGTGTTCCGAGTCGACGGGTATCACTTTTGACTTTGATTCGGCGAGAAGGCGGCTGACCAGTTCGCCGGCCACTACAAGAGTTTCCTTATTGGCCAGAGCTATTTCCTTGCCTGTGCGGATGGCGCGGACAGTGGGGAGCAGGCCGCTGTAGCCTACGGTGGCGGTCACCACCGTGTCGAAATCGTCGCGCTCCATCGCATCGGCTATTGCCGCGGCGCCGGAGGCAGTCTCTATACCTAAGGGAGAGAGAGCCTCGTGCAGACGGGCATATTTCGACTCATCGGCTATGATAGCAAGAGCCGGACGGTGAATGCGCGCCTGCTCTATCAGCTCGTCGACCTTAGAGCCGGCTGTCAGCACCGTGGCCTTGAACCGGTCAGGGAAGTGGGATATGACATCGAGTGTCTGCGTTCCGATCGAACCGGTTGAGCCGAGGATTGCTATATTATGTGGCATATGTTTTCAGATTGGTTGCTTTAAGAAGTGCAAAAATACGGAAAAATCCTCATTTTGGCATGATTTTTGCGGGAATAATAGTAAATTTGCATATACACGAACTCCAATGAATCACCATATAGATATTTCAGGAGACATTGACCGTCTTCTTGACTCAGGGCGCATCAACGACGCTCTCGATCTCATCGACAACGCAGCCTCGTCGCTCGGAGCCATCGCCGAGATCCGCTCGGCCACAGCCCGTCTGCGCGAAAGCTACAGGCTGATGACCCACTACGCCCTTCAGGGGCTGCCCGATCCGGCCCGTCCGCAGCTCTTCGCCGAGCTTTGCGGCTCGGTGCGCTCGCTTGCCGACGATCTTCACCGCCGTTCGCGCATAGCCGATGCCCCGACGCTATATTTCAACACCCTGCGCTTTCAGCTCAGCAGCCGCGACCTGACAGTGGCCGCACTCATCGGCGAATATCACCGCGTCAACCGCCGCCTGCAGATGGCAGTGCTGACCGAAGACGCTGAAAAGGCAGGCCGCGAACTGACCGTCAGGGCCGAGTCGCTGGAGAAAGATATCTTCAACTTCATCTGGACCACCTCGCCACTGTCGGTCGACGATGCCGTCGCCATAGGCAATGTCATGGCCGATCCCTCGCTGCCGCGCCATTTCAAACTGCTCTGCATCGGGGCTGTCATGATGGGCGAGCTTGAATATCACGACGAACGCCGCCTGCGTCTGCTGATGGATGCCTATACTGTTGACGATGCCGAAATTTCAGTCCGCGCTCTCTGCTCTCTGCTGATAGTCATGTCGATGCGCCGCGACCGTCCGTTCTCACCCTCGCTCTCGCGCCGCTTCGACTCTCTGCGCGAGGATCCGCGCTGGCGCTCTGACGTGCGCATGGCTTTCATGCAGTTTATCCGCGCGCGTGACACCGAGCGCATAGGTCGAAAACTCACCGACGAGGTGATTCCCGAAATGATGAAACTGCGTCCTGAGATCGAGAAACTCGGCCGCAAGCCGCTCGATCCTGAGGCTATGGAAGAAAACCCCGAATGGGCCGAACTGCTTGACAAATCCGGAATTTCCGACAAGCTGAAGGAGCTTCAGGAGATACAGGAAGACGGCGGCGATGTTATGATGGTGACCTTCAGCAAGCTCAAGACATTCCCGTTTTTCAACGACATATCAAACTGGTTTCTGCCCTTCCACTCGTCTCACTCCTCGATAGCCGGAAGCGGCGACACCTCAGTGCGCCTCCTCGGCGAGATCATGGATGCCGCGCCGATGTTCTGCGACGGCGATAAATTTTCGATCATCCTCTCGCTCTCACAGGTGCCCGCATCGCAGAGAGAGATGATGGCCTCGCAGCTCAAGGCCCACTCGGCCCAGATGGCGGCCATGAGTTTCGGCGATCTGCCGCAGGCTGGCAAAGACCGCGAGCGCATTGCCGGGCGCTATGTGCAGGATATCTACCGCTTCTTCCGCCTCTTCCGCCGCAAGGGTGAGTTCCGCGACCCCTTTGCAGTGGCCTCGTCGCTCAACCTTGTCACCCTGCCGCAGCTCTCGGAGGTGTTTGACGATGCCGACACCCTGCGCCTTGTCGGAGAATTCTATTTCAGACACGGCCACTATGCCGATGCCTTTGACCTCTTCGACCGCCTCTCGTTCAAAATGCCACCTTCCGCCGAACTCTTCCAGAAGATGGGCTACTGTATGCAGATGACCGGCAATCTCGCCGAGGCCATACGCTATTATGAACAGAGCGAGTTGCTCAACTCGCAGAGCGAATGGACCGTCAAGCGTCTCGCCTTCTGCCACCGTCAGAACGGCGACTGGGAAAAAGCTCTCTCTTATTATATCCGTGTGGCCTCAGCGCGCCCCGACGACTCCGCCCTGGCTCTCAACATGGGCCGCTGCCACATGCTCTGCGGACGCTATGAAGAGGCCCTGAAATTCTTCTATAAAGTCGAATTTCTCGCCGGAGAGTCTGACCGCTCCTCGCGCCCAATAGTCCGCTGCTCACTGCTCTCAGGCGATCTCGAACGCGCGCGCCGTTATTCCGCTCTGATTCTCTCTCGCGATCCTTCCGCATCCGACTTCCTTGCCGCCGGCCATCTCGAAGTGCTGAGCGGAAGCCTCGACAAAGCCGTGGAGCGCTATGCCTCCTCAATTGCCGCGCGCAACTTCGACCGCGATGACTTCATGCGCGACTTCAACGCCGACCGCCACCTGTTCAGCTCGTTTCCCGCGCCTGACTCTCTGACCCTCGGCCTGCTGCTTGACGAAGCCTTCCGCCGCTCCTCCGAACTCGGCCAGAGCCTCTGATCAGCTCCTCTCAGATATCCACACCAACCGCACAGAACCTTTACCCCTCCTCCGATCCCCACATGTCACAGACCCAAAATCCATTTTTCTCGGAATTTACCTCCACTCCATACGGCACCGCACCCTTTGACCGCATCTCGGTTACCGACTACGAACCCGCCATCGACCGTGGCATCCGTCTCGGCCTTGAGGCTGTCGATGCCATTGTTGCCAACCCCGAACCCCCGACGTTTGAAAACACCATCGTGGCGCTTGAACATGCCGACCGTGATCTCAACCGCGTGCTTATGGTCTTCGACCCGCTGCTCTCGGCCATGACCGACGATGCCATGATGGAACTCTCGCTCAAGATCACACCCCGCCTTTCTGACTATTCCACATCAATCTCGCTCAACCGCAGACTCTGGGAGCGCGTCAAGGCCGTCTATGACAAGCGCGATTCACTTGGCCTCGACACCGAAGACTCCATGCTCCTGCGCCGCACCTACGAGTCGTTTGTGCGCAGCGGCGCTCTGCTCGAAGGCGATGACCGCGAGACCTACTCATGGCTCTCAAGCCGTCTGAGCGAACTGACCACTCTTTTCGGGCAGAATGTGCTCAAAGAGCTCAACACCTACGAGATCTGGCTCTCTGCCGATGACCTTTCCGGACTCCCCGAAAGCTCCGTCGAAGCCGCAGCTCTTGCCGCCAAGGAGAAAGGCCGCGAGGGGGAATATCTCTTCACTCTCGCACAGCCCGTCTACATGGCTTTCATGAAATACAGTGACCGCCGCGATCTGCGCGAAAAGATGTATCGCCTCTACTCCGGACGCAACGTCAGCGGCGACTTCAACAACCTCCCCGTCATGAAAGAGATAGCCGAGACCCGTATGCACCTCGCACGGCTTCTCGGCTACGAGACCTTTGCCCACTACCGTCTGGAGAAATCTATGGCGAAGACCCCTGAAAAGGTCTATGAGCTGCTAGATTCGCTGCGTAATGCCTATCGCCCCGCAATGGAAGCCGAGCTCCGCGAACTTTCGGCTTATGCCTCGCAGACTGAAGGCCGGGAGATAGAGCTGTGCCCCTGGGACTACAGCTACTATGCCAACAAACTGAAAAACGCGCGTTATGCCTATGATGAAGAGGCCCTGCGACCCTATTTCGAACTCGGCAACGTCATTGACGGAGTTTTCGGACTCGCCACCCGTCTCTACGGTGTCACATTCAGGGAAAACAATGAAATCCCGGTCTATCATCCCGATGTAAGGGCCTATGAGGTCATTGACCGTGACGGTTCCTTCCTCGGAATCATCTACACCGACTTCTTCCCGCGCGACAGCAAGCGCCCCGGTGCGTGGATGACTGAATTCCGCAGCGAGGAGATCACCCCTGAGGGTGAACATATCCGCCCTCACGTCACCATAGTGATGAACTTCACAAAGCCTACCGCCACCCGGCCCTCGCTTCTTGCGCCCTATGAGGTCGAGACCTTCCTCCATGAGTTCGGCCACGCGCTCCACGGCCTCTTCGCCGCCACAAAATATGCCTCGCTTTCAGGCACCAACGTGTTGCGCGACTTTGTGGAACTCCCCTCGCAGTTCAATGAAAACTATCTGACCGAAAAAGAATTTCTCGATGGCTTCGCCCGCCACTATCAGACCGGCGAACCGATTCCCGCCGAACTCGTTGACCGCATAGTCGCAGTCTCGCGCTTCGGTGCGGCCTATGCCTGCCTGCGTCAGCTCAATTTCGGACTGATTGACATGGCCTGGCACAGCATCACCTCGCCGGTCGACGATCCGGAGGCATTCGAATGTGAGGCCGGAGCGCCGGTCGCAATGTTCGCCCACATTCCCGGATCCGTCATCGGATCTACCTTCTCCCACATCTTTGCCGGCGGATATGCCGCAGGCTACTACAGCTATAAATGGGCCGAAGTGCTCGATGCCGACGCTTTTGCAAAATTCAAGGAAAACGGTATTTTTGACCGTGCCACGGCAGAATCATTTCGCACCTGCATTCTAATGCGCGGAGGCACCGAAGACCCCGATCAACTCTACCGCCGTTTCCGAGGCCAGGACCCCTCCATCACAGCCCTTCTTGCCCGCGACGGCATCACCGAATAGCTCCTGACAGCCCTGCCTCGGAGAGGCTATGTTTTCGAGACATTTAGGAGAGTTGCGATCTCATCCGAACCCCGCCTTGTCGGACACCCGACGTCTGTGGTGCCATCCGGGGCGGTAAATCGGTGTCCTTGACCGGACACCACATTTGTTTGAATGTCTTTTATCCCCCGACACCTACGCGCAATGCGCTGCGGTGTCGGGGGCTACTATTAAATCGGTGTCCTGCCGGACACCCGCTGACCGGAGACCCTCCGGCCCCCCGTCATCCACGGCCCATCCGGACACACTTTGTCTGACCCCCGCTGACCGCAGACCCTCCGGCCCCTGCCATCCACGGCCCATCCGGACACGCTTTGTCTGACCCCCGCTGACCGGAGACCCTTCGGCCCCCGCCATCCACGGCCCATCCGAAACCCGTTTTGTCTGACTCGTTTCAGTCTGTGGATCTGTCTGTGTCAAGCTTGCGCGTGTTGGTCCGGATTTGTCCGTGTCAAGCTTGCGCATGTTGAGACCGGATCTATTCGGGCCACGCAGCGCGCTGAGACCGGATGGTGATGTCCGTCAGGACATCGGTTTACTCGTAGCCCGTGACACCGCAGCGCAAAGCGCGCAGGTGTCACGGGTTTGGAATTCCCACCTGCATGTGGTGTCCGGCAGGACACCGATTTACCGCTCCGGATGGGGTTCCTCCGCATTATCGCACTATTTTCGGGGGTGGCGTGGTGTATATTTGCAAAAATTATAAATTTTTGTGCTCTATGAAACCCACCATCCCCCAGGACCTCCCGGTCTCGAAAAAATTTTATACCCGTCTGAGTGACAACATCCGCTCGGCCATCGAGTGCGTCAGCTGGACCGGGCGTACAGCCTCATATTACGAAACTATGGAGGCCATCAACATCTATCTGGTCCACCGTATTGAACCCGCAGGTGACATCTCGACAGACTCCCTGCTGATCTTCTATCTGCTCCGCCCCGACATAGACAAAGCCGTAGAACGCTCCCGCAAGGCACGCGAAAGCGCGGCCCGACGGCGCCGGGCAAAGAAGTCAGTTTCTGATGAAAAGGGTAATAGCTTGTCAGACAGTGAATCACATTCCGACCATGCGGGCGAACGAGGCCGGTACCGGAGTGGAGAAGTTCATGTCCTTCCGGGTCATCGGATGGATAAAACGAAGCGTCTGAGCATGAAGTGCCATACGGTGAATGGGCGAACTTTTCGCCCCGTAGCGGCGATCGCCGGCAATGGGGTGACCAAGATCTTTCATATGGACACGGATCTGGTTTTTGCGTCCGGTGTCCAGAGAGACCTCCATCAGCGAATACCCGTTGCGCGAGCGCAGGGTCCGGTAACGCGTAACGGCTAACTGTCCCTCCTCAGGCTTATCGGTGGAATAGACTTCAAAACGCGAATTTTCAGCAAGATAGCTGCGCACTTCCCCCTCTTCGGATTCCGGACGTCCCTCCACAACCGCAAGATACTTGCGGGCAATCACCATATTGTTCCAGTTGTGCTGGAGCTTGTCTTTGGCCTCCTGGCTCTTGGCGAAGACCATCAGTCCGGATGTGTCGCGGTCGAGACGGTGAACTATGAAGAGCTTGTTGCGCGGGTCCTGCCATTTCAGATATTCGCGCAGTATGCTGTAGGCCGTCCCTTCCTTGATCTTGTCAGTGCCCATTGACAGCAGTCCGTAGCCCTTGTTGACCACTATGATGTCATCGTCTTCATAGACCAGCTTAAGACGGCGGTTGTAGAACACGCGGAACTCGCGGGTGAGATTGGCTTTCACCTCGTCGCCGGCCTTCAGCGCCATGTCAAACTGGGTGGTCGGAATGCCGTTGACTGCTATCTGGTTGTGGCTCAAAAGATTCTTGATCGCTGTGCGTTTGCGCTGAGGCATCGCGCCGATCAGAAATTCAAGAAGTGCGGCCTCCTCGGCCACCTGATAGGTTTCGATTACATCGGGCTTGAACTTGTTGCGTTCGGCGCCCGGCTTGGTTGAATATGTTCTTTTGGCCATTGATTGGGTAATGTGTCTGATGCTGAAAGGGGGTAGGGGAGAGCTATTGATTATTTCTTGCGTCGCACAGTGCGCTTGGGCGCCTTCTCCTGGTCTGCCATGATAGCCTTGACCTCATCGAGAGTAAGAGCTGCCGGATCGGTCACACTTTTCGGAATCTTATAGTTGGTCTTGTTGTGGGCTATGTAGACACCGTAGCGGCCGTTGAGTATCTGTATCTCCGGTTCCTCGGCGAACGTCTTGACAACCTTGTTGCTGTCAGCCTCGCGCTTGGCGCGGATCAGCTCGGCGGCTTCTTCAAGGGTAATCGAAGTCGGTGAAAGGTCCTTGGGGATGCTGACAAACTTGCCGTCGTGGCGTATGTAGGGCCCGAAACGGCCTATTGCGGCAACCACTGTCTTGCCTTCTATTTCGCCAACAGTGCGGGGCAGGTCGAAGAGTTTCAGAGCTTCCTCAAGAGTGATGTCAAAAACGCTCTGGTCTTTGCGCAGAGACGCGAAACGCGGCTTTTCCTTGGAATCGGCTGACCCGATCTGCACCACAGGCCCGAAACGGCCTATCTTGACCGAAACAGGTTCGCCGGTGGCCGGATCGGTGCCTAACTGGCGTTCGCCCACCTTATGCTCGGTGCGCATTTCGTTGGCCTTCTCCACTTCCGGATGGAAGAGTCCGTAGAAACGGGCTATCTCCTTGTTCCAGTCACTTTCGCCTTCGGCTATGCGGTCGAATTTCTGCTCCATGTCGGCTGTGAAGTCATAGTCGAGAATGTCAGGGAAATTGGCCGTGAGGAACTCATTGACAATAATGCCGGTGTCGGTCGGGATGAGCTTCCCTTTTTCTGCACCTACGCTTTCGGTCTTTGTGGCCGAGCTTAGTTTGCCGTCGGCTTTAAGTGTCAGAACCTTGAACGGACGCTTCTCGCCGGCTTTCTCCCCTTTGACTATGTATTCGCGGTGCTGGATGGTCGAGATGGTCGGAGCGTAGGTCGACGGGCGGCCTATGCCGAGCTCTTCCATCTTCTTGACGAGCGATGATTCGGTATAGCGCGGAGGCGCGAGAGTGAAACGCTCCGTGGCGCTGATGTTTTCGGCTGTAAGCTGTTCGCCGGGATTGACCTGCGGCAACATGTCGTCACCTTCGGGACTCTGGCTGTCATCATCATCGTTGCCTTCGAGATAGACTTTCAGGAAACCGTCAAACTTGATGACCTCACCGCTTGAAGTGAAATGCTCCTGACGGCCTGAGGGACTGATGTCGATAGTGGTCTTCTCCAGTTCGGCATCTGCCATCTGTGAAGCCATTGTGCGCAGGCGGATCAGGCGGTAAAGCCGCTTTTCCTGCGAGGTGCCTTCCACCGTCTCCTTGTCGATATAGGTCGGGCGGATGGCCTCGTGAGCTTCCTGCGCGCCTTTAGAGTTGGTGTGATAGCGGCGCACCTTCAGATATTTATCGCCGAGCTCTTCGGTGATGAGTTTCGATATGGTTGCCACAGCAAGCTTCGAGAGGTTGAGCGAGTCGGTACGCATATAAGTGATGTGACCTGCTTCGTAGAGCTTCTGGGCCACCATCATGGTCTGTGACACAGTGAATCCGAGCTTGCGGCCAGCTTCCTGCTGGAGGGTCGAGGTGGTGAAGGGGGGCGCCGGCGACTTTTTGAGAGGTTTGACGCTGATGTCGGAAACCGTAAACACTGCCTTCTTGCAGGCTTCGAGGAATTCACGCGCGCTTTCCTCATCAGGAAGACGCTTTGACAGTTCCGCCCTCAGCTGGGCACCGCCGGGAATGGTGAAAAGCGCTGTCACTCGGTAGTAAGGCTCCGACTTGAAGGAATTGATCTCGTTCTCGCGGTCAACTATCAGACGAACGGCCACTGACTGCACACGGCCGGCCGAGAGCGCCGGCTTGATCTTCTTCCAGAGCACAGGCGACAGCTCGAAGCCCACCAGACGGTCGAGCACCCGTCGGGCCTGCTGGGCATCGACAAGATGCAGGTCGATGTCACGCGGATTCTCGATCGCTTCAAGAATAGCGTTCTTGGTGATCTCGTGAAAGACTATCCGCTTGGTGTTTTCCGGCTTCAGTCCGAGCACCTCGTAGAGATGCCATGCTATGGCTTCTCCCTCGCGGTCCTCATCAGATGCGAGCCAGACTGTCTCAGCCTCCTTGGCGGCTTTCTTTAGCTCGGTGACAAGATTTTTCTTGTCGGCCGGAATTTCATAGACTGGCTGGAAGTCGGAATCAACCTTGATGCTGATATCTTTCTTGCGGAGGTCACGGATATGACCGTAGCTCGACATGACCTTATAGTCCTTGCCGAGGAATTTCTCAATGGTCTTGGCTTTGGCCGGAGACTCTACTATGACGAGGTTTTTCAACATATTATAGTATAACGCTATGGGTGGTGCGCCTTGACTGACACTCTGCCCCACCGATTCGGGTGGCCTGGATGATGGCCGGATTCAGAGCGCAAAGGTAGGAAAAATATAAACAGATTCTTAAAATTAGGTTAATCCTTTAACAATTTCTCACATTTAGAGATTGTAGCAAACTGTTTTGCAAGGATTTTCAACTTGCCGGAAAGCCGCTTAGAGTTTTTTTAACCTCTTATTTTCCTTCGGGCCTGAGAAGCTCTATGAGCCGGGTCACTCCCTGAGTGGCGGTCGCAGGGATCACTGTGACATTGTCAGGAACTGCCGCCGGACGCGGGTCTATGTAATAGACCGGAACTCCCGGCCTGACGTAGTGAAGCAGACTCGCCGCCGGATAGACCGCGAGCGAAGTGCCTATCACCGCGAATATGTCGGCCTCGCGCGTCCATTCTATAGCCCGCTCGATGTTGGGCACAGCTTCCTGAAAGAAGACTATGTGGGGTCTCACCGGATCTCCGTAGCTGTCGCGCGTATCCGGACTGGTCTCAAGATGCTCTTCATCGAGCGTGTAGATGCGGGTGTCATCACGCATGGACCTCACCTTCATCAGCTCGCCGTGGAGATGCAGAATCTTCGAACTCCCGGCCTTCTCGTGGAGATCGTCGACGTTCTGTGTGATCACATACACGTCATACCATTTCTCCAGCTCCACAAGCCCCCGGTGGGCGGCGTTGGGCAGGCACTTCACCAGCCCCTTGCGCCGTTCGTTGTAAAACTGGTGGACAAGCGCAGGATTGCGCGCGAAGCCATCCGCGCTACACACTTCCATCACTGGATAGTTCTCCCACAGACCTCCCGCATCGCGGAACGTCGAGACTCCGGATTCGGCCGAAATACCGGCTCCGGACGAGATTACAAGTTTCGGTTTCACTGTCAGGCTATCTTTTATTGATCAACTTATGTTTTTTTGATTATCTATGGAGAGGGAGCCGTCAGACTTTTCTGACACCGGCATATTCTAATCTAACGCTTCGACTTGAAAAAAGTGCGCATCAGCTCCGCACATTCATCGCCGAGCACACCGGATGTCACCGTGGCCCGCGGATGGAAAGGCGATCTCGACGTGAACGACCGGTAGCCCCGCTTCTCATCCGCCGCCCCGTAGACCACACGGCCTATCTGCGCCCATCCTATGGTGCCCGCACACATCAGGCAAGGCTCCACTGTGACATAGAGCGTACAGTTCTGAAGATACTTCCCGCCAAGCATCTGCGCCGCAGCGGTTATGGCCTGCATCTCCGCGTGGGCCGACACATCGGCCAAAGCCTCCGTCAGATTGTGGCCACGGCCTATGACCATGCCCCGCGGCGACACAATCACCGCACCTATCGGCACTTCGTCTCGCTCCATAGCCTCCCGCGCCTCGGCCAGAGCCATGCGCATGAACTTCTCGTCGCTTTCCTCTTGAGTCATAAATCCAAATCTTGATTGTCGGAATGCAATTGTAAGTAACTCTGAAAAATTAATTTATACGATATGCGGGATTTATTCAGAGGCAGAATCGAGGACTGAAGAGGGAGTTTATAGACATAAACGACCGATGAAGAACTTGATTCTGACCGGAATAAAACCGCAGAGAGTATAAAAGATCATCCATAGGAGATACTAATGTACATTATATCGTTTAATTTTGAAGAGTTACTTAAGTGCAAATATAAACTTAAAAATCGAATGGACAAAACCGGAATTGCCTTTGCCCGCCTACGGAGCAATCCCCGGTCTCAGCCATGTGAAACCGGGGATTGCTCTGGTGTAGTCGGTCCGTTGATAGAGCGCGGACTCTCTTAATCGGTCTTATTGGGGATTCTGTACAGTGATATCCGCAGACGGTGATAAAGGCCGACGAGGCGGGGGATGAAAAAAGCCCGCTTGGTGAAGCGGGCTTGGTGTGACTCCTACAGGATTCAAACCTGTAACCTTCTGATCCGTAGTCAGATGCTCTATTCAGTTGAGCTAAGGAGCCGTTGTGTTGTCGTTTTTGACTCTGCAAAGTTAGAAATAATTATTCAATTGTGCAAAAAAAATATCATTTTTTGGCAATTTTTATATCAGGGGTTGCTTATAAGGGCTTTTTGATGTAATTTTGGATTGAAATAAAGCAGTCAAATATAATCACACACGCGCTAATGTTATGAAAAAAATCTTTACCGCCGCCGTCATCGCTGTCGCAGCTCTGTTATTCCCGACAGCTGTAAAGTCACAACTGATTGTCTATGGTAAGCCCGATAAATTTTTCGAGACCCAGGTCCACTTGCTGGCAGGTGGCAGCTACGTGACGGAAAACTATAAGAGCTGTTTCCCGGCTGTTTCTGATGTCAACAATTCGATGGGTTTCGCCTGGGGTGTGGGCTTCAGGGCCAAGTTCAATCTGACTTCTTTCGTCGGGCTCGGCACTGAGCTGAACTATCTGCGCAATTCGGGCAAACTGGATCTGGCGGTGACCCAGGAGGGTGAGGCCAATGTGTCAAATGTATTCATCAAGAATAATTACCGTACGTTCAACGTGCCTATTTTCGCGTCATTCACTTTCAATCTGGCTCCGAGAGTAAAATGGAATGCCGACGGCGGTATATTCATGAGTTTCGGCATAGGAGGTAAGCAGAAGGCTACGATATATAATGCCAAGGTCAATGAGCTTGGCCAGCTCGTGACAAACATATCGCACCCGACGGCCGATTACTATAAGAGTGACCGCGGATTTATCAACTCCTATCGCGATTTCGACATGGGATTGCATCTCGGCACGGGCCTTACGTTCATGAACAAGATCTCGCTCGGAGTGAGATGCCAGTTCGGTTTCCGGAATGTGGCTATGGGCACAAGTGCCGCGATAAAGACTCCGAATTCTCATAATGTCAATGTGATGGCTACCGCAGGCTATATTTTCTGATATTCCTGATCCGATCTCAGATCAGGTCGCGGAAGATGTCAAAGGCGGCCAGAATTTCGTCTGCGGATGCGGTGCGGTCGATCAGCGGCTGTCCGGGAGCTGAGAGGAGGGTAAAGTTGATCTGCGAGGGAGTGTCGTTTTTCTTGTCGTGGCGCATATATTCGAGAAGAGCCTGATAATCGTTGCATGAAACGTCTGGCGATCCGTAGCCCTGGTCCTTCAGATAGGCGGCATAGCGGTAAAGTTCGGCCGAGGGGAAGGCTTCGAGCGAGTGCGAGATGATCATTTCCACCAGTATGCCGAATGCGACTGCATAGCCGTGGGGCATGGGTCGACCTTTGTGCATGGCAAGCGCCTCGAAAGCATGGCCGGCTGTGTGGCCGAGGTTCAAGGCACGGCGTATGCCTTTTTCGCAGGGGTCTTCCTCGACTATGCGCTCTTTGACACGCACGCTTCTTTCGAGCAAGGGAAGCAGACGGCTAAGATCGGCATCAAGAATGTCGAAATCAAGCAACGCGGCATAGTCGGCGGCTGACGAAAGAAGACCGTGTTTCAGCATCTCGGCATAGCCTGAGAGCAGTTCGGTTTTCGGAAGAGATGCAAACAGGATTGTCGAGATGACCACTGCTTCTGCAGGGGCAAAGGCTCCGATCTCGTTTTTGAGTCCCTCGAAGTTTATGCCGGTCTTTCCACCTACAGCCGCATCGACAGCCGAAAGCAGAGTGGTCGGCACATTGATGAAGCGCACTCCTCGCTTGAAGGTGGCTGCTGCAAATCCTCCCATATCGGTTACAACGCCGCCACCTATATTAATTACGAGTGATTTCCGTGTGGCTCCCTGGTTGATCAGGCTACTCCAGATGTGGCTCAGAGAATCGAGATTCTTATGGTCGTCGCCCGCAGGGACGGTGATTACCGGATAGTCGAGTCTGAGTTTCGGGAGCACTGCATCCGCGACGTTGGTGTCGGTTATTATGTGGACGCTTGCGGGTGCGAGTTCGTTGACGAAAGTTTTTATAGCTTGGGCTACTTCATTTGTGTAAACTATTTTCTGCATTTGGAAGGCGTGGGTGTAAGAGACGGGGTTAATGAGATTCAGGTGGCTCTTGGATGGTGCTTAATAGTCGCTGGTGATAGTCAGCAGCGAGAGGAGCAAGGACGGAAGCATGTGGGCGAATTCAGGCATTGAGCTGAACACTACTGCGGCTCCTGCTTCTTCCATAGCCTCGCGGGGAATAGGGCCGGTGGTCACTCCGACTGTAAAGGCTCCGGCACGGTCGCCGGCTTCGACACCGAGGGGGGCGTTTTCAACAACTATCGATTGTGAGGGGCTTACCCTTGCAAGCTGCATGGCTTTGATGAAGGGTTCGGGGTGAGGCTTCCCGTGGGTGACGTTGCGGGCGGTGATGCGTTTGTCATCGTCAAACATTCCGGGGAAGTCGCGCGAGATGTTGTCAAGCACCGACTGCTGTCCGGAACCTGTGACAAGCACGCGCTGCATTCCCACTTCGCGGAAAACGGAGAGCATATCGAGAGCTCCCTCCATAGGAAGCACCGGTGGCAGTTCACGGAAATATTCGGTTTTGCGCTGATAGAGCGATGTTTTTTCTTCATCTGTGGCATCGCGCCCGAACTGGCGCTGGAACAGGGCGTTGATTGTCGATGCTCCGGTGCGGCCTTCATAGAGATAGAATTCATCGCGTGTACATTCGACTCCGAGTTCGGTCATGAGCCGGTGCCATGCGCGGGTGTGGTTTTTCATCGAGTCATAGAGAGTTCCGTCCATGTCGATGAGGGCCGCGCGCGGGGTGACGCGTTCGTAGTGATGGCGCTTGAGAAAGCGGAGTATTTCAGGGGCAAAGGGAAGCGGAGGCTGTGTCATTTGCGTTTCTTTTTCTGTTTGGCAGACTGGAGCGGTGTGGCGGTGACGGTGTCAGGGGCCGGGATCAGTCCTTCTTTGATGAAATATAGCGAATCGGCGTGAGAGATTGTGTCGGTAGCCGGATAACTGTCAGCCGGACTGACGGCGGGACTGCGGGAGAAGTCGAGACTGTTGATTCCGGCTGTCCTTACACCTCGGCGGAATATGTTGCCAATCTCGCGCACGAGGTTGATGCGGGTGGTGTCAGCAATCGCAACGGTGCGCGGGATGTTCTTTTCGTTGAACTTTGCGCGGCCAAGTCGTATCTTCATGTTGTCTACATCGCCTTTGATGTTGATGCCGAACTTGAACGGCAGGGGTGATTTGAGCACGGCCACATGATAGTTGAGGTTCATGGCCATGTCATTCGAGCCCATTACGCCGAGTTTGTAGCGGTCGAGATTGAAGATGAAGGGGAAGAGTTCGAGCTGCGAGTTGTTGACTATCATCTCTACGTTCATGCTGTCAATGACGTTTTTCTCTTTGTGCTTGAACAACAGCCATTTGCCTATTGTACGGAATGTTTCCTGGTCAATCAGCACAAGGCTGTCGCCTGAGAGCTTGACGGCAGCTTTCAGAGTGGGTATGTCAATGTTCATGTCTGAATCCAGTCCGGTGGTAGCGGCGATATCGGCGTTGATGATGCCGCTGATGTCGGAGAGGAGCGGCATGATGGTGTCAAGCGACGGAACGAGGTCGAGGAACTGGGCTATGTGGAAATCATTGACTCTGAGTCCGAAGGCAAATGTGGCGTCATGTTTTGTCGGCGCACTATAGAGGGCGTTCAGATCGAGCGATCCGACATCAGAGCGAGCCGTCATCTGCTCAAGATTTATTGCACCCTTGTAGACGTTGAGCTTTCCGTTGAAATCGTGGAAAACCATGTTGGAGTATAATATGTCAGCGGCATTGACTTTTAGAGTTCCCTCGATGTTTGCCGGAACTACGAGCAGGGCCGAGGTGTCTGCTCCGGCCTGGACTGAAGCTGCAAGCACTGCCTCATTGTCGGTGTCAGGCGCGACGAAAGTTCCGGCAGAGTCTTTTTCGGCGAATGCTGCGCCTGAGAAAGCGGCTGCGGCGAGTTGGTTGATGTCAAGAGTGTCGCCTGAGAGCGTGAAGTCGAGTTTCAGAGGCTGTGAGTGGGTTCTTGATGTCAGGGCCTTGGTGATGTTGCTGATAGATCCGTTGATGGTGAGACCGCTGTTGCCTGACCGCAGGCGGGTGTCGGAGATGGTGACAGAGTCAGATGTGAAGCGCATGTTGAGATCTGTCAGGCTGTTGCGCAGCGGGAAGTATGGTGTGAAGACTGCCACACGCTTGGCGCGCAGTATGCCTTTCGCATCCCAGTGGCGCATGAGGCGGCGCATGGAGTTGTCGACCGAGATGTCAATCACCTCTCCGTTGGCCACAGCGGCGCTGTCGGCGTTCAGGCGGTTGTTTCTACGGGTCTGTCTGATCGAAGCCGCGAGGCTGCGCAGGGAATCCTGAGAAAGTTCGGGATGGGCCACAGCGAGAGAGTCGAGCAGACGGCTGTTGCGGTTGCGGGAAACCGCCGGGAGTGAGTCGGGATGAACGGTGACGTAGAGCAAGGCCTTGTGTAGCATGGCGCGGTTGACGCGGTCGCCGTAGAAGGCGCCTTCGGTGGCTACGTCCAGATGGAGTTGCGGTTTTTTTGCATCGCCTTTGTAGCGGCGGAGTGTGGCCCCGACGGTGGCCTTGCGCAGCCGCACCCGCAGAGAGTCTTCCTGCGATCTGAAGTAGAGTTTTTCAGCCACTATGCGGGCGCCGAGGGGATTGATCATTGTAGTGTCGGCCGACGAGGCTGTGTTGCGGCTCCCGACACCCATTTTCAGTCCGTTGCCTATGAGGGTCATTCCGGTGACATCGGCTGCTATGGTGTCGATTTTCAAAGATGCCGTCAACATCGAGTCGACAGCCACGTCTCCGCGGGTGAAAGAGGAGTTGGTGCCGAGTTTCAGTTCCACGGTGCGGGTATAGAGGTCAGCGGGGAGTTCAGGCATCGAGGCGCGGAAGTCGCGCAGAGTTGCATCGCCGGTCAGGCGTATGAGGTGGAATTTCTCTTTTGTCAGATAGCTTTTGCGCAGTGCGAAACGGCTGTCGGCACGCAGGTTGCCCGACAGTTCGCAAGGCAGTTTCTTAAGCATGGCGGAGGGGAGACGGTCAATGTCTATGCCGCCTCGGAATGTTCCTTCAGCCGAGGGGTCGGAGATCAGATTGGCGAAGTCGGCAATCAGTTCGAAGCCTACTCCGTCGCCTATAGCCGAGAGCTTCTTGAGTCTGACGGCTGAGCGGTCGAGATCACGGCCGTCAATGTCGGCCTCGGCCGAGAATGAGAAGCTTTTGAGATTCAGACGCTCGTAGCGCGCACGGCATTCTGGGATCTCGACATAGAGATGGCAGGATGGTATCGAATCAACAGTCGGAGCGTAGGGGGCGGTGAGCTGCAGAGCGAAGCTGATTCCGAGGTCGGTCTTGATCTTTGACAGTTCACCGGCATAGGCGGCTGGGACGAGTGCCGCCAGGTCGTTGTAGGGAGTCAGCGGCAGCTTGAAATCCAAGGTGCTGACCCGCAGAGTATCGGCAAAATCAATATCGGCAGAGAGCGAGGCATTGACCTTGCCGGCCCGCAGCGCGAAATCATCGAGAGTCACCTGATAGGGGTTGTGGCGGTTCCAGCCTATGTTTCCGCCTATGCCGAAACTGAGATCTTCGAGAAGCAGCGCGGGCATATTCAGATCGGTCAGGCCCTGAAGGTCGAGTCTGTAGACCGGCGCATGGCTGCCGCTGAGGCCGGCAGTGGTGAGGCAGAGCATCGCGTCGATCGAGTCAGGCACGGAGAGATAGCGCACCGGCATGGAGTCGCGGATCTCGAAGGTGCCGAATGAGATGTCCGGGACCAGCAGCGGTCCGGAGTCTTTTTCGGACTCTTCGGATGCCGGAAAAATGTCGAGGTTAGACAGATCCGGGGTGAGCTGTACGATGTTGATGCGTGGGTTTTCAAATATGATGTCATAGAACGCCAGCGCTCCTACCGAAAGTTTCGGAATGTTTATTGCAGCGTTGAAATGGCGCAGCGACAGAAGCGAGTCGGCATAGGCAGGAAGCGAGTCGGCCTGTGAGGCAGGAAGCGAGTCGAAGGTCTTGCTTCTGACCGAAAGGTTGCGCACGTCGAGTTCGAGCCGCGGGAAGGTGCTCCAGAATGACAGTTCCATGCGCCCGATGCTGACATCGGCGTCAAGATATTCGTTGGCATATTTCTCGATGAGCGGTGTCAGCCGTTCCGGTTTGAGATATGAGACGGCTATGGTGATCACAATGGTTACCACCACAAGTAGTCCGAGAATGGTGAAGAGCAGAGTACGCAACACCTTTTTCCAAATGGACTTTTTAGTCTTTTCCTCTTTGCCCTCAGGGGGGGCGGGCTTCTGCTGCTGATCGCTCATGAGAATGAGTTTTTAGTGGTTTATTCCTCAGGTTTGCGGGCTGTGATGTGGAAGCATGGCTGCCCTACTTCATATTTCACCCAGATCTTGCCTTCGTCACGCATTGAGCGCAGCACTTCAGAGAGCACACCTTTGAGATCGTCGGTGCTGCGGGCTTCGCCGGCAGAGTTGGCTATGAACGAGGCGTAGGATATGTCGAATGTCGTGCCTAACTGGTGGACCGACGAGTCGATTGCATTGCGGTTGCGGCGGCGCAGGCGCTTGACGGTGCGTGGGGTGCGCAGGATGCTTGTCACCTTTATGCGGTAATCGCCTCCGCCCCTTGCCTCAAGGCTGTCACGGAAGCGGCGCCCGATTTCACGGAGGCGTCCGGCGGCTGCCGGCACAAAGTAGGGACGCGAGAATATCAGGGTGTCGACATAGTAGTCAGTGCAGGTTGTGACCTTGACTATCGGCGAGCGCAGCTGCCAGTGTGAGCGGGTGTCGGTCAGAGGCTCCAGGCCATATTGCTCGGCCTCGGCCCAATGGATGTAGTTGCTGTCGTTGAAATTCTGTTTGAGACTGCCGAAATAGTTTACTTTGAGCCGCCCGTTTGGATCGGGCATCTCCGGCAGATGGCCTGTATAGGGGCTTACGGTGTCTACCTCAAGGTCGTAGACCGACGTGAAGCGCGACACTTTCACTTCGGGCACCACTACCGAGCCGTCGCTCTCGCCGTGATGTGTCGGGGTGCACATCACCACACACAGACTGATGAACAGCATCAGAGGAAGCAGGAGTCTGAGGGTCTTGACAAGGCTGAAACGGCGTCTGGGTTTGCGCCGGCTGACGTGCTGGTCCATCGTGAGGTGCGGGTGCGGGTTGCTGCGGTTAGAAAATCAGTCATTATCAAGGACAATGCCGGCGAATTCGAGAGCTTCGCGACGTTCCACACAGGTGCCGCACTTGCCGCAGTGGTGTTCGCCGCCTTTGTAGCAGGAATATGTGTGCGAATAGTCGACGCCTAAGTTTTTGCCTCGTAAAGCGATTTCTCCTTTTGTCATATCAGTATAAGGCGCAAGGAGTTCAAGGTGTTCATATGTGCCGTCGGAAATCGCGGCACCCATCGAACGGACAAATTCCGGACGGCAGTCGGGATAGATGGCATGGTCACCGGAATGGTTGGCTATCATGACTTTTTTGAGCTCCATGCTTTCGGCAAGCCCTGCTGCCACGGCGAGCATGATGCCGTTGCGGAAAGGCACCACGGTGGAACGCATGTTGTCATCGGCATAGTGGCCCTCTGGAATCTCGTCGGCTCCGGAGAGAAGCGAACTCTTGAAGTAACGGCCCATGAATTCAAGATCAATCTCGATCCAGCGGATGCCGAGCCGCTCGCAGTTCCAGCGCGCACATTCGGCTTCGCGGCGATTGTGGTTTGAGCCGTACTGGAAGGTGACGGCTGCTGCTATAGTGTCGGCGTAGTCCCAGAGCATGGTAGTGGAGTCCATGCCGCCTGAGAGCACCAGGAGTGTATCTTTTGCCATATTTATAATATTATAATGATGTCAGTCGGTGAAATCTGTCTCAGAAATCCGAGGGAAATGAGTCGAGCATACGGCGGCGGGCCATTTCCTGATGCTCGCTGTCGCCGTGGTTGGCGAAGGGGAGTATGGCTATTCCGCCACGCGGGGTGAAGATGCCTTTGACTTCGATGTAGCGCGGGTCCATGAGGGCTATGAGGTCTTTCATGATGATGTTGACGCAGTCTTCATGGAAATCTCCGTGGTTGCGGAAGCTGAAGAGGTAGAGTTTCAGACTCTTGCTTTCGACCATCTTCTCGCGCGGGATGTAGGAGATGATTATCTTCGCAAAGTCCGGCTGGCCTGTCTTGGGGCAGAGCGAGGTGAACTCCGGGCAGGTGAAGGTCACGAGATATTCGTTGTCGGGGTGCTTGTTGACAAATGTCTCCAGCACTTCAGGCGCATATTGTGTCGGGTATTTGACTCCGGTGTTGCCGAGCAGCGACACGCCGTCAAGTTCTTGTTCTGATCGCATACTTTAGAAATTGTAATAGTGTTACATTCAAATTGCAAATGTAACACTTTTTCGCAAGAGCAGCAAACCCGATCTGTGGGTTATGGCGCACCATCCGCCACGGCAGCACAGCCACCGTCCCCAGCAGCGTTGAAAGACTCGATGACACAGCCATCAGATCCGACATGGCCAACAATAAGATTAAATTCAAAAAATCGACATGCAAAACCTTTCACTTTTTCATCTTTTTGATGGGATTGATAACAGATTTAATGCTGTAAACTTTATAATTAACAAACTTTCACATTAAACAAACCCTATGCTACGCTAAAAAATATTACTTTTGTGACCGAATTGAAACATCTGTGTAAAAATTTTTTAATTCGCACAGTTGTATCTCATACAGGAGACTGGCGCGTAGCCACCCTCGCCCCCAACCTAAAATTCCATTTTATTTCAAGTTTCCAATAATGACATTACGACATCATTAGAAGTTCCCCGCTTCCCGACAAAGCTCTCTCTTAACACCCCCAACCGGGAAGCACCCCGCAGAAAAGGGACTTTTCCGCACCGCTGTTTAAAATTATCATCATTTTATACTTTAACTAATTTCGTATTACTTAACTATTAGGTATGAAAAAGCTGTTTCTACTACTGACGGCCCTCGTCGTGGCTGTCGGAACGCTTGCGGCTCAGAACCGCACAGTTTCCGGCACCGTGATCAGCGCCGCTGACGGTGAGCCGTTGATCGGAGCCACTGTCATGGGTGTGGGTACCAAGATCGGTACCGCTACTGACATCGACGGAAAGTTCACTCTGAGCCTTCCCGAATCAGTGACCAAAATTCAGGTTTCTTACATCAGCATGAAGACTGTCGAGGTGGCTATCACTCCCGGTCAGATGATGATCTCGATGGAGAATGCCAACACTCTTGACGAAGTGGTCGTTACCGGTTACGGTGTTCAGCGCAAGGCTGCCTTTACAGGTGCCGCCTCTGTGCTCGACGGTGAGGTCATCGACAAGAAGTCTGATGTGAACTTCGTGAAGGCTCTCGAAGGCTCGGTTACCGGTTTCCAGTACAACAACTCTACTTCTTCGCCCGGTACATTCGGTTCGGTCTACGTCCGTGGCCGCGGTTCGCTTTCTTCAAGCTCGCAGCCTCTGTATGTGATCGACGGTGTGCCTGTCAATTCTGATGCCGATGGTATCAGCAGCGGGTCAAACAACTTCTTTGACCCGATGGCTGCCTACAATCCCAACGATATCGAGAGTGTGACTGTGCTCAAGGACGCTGCAGCAACCGCTATCTACGGTTCACGCGCAGCCAACGGTGTGATCGTCATCACTACCAAGAAGGGTGGCGAGGGCAAGTTCAACCTCAACATCGACATCAAGCAGGGTCTGACCAAGATGGGCAACCATAACATGGATTATGCCAATGCCGCAGAAACTATTGACTGGTTCACCAAGGGCTACATGGCTTTGAGAGGCGGTACGTATGACGAATGGTATGACAAGCTTGTCGGCGTTCTCGGTTGGGACGGCAAGACTGACACAGACTGGATCGACGCTGTGACCCGCACCGGTTATTTTCAGGAATACAACATCAGCTTCAACGGCACAAGCGGCAATACAAACTACTATGCCTCTATCGGCTATGTAGATTCAGAAGGTATTGTGATCAACTCAGGCAACACCCGCTATTCAGGCCGTGTGAACATCGATACCAAGTATAAATATTTCTCTGCAGGTGTCAATGCTTCTCTTTCATGGAGCAAAAACAACAACTTCAGCCAGTCGACAACTGGCGCAATGTCGAACCCTCTGACCGGAGCGGTCTCTTCATGGCTCCCGACTGATCCCATCTACAATGAAGACGGTTCATATTACGGCGTTTCAGGCTACAACCCTGTGGCTGTCAATGACGAAAAACTCGGTAACCTCTATGAGGTGACAAACCAGACCATCAATGCCAATCCCTGGCTTCGCATCGACCTGCCATTCGGCATCTGGGCCAAGACAAATCTTGGTGTCAACCTCGTTGACCAGACCGACTATGACTACTGGAGTGCCGTCTACAACCCGCAGGGTATGAAATATAACGGTCTCGGCCAGCAGTATAAGCAGCGTATCAGCACTATTACCTGGACCAACACTTTCGGCTGGACCAAGACTTTCGACAAGCATGACATCAACCTCCTTCTCGGTCAGGAATGCCAGCGCTACGACTACCACGAAGATTTCTATTCACGCACTGACTTCCCATTCGCTGACTCAGGCATGCGCGATCTGACAACCGCAGCCACAGACAACGGTAGCGCATATTACCGCAGCGAATCGCGTCTTGCATCATACTTCATGGATGCCCACTATTCATATGACGACCGCTACTACCTGTCGGCTTCTTTCCGCCGCGACGGTTCATCGGTGTTCGGCGCTGACAACCGCTGGGGTAACTTCTGGTCAGTCGGCGGCAAGTGGCGTCTCTCGCAGGAATCATTCGCAAAAGATCTCTCCTGGCTCAGCAATGCCGCGCTCCGTATCTCTTACGGTACTGTCGGCAACCAGTCTCTGCCTAACCTCTATGCTGCCCGCGGATACTATTCAGCCGGAGCTAACTACAATCAGGTTCCCGGTATGATTCCCGCTCAGATCTCAAATCCGGATCTTACATGGGAAACTTCCCGCAAGTTTGACGTTGGCTTTGATCTTTCGCTCTTCAACCGCGTGAACTTCACTTTTGACTACTACAACGATGAGACTTCCGATGCTCTCTACAAGGTGCCTCTGTCAATGACCACCGGTATGAATTCATATTATAAGAACATCGGCAAGATGCGCAACCGTGGTGTTGAATTCGGTGTCAACGGTGTGGCCTACACAAGCCGTGATCTGACTGTCAGCCTCTTCGCCAACCTCACCTGGAATGACAACAAGATCCTCAAGCTTGCCGACGGATCTGTGGAATACACCTGGCAGATTCTTGAAGAAGGCCGTCCATTCACCCAATTCTATACTCAGGAGTATGCAGGTGTAGACCGCGAGACCGGTAAGGCTCTTTATTACCGTTATGCCAAAGGCACAAAAGACGAGAACGGCAACGATCTCAGCAATGTGCTTACCGATGACTACAATGCAGCTGAAAAACGTTATGTAGGTTCGGCAGCTCCCAAGGTGTTCGGTGCATTCGGTCTCAATGCCCGCGGTTATGGATTTGACCTCTCCATGCAGTTCAACTACCGCCTCGGCAGCAAGGTGATCGACACCGGCCATGACTTCACCGGCTGGAACATGAGCACCTACCGCACACCGCTGAAGGAAATGATCAAAAATTCATGGACTCCTGAGAATCCTGATGCCAAGTATCCGCAGTACATCATCAGCGACCCCAACCAGATTTCTACCGACAACTATTCGTCACGCTGGATCATGAGCGGAAACTATCTCCGTCTTAGCAACATCACATTCGGCTACACTATCCCTGCCTCAATCACCCGCAAGGCTCTTATCTCTAAGTGCCGTATCTACACCAGTTTCGACAATGTGCACACCTGGACTGCATCTGATTTCATCGGCTACAACCCTGAAACCTATGCCAACGGTGAGATCGCATGGCAGTATCCCGCAGCGTTTACCTTCACCGGCGGCATCCAGCTGACATTCTAAAATTATCTTCTATCTTTCAAGAATCATAATTCACAAACTAAAGGAAAATATGAAAAAACTACATATCAAGGCTCTTGCTATGCTGCTTCTGGGCGGAAGCATGGTCAGCTGTGGCGATGACTTCCTGGATTCAAAGATCTATGATGGCATCGACATAGAAACCGGCCTTAACAGCGTCAACAATATAGGCCATGCTCTCAACGGTACATATTACAGTTTTTACCGTTACTATTTCGCCGGTAACTATGCCACTTCATTCGGCGACATCGCATCTGACCTGGCATACTGGAACCGTTCGTCGAGCCACTTCAATGCAATCAACCAGTTCACTCCGTCAGTGACTGACACTTATCTCTCATACATCTGGGAGTATGGTTACAAGGTGGTTGACAACAGCGCCCGAATCATCAAGGCCGGTGAAGCCATGAAAGAGAATGTCCACGAAGATGAAATCGCTGATCTCGACATGTATCTTGCTGAAGCTTATGCGCTCCGCGCCTATGCGAATCTTGTGCTTGTCAATGTGTTCGCCCATCAGGTGATGGTTGACGGTCAGGATTTCTCGGCACAGCCCGGTATCGTTGTGATCAACGAGCCTGTGGCTGCCGGTACGATGGTCAGCCGTAGCACTGTAGGCGATGCCTATACTTCGATTGTCAATGACCTGAAGTCTTCGATCAGCTATTTTGAACTTGCAGGCCAGACAAAAGAAAACCGTGTCTATATGTCGCCGGCGGCAGCATGGGGTCTTCTCTCTCGCGCTTATCTCTACATGGAGAAGTTCGATGAATCGATTGACGCAGCCAAGAAGGCTCTTGCCGCAGCCGGAGATCCGGCGCTTGCCTATACTCCCGCCGCCTACAAGGCTCTCTACAACGGTGAAGGCAGCAACACTGAAAGCTTCTTCTATCTTGCCATCAATACTTCCGATAACTGGAGCGCAAACTCCTGCGGTACACTTTGGTCGAACTACAGCTATGGCCCCACTCCCTATCTGAAGTCAATCATGACAGACGGTGACGTGCGTCGCGCAGTGTGGAGCTGGAATACTAATGACAAGGGTGTCGAAGAATTCGGAAGCGGCAAGTTCGGAGCCTATGGTCTCGGTGGAAACTCGGCTTACGGCACAAACTATCTGATCAATGCTCCTGAGATGTATCTCAACCAGGCTGAAGGCTATCTGCGCTCTTCGTCGGCTGACATCACCAATGCACAGAACGCACTCCTTGTGGTTGCAAAGCGTAACCCGGCCATCACTTCGGTTGCCGATCTGCCTTCTGATAAGGACGGTCTCATGAGCTTCATTCAGGAAGAACGTGCCCGCGAGCTCTTCCAGGAAGGTCACCGTCTCTATGACCTCCGCCGCTGGGATGTAAGTGCAAATCTTGCTCAGGACAATGTTTCTTATCCTGAAATCGACTGGGCAATCACCGGTTTCAAGATCTCTGACTGTGTTTATCCCATCCCTGCTGATGAGATCAATGCCGGATTCGGTGTGACACAGAATGAAGGTTGGCAGAACACATTCCCCAAGAAGTAACTACTACATCAGCCCATAGCATCTATATCTATAATACCGAGGCCGCGTCTGAATTCAACTCAGGCGCGGCCTCCGTTTGTTATTGGGTGTTTCCGGTTTCAGGTGATGGATTTTGGAGAACGACCTCTAATAAAATGGAGCAGGATAGCCGTTGAACTCATATCTGAGATTGTGGTTGCGTTCGCCGATTTTTCTTGCCGGAATGCCGGCCATGATTGCAAATGGTTCTACATCTTTAGTCACCACTGCACCTGCTGCGATAACGGCTCCCTCGCCGATATTTACCGAATGAAGTATCGTAGTTCCGGGGCCTATCCAGGCTCGGTTGCCGATTGTCACCTTGAAAGCGGCACTGCTGTTACAGGCGAAGTCCGGATCGCGATGATCATGCTGTTCGGTCCAGATATGCACATTGGATGAAAAATTCACATTATCGCCGATCTCGATCCCGTTTCGTGCATCGAGAATCACATGGTCGCCGATAATGGTTCCGCGTCCGATTTTCAGTTTGTGGTGATCACGGATTTCTGCCCCCCAATATATGGTCGCCATCTTGCCTAATTTCACGCCAAAGATTTTTCGGTATATAAAATTGCGGATTGTGTGTGACGGTATTAATCCTACCTGGAAATCAATATATCGCCTGTAGCCGAAGAAATAGTATTGAGGGGTCTGCAGAACCTTATGCAGAAATGATTTCCGTGTAGGAGTGCGGTCGGTTGCGCATGTTTCCGCTTCATCGGGTTTGTCTGCGGTGCGATTGTGCTGGTTTTCGGAACTTTTCCACGATTTTTCCTTCCGGATGCGGAATGCGACAAGGAGCGGACACATGAGAATAAAAGCAATCCATTTGCCGCATACAATGAGCGCAAGCAGTAGAAGGATGTATGATTCAACATTTAGCATAGGTTCCATAATAATCAGTTGGTTGTTTGGAAGCAGGTTTATATGTGTAGGGTTTTGTTACTTGGAGTGTTGCCGGCGGCCGGAGAGAATGAGGACGATGACGGCGAGGATGATGAGCACGATTCCAATCGAGGCTCTTACAGTCAGGATTTCGCCGAAGAGTGCCACTCCGAACATTACTCCGGTGATAGGTTCGAGGGCGCCGAGAATGGAGACTGGAACCGAGCCGATGCACTGGATTGAGATGGCTACTGTCAGCAGCGAGACTATGGTGGGGACAATCGAGATGCCCGCCACGCAGGCCCAGGGGAGCAGTCCGGAGGGCACAGGCTGCACTTCGGTGAAGCCGTCGGTGCGCACGGCGAAGACAATCATGCCGAAGAGCAGCGAGTAGAAAGTGAGTGTGGAGCCTGCGAGATGGCGTATGCGGCTCTTGTTGATCATCACCATGTAGAGCGCATAGGCCAGTGACGAGAGTATGACAAGGGTGACGCCGGTGGCTGTCACATGTGCGCCTTCGCCCGGATTGCACAGAAAGACTACTCCGGTGAGGCAGATGGCTATAGAGATGAGGGTCCACAGCGAGATGCGTTCGTGGAAGAAGATCCAGAGTATCAGCGCTATGAAAACGGGCTCGACAAAGAGCAGCGTGGAGGCAAGGCCTACGTCCATGTATCTGTAGGCCTCGAACAGCAGTACGGACGACATGGCGAAGAAGATGCCGAGGAGCACCATCAGCGGCAGGTCGCGGCGGGCAAGCCGGAAGCTGTCGCCGCGGATGAGCATGATGGTGCCGAGTATGATTGTGGCAAACAGATAGCGGTAGAAGAGTACGGAGGAGACGCCCATCCCAAGTTCATAGAGGGGGACGGCGAAGAGCGGGTTGGTGCCGTAGCTCACAGCAGCAACCGCACCAAGAATATATCCTTTGGTGGTCCGGGTCATGAGATTATGTGAAAAAACGGTGCGGCCGCCGGCCGGTTTTGCGCTTTAACAGTTATTGAGAAAAAACCTCTTAGTTTTTGATGAATGGGAGCAGGAGATTGTTGAGCTGATTGTATTCCACGAGGAAACCGTCGTGGCCGAAGGGGGAGTGGATCTCGCCGTAGACGGCTCCGGGAATCTTGGAGCAGAGTTCCTGCATCTCGCGGGGCGGGAACACGATGTCTGTTTCGAGGCCTACCACAAGGGTACGGGCCTTGATGCGCTTGAGAGCGGCGTCGAGGCCTCCGCGGCCGCGGCCCACGTCGTGGGTGTCAAAGGCTTTCAGAATGGCATAGTAGGAATAGGCATCGAAGCGGCGGCAGAGTTTCTCGCCCTGATACTGCTGGTAGCTCGATGCGCGGTGTATTTCGGGCAGCTCCTCGACATCTTTCTGGGTGAGATTGTAGCCATAATATCCGCGATAGCTCAGCAGGCCGATGGCGCGGGCGGCGGCAAGGCCTTTGCGTCCGGCCTGAGGGTCAGGGTCGCCGAAGGTCGGGTCGGCCTCGATGCTCATGCGCATGGTCTCGTCGATGGCTATGGTCCAGGGTGTGGCTATGGCGTCAGTGGCCATCAGAACGAGCCGTTCGAAGCGTTCGGGTTCCATCACGGCCCATTCGATGGCCTGAAAACCGCCCACAGAGCAGCCTACAAGTACCTTTATCCGGCCAATGCCGAGCGCTTCGGCAAGGACGCGGTGGGCGTTGACGATGTCGCGGATGGTGTAGGGTGGGAAATCTTTGTAGTAGGGTGAGCCTGTGGCGGGATTGGTGTGGAGCGGGGCAGTGGTGCCGTAAGGCGATCCGAGAATGTTGGCGCAGATTATGAAATTGTCGGCCGGATCGAGGAATTTGCCTTCCTCCACGGTGTGTGGCCACCAGTCCTGCACATCGCTGTTGCCGGTAAGAGCATGGCACACCCAGATGACGTTGCTTTTGTCGGCGTTGAGTGTGCCATAAGTGTGATATGCTATGCGTAGGGCATCGAGCTGCCCGCCGAGTTCAAGGCTGAATGGTTCGGAATGGTGATAATAGTTGATCATTATGAGGCTTCTTAACAGTTGCGGAGCAAAGTTAAGCATAATAAGTAACTCTTCAAAATTACGCAGTCTGTTAGAGAGACGCTATTTGGGCGAATTTCAGAGTTACCAAGCCTGAATGATCAGAATATCACGTTGTATTTGGCCAGAAGTTCTGCGGGGTGGTATGATTCTTTGGCGTGGCGCAGACCGGGATCACCCACGTCTTCCTCACGGTTGATGTAGATAAGGCCTGGATGGCGTCCGGTCATCATTTCGGCGAAGAGTTTGTTGACGGTCTCGCCGGCTCCGTTGACTTCATGGTCCATTTTTTCGATGTGGACAAAGAGGGTGTCGCCCTTGACTTCGCCGAGGGTGAATGCCACTATGCCGTTGGCCGGAGTGGAGAGTACTGCGCCCTCGAAGCCGAAGAGGCCTGGGGTGGAGAGCACCTGTATCACCTGCTCGCGCTCAATGTCGGCAAGCGCCGGTTTTGACAGCGGAAGATGGCGTGCAAGGAAAAACTCTTTGACAGCGGGAATCAGCTCCGGGGTCAGCGGTTCGAAGGTGTAGCCGGGATTTTCGGCTTCGAAACGGTTGACGTGGTTGCGTTTCTTGCCTAATTTCTTGCCTGAAAGGGTTGCGAGGGCCGAGGCCTCGTAGAGGTAGTCGCTCCAGTCGGCAAGCTGCTGGACGCTGCTTGCTCCGAGGGCTTTGAGCGGGGCCACGAAGGCTTCCGGGACGGCCGAAAAGATGAGGCGGCAGCCTGTGGCGGCGCAGTATTCACGCAAAAGAGCGACCGACTCCTCAAGCCCCATTTTGCCTACGGGGATTGAGAAAGCCGGCCGGCTGACATCGTCTTCAGTGACACCTTTGATGAAAAGAGTGTCATTGAATATACAGTATGAGTAGTCGAAGTATTCGAGCCACATGAATGTGCCGCCTACGGTGAAGTCGCATGTGCGGCAGCATGTCTGCGCGAGCAGCGGTCGCAGAGTGTCGATGTCTGCTATGCGCAAGGGCTTGAAGCTGAGTGAACATTCCTTTTTCGGTCTGGCCTTGAGCGCCGTCTGCGTGGCGGCCGCCGATTGTCGAAGCGTGATCATAATCTGAGATTTCTATGATTGTGTGTTTACTGAAAAACACACTGAGCCCCGATGAGGTTCATCTCAGGCTCCGGAGTGAGGCCCGATTGTGGTGGCTTACTGACGGCCAGAGGTGGCTACTTCGCGGTTGATCTTGGCAACGAGGCCCTGGAGCACCTTGCCGGGTCCGACTTCGATGAATTCGTCGGCGCCGTCGGCGATCATGTTCTGTACGCTTTGGGTCCAGCGCACTGGAGCGGTCAGCTGTGCCACGAGGTTGGCCTTGATCTCAGCGGCATCGGTGTGGGGCTTGGCATCGACATTCTGGTAGACGGGTACTGCGGGGTTGTGGAATTCAGTCGCAGCGATGGCTTCGGCGAGTTCGGCGCGGGCGGGCTCCATGCAGGGTGAGTGGAAGGCACCGCCAACCTTGAGGCGCATGGCGCGCTTTGCACCTGCTTCCTTGAGTTTCTCGCAGGCGGCGTCGATGGCTTCTTCTTCGCCTGAGATCACGAGCTGACCGGGACAGTTGTAGTTGGCACAGACAACCACTCCGGGAATCGAGGCGCAGATTTCCTCTACTTTTTCGTCGGGGAGGGCTATCACGGCAGCCATTGTGGAGGGCTTCAGCTCACAGGCTTTCTGCATGGCGCGGGCACGAGCGGCTACCAGACGGAGACCGTCTTCGAAGCTGAGGGCGCCGGCGGCTACGAGTGCCGAGAATTCACCTAAAGAGTGACCGGCTACCATAGAGGGCTGGAAGTCTTCGCCGAGTGTCTTGGCGAGGATCACAGAGTGGAGGAATACGGCGGGCTGGGTTACTTTGGTCTGACGGAGGTCTTCGTCAGTGCCTGCAAACATCAGGTCGGTGATGCGGAAGCCGAGAATCTCGTTTGCCTTCTCGAACATTTCCTTGGCTACTTCATTGCTTTCATAGAGGTCTTTGCCCATTCCTACGAACTGGGCGCCCTGACCGGGGAATACGTAAGCTTTCATTGAATTGTCGTGAATTTGAATTCGTTTGAATATGATTGGTTTGGGAGTGCAAAGTTACGCTTTTCTATTGATTAGTTAAGGTTCAAAAACCATTTTTAACATCAGCGGAGTCTGCGGTGACGGGTTTTAAACAGATTTGCAGCAAAAAAATCACTAACTTTGCAGAAAACCCAAATATCAGAATGACACCCTGCATTTTCAATCTCGGCACCGGAGAGATCATTGTGATTCTCGTGGTGGTGCTTCTGCTTTTCGGCGCCAAGCGCATACCCGAACTTGCCCGCAGCATGGGCAAGGGCATCAGCCAGTTCAAACAGGGCATGAATGATGCCGTCAGCGAAATCAAAGATAATACGACCGAAAATTCCGACAAAAGCGCTGCTGAAAAGTGAGCGGCGAAATGGGATTCTGGGATCACGCCGAGGCCCTGCGCGGAGTGCTGCTCCGCATGGCGGCCGTCATCGTTGTGCTTACGGTCGGGCTGTTTGCGGCCATGCCCCACATTTTCGATTCTGTGATTCTGGCTCCGTGTCGGGGCGACTTCATTCTCTACCGGTGGCTTGACAGCATTTCTGCGACTTCACTGATGCCGGGAGGCAGTGGCGGCGATTTCGAAGTGCACTTGATCAACATCCGTCTGGCCTCGCAGTTTTTCATCCACATGTCAACCTCCTTCTGGCTGGCTGTAGTGCTTGCTTGCCCGATATGTGTGTGGCTGCTCTGGGGCTTCATAGCACCTGGGCTTTACGAAGAGGAGAAGCGTGGGGCGCGAGGCGCGTTTTTAGCCGGAAACCTGATGTTTTTCTTAGGCGTTGCCACCGGCTACTTCCTTGTGTTTCCACTGACTCTGCGCTTCCTTGCCGATTATCAGTTGAGCGCACTGATTCCCAACCAGATCTCGCTCGATTCCTATATGGACAATTTCATGATGCTGATTCTCGTGATGGGCATTGTGTTCGAACTGCCCCTGGTGGCATGGCTACTGGGCAAGGCCGGAATTGTCAGCCGCGGACTTTTCAACCGCTACCGCAGACATGCCGTGGTGGCGCTTCTGGTGGCGGCGGCTGTCATAACCCCGACGGGCGATCCGTTCACCCTGATGGTGGTCTTCCTGCCTCTCTATCTCCTCTGGGAGCTTTCGGCTCTGACTCTCCCTTCTAAGAGGTCGTTTAAAAAAGAAAAATCAGAAACTGAAACGATAAGTAACTTATGAAAATTGGCATTATAGTGGCCATGAGCAAAGAGCTGGCCATGATATTACCCCTTCTCTCTGATGCAACTGTAGAAACCCGTGGTGCTGTCACTCTCCACCGCGGACGCATAGGCGGCAATGACATTGCTGTGATGCAGTGTGGTATAGGCAAGGTCAACGCGGCTATCGGCGCCGTGAGCCTGATCGATGCTTTCTCACCTGATCTGGTGATCAATACCGGAGTTGCGGCAGGCGCCGGAGATGACATCCGGGTGATGGATATAGTGGTGGCCGACTCTCTCGCGCATCATGATTTCTGGTGCATAGGCGAGGAGTGGGGCCATGTGCCCGGCTGTCCCCGTCTTTTCCCGGCCGAGGTGCCGGCTGTTGCGGAAAAAAGCGGAGCGAAGAAGGGTATCATCGCCTCCGGAGAGCTGTTCATAAGCCGCAAGGAGGAAATCGATTCGATCCGCTCGCACTTCCCGATGGTGAAGGCCGTCGACATGGAGTCGGCCGCGATAGCCCAGGCCTGCTGTCTGCGCCAGGTGCCGTTCATGTGTCTCCGCGTGATCAGCGACTCGCCCTGGACCTCTCATGACAATTCGAGCCAGTATGAGGATTTCTGGACTGAAGCTCCGCAGAAGTCGTTTGCAGCAGTGAGCGAGATTCTTGCTTCATTGTAAGTCGATGATCCTGAAAACAATCTCTTAAGACTACTTATGGAAAAAATAGCAAGCTTTACGATTGACCACAACCGTCTGCAGCGGGGCGTCTATGTGTCGCGCCGCGATGTCACCCCCTCAGGCGATGTGCTCACTACTTTTGACATACGAATGACCGAGCCAAACCGCGAGGAGGCTCTGACACCTGAGGCGCTGCATGCAATGGAGCATCTTGCCGCCACCTTTCTGCGCAACCATCCGCAGTGGAAAGACCGGGTGGTCTACTGGGGGCCTATGGGCTGCTGCACCGGCAACTATCTGATTCTGCAGGGCCGGCTCGACTCGGCCGAAATCACCGGTCTGATACGCGAGACAATGGAGTTTGTAAGCTCCTTTGAAGGCGAGGTGCCGGGAGCCACTCCGCGTGACTGCGGCAACTGGTCGTTCATGGATCTTGAGGCTGCCCGCAAGGCTGCCCGCCGTTATCTCGACGAGGTGATCTGCTGTCTGAAACCTGAAAACCTTGTCTACCCTCAGTGATGAAAGACCTGAAAGGGATCAAGGGTAAATATTACATAGCCCGTCTGATAGAAGAGGGCGAGCATGAGCACCAGGATTTCAAATTTGCCATCTCGGATGCCCGTAAGATTGCCCGCAGCATATCGGCCTTTGCCAACAGAGACGGCGGCCGTCTGCTCGTTGGGGTGAAAGACAACGGCGTGGTGGCAGGTGTCAGAAACGAGGAAGATATCTTTGTCATCGAGCAGGCTGCCGAGATGTATTGCCGTCCTCCGCAGGAAATCCGGGTCACGGCTTTCAAGGCCGAGGAAGAGAAGACGGTGCTGCGCATTGAGATTGACCGCGCGCAGCGCCGGCCGGTGCTTGTGATAGAGGCTGACGGATCGGCCCATGCCTATTACAGGGTCAAGGACGAGAACATCTCGGCTACGCCGCTTATGGTCCGGGCATGGGAGGCTGCTTCTTCCGAGACCGAGGGGGTGCTGATCTCGCTGAGCGAGTCGGAAAGCCGGCTTGCAGGTATGCTTGCCGAGGGGCCTGTCACGCTTGAAGAGTTCATGCTTGCGGCAAAGGTGTCGCGCTCGACGGCCGAGGATATAGTGGTCAGACTCCACACCATGAATCTGCTCGATTTCGTCTACAATGGCAAGACCTTCCTGCTCTGCCGCATGGAGGAGCCCGAAGATGAATAGCGACAGCGTCTGCGCCCGGAGGGCTATTGAAGTCCGCTCCGGTCTGAATGATAAAAAACTCGTCTGGCTGACATTTGTGTCTGCCGGACGAGTTTTTTTATGGATTGAAGTGGGCTCCTGTTGATGCAGGAGTCTACCTGTCATGCCACTTTATCAGATGCGGGCTTTGATGGCTTCAGTTTCTTTTTCATAGCCGGGTTTTTCGAGGAGAGCGAACATGTTGCGCTTGTAGGCTTCCACGCCGGGCTGGTTGAAGGGGTTGATGCCGAGGATGTAGCCGCTGATGCCGCAGGCTTTTTCAAAGAAGTAGATGAGCTGGCCGAGATATTTCTCTTCGAGGGCGGGGATGGTCACAAGGATGTTGGGAACACCGCCGTCGACGTGAGCCAGACGGGTGCCGAGTTCTGCCATCTTGTTTACTTCGTCAACGTGCTTGCCGGCGATGTAGTTGAGACCGTCGAGGTTAGCCTCGTCAGAGGGGATGAGTTTTTCGTGCTTGCTTTCGCCTACAGAGATCACGGTTTCAAATATGGTGCGTTCGCCTTCCTGAATCCACTGGCCCATCGAGTGGAGGTCGGTGGAATTGTCGACAGCGGCGGGGAAAATGCCCAGATTGTCTTTGCCTTCGCTTTCGCCGTAGAGCTGCTTCCACCATTCGCCGAAGAAGTGGAGTTTGGGGTTGTAGTTCACGAGGATCTCGGTCTTCTTGCCGGCCTGATAGAGGGCGTTGCGGGTTTCGGCATAGAGATATGCGGGGTTCGAAGCGTCAGCCGAGTTGGTCATCTTTTCCATTTCAGCCGCACCGTCGATGAGAGCGCGGATGTCAAAACCGGCCACTGCGATGGGGAGCAGGCCCACGGGGGTGAGCACCGAGTAGCGGCCGCCAACGTTGTCGGCGATGACGAAAGTCTTGTAGCCTTCTTCAGTAGCGAGGCGGCGGAGAGCACCACGCTGGGCGTCGGTGATGGCCACGATGCGCTTGCGGGCTTCTTCAAGGCCGAGCTGGCGTTCGAGCTGTTCTTTGAGCAGGCGGAAGGCGATGGCCGGTTCGGTGGTTGTTCCGCTCTTTGAGATCACGATGATGCCGAAGCGTTTGTCTTTGAGATAGTCCTGAAGTTCATAGAGATAGTCTTCGCCGATGTTCTGGCCTGCGAAGAGCACTTTTGGGGTGCCCTGTTCTGCGGGACGGTATGCGGCAAAGCTGTCGCTGAGAGCTTCGATCACGGCTTTTGCTCCGAGATAAGAGCCGCCGATGCCGATGGCTACCACTGTATCACAGTCGCGGCGGAGCGATTCGGCTGTGGCCACGATGTCGTCAAGGAGAGCGTCGGTGGTTTCCGTCGGGAGGTTGACCCAGCCGAGGAAGTCGCTGCCGGCTCCTGTTCCGTTGAGAACTTTGTCGAGCGCGCTTGCGGCATTCGCATCGAGCTTATTGATCTCGTCCTGGCTCACTGTGCCGAGGACGTCTTTGATGTCAACATGTAAGGTCTTCATGTTATTTTATTTTTTAATTTGGTAAGATCTCTGTTGCGTGGGGCGCTGATTGCAGTACCCGCTTATTTATATAAACCATTTTCCGAGCGATCTGATTGACCGTTCGGCATTGGCGTGGCGGTAAAGCACATCGTAGACGGCATCAAGGATCGGCATTTCAACCCCGTAGCGTTTGTTGATTTCCTTTATACACTTTGTGCCGTAATAGCCTTCGGCTGTCTGCTCCATCTCCATCCTTGCGGTCGACACGGAGTAGCCTTTGCCTATTATGGAGCCGAAATTGTGGTTTCGGGAGAAGCGTGAGTAGGCCGTCACCAGCAGGTCGCCGAGATAGACCGAGTCACAGATGCAGCGCGGGCGGGGGCATACTTCATCGATGAAGCGTTCCATCTCGCGGATGGCGTTGCTGACGAGCATAGCGAGTAAATTGTCACCTCCCTTCATGCCGTGGACAATCCCGGCGGCTATGGAGTAGACGTTTTTCAGCACGGCCGCATATTCGATGCCTTCCACGTCGCTTGAGGGTATGGCGCGGGTGTTGGGTGAGGTGAGCAGCTTGCCGAAGAGTTCAGCGTTGGCCACGTCATGACAGCCTACGGTCAGGAAACTCGGCCGGTCAAGGGCCACTTCCTCTGCATGGCAAGGGCCGGCCACCACCAGCACGTGTTCTGGCTTTACCCCGAAATGGTGGATGACGAAATCCGAGATGATCTCGTTGTCGCCGGGCACTATGCCCTTGACAGCCGAGACAATGTGTTTGTCGGATATGTCGGTGGTGATTTTGTTGATATGGGTTTTGAAGTATGGCGAAGGCATGACCATCAGCAGAGTGTCAGCCTGGGAGCATACGTAGTTTATGTCGCTTGAAAATTCAATCCGGGAGACGTCAAACTGGACGTCGGTAAGGTAAGCGGGATTATGGCCGAGCTTTTTGAAGTCGTCGATACGGTCATCGCGCCGCATATA
Organism: Duncaniella muris; assembly: GCF_003024805.1. Lineage (GTDB taxonomy): Bacteria > Bacteroidota > Bacteroidia > Bacteroidales > Muribaculaceae > Duncaniella > Duncaniella muris. Next base: position 113,431 of record NZ_PUEC01000003.1, read on the forward strand.
CCAGAGTATGGAGTCACAGTTGCGCAGGAGGAGCTTGGCGAGCGCTGTAGCCCAGCTCCCGCCGCCCATCACTGCTATTTTGTTGAATGCCATGAGTATGCGCGAAATGATTTATTTGTCAGAGTCGAATATGTGTGGAGTCTGTTATTCGCCTGCCGCGAGTGTGGCGGCTGCTATCCACTTTTCGATTTCGTCGACGAGGGGAGCTTTGAAACCGAGTTTGAATTTCTTGTTGATGCCGCAGAGTTCCTGGTGGAGTTTTCCGGCGCTCTGGGCCGAGAGGAGTTCAACGGTGTAGACTCCGGCTTTGTAGAGGGGTGCTACCCATTCGGCGGGAACGCCGAGGGCGGTGAAGGCTTCCTCCTTGTCGCGGCGCTGCACCTTTTCGGGGCGCATCTGCGGGAAGAAGAGCACTTCCTGGATGGTGCTCTGTCCGGTCATCAGCATGACGAGGCGGTCGATGCCCATGCCCATGCCTGATGTGGGGGGCATGCCGTATTCGAGAGAGCGCACAAAGTCCTGGTCGATGATCATTGCTTCGTCATCGCCCTTGTCGGCAAGCTTCATCTGCTCAACGAAACGTTCATACTGGTCGATCGGGTCGTTAAGTTCCGAATAGGCGTTGGCGAGTTCCTTGCCGTTGACCATCAGTTCGAAGCGTTCGGTAAGTTCGGGGTTCTCGCGGTGTTTCTTGGTCAGAGGCGACATCTCGATGGGGTAGTCGATGATGAAGGTGGGCTGTATGTAGCTGCCTTCACACTTCTCGCCGAAGATTTCGTCGATGAGTTTGCCTTTGCCCATAGTCTCGTCTACTTCGATGCCGAGAGAGGTGGCAGCTTCTCGGAGCTGCTCTTCGGTCATGCCGGTGATGTCTATTCCAGTGTGCTCCTTGATGGCATCGGTCATGGTGACGCGGCGGAAGGGGGCCTTGAAGCTGATCATGTTGTCGCCAACCTTGATCTCTGTGGTGCCGTTGACTTCGAGACAGATGGTCTCAACGAGTTTTTCGGTGAATTCCATCATCCAGTTGTAGTCCTTGTAGGCCACGTAGATCTCCATGCAGGTGAATTCCGGGTTGTGGGTGCGGTCCATGCCCTCGTTGCGGAAGTTCTTGCCGATTTCATAAACTCCGTCAAAACCACCTACAATGAGGCGCTTGAGATAAAGCTCGGTGGCGATACGCATGTAGAGCTCCATGTTGAGGGAGTTATGGTGGGTGATGAAGGGACGGGCGCTTGCTCCGCCGGCTATCGACTGGAGAATCGGGGTCTCTACCTCCATGTAGCCGTGGTCATTGAAGAACTTGCGCATTGAGTTGAGCACTTTGGTGCGCTTTACGAAGATATCTTTCACGCCGTCGTTGACAATGAGGTCCACGTAGCGGCGGCGGTAGCGGAGTTCGGGATCATCAAAAGCGTCGTAGGTCACGCCGTCTTTCACCTTCACGATAGGCAGCGGGCGCAGTGACTTGCCGAGCACAATCAGTTCCTGGGCGTGGACCGAGATCTCGCCGGTCTGAGTGCGGAACACGTAGCCTTTGATGCCTACAAAGTCACCGATGTCAAGGAGTTTCTTGAACACCACATTGTAGAGGTCTTTGTCTTCGCCCGGACAGATTTCGTCGCGGTTCACATAGACCTGGATGCGGCCTTTGGAGTCCTGAAGTTCAAGAAAAGAGGCTTTGCCCATGATGCGGCGGCCCATGATTCGGCCTGCTATGGCCACATCGCGGCGGGGGGCTTCGTCTGCAAAAGTTTCTTTAATTTCGTCGGAGTAGCCGCTGACCGGAAATTCGGCTGCGGGGAAGGGGTCTATGCCACGGCGACGCATTTCGTCAAGACTGCCTCGACGTACGATCTCTTGTTCACTGAGTTCAAGGACATTCATATATTGATGATTTTGATTTTATTTGCTTATATATATTAAGGTGTAAATGTAGCTTGTTTTCCGACCGCAGTGGCGGGAAATAAGTGCAAATTTAAATAATTTTTCGCCTATGCCCAACAAAATAGGCTCCAAAACCTAATGGTTATTGTTAAAAACGCTAAAAATGAGGCCGTTGAGGCCACACTGAAATTTGGCCGGCGGTCAGATGCCGGAGCGTCTATTCAGGAGGGTTTTAAACAGTTTCTTAAACAGCCTCGAAATGATTCGCCTCGGCGAGGCTGGTTGACAGATCTGTCTGCTAACCAGCCTTGCCGAGGCGGAATATCGTGGGGGACTAATAGCGGTTGTCAGCTGCGGGTCACGGTCAGACCGGAGCGCGAGAGCGACATGTCGACGAAGCGGGCGTTGGGACGGAGCGGGTCGGCATTCAGTGTCTGACGGATGCGTGCGGCGGCTTCCGGATCTTTTGCCACCATGTAGAGATAGCCTCCGCCACCGGCTCCGGGGAGCTTGTAGCCGAGACAGAGATCGTCGATGCGGCGGGTGATGGCCTCGACTGCCGGCGGGTTGGTGCCGCTGTCAAGAGCCATGTTCTGGGCCCAGGTGTCGCGGATCAGGCGCCCCATGCGTTTGAAGTTGCAACGCTGGATGGCGTCGAACATTTCAAGCGTGTGGGCTTTCATGTGGCGCAGCAGGCGCAGCTGTTTCCCTTCGTTGAGGAACATGTTGCGGACAATTTCGGCGAGAATGTCTTTGGCGGTGCGGGTGATACCTGTGTAGTAGAGCAGGTGGCAGGCCGAATAGCCGGGATCGGTGAACACGGTGTCGGGGAGCCAGTTGACAGCCGGGTTCTGGTCGAAGCCCTTGGTGCTCTGCAGAAGTTTGACTCCGCCGAGCACTCCGCCGTACTGGTCCTGCCAGCCTCCGCCGGTGGTCAGGAGCTGTTCGAGCACGAGAGTGCGCTTGCAGATCTCGTTTTTGTCCCAGGCCAGGGCGCAGAAGTCGCTGAGGGCGCCGAGCACTGTGGCTGCGAGGATGCTGCTTGTGCCCAGACCGCTGCCTGCGGGGATGGCTGAGAAGAGGGTGATTTCCAGTCCTGAGCCGAAGTCGAGAAGCTGGTCGCGGAGTGAGGGGTAGCTGACACTGCAGAAACGGGGATGGAAACCTGCAAGCGCCAGTGCGGCCTTGGGGATTGAGAATGGACTGCCTACGCGGTGGAAATCAAGGATTCCGTCAAAGGATTCGATGATTTCTTCGGCGCCGAGGTCGATGCTGCGGCAGATAATGTGGGGCTCCGGGCAGGGCCGCACGTAGGCCTGGAGCGGCTGCTGGCCGTTGAGCTCGATGGCGAAGTTGATCACATTGCCACCTTCCATCAGACAGAACGGCGGGGTGTCGGTCCAGCCTCCGGCTATGTCGATGCGCACCGGGGAGCGGCTCCAGACAATCTGGTCGGAGCAGACGTCGCGCCGGGGGAGTTCCTTGTGTTCGAGCACGGTGCGGGTGAGGCCTTCGCGCAGGAGCGAGAAGGCACGCTCTTCATGGGCCTGCGGGTCGGCTCCGGTGAGTCTGCTGACCTCCGCGCGGAACATCGAATCGCTGATGCGGGTGATCAGCGGTTCGTCATCGGCGAGCGGAGCGGGCATCTTCAGGGAGTCATTGGCAAAGGCCGTTGCGGCTTCGCGCAGGTCGCTCTGATAGAAGACGCTGTGGCGGTGGTTGGCGGCAAGGGCCTCGCGGTTGGCACGGCGGAATCTGCGGCGCTGGTCAACGAGGCGGTCCAGGCGGGCTATGTCGGAGATACGCTCGGCGCTGATCAGCTCATAGGCCGAGAGGTCGGCATCTCCGGCGAGCATGGCTTTGATGACGCGGCCCGTTTCGGCGATGTCGCTGACGATGGGGAAGCGCGGGCGGGTCTGCTCTTCGCCGGCAAATTTGTCGTCGATGCCGTAGACGCGCACGGCGAATCCGTCATCGCCCACGGGGACAATGTCTATGCACTGGCCTGGGGCGAGAGCCAGCTGCCAGTCGTTTTCAGGTATGCCTGTGAGGATGTGGTCAGAGGTGAGCTGCCATCCGGCGCCTATGCAGCTGTTTTCAATCCAGATGTTGGTGTTGGCCGAGGTGAATCTGATTCCGGCCTTGGAGTTCTGGACGAAAATTGACGGATGGGGCTTGCGGTCGCGGTGCATGATCTCGCGCTGGTCGTTGACAATGTTCTGCACGGCGAGGGTAGAGCTGATCATCTCGCGTCCGGTGCCGTAGTGGTAGAACTCTCCGCCCGGCAGTGGGACTATGGCTACCTTGAGCTGGCTCAGTTCCGGATCGGCTACACCGGGATTGGTGCCCAAGGCGCATCCGAAGTCTGAGTAGAGGTCATATTCGCGGAGCGCTCCCTCGGCGTCGCGGCTACGCCGGCGCAGCAGTTCCACGGCCCGGTCGCTCAGAAGCCATACGCCTATGTCGGTCAGGTAGTAGCCGGTCTGCAGGAGTGAGTTGAGAGTGTCGACGGAGGGTTTCTGCAACATGCGGTCGAGAATCGAGGGAGCGGAGTGGGTGCTGTAGAAAACGCCGTGGTCTTTGGCTATGGATGAGTCGAGCCAGAGACCATAGCAGACCACGTCTGCCTCAGGCACCGGGGGGAGCTGGGCGGCCGCGCGGATATAGACATCGCCGCTGACAATCATGGTGTGGACGTTGGCCGGAGCGGCGTCCATGATGCGTTCGTAGAGAGGCAACTGGAGGTCAAGCAGGGTCTGGGTGATGGACTGTCCGCGCTCCCAGCGGAACACGGGGACCGGGGTGAGAATCTTGCCTGAGGGTGCGTAGGAGGGGAGGCGGCGGCTCTGCCCTCCGGCGTGGAGTATGATGCGTTTTTGGCCGGCAAGCCAGTTTTCGAAGGGCTCGGCCGATGATTCGGAGGCTCGGTGGCATTCTTCGAGTATCCAGGTGGTGCCGCCGCCGCTGCCGAGGCGGTGGCCGATGGGGTCTGATGTGCAGAAGTAGTCCGAAGCTGGAAGTCCGGTGATTTTATGAAAACAGCCCACGAGGTTGGGTGGGAGCGATAGCAGTTTTTTTGTCATGGTGATGATGGATAAGACAGGGGGTGGGGTGGAGGAAGTGTGGTTTGCTTCTTATTCAGTCTCGCCGGAGTGTGTGCGGCGATAGGCGCGGGTTCCGTAGGCTGTGATGACAATGAAGCAGATCAGAGGAATGGCGAATGAGAGATTGGTCGACGGAAGTCCGCCGGCGGTCACTCCGGAGTCGATGACGAGGGCCTGGAGCGGGGGGAACACCGAGCCTCCGAGAATCGACATGATAAGTCCGGCACTGCCGAATTTGACATTGTCGCCGAGTCCGCGCAGGGCTATGCCGTAGATGGTGGGGAACATGAGCGACATGCAGGCGCTGATGCCTACGAGGCAGTAGACTCCTGAGCGGTCGGTCATCACTATGGCGCCGACAGAGAAAATGGCCGCCAGGATGCCGAGAATTGAAAGCAGGCGTCCGGGGGCTATGTATTTCAGGAACCAGGTACAGACAAAGCGGCTGCATGTGAAGCAGATCAAGGCCGCGATGTTGAATTTCTGCGAGAGTATCTCGGCGCTGCGTTCGTCCATGCCTTCTGACATGAAGACGTGTGTGCCATACTGGATGATAAATGTCCAGCACATCACCTGGGCGCCTACATAGAAGAACTGGGCTATGACACCTTCGCGGTAGTTTTTGATTCTGACAAGCTCGCCGAGAGCGGTAGAGAGTTTCTTGCTCGAACGGGTGTCGCCGGCCTTCGGCATCTTGAGCAGGCGCACGAGTATGATGATGGCCACGAGCACGGCGGCTATATAGATATAGGGCTGGATGAGCACCCACAGGTCGTCGCTTTTAATCTGTTCGAATTCTTCGGGCGAGAGCAGGGCGCGCTCGGCGGTGTCGAGTGGATGAAGCCGCTCCTGCACGAAGTGCATGGCCACATACATGCCTGCCAGTGCCCCGATCGGGTTGAAAGCCTGGGCGAGGTTCAGACGCCGGGTGGCGCTTTCTTCCGGTCCCATGCAGTAGATATAGGGATTACAGCTCGTCTCAAGGAAAGACAGGCCGCAGGTCATGATGAAATACGCCGCGAGGAAGGGATAGTAGAACCCGGCCATCTGAGCGGGGATGAACATGGCGGCGCCGACGGCATAGAGCGAGAGGCCAAGAAGCACACCGGCTTTGTAGGAATACCGCTGGATGAACAGTGCGGCGGGGAAGGCCATGCAGAAATAGCCGAGATAGAAGGCCACCTGGACAAGTGCGCCTTCGGTAACGCTCATGCGGAAAATCTTTGAAAAGGCTTTGACCAGCGGACCGGTAATGTCATTCGCAAAGCCCCATAGAGCGAAACATGAGGTGATGATGATAAAGGGCAAGAGAAGGCTTACGCCGTCGCGCGACAGCAGCGGAGCTTGTTTTGAAGAACTCATGAGTAATTAGATATCTGTATGATATGAAAGTTTAGAAGGCTTTTTATCCGTGCAAAGTTACAATAAATCGTTGATATTTCACCTATAAATAAGGCGTGATTTGAATGACGCTCGTCAGCAGGAGAAAGTGGGAGGGGCGGATGTTTTTGCAGAGCTGAGGTCGAATTTAAGCCGAATTAAACTCGTCAGATAGCACAAATTCGATTTATTTCCTTAAATTTGCTGCTGTAATGGCAAAGTTTCAGATCAATATTCTCGGATGCGGTTCTGCAACGCCCACGGCGCGGCACCAGCCGTCGTGTCAGGTTGTGAATTTTCGCGACAAACTTTTTATGATAGATTGCGGCGAGGGCGCGCAGTCGCAGTTCCGGCGCATGGGGCTGAAATTCTCACGCCTCAACCACATCTTCATCTCGCATCTTCACGGCGACCATCTTTTCGGGCTGCCGGGATTGCTTTCCACAATGGCACTCCACGAGGTGAGCGGTTCGGTGACAATCCATATCTTCCGCGACGGCGCAAGACTCATGAAAGAGTGGATGGATTTTTTCAACCGCAACTCTCCGTTTGAGATCATATATGACGTGATCGAAGAGGGCGAACGCCGCATCGTCTATGAAGACGGCGGACTGACCGTGGAGACTTTTCCGCTCTACCACCGCACCCCCTGCACGGGCTTCATCTTCCGCGAGAAACCCAAACTGCGCCATCTGCGCGGCGATATGGTGAAGTTCCACAATATACCCATAGCCATGCTTCAGGCTGTCAAGGAGGGAGCCGATTTCGTCAGAGAAGACGGCACGGTGATTCCCAACGCGCTTCTGACCTCTCCGGCCGATCCGTCGGTGAGCTATGCCTATTGCAGCGACACGATGATGGACCCGCGGGTAGCGGCTGACATCAGCGGGGTCGACACGGTGTATCACGAGGCGACTTATGACGACTCGATGGCCGACCGTGCCCGCGAACGCGGCCATTCAACCGCCCGCCAGGCTGCGGAAATCGCACTGCAGGCCGGCGCCCGGCGCCTGATCATAGGCCATTTCTCAAAACGCTACAATTCGGAAGAACTCCTGCTCCGCGAAGCCGGAGAGGTGTTCCCAGATGTCATTCTGGCCAACGAGGGCCTGAAAGTAGATCTCGAATAAAACAGTTCAGACAACTTAAATCAAACAGAATACTTATGCAAAATCCCGTCATCGAGCGCATTGACGCTCTCCGCAAGGAAATGAATGAAGCCGGAGTCAAGGCTGTAGTCCTGCCCCGTACCGACGCCCATCTGAGCGAATATATCTCGGCCCACTGGCATATTGTCCGCTATCTCAGCGGTTTCACCGGTTCGGCCGGCACTATGGTTGTCACCGATAAGGAGGCCTTGCTGTGGGTAGACAGCCGTTATTTCCTCCAGGGAGCACAGCAGATTGAAGGCTCAGGCATAATCCTTATGAAAGACGGCTTGCCTGACACTCCGTCAATTGCCGGCTACCTCTGCGAGAATCTTTCGAAAGGCGACAAAGTGGGTATAAACGGAATGCTGATGTCAATCGACGAGACTGCCGTCCTGCGCAGCCGCCTCAATGCCGCAGGCATAGAGCTTGACGTGGACTTCGACCCGATTGACCGCATCTGGACCGACCGTCCCGCACTCCCCTCTGACAAGATTTTTATCCACGATGAAAAATATGCCGGTGAATCAGCCGTCTCGAAAATGGCACGCATCCTCGACTCAGCCAAAGCCCAGGGCGCACAGGCTTATTTCACCTCGGCCCTCGACGAAATAGCCTGGATTCTCAATATCCGCTCTAACGATGTGCCCTGCAACCCGGTGGCAACCTCCTTCCTCTATGTGGCCCCGTCAGGCAGCACTCTCTTTGTCGATGAAGCCAAGCTGACCCCGGAGGTCAAGGCTTATCTGGCAGAGGCCGGAGTGGCTACAGCTCCCTACGCCTCTGTGCTCACCGCACTGGCTGCCCTGCCAGCCGGAGTGAAGGTGCTGTTAAGTGGTTCAAGGGCATCCGGTGCGATAGCCCATGTGCTCGAAGACCGTTATGTCAAGGGTGATTCTCCTGTAGCGCTTCCGAAGGCAATCAAAAACGATGTGCAGATCGCAGGCATTCGTCAGGCCCATCTGCGCGACGGTGTGGCTATGGTCCGCTCACTCATGGAAATCGAGCGCACGGTTGCCGCAGGCGAACGCCTCACCGAAATGGACGTGGCCGACATCCTGCTCCGCCACCGCTCTAAAGGCGAACTCTACTTCGATCTTAGCTTTGAAAGCATCTGCGGTTTCGGTGCCAACGGCGCGATTGTCCACTACACCGCCGACGAAACCAGCAACACCGTCATCACCAAAGGCAACCTCCTGCTGATCGACTCAGGCGCCAACTACCTCGACGGAACCACTGACATCACCCGCACCATCGCTATCGGAGAACCCTCGGCCGACATGCGTCACGATTTCACCCTCGTGATGAAAGGCCACATAGCCATCGCCACCTCAGTCTATCCCGAAGGCACCCGCGGGGCACAGCTCGACGCACTTGCCCGCATGCCGCTCTGGAAAGAAGGCAAGAGCTATCTCCACGGCACAGGACACGGAGTAGGCCACTTCCTCAATGTCCACGAAGGCCCGCAGAGCATCCGCCTCAACGACACACTCGCACCGCTCACCCCCGGTATGCTCACCTCAAACGAACCCGGAGTCTACCTGGCAGACCGCTATGGCATACGATGCGAAAACCTCGTGCTCACAATCCCTTATGAAGAAACCGAGTTCGGCAAATTCTATGCCTTCGAGACCATCACGCTCTGCCCGTTTGACCGCTCGCTATTCGACACCTCGATCATGTCGGCCGAAGAAATCCGCTGGGTCGACGACTACCACCGCACCGTCTATGACCGTCTGGCCCCGCTGATGGAAGCCGACGAACGCCAGTGGCTCGCCGCAGCAACCGCACCCTTGAAATAACCCCACAAAAAATACCAATTATAACATATGGCTCTGATCATACCCGTAAGGGGATTTACACCCGAAATCGGCGAAGATACATTTCTGGCTGAAAACGCCACCGTCATCGGCGATGTGGTGATGGGCAGCGAATGCAGCGTCTGGTTCAACACCGTGATCCGCGGCGACGTCAACTCCATCCGCATCGGCAACCGCGTCAACATCCAGGACGGCTCCGTGCTCCACACCCTCTACAAAAAATCGACCATCGAAATCGGCAACGATGTCTCGATCGGCCACAACGTCACCATCCACGGCGCCAAAATCCACGACTACGCCCTCATAGGCATGGGCGCAGTGGTGATGGACGATGCCGAAGTAGGCGAAAACGCCCTTGTGGCCGCCGGCTCCGTAGTGCTCTCCCGCACCAAGATCGGCCCCAATGAACTCTGGGGTGGCGCTCCCGCCAAATTCATCAAAATGGTCGACCCGGAAACATCGCGTGAGCTCAACACCAAGATAGCCCGCAACTATCTGATGTATTCCCGCTGGTACACCGACCCTGACGCACCGACCGATTTCTGACCTCCCCCTCATCGGCAAAAAACAATCCGCAGGTGTCTTCCGGGTCAGTCCGGAAGACACCTGCGGATTGTTTTTTCAGCCAAATTTTGAAAAAGCCGTGCAAAACCACGCTCAAATAATTGGCGGGAATAAAAAAAATCACTACCTTTGTGGCCGTCTAAATCACGGACCACTTGCAAAGTCCTCCGTGAGCCGAAGTTGAAAAGCATTTGCCCGGATGGCGGAATCGGTAGACGCGCCGGTCTCAAACACCGGTGGAGCAATCCATCCCGGTTCGATCCCGGGTCCGGGTACACAGAATAAACCAACGATCACAGGAAGGATGCCGGAGTGGTCGATCGGGGCGGTCTCGAAAACCGTTGTTCCCTTACGGGAACCCAGGGTTCGAATCCCTGTCCTTCCGCAGAAAACTCGAATGAAACCCGCTGCTGGCCAGCGGGTTTCATTCGTTTTACATCTCCCCGCGCCCCCGGCAGAAGAACATTGGGGGGCAGCGATTCCGGAGCCATCCGGCTCGCATCTGACACCCGTTTTTTTGCATAGACCACAAAAAAAGCCCTGCCGGAGCAGAGCTTTTTAATGTTTGTTTCAATTGAGGATCAGAGGCTTTCGAGGAGGCCGGTCTCGGAATCCATAATGTAGCCCGCCACGCGGACATCCTTGGCCATCAGCGGATGGTTGCGTATCAGATCCACAGTCTCGTTCACCGCCTCGGCTGTATCTGAAAAACCATGCAGCCAGCTGTTGAGATCAATACCGCAGTGGCGCATGAGCGAGATATGCTCCTCGTCGATACCGCGCTCGCGCATCAGGCCGAGCATCTCCTCGGCATCCATCCCCTGCACTCCGCAGCCGGTGTGGCCGATGACCATCACCTCGTTGACCCCAAGTTCGTAGACCGCCACCAGCAGGGAGCGCATCGTGGAGTCAAACGGATTTGTAATCGTGCCCCCGGCATTCTTTATCATCTTCACATCACCGTTTCTGATGCCGAGAGCGGCAGGCAGAAGTTCGACAAGGCGTGTGTCCATACAGGTCACGATAGCGATACGTTTGTCGGGATATTTCGAGGTCTTGAACTGCCGGAAACCCTCCGACTCGACAAACTCGCGGTTGTATTTCAGAATTTCGTCAATCATAATGCAACAAACTTCGGTTGATTTGAAAAATTGCTGCAAAATTAACTCAAAAAATCCTCACGGCGTAAATTTTCAGACGAAAAAGCCGAGCGCTCCAGCCGCTGAACACCAATTCCTTGAAAAACCTACACATGCTCCGGCAGATGAGACATGACAGCCCTCTTCCTCCGATATTCGCCAAGAAGCAGCCGCGGAAGCGACCTGATTATGTCAATGCAGCGGCCTATCTGTTTGCCCGGCTCCGAGAAAATGCGGTGGACAAACTCAAGGTGGTTCCTGATCATCCACTCAGGCGCACGTTTGATATCTTCCGAGCCGTAAAACTTAAAGGCCGCACCGACAGCTATCATCACCCCGTGGCGCAGATGAGGCTTCAGCTTGCTCATGAACCACTCCTGCTTCGGAGCACCCAGCGAAACCCAGATGATGTCAGCCCCGTCGCGGTTCACCATATCGGCTATCGCCTTATAGTCAAACTCATCGGCCCCGCAATATGGTAGCTCCACAAACTGCATCTGCTCTACGTCAGGATTCCAAGGTAAAATGTTTTTTTTCAGCCCTTTAAGAATCTCGGCCGATGAACCGAGAAAGATCATGCGGTAGCGCCGGCTGCTGACAATATCCTTGAAAATCGAACTTCCGCAATATTGCGGGAAGCGCTTGCCGTAGATCCATTTTATATAGAGTGGCACATATGAACTGTCGCAGATGGAAAACATTCCTCCGTTGACCACATCGAGATACTCCTGATTGCGGTTGACCTCATTGAGAATCACCCCGTCAGCCACGCACACATAATCGCCCCCCGGCATCTCCACCCTGCGCGCAATAGCCCTGTGGACCTCATCACGGTCAAACTCGTAACGTATGTTGAAATAATTATCCATTTATATATGAGAAGAATTGTTTGTAGGCCGTATTACTGACGGCTTTGGTTGCATAAAGTGTCGTGTATTTTATTTATTTCCATGAAAGGACATCCTTATAGATATTGACCATTTGTCTGATTTTATTGTCCCAGGAAAGTTCTTGTTGTCTTTGGTGGCAGTTTTCCCGAAAACGTTGTAGAGTTTCAGGAGATGCTATTAGTTTGGAAATTGCTGTTGAAAAATCATGTACACTCTGTCTGGTGTTCGTCACGGGTATTTTTACTCCGATCTTATCATTGACAACATCTCCCTGGCCGCAGGTGTCGAAGCAGACAACAGGAAGATTGTTTTGAATAGCTTCTAAAACCACATGTGGTGTGCCCTCGTCAATACTTGTAAATAGGAATAGATCAGAGTCTTTCATCAGTTGATGGACTTCGGTGTTTGGGATCTTTCCATGAAAGGTTATGGCATTCGCGCAATTCAATTGTTCAGCCAGTCTGTTGGCCTCCTTGATTTGCTCTGGAGTGCCACTCCCTGCTACATGCAGCTGTAGTTCTGGATGCTGAGCATGAAGCGATGCTACCGTTTTGATTGCCAATGGCAATTGTTTCCGGTAGTCGAATTTTCCAACCCATAGAATGGAAAATGAGTCAGAAGACTTTTTGATTGATTCAGTCTCCTTAACATAGCATCCGGTTTCGTTCATGACGATCACATCTTTGCGATGGTGAGTTCGGATGAATTCGCCTACTTCAGATGTCGCGGCCAGAACTTTCACCGCTCTTTTCATCGCATTTTTCGACAGGGGATAATGAAGCATCTGCCATCTGCTGACATGATTCTTCAGCCATAATTTAAATTTGGCTTTAGAATCCAAGCCATCGGTATAACCCAATGAAACTTCTTTCATTGCTCCTATAGGCCCCCAGACAAAAGGAATTCCATCAATTTTCCAAAGTGATCCTGGCTCTCTGAACCCGATCATGTTAAGCTGGTGGATAATATCAATCTTTTGATGATTTATGATTTCGCGAGCGATTTCGAGCGTTTTTTCCTGCCATTTTCTGTAATGCCAGTAAAATCTCCAGTCACCCTGATTCCAGCACATTCTGCGCACCTTATCCGGTAACGGGTTATAATAGAAATGAAGATTAGCCTTATGAGGGAGTTTGTCAACTGCCTCTTCTATTTCTTTTCTCCATTCACCTTCAGTTATCACATGGACGTTACAATATTTAGCCAGGTTAATCACCCAGTTCCATCCCAATCCTTGCTCACTGCCCCAGTTTGGAGCTACAGCATATGCGTTTATCAGAACGTTGATCATAAATTTTGTATAGCTTCCAGATGAATGTTTTCCTCTTCTTCCGTATTGAATCTCTTTTTGATGACTTTAGCCGGATTACCACCGACAATTGTCAGAGGGGCTACGTCTTTAGTAACAACCGAACCAGCCGCAATGATCGCTCCGTCTCCGATTTTTACGCCACCCATTATTATGGCGCCATGTCCGATCCACACATCGTTGCCTATTTCGGTCGGTGCATCTGTCCCTCTCGGAGACTCCCACACGGGCGTCCCTGCTATATTATAGGAATGCTCGTTGCGTCCGATGAACGAGACATGAGCGGCACATAACACATAATTGCCGAAATGTGCATCGGCCGACACATGGCAGTGTGGACCAAGTTGCACATGATGTCCGAACGTCAGAATCCGGTGAGGAGCATTGAGATGGACTGTACTGTGGATGCGAGTCATGCCGGATGTCTTTATCCATCGTTGCCTTATGCGGAAGCGGACAAAACTTCTGGCCCAATTGGCAATGCTTCGGAGTTTATAGACAAAATTTGAGCGTCCGACAGGCTTGTTGTTGCTGATATTATTTTTCATAAGAGAGTTTTTGGCAGTGTCATGAAAAAAGTTTTTTCAGTTTTTTTCTCAATCCGATCATGCGGATACGGAAAAAGTCTTTCCGTTCAAATTTTTGCATCTGTCGGTCTACGGCTACTTTTGCCGGAGCTTTAAGAGGCCACTTCATCGGCTCGATCTGAAGATGGGCATAAGGATCAATGTCGGAGCTTTCATAGTGAGCGCCTCCGACACCGGAACAGCCTATGTTTTTTGACAGATTTGTGCGTGGCACCAGACACAGTCCTCTGTTGGACATGATTGAAAATGCCCATCGGGTGTACCATGAATTGACGCGGTCGCCGTTTGCGATATGCCTGTGGTCAGACGACCAGTAGTAGGTCCTCATAAGCCCCTCGAACAGGCCGTAGGCTTTTATGACATCTGAAATCCCGGTCGAAGGCCATTTTGACATTGACATATCCATTCTGGCCCATGCGCGGCGCCAAGTGGCCCATCCCCATATGAGGACCGAATTAGAGAAGGTGTATTCGTCGGCGATATAACTCTCTTTGGGTGCATAGCACTGAGCTGTGACCATCATGACGCGGTCATCATTGGCATAGAGAGGCATGACCTCCTCACACATCCGATAGAAATCAGGTGACACAATTACATCATCCTCGATGATGGCACCCCATTCCACGTTTTCGAAAAACCAGTCGATAGCCGAACTTACAGCCCCGGCACAGCCGAGATTTTCTGTCCGGAACAATGTGTTTACCTCGCATTCCCAGTCTATCATATCCAGTACGGCCTTGCGGGTCTGGTCACAGCGTCCGGCCTCACCCTCTTTGTGTGGGCGCGGACCGTCAGCGGCGATAAACAATCTTTCAGGCTGATATTCTCTGATGGCCTTGAATGCTTCTGCCGTTACATCTTTTCTGTCAAAAATCAGAAAAAGGATCGGAGTCTTATGTGGTGTTTGATTGCTCATTTTTGCCATATGGATGGAAATAAGACATGAATGAAATTTGAACAGAACGTCATGCAGGCCGGAAGCAATCCGGAGTGGCGCCTGCGGAATCTGAAAAACTCAAATGGATTCGCTCCTGTCGGTGACATGAAATGACGCCAGCGTTCGGAAAACGGCTTTGAACTGTCAGCCCACTTCGCAATATTTGGATGAGTGTCACAGATCCCCTGAAATCCCGGTGCTACCACGCTGTCTATGCCCGATTCCGATGCCCGGAGACCATAATCGAAATCACCGAGACTATGGCGGAAGACCGGGTCAAGAGTGCCGAGTTTTCGATAGACCTCTGCGGGAACTAAGACGATGTTTCCGTTGAACGTTTTGCACCGGCTGGTCTTCTCGCTGTCCGTCGGATCAATCAGCTTCATATTGGTGTCTCGTCCTCCATATGTGATCCGGTCAGGATTGTCTGAGGCATGACAGGTGCCGACAATGATGCTGCCCGTATTCTTTTCTGCTGTCCGGATCAGATTGCCGATAGCATCAGAGAGAAGCGTAGTGTCATCATTTAGCCATAGATAGAATTCAGGGTCAGATTTTGCCGCCTCATTCCAAGCGGCGATCATCCCGCGGTTCCAGTAGAGCGAACCGTCACCTGCAACGATTCTCACATCCGGAAATCTTTCTCTGACAGCATCGGCGGTTCCGTCCGTACATCCGTCATCGGTCAGATAGACCTCGATGGAATATCCTTCGGGAACACTGCCCGAAAACAGCGACTCCAGACAAGTAAGAGTCGTCTCTCTTCGGTTGAACACTGTAAGAAGAACTGCAATTCGCTTGTTCATGATCATCTGTTATACAGCTTATATATTTCCTTGATATTTCTTGGCAGAAAATATTTTGAATTGACAAGTCTATAAGCATTCTCTACGATTTCATTCTTCAATGTCGGTTCGGCTTGTAATTTGTTTACTGCTGTCACAATCTCCTTATTGCTCTCAGGAATTAGTATCGAGCATTTTGAATCGGAATTGAAATCGCGCAAACCGGGAACATCATAAAGTATAGCCGGAATTTTGCAAGCCATAGCCTCGATAGTAGTGATCGGGATTCCTTCGTATCGAGAAGTCATGATATAAATGTCTGATGCGATCAAAAATTTTCTGACATCCCGTTGATTGCCGAGGAAGCGGATATGTTTTTCAACTTTAAGTTCCTTGGCAAGGGCTTTCTCTGCATCAGTAGAAATTCCTTGTCCTAAATGCAGGTAAACGATATTGGGATATCTGGCTGTCAGTTCTGGTATAATCCGGATTATTTCATCATGACGCTTTACTGAAGAACAACCTCCTACAGAAATAATAACAAGAGCGTCTTCCGGGATAGACAACGCTTTCCTCGTCTCGCGTTTTTCATCATCGGTTGCCGGGTAAAAACGTTTGTTACCGAACCAGTTGTAAACTTTCGTTGTCTTATTGTGATAATAATTGCGTTCGTTGTTATAGACACTGTCGGAAATCGACTGGAACTGGCAGCCCAAAAGTTTTTTCGCACTCCATCTGAGCCATGCCTGATATGGCCATGTCAGCAGTCGTGAGCGGAAGCAGCTGTGAAAAGTGTACACAGACTTTATTCCGGCCATTCGGGCTACAAAAGCCATCCCCCATTTCATTTTTGATGAATGAGTGTGGATTATATCAATTTGTTCATCTTTTACAAACTTCACCAGATTTTTGTAATACGATATTTTACCGATGACACTATTAGGATAGGGACGATGCAGCACCGTATAACCGGCATGCTCAAATGCCGGTGCATATTCTCCGAGTTCTGATGCGGTGTTCATGACATATAG
Organism: Duncaniella muris; assembly: GCF_003024805.1. GTDB lineage: Bacteria > Bacteroidota > Bacteroidia > Bacteroidales > Muribaculaceae > Duncaniella > Duncaniella muris. The sequence continues at coordinate 130,012 of NZ_PUEC01000003.1, forward strand.
CTTGCAGCCTAATTTATTAAATTCATCAGCAGCATCAACATACATTATCTCCGCACCCGAATAGCAAAGTTTATTTAAAACGTGTAGAATTTTCATCTTGAATCAATTAAAATAGTAAATATGTAATTAGATCAGATACAGCAATCCTGATTTCAGCAGATTGTCTAAATTGGTATAAGACCAGACACTATGCAGTGTCAGATATATAAATATTACAAGGATCATGATGGAGCCGAATAAAAACATCAGGCGGCTGATTTTGGAATTTCTGAACAGAGCTGCGAAAATCAGCGATATAAACGGATAGAGCAGCATCAGAAAGCGGGCGAATATCTCACTGAGATTTATATTTAGCAGGACAAATACAGCGATTATTGCAGGAATGTTGAACAGGTGCCTTAATCCGTTAGATGTATTGTCGGTCGCGTTTCGGGTCTGCATCTGACTGCAATAAAAGGATGTAACCAATATGGTCACGGCAAGCAGTATTGATGCCGGAGTGGCTTCGCCGAGATCGAATACTTTGGTGGCACTCGCACGTTGCAGGGCATATGATGCTGTAGAGTCGCTGAATATTGACAGGGAAAGCAGGTAGCCGCTTATCAGACGGATGCTTCCTATGATCAGAAGAACGATTGAATAGGCTGTAATGTTCTTTTTGATCGGTTTGTCAAGAATCGGGATAAAAAGCAGTATCACCGGAAGCAACGTCATAGTGTGGATGGTAGGGCAGAGTATCAGTAGTATCCAGTGTGTTTTCTGATACAGACACCGTTCCACCATGACATATATGAAGATGCTGATTGCTAAACTCTGGCGCAGCAACTGGATTGAAAGTGAAAAAACATATGGATTAAAGCAAGTCAGCATTACCGCCGCCATGACCACACCTTTGTTGACTGTAGTTTTCTGGCAGAACTTTAATGTGGCCAGATTGAGAAAAATATATTGTATTACAGTCGTTAAAATTTTATATATTTCCTCCTTGCTGCTTATGAAATGATTGACACACCAGACATATGTGGCATACGCGGCCTCACTCTTTTTTTTCTGACCGGATAGATATGATAATAGGTCTGTCTTGCCGCTTTGTTTGAACCACCGGACATAATAGAACAGGTCGTTGTCATTGACCTTTGACGAGTTGATGATAGCGAGAAGCAGAATGGAGAAAATGATCAGGAAAATAATGTTTCTGTGCCATATCCTCTGACCCATTGACGGGGAGGCATAGCAGACCAGTAGCAGCACCGCCAATGCCCCGACCGGCTGGATGAGGAAAAGGCAGGAAATAAAAACGTACAGTATCGTGTACTGGCTTTGTGTATAAGTTCTCGTGGCTATCATAAAAACAAAAACTTATATGTAATATCATTTGTTCCAATAACCCGTGGCGGTATTATTGAGAATTTTATTGATCTGTACATGTCCAGATATAGCTTGGCAAAAGCATACCAGTGTTGGAACCAGCAATAGTCCGGGAACCCCATAGAGGCGACACAGCCATGACATACATGGATATGCGATAACGGCAAATGTAAGGTATATTACAAGCTGAATGTGGATCTTGCCGATACCGTTTATCATACACATGTAGATGCCTCCGCATAAATTTGCAAAAATATAGATGGCCTCGCTGATATTGATTTCTGCCGGAACAATTACTTTCTTGTCAATCCATAGGTTGATAAACGGAGTTGCCAGAAAGTACATTATGGCCGTTACAGGTATTCCGGCCAGAAGTGCTTTCTGCAGAATGGAGGCTATTCTGCGCATCCATTCAAAATTTTTCTGTGCATAGGCATCTGTGAAAGCAGACCAGATGTTGCCTAAAGCAAGGCTTGAAACCATAGTCAGTATGCTGAAATATCTATGCGATATATTGTACTGAGTCACGACTTCCGGCCCTAAATTGCGAGAGATGATAATGTTCATTATCTGATAGATAAACAACATGGAAGTCGTGATAATGAAAAATTTCCCTCCGATCCCAAGGATATCTTTCACATATTTGAGCCGTATGTAGCCGAAATTCGGGCGAAACTGGCGGTAGCGGGTATTGAAGAATATGATTGAGCAGAGCACCAGCGTGACAAACGGGATGCCGGAAAAAATGAATGCAAGTGAGGTTATGGACCCTGATTTAACAGTCTTGGTCAGAATGAAGATCACCAATAACGCAAGACCCTGGCCCAGCACTTGTATTCCTGATGAGAAAGCTGACCGCTGATCGGCTATCAGCATGGTAGAGAATGTCTGAAAAACTATATTCAGTCCAAAAAATCCCAAAAGAACCGCAAATGTCATTCTCAGTTCCTCGCAGTATGACTGATCTACTTTAAGCACAGAACTCCAGTCTACTATGAAGCTGACAGGGATCATTACCGACATGAAAACCACAAACGAAATGAACAGCGCCGCATACGTGGTCGACACATACACGCGGGCCATCTTCAGTTTCCCACATGCTTTCAGAGTCGTAAAGCGGTTTCTGAATCCGTTTGTCAGGCCGATGTCAAAGAAATAGAACCAGGCCATGAGCGAACTCAGAGTCAGCCAGATGCCATATTGGACCGGATTTACGTAATTGATGGTTATAGGAACGATGAACAAAGAAATCAGCATACTGATTCCTTTAAGGACAACCGATGCCAGTATATTTTTCTTTAATAATATCGTGCGTTGGTCTCCTTTTTTGAAGAACATCCTGAGTGATTCAAGATTCATGAGCCGATGCTGTGGTTGACGGATTTTGTCAGTGGATTAAACAGTACTGCCTCTCTCAGTCGCGGCTGAAGAGATCTCTGGTGTAGACTTTGTAGCTGACATCCTTAAGGTCGGCGGAAGTGCGGTTGGCAAGGATGGCATGCGAAAGGCGCTTGAACTCTTCCAGATCATTGACAACCCGCGAGCCGAAAAACGTTGTCCCGTTCTCAAGCGTAGGCTCATAGATGATCACCGTGGCGCCCTTGGCCTTGATGCGCTTCATCACGCCCTGGATCGACGACTGGCGGAAATTGTCGGAATTCGACTTCATGGTCAGGCGGTAGACCCCGATCACACACTCCGTCTCAGCCCCTGTCGAATAGGCGTTCTGGGAACTGTAGTCATAATATCCGGCCTTCTTAAGCACCTGGTCGGCTATGAAATCCTTGCGGGTGCGGTTGCTCTCAACGATTGCCGACATCATGTTCTGAGGCACATCGGCATAGTTGGCCAGAAGCTGCTTAGTGTCCTTCGGCAGGCAGTAGCCGCCATAGCCGAACGACGGATTGTTGTAGTGTGTACCGATGCGCGGATCAAGTCCGATACCCTCGATGATGGCCTGCGAGTCGAGACCCTTGACCTCGGCATAAGTGTCAAGCTCGTTGAAATAGCTAACGCGGAGCGCGAGATAAGTGTTGGCAAACAGCTTCACCGCCTCAGCCTCCTTCATGCCCATGAACAGGGTGGGGATCTCCTCCTTGATGGCTCCCTGCTGCAGAAGCGAAGCGAAAGTCCGGGCGGCCTCATCGAGACGCGCAATGTCTGTCACAGCTAAAATAGCCTCGTTTTCCTCGCTGAACCGTTCGTCGGCAATGTTCTTTGGAGTGCCTACAATGATGCGCGAGGGATAGAGATTGTCATAGAGCGCCTTGCTCTCGCGCAGAAATTCCGGCGAGAAGAGCAGATTGAACTGCTTTACACCCTTGGCGGCATACTTCATATAGAGCGAACGGCAGTAGCCCACCGGGATGGTCGACTTTATGACCATCACCGCATCCGGATTTACTTCAAGCACCAGATCGATGACCTCTTCCACGTGCGACGTGTCGAAATAATTCTTCACCGGATCATAGTTGGTCGGAGCGGCTATCACAATGAAATCTGCCCCGCGGTAAGCCTCGGCGCCGTCAAGCGTGGCCCGCAGGTCAAGATCCTTTTCGGCAAGATATTTCTCGATATACTCATCCTGGATCGGAGACTTGCGCCGGTTGATGGCCTCGACTTTTTCGGGGATCACGTCAACGGCGGTGACGTGGTTGTGCTGAGCGAGAAGAGTCGCTATGCTGAGTCCTACGTAGCCTGTCCCGGCTACAGCTATGTCATATTGTTTCATTTGTGACTGTATAATGTGATATGCGAAAACGTGAGAGGCCTGAGCGTTTTTTTAGCTCGCGCCATGAAAAATGAGTGGAGCCGGTCAGGCACCAGAATGTAATGCAGTAAGGCCACAGGCCCTCAGCATGAGGCAGATGCGTGATATGGGCGAAGTGTAGACCGTACCGTCGGGTTAGAACAATTATTAGCAGAGGCCTGTGCTGACGCGGCCTCGGAAAGTGAGAAGATAGTATAGTACCGCAAAATTAATAATTAACATTTAAATTAGCAACTTTTAAGGAAACGGTTACAATGTCATACTAACATCTGCGGTCTGCCGATTGTTCATATCCCCGCCGTTTAAAAAGGCAGGGGACCACGGTCAAAGGCATCGATGAAAGACCCTGGAGTGGAATTGACAACTGTGATTCCGCAGGCTTTTGCATAAGCTTCCACCCGGTGATACGACCTGAAGGCAAGATAGAAACTCAGCAGCACATCGTGGAGCCTCACGTTGCTGTACACGCTCGCCACCCTCGAATGCTCCTCGTCATTATCCTTATAGAAATGGGGCTGAAAGTTCACCACCGTGTTCTCCTCGGTCACGCCAAGAGTCGACAGCCAGCCGTGGTCAGCCCCCGTCAGATAGATGGTGCGGAATCCGGCGAGCATCGCGGTCATCAGCGCCGGCACCAGCACATTGCGCGGACGCGGCATAGCCAGCCCGGTCCCGTAGAGCCACCGTTCAAGCCATCCGAACCCCTCGGCCCCTATGAAATTGAACCGTTCGATGCTGATATTCCGGTTAGTGATCTTCAGCCCCGACGCTTTCTGCGAGGTCGGAATGTAGAGCGTCATCGGCCAGTCCACAAGGCTGTTGAAGCGCTCAAACATTTTTCTGACATTCGGATCCGACTCGCGTCCCTCAAAGAAATGCGGATCTGCCAGAAGATAGAAATCAGGCCGCAGCATCGGAAACTCCTCGGCATTGGCCGCGAAATTCAGAGCCATCGTCGTAGCCCTGCACAGCTGCTCACCCCTGGAGTCGATCAGAGCCCTGAGCGACGGCCCGTTGCCGAGAATAATCAGAGGCTTCCCATCCGCGGCCATCGGCGAGGGCTTCACACCGGGCCTGCGCCCCAGAAGCGCCACCTTGGCCAGACTCTTCACACTCGTTCCGAGCCTCGCTCCGAAAACACTCAATTTTTCTGTCAGTTTCATGAAGACTTATGAATTGAATTTGAGAGGTCGTTTAAAAACAACGACCTCTAATTGCACGCTGTTCGTCTCAGCTTACTGCAAAGGTAGCCATTTTCATCGGATTGGACAACGGTGAGAAAAAGCCGGACCCCATCGTGCCCGGAGCCGTATTCCGACAAAAACGCCACCGGTCCCGGTTGCCGTGACACAGACGGCTCCCGCACCGATGGCGCTTGTAGGGGCTTATTATTCCCTTCGGTCAGATATGAGGATTCTAAAAAACTCAGACTTCCACCTTGACTCTGGCGCTGCCGAAGACGTTGAGCTGAAGTTCAGTCAGTATCTTGAAATCATGACCGGCGTAATGTGTTAATTATGGAGTGATGTTCAACAATTTAAGGCAAAATTATGTTTAATCTGTATAAAAATCTTCATCTACAAATCTTCTACTGCTTATGAGCCGCCTTGAAAAATTCCTCTTCCTGCCGATAGTTGTCGGCATCATTGTTCTTGGAGCCTGTTCATCCAATGTCTGGGACGAAGTTCCATCCCCGATAACATCCTTTGTCGAACAGTATTATCCCGGAAGCGGGCTCAGTTCCTACAATCAGACCGACAACGGCTATCAGGTAAAAATCGCCAACGGAGCCACTCTGTCATTTGACAGCGACTATTCCTGGACTTCGATTGACGGCAACGGTGTCCGCCTGCCTGAAGTCCTTGTCTACAATCAGCTCCCGCCGGCTCTGTTCAACTATCTTCAGAGTGTAGAGCAGCAGAACTCCGTCTATCGCATGAGCCGCGATGCGCATTTCTATAAACTGACTATGGAAAATACAGTCATCACCTATGACATCGCCACCGGAAAAGTCACCTATCCCGACGGCAAGACCGTAGACTCATGATATTCCCGCCCCTCGCAATTCTGACCGGTCAGATGAACTGGCTGACCAGCACTGTCGCTATCAGCAGCGGAGCCACCCATTTCACAATGAAGGCCACAATGCCGAAAATGTGTGATTTCAGCGTGCCGCCGTTTGTCATCTCGTTGCGGAAGAACGAACGCGGAGCCACCCATCCCATGTAGATGCACATCAGAATGCCGCCCACCGGAAGCATGATGTTTGTAGCCACCGTGTCGAGAAAATCGAATATGGTCATGCCGCATATGGTATAGCCGCTCCACGGCCCGACAGAAAGAGAGCAGATTGAGCTGAGAACAAAAAGCGGCAGAATCACAGTCAGCACAGCCTTTGTCCTGCTGAAACTGAAACGGCATTCCAGAAATGCTACCGAGACTTCGGCCAGCGATATGGTCGATGTGAAAGCACCCACCGACAGAAGCAGGAAGAAGAGCGCTGACCAGACCTGGGTGCTCCCCATCTGGGCAAAAATTTCAGGCAGCGTGATGAACACCAGCGCCGAACCGGCCAGATTGTGATCGGCAAGTCCGAATGTCATCACCGCAGGGAAAATTATGAGCCCCATCAGAATAGCCACTCCAAGATCCAGAAGCGAGACGGTGACAGCCGTGCGGGTGAGCTTTGTGTCTTTAGGATAATAGCTCGAATATGTCACGAGGATACCCATTGCAAGACTGAGCGAAAAGAAGGCCTGGCCCAGAGCGTTGACCACAGTCCCGGCCGATATTGCCGAGAAATCAGGCTCCAGGAAAAATTCCACTCCCTCGGCAGCCTTTGGCAGTGACAGCGAGACCGCACAGAACACCACCAGCAGCACAAACAGCAGCGGCATCATGATATTCGACATCTTCTCGATTCCTTTCTGCACACCCTTCAGCAGCACAAAAAGGTTGGCGGCAAGCATGATGTAGGTCATCACAAGCGGGCGATAAGTCCCGGTGATATATTGGGCCATCTTGTCACTGAAAAGTCTTTCCGCATCATCAGGTCCGACAGCCGGCGATGCCGAAGAATAGAGATGGCCGGTGACGGACTGCACAAGATATTCAAGCGTCCAGCCGGACACGACCATGTAGAATGACAATATCAGATACGATGCGAGAATGGCAAGCGCGCCTACAAGCCACCAGCCCTTCTTGCCGGGAGTGACGTTGCGGAAAACTCCCGTGGCGTCAGAGGCTCCACCGCGTCCGAGCGAGAATTCGGCTGTCATCACCGGAATTCCGAGCAGAAAGACGCAGGCCATATAGATGAGCAGGAAAGCCGCGCCTCCGTTGGCCTGGGTTTCGGCCGGAAAGCGCCACACGTTGCCGAGTCCGACCGCAGAGCCTACAGTAGCGGCGATCAGCCCGATTTTTGATGCGAAAGTAGTTTTCTGTGACATTTGCAATTATATAGATTGTGTGTTTTAGTGTGTTTCAGAAGCTGTTTTCAAACAAACTCCATTATCCTCTGACCCTCACGGCCAAGTCGCTGTGTCATCCGAATTTGGAGATCTTGCGGAGCATCGGTTCGTTAAGTATCTTGATCTTGCGGCCGTCTACCACGATTATTTTTTCCGTGACGAAGTTCGACAGTGTGCGGATGGCGTTCGAGGTGGTCATGTTCGAGAGATTCGCAAGGTCCTCACGGGCCATATAGATCTTCAGAGTCATGTTGTTATCCTCCTCATAGCCGTAGGTGTCAAGCAGCACTATCAGGGCTTCGGCAAGGCGTCCGCGGATATGCTTCTGGGTGAGATTGACGATTTTAGTGTCTGAATTGCCGAGGTTGCGTGACAGCTCATGGATGAAAAACATGGCAAGCCGGTTGTTTTTGCTGATCATCTCCTCTACAAGGCTCATGGGCAGAGTGCCTAAAGTCGAAGGCTCGATTGTCGCGGCGCTTGACACGTATGGCTCGCCGGCAAAGAAAGCTCTGTAGCCGAAATACTGGCCGGGATTGACAAGCCGGAGAATCTGGACTCTGCCGCCTACACCGTCCTTGTATTTCTTCACCTTGCCGTCAATAAGGGCCCAGAGATATTCTGGGTCCTCCTTTTCTGCATAGATGATCTGGTTCTTTTTGTAGTTGTGGATGGTGAAATTATCAATCAGTTTGCGCTTTTCCTCGTTGGTGAGAAGCGCCCAGATTTCAGCAAGTTCTTCCGTCAGAATTTTTTCAATTGTACTTTTGACCATGAGTAGAGTGTCGAGCAACTATGTTATATAACACGCAAAATTAGCAATTTATAGTGGCCCGCATCCTCAAAGAGATGTTAAAAATTACAAATATGAAGGCTGAGGCCTATGGATGAGCCTTTGCCTTCATATAAATTGTGGAAATCTGCTGTTGAAACAGTTTTTTATTGACGATTGTATGGGGTAGTGCTACTTGCGGTTGTAGAACTGCAGCACACGGTTGCGCAGAATCAGCTCATATTTGGCCTGTACCTGTTGGGCCAGGGCGGTTATATAGTCCGACTGTGTCTGTTCCCACTCGGTGGCATTGGCTTTTCCGTAGGTATATTTTTCGGTCATTGCATCGAGAGATGCCTTGGCGGCCTCGACTGCTATTTTCCCGGCCTCGAACTTCTTTTCGGCTCCGACTGCCTGATGATAGGCGAGCCGGATGCTCTTGTGGAGTTCGCTTTCCTGCTGTGCGAGGTTGATCTGGGCACTGAGTTTGCGCACTTTGGCCTGGCGTACGTTGCTGCGGGTCGAGAGTGCGTCGAAGATCGGCACCGAGAGCGAGAAGCCGAGCTGCTTGGAAAAGTTGTCTTTCATCTGGGCTGAGAATGATTCTCCCTGCTGGCCTGACACGGTGTAGTAGCTGCTGCCGAGCCCGGCGTTGAAATTCAGACGCGGGAGATAGCCGCTTCGGGCCACTGATATGGCATCGTCAGCCGCTTTGATATTCTGCCGTGAGGCCCGTAGAGCCGGATAGTTGGCCAGGGCATTGGCATAGACTTCGTCGGCGCTTGCAATGGCCGGACTGTTCTCGTCGATCGGCGTCACTTCAAAGCCGCTGATATCATCAAGTTCAAGGTCTTTGGCCAGATTTATAAGCGAGGTCTGATATTCGTTCTCTGAATTGACCACCTGGACCTCGCTCTGCGCCACCTTTGACCGGGCCTGGATCACGTCGACCTCAGGCACTTTGCCTCCTTCGAGCAACGCTTTCTGGCGTTCGAGCTGCACCTGGCTCAGGCGCAGTTGCTCGCGGCTCACTTCAAGGAGTTCCTTGTTGTAGAGCACCTGCAGGTAATCGGTGATGACGCTGAGGCGCACTTCGTCGCGGGCGGCTTCGGCCTGCATCTCAAGCGCTGTCAGAGAGGATTTGGAATAGCGCAGCTGGCGTATGTTTCTGAGCCCCTGGAAAACGGGCAGTGACATCTGCGCGCCCCATGAAAACATGGAGGTGTTGCGGTTGGCATAGGTGTTTGACGAGGTCAGGCCGCGCCCGAAGTCCCAATTCTGCGAGGCAGAGGCATTCAGAGTGGGGAGGAAAGCGTCTTTGGCCTCGGTTACGGAATATTCGCCCTGGATGCGTTCGATCTCGGCCGACTTTATCCGCAGGTTATGTTCGAGTGCGTAGCTGATGCAGCTGTCGAGGCTCCAGGTCTCGGCCGAGGCCGAAGCGATGGACATCGAGCACAGCAGCAGCGGTAATGATAAGCGTTTCATCTGTATTCTTTTTAAATAACCTCTTGTGTGTTAGCGAAATGACGGCTGTCTGTCAGTTTTTCTTGACCGCGCCGCCGCGCAGCAGCTGAGTCTTTTCGATACCGTCGGTCACATGGATGTTGATGCCGTCAGAGGTGCCGGTTCTGATGGCCTTGCGCTCGAATTTCTGTTCGGGCAGGCTGTCGGTGAGTACATAGACGAAAGTGCTGTCGCCTTCCCACTCGATGACGCTTTCCGGAATGGTAAGCACATCGGAGACCTTGCTGAGGCTCACGGTGGCGTTGGCGCTGTAGCCTGCGCGCAGGGTGTCGCCTGAGGGCACTTTGATGGCCGCCTTGATCTCGAAGGTGTTCGCTCCGTTGGTCTCGGTGCCTTTGGGGGCTATGAGTTCGATGACGGCATCGAGTTTCAGATCGGGGAGGGCGCCGATCGAGATGCTCATGGGCTGCCCCACGGAGAGGAGTCCGACCTCGGTCTCGTCGACCTTGCCTTCGAATATGAGATTGTTCATGTCGGCAACGGTGGCCACGGTGGTGCCGTCGTTCATCGTGTTGGCCTGGATTACCGAGCTGCCCACTTTGACGGGCACGTCGAGCACAAGGCCGGTGATGGTGGCGCGCACAAGGGTGTTGCTCTCCTTGGCATTGGTTTTCGACACACCTTCCTTGACAATCGAGTAGGCGTCTTCAGCCGCATTCAGTTCGGCCTTGGCCTGGGCGAGTGCGGTGGCGGTGGTTTCGAACTCTTCGCGGCTGATCACTTTCTTGTCATAGAGCAGCTGGTTGCGCTCATGTTTGACGCGCGCGTCATCAAGGCTGATTTTGGCGGTCGCTATCCGTGACAGGGCCGAGGACAGCTGGCCTTCGTCAGGCACAACCTTGATGTGGGCTATGACATCGCCGACCTGCACCATGTCGCCTTCCTCTACGTTGATCTCCGAGATGATGCCCGATACCTGAGGCTTGATCTCGATCTCGTCGCGCGGTTCTATCTTGCCTGTCAGCACAGTGCTGCGCTCGATCTCGCCGGTCGAGGGGCTGACGAGTTCATATTTTTCTTTTTCCGGGCGGGATTTCATGAAAAGATAGACGAATGTCCCGATGAAAACAGCGGCGATCAGACACCACATGAATATCCGCAAAATTTTCTTCATAGCGTTTTTTATGGGGTTACGTTGGTTATATTTTCTGTTGTTTGTTCCGGTGTGGCATGATGGGTTATTTGTCGTTGAGCGCCTCGATCGGCTTGATCCTCATGGCTTTTATGGCCGGGATCAGACCTGCGGCCGTACCGAGCACGAGGAAGGTGGCAAGGATGGTCACGGCCTGGCTGAAGGAGAGCTGAAAGGCTATGGTGCCGCGGTCATCGGAGAAGGCCATTTCGGCTCCTCCGAGCAGCAGGATGGCCAGGACTATTCCTGCCAGGCCTGCCACGGTGGTCAGCACCATGCTCTCGGAGAGAATCTGTGTGATGATGTCGCGTGGCTTGGCGCCGAGCGCTCGGCGTATGCCTATCTCATGGGTGCGCTCCCGCACTATTATCCACATGATGTTGCCTACTCCGATGATGCCTGACATCAGAGTGCCGGCGCCTACCACGAGGGCAAGCAGCGTGATGCCCAGGAAGAGATTGTCGACCATCTTGAACTTCTCCGAGACGTCGATGAAGAACACAGCTCCTTTGTCAGCCGGATCGACCGGGTGGTTGCGTGCAATCAGGCGGCGCACGGTTTTCTCATAGTCGCCGGGCAAGTAGCCGCTGCGCAGAGTCATCATGAACATGCCCACATCGTTACCGAGATTGTAGTTGGCCCGCATCGAGTTGTAGGGGATGATGACAGACTCGTCAAGTTCGGCACCCATGCGTATTTCGGATGTCTGTCCGGCAATGCCTACCACCTTGTAATATATGCCGTTGAGCGAGATGTCTTTTCCTATGCCTGACTCGGAGCCGAAGAGTTCGTCGGCGGCCTTTTTGCCTACCACGCATACTTTGCGGCTGTGGGCGTTGTCGGCCTCGTTGATGAAGCGGCCCTCGTAGATCTTAGGCACGAAGATTTTGTCATAGCCGCTTTCCACTCCGGTCAGCTGTGCGGTGGTCTGGTTCTGCCCGTAGAGAGCCTCGCCCCAGAGATTGTTGACAGCCGATGAGTTTTCTATCTCAGGGATGGCGCGGCGGATGTTGATGACATCCTGCAGGTTGAGCTGCACTTCCATCCCTTTGTTGAAGCCGCCGTATGAAACAGTGGTGCGGCCCGGAAACACGATGGCCACGTTCGTGGCAAAGCCCTCGAAGTTACGGCTCATGAAGCTTTTGAGGCCTTTCGAACCGCCTATGAGCATGGCGAGAATCGCCGTTCCCCAGAAGATGCCGAAGGCGGTCATGAAAGTGCGCGTCTTGTTCTGAGCCAGGGTTGTGCCTATCTCGCGCCAGTTTTCTATGTCAAATATTGGATTTTTCATTTATCGTAGTGGCGTTTTGGCTGATGGTCATTCATCTCTGAGGGCTTCGACCGGTTTGATTTTCAATGATTTCATGGCCGGGAAGAGGCCTGCGAGCGCTCCGGCTATGATGAGCACGAGTGTCACCTGGAAGGCTATCGCAAGATCTACAGTGGGATCTTTGAGTATCTGGTGTCCGCCTTCGCCGTCTCCTGCCGTGAGGGCGGCGATGCCCTGGGCGGCGAGCACTCCGAACACTATGCCGACATAACCGAAAAGAGTGGTGATGGCCACGCTTTCGAGTATGATCTGCCGCAGTATGCTGCGGGGCTTGGCTCCGATGGCGCGGCGCACGCCTATCTCATGGGTGCGTTCGCGCACCGAGACAAACATGATGTTGCTCACGCCCACTATGCCTGAGAGCATGGTCAGCAGCCCGATTATCCAGACAGCCATGCCAAGCACTCCCATTGCCGAGGAGGTGGTCAGATAGTCAGAGAAACGGTTCCAGATCCAGAGGGCTCCGCTGTCATCGTCAGCGAAGGTGTGCTGGCGGCCGAGGGTTGAGCGGAAGCCTTTCTCGGCGTTTTCGCTCTCTTCAAGCGTCCTGACATCTTTGAGTTTGACGGTGATGTTGTTGACGTAGTCCGACCCTCCGCTCATGGAGCGTGCGGTGGTGTAGGGGATGAAGTTGTCGCGGCGCCATTCCTGCCTGTAAGTGCCTACGACTGTGAATGACAGGTTGCAGATCTTGACCTGCTGCCCTATGGGATCTTTGTCGCCGAAGAGGGTTTCGGCCGATTCCGTGTGGATCACCACCACGCGCCGTTTGCTGTTGATGTCGCTTTGGTTTATGAAGCGGCCTTTCTCGATGGTCACGCCGCTGTTGCGTATTTCGGCCGGATAGACCCCTTTGTAGCCGTCGGTCAGATAGTCTTTGGAGGTGGAGATCTGAGCCGAGTCGTTTGTGACGCTTGCCACTACCTCGGCTGCGACATTGCTGTTCTGCGAGGCCACTATTGCTATGTCTTTGTCGCGCAGGCGCACACGGCGGTTTTCTTTCAGTCCTTTGTAAGCTTTCTGGGCGTAGCCGCCGCGGATTGACACTGTCTCGGTGTCGTGCTGTCCGAACATCGCGTCCATGCCGTTGACCAGTCCGCGTGACACGCTCAGGAGCACGATCAGCAGGAAGATGCCCCACGAAACGGCAAAGCCGGTCAGCGCGGTGCGCAGTTTGTTGTTGCGCAGCGTGGCTAATATTTCATTTAAGAGATCAAACATTTGAGTTGTCAGACAAGGTTGTTGAGTTTAACTGACTATACGGCCATCGGCAATGCGGATGATGCGGTTTGTCTGTTCGCCGACACCGGGGTCATGCGTGACTATAACTATGGTCATGCCTTCGGCGTTGAGGTCGCGGAACACTTGCATCACCTCACGCGAGGTCTTTGAGTCGAGAGCGCCTGTGGGTTCGTCGGCGAGAATGATGGAGGGTTTGGTGATCAGAGCGCGGGCAATGGCCACACGCTGTTTCTGTCCGCCTGAGAGTTCGCTGGGCAGATGGGTGGCGCGGTCGGCCATTCCCATGCGTTCGAGCTGTTCCATAGCGAGTCTGTTGCGCTGCCGGCGCGACACTCCGCGGTAGAAGAGCGGAAGAGCCACGTTTTCAAGAGCGTTCTTGTAGCTGATGAGGTTGAATGACTGGAAGACGAAGCCGATCATATAGTTGCGCAGGTCGGCGGCCTTGTTCTCGCTCAGATTCTTGATGAGGACACCGTCGAGCCAGTATTCTCCGGAATCATAATTGTCAAGAATTCCGAGTATGTTCAGCAGTGTGGATTTTCCGGAACCGGACGCACCCATGATTGAGACAAGCTCTCCCTTGTCAATGGTGAGGTTGATGTCTTTGAGCACATGCAGGGGCACGACTCCGGGATAAGATTTATTGATGTCCTTCAGGCTGATAATCATAGCAGAATTAAAATTATACCGATTGGCATGGTGTCAGGTGTGCAGGAAACACTGACGGTTTTTAAGATGTTTTTTCCTAATTAGACGCAAAATTACCTAAATAGTTACAGCCTGAGTCAGAAAAAGCTCTGAAATCCGTATCTTTGTAGTGTTAAATTTATGTAAACAACTGAAAATACGATAAAAATGAAATTTGTTTCATGGAATGTCAATGGCCTGCGAGCTGTGTGCGGCAAGGGCTTTGACGAGCTTTTTGCCTCAATGGATGCAGATTTTTTTTGCATTCAGGAAACCAAACTCAGCCCCGGCGCGCTTGAGCTCGAATTCGAGGGCTATCACTCCTACTGGAATCTTGCCGACCGCAAGGGCTATTCGGGGACGGCCATCTTCACCCGTCAGCAGCCGCTGTCGGTCAGCTATGGCATCGGTGTGGAGGAGCATGACCGAGAAGGGCGTGTCATCACCCTTGACATGGGTGACTATTATCTGGTGACGGTCTACACTCCCAACGCGCAGTCGGAGCTTGCCCGGCTTGACTACCGCATGGCCTGGGAGGAGGCTTTCCGCAATTATGTCTGCGGGCTTGACAGTCAGAAACCGGTGATTATCTGCGGTGACATGAATGTGGCCCACAAGGAGATCGACCTGAAGAACCCCAAGTCCAACCGCCGTAACCCCGGATTTACCGACGAGGAGCGCGGTGAGTTTTCAAAACTGCTTGACTGCGGTTTTGTCGACACCTTCCGTGCTATCCATCCGGATCTTGAGGATGCCTACACATGGTGGAGCTATCGTGCACGGGCCCGCGAGAAGAATGTGGGCTGGCGTATAGACTACTTCCTGATCAGTTCGCGGTTGCTTCCGCGTCTGGCCGATGCCAATATCCGAGGCGATGTAATGGGGTCGGACCATTGTCCCGTGGAACTGTATCTGACCGATCAGTCCTGACCAGGCCATAAATTAAGAAGTGACATCTGATAAAGAAAGTCACCGTCAGAGAAGTTTTCATCCTTGACGGTGACTTTCTTTATCAGAGATTGATTTATTATCTGTGGTGATCTGTCAGAATGGCGTTCAGATTTTTACCTTGATGGTCTTGAGGTCTTTGGCATCGCTTGAAGAGCCGACCATCAGTTCGTATTCACCGGGAACGACGCGCATTTCCTGAGCGGCCTCGTCCCAGTTCTCGAACAGTTCGCGTGGAAAGTCGATTTCCACGGTCTTGCTCTGGCCGGGAGCGAGATCCACGCGGGTATAGCCGCGGAGGGTCTTGTTGGGGCCTGCCGTGTCAGAGGGGCGGCGCATGTAGACCTGCACGATTTCTGTGCCGCTGACCTTGCCGGTGTTTTTGACGCTGACAGTCACTTTGCCGTTTTTGTATTTCGGCTTCGAGATGTCAAAAGTGGTGTAGCTCAGGCCGTAGCCGAAGGGGTAGAGCGGAGCCTGCCGCATGTAGCGGTAGGTGCGGCCTGCCATCAGATAGTCGTCGAAGGCCGGGAGCTGTGAGTCGTCCCTGTAGAAGGTGACTGGGAGCTTTCCGGAGGGATTGTAGTCGCCGAAGAGCACATCGGTCACGGCATATCCGCCCTGTTCGCCGGGATACCATGCCTGAAGAATGGCATCGCAGGTTTCGTTTTCGGGAGTGAGGGCCACTGCGCTGCCGCTGCAGTTGACAAGCACAATTTTCTTGCCGGCTTCGTGGAGGGCCTTGAGGATTTCACGCTGGGGAGCGGGGAGCTCGATCGAAGTGCGGTCACCGTCGTCAAATCCCGGTTCGCGTACCTTGGCTTCTTCTCTTTCATAGGCGGGAGATATGCCGCCTGCGAAGATCACCACGTCGGCATCCTTGGCCTGGGCTACGGCATCAGCCGCTGTCACCTGGCGTGTACGCATGATGTCGAAATTGAGAGTGGCATCGTCTTCAAGCTGCATGTAGTCAACCTCGATGTCATATTTCTGGCCTTTCTTCACCGGGAGTTCACGTTCGCGGAAGCCGAGGGGATCGGTTTTCCAGCGGTTGTGGACGGTGTCGCCGTTGATGATGATGCGGAGGCCGTCATCGTTGTTGTAGATCATGTTGAGGGTCTCGTCGCGGTCGGCCACGAGGGTTCCCTTGATGCGGGTGGTGAAGTTGGTGAGGTTGACTCCGGGGGCGAACACGGTGTTGCCTCCGTTGTCAAGCTGTATGGCTGAGGTATAGACGGTTTCAGCTGCTGGAGTGCCTTCCATTCTGGTGTTGTTCCAGTAAGTGGCCTCCATGCCGCGGCCTTTGGAGCTGGTCATCGATCCGAACACGCTCTCGCGGTCGGTCATCTGAGTGACTGCACATCCGCGCACGTAGGGCAGATCCTGGCCGAGGCGTTCGCGCAGAGCCTCAAGGATGGTCACTGTGTGGCCGGGCTGTCCGTAGTAGATGCCCCACTGCATGGTGGAGTCAGCGGCATTGGGGCCCATGACCATAATTTTGCCAGACTTGGGCGATAGGGGCAGCAGGCCGTTGTTTTTCAGGAGCACCATCTGTTCGCGTCCCATTTTGCGGGCGAGATCGCGGTGGGCTTTTGAGTTGACCACGCTCAGAGGTATCGAGGTCCAGGAGACGAGTGAGTCTGGGTCGAAGTCACCGAGTTCGAATCGGCCTTTGAGCAGACGCTTTACGCTGACGTCGATGTCAGACTCTTTTATGTCTCCGCGTGACACAGCCTGCGGGAGCCGTTTGTAGACGCTTCCGCATTCCACGTCGGTGCCGCTGAGCACACCCAGGGCCGAGGCGGCGGCAGCGTCTTTCGATACTTCGTGGCGACCTTCGCGGTAGAAGTCGCCGATGGCGCCGCAGTCGCTGACCACGAGGCCGTCGAAGCCCCATTTGTAGCGAAGTATGGAGTTGAGCAAGCGGTCAGATCCGCAGCAGGGAGCGCCTTCGAAACGCTGGTAGGCACACATGACCTGCTGCACCTTGCCTTCCTGCACGAGCATCTTGAATGCGGGGAGATAGGTTTCCCACAGTTCACGGGCGGGGAGGGTGTTGATGTCGAACTGGTGGCGGGTCTTTTCAGGTCCGCTGTGCACGGCATAGTGCTTGGCGCAGGCGTGGAGTTTCCAGTATTTGTCGCTTCCGTCACCCTGGAGTCCGCGAACCACTCTGAGGCCCATCCGGCCGTTCATGTATGGGTCTTCGCCGTAGGTTTCCTGACCGCGTCCCCAGCGGGGGTCACGGAACACGTTGATGTTCGGGGTCCAGAAGGAGAGGCATTTGTATTTCCCGACATTACCTTGCTTGCGGGCGAGGGTGTTTTTGGCGCGGGCTTCGTCACTGACGGCGGTGAACACCTCTTCTATAAGGTCATCGTCAAAAGAAGCGGCCATGCCGATACAAGAGGGGAAAACTGTGGCCAGGCCGTTGCGGCCCACACCGTGTAGAGCCTCGCTCCACCAGTCGAAAGCGGGAATTCCGAGGCGCTCGATGGCCGGTGAGGAGTTCATCATGAGTTTCACTTTCTCTTCGAGAGTGAGTCTCGAACAGAGATCCTCGGCACGCTCGGTCGACGAGAGGGCCGGGTTCTGATAGGGTAGCATCTGGGCGCTTACAGCCGGAGCTGTCATGGCGAGCAAGGCGGCAGATACTATCGCGTGGGTAAGTTTCATGGATCTATGAATGGTTTAATTTGATTGGATTGGCGATGCAGGAGCCTGGGAAGCCTTATTGTAAAGAAGACCATATCCCGCGGGCTATCGACTTTTGTCATAGCCGATTGGTTTTATGCAAAGATACGATTAAAACTTCTTAAATCCAAATGCCCTGGCGGGGGGCTGTTTGGCAGTTAGGCGGATTCTTACTACTTTTGTGCTGAAATCAATATCCGTTTATCACAACCTCTAAAACCAATGAAAAAGTTAAAGCTAATGCTTGCCGGGGCTGTAATGTCGGTTTTTGCAGCCGAAGCTGTGGCTTCGATGCCCGCCGCGCCTGCGCCCGAAAAGCCCAAACACTATTCGGAATGGATGACACGCTCTGAGATGAAGCGTCAGCCGAAAAGTTATCTCCTGGACTTCTCCAACCGCCCGAAATGGAGCTATGTCATGGGTATCGAACTGGAGTCTATGCTCGACACCTATCTGCGCTACGGCGGTGACGACATCAAGGCTTATTGTATAGAATACACAGATACGATGATCTCTCCTGCCGGTGAGATACGCCGCTACAATCTGAAGGACTACAATCTCGACAATGTCCGCACAGGCCACTTCGTGACCCGCATGTATGAGCACTTCCCCGAAGCCAAGAATCTCCGGGCCATGAACACTCTCATGCTCCAGCTCAACGACCAGCCCAGAACCAAAGAGGGTGTCTACTGGCACAAGGCCATCTACGCCTATCAGGTGTGGCTCGACGGCATTTTCATGGGCCTTCCCTACCGTGTGCTGACCGCGTCAATGATCTATGCGCCCGAACAGGCTCTCCCGATCTACGACGATGCTGTCGATCAGGTCAAGAAGACCTATGAGCGCACTCTCGACCCTGCCACCGGTCTCAACCGCCATGCCTGGGACGAAAACCGCGACATGTTCTGGAGCGACAACGAAACCGGCCTTTCGCAGCACTGCTGGGCGCGCGCCCAGGGCTGGTACACTATGGCTCTCGTGGAACTTCTCGATGCTCTGCCTGAGGACTATGCGCGCCGCGGCGAGGTGATCGAGCTGCTGACCAAGACATTTGACAATGTGATCAAATGGCAGGACAAGAAGACCGATGTGTGGTATCAGGTGATGGATTCACCTACCCGCAAGGGCAACTATCTTGAATCAACCGCGTCTTCCATGTTCGCCTACTCTCTGCTGAAAGCCGCCCGTAAGGGTTGGGTAGGCCAGAGCTACCGTGACGCCGGCATCAAGGCCTATCGCGGAATTCTTAAGGAATTCATCAAGGAAAATCCTGACGGAACCATCTCGCTCACCGACTGCTGCGCTGTGGCAGGCCTCGGTCCGGGCATGAGCCCCTCGGTTAAAGCCGCCGCTCCCAAGGTGAAGGAAAACACCCGCCGCGACGGTTCTTATGACTATTATCTCAGTGAGCCTGTCCGCGATAATGACGCCAAGGGCATCGGCCCGTTCATCTGGGCTTCGCTTGAAATGGAACAGCTTGGCTACGACACAAGCATGAAGAAAAAATAATAGAATTCGTATTTTTTCACAATCATCGGCTGCTGCCTGTCAGGGATCGTCCCGGCGGGCAGCAGTTTTTTTGTGCGCTTTTGCGGGCCATGCGCCGCAGGGCCATCTCGCGGAGGCGTCGCTGACGGCGGTTGAGCATTACGGTGACGGGAGCCTCTTCGGTTTCGGGCTCCTCTTCAGGTTCATCGGCGCGTATTGCCGAAAGGTCTTCGGCTGGAGCGGCGGCCACAGAGGCTTCTTTGCGCCTGCGCTGACGGGCTTTGGCCGAGCGGGCTATGGCTTTCTCGATCTCGGCTTTCAGCAGCATGACGGTCAGAAGTTGCCGCCCCTCAAGCCGGCGTCCGGGCGCTTTTCCGTCTCTCAGATATTCGTAGATGTAGGCTTTGACCTGATAGGTCTCTTCCTGGGTGGCTCTGACGGCCTTCATGGAGCTGTCGATGCGGGCTATTATCCCGTCATAGAAGTTTTGCGATACGCTCAGATTCTGTTTTTTCTGTCTTTTCATAACCGTATGGATGTGATGTGTGTTTGCAGTGATTTTTCACTGCAAATATACGGTTGTGCGGCGATGGTTTTAGTGCGATAATGCGGGACGGCCTGTGAATTTTCTGATTTCTTCCCTCACTTTACCGCCGAGAAGCAGCAGGGTGATCATTGTCGGGAAGGCCATGAGCGCGTAGAACAGGTCGCAGAATCCTATGGCCACTCCGAGCGGCATGACAGCGAAGACCACGAGTGTCAGGATGAAAAACCAGGTGTAGAAGCGCGCACGGCGTTCGCCGAAGAGATAGGCCGCGCAGCGGTTGCCGTAGAAACTGTAGCTGAACATTGACGACAGCGAGAAGCAGAGCACTATGCCCATCAGCAGGTACTCGCCGGCGGGAATGGCGGCGGCGAAGGCTTTCATGGCCACGTCGAGGCCCTTTATTCCTTCCACTGCCTGCAGATCGCCGCAAAGCAGCAGGGCGAGGGCGGTGAGGGTGCAGACAAGGCCTGAGTCAATGGCCGGACCAAGCATGGCGATGAGGCCTTCACGCGCTGGCTCGCTGTTGGCCGAGGCTCCGTGCATGATGGTGGCCGTGCCGACACCCGCGTCGTTGACAAGTGCGGCTCTGCGGGCGCCTATGATGGCTATGCCGGCCAGAGCGCCCCAGCCTGCGCGCAGGTTGAAGGCTTCGGCGAAGATTGATCTGAAGGCTGCGGGGACTTCGGCGGAATGAGTGATGATTATGTAGAGCACAAGGAGGAAATAGAGCCCTACCATGAAGGGTACGAGCCAGCTGGCCACTCCGGCTATGCGGCGTATGCCGCCTACCACTACCGATGACACAATCAGGGCTATGGCTATTCCGACCATGAGGCGGAAGGCTGCTTCGTGGCCCCAGCCGAGAGCCGAGGCGAGAGAGCCTACAGCCGGACTGTTTTCAAGCCATTCGGGAGTGGTGAAGGTGCTGACCACGGCTTCGGTCAGCTGGTTGGCGTTCATGATGCAGAGCGTGCCGAGCATTCCGGCCACGGCAAAAGTCAGCGCCATCCAGTGCCATCGCGGGCCGAGGGCTCGGTCTATGATATACATTGTGCCGCCTGATGTGCGTCCGTCAGGGCCGGCGGTCTTGTAGCGTGTGGTGAGGACTCCTTCATAGAATTTGGTCGACATTCCCACCAGGGCGCTGACCCACATCCAGAAAATGGCACCCGGCCCGCCCATCACAAGAGCAATGGCCACACCGGCTATGTTGCCCATGCCCACGGTTGCCGCTACCACAGATGTCAGAGCCTGGACCGATGAGATCTGCCGTCCGGATTCGCGCGACTGCTTGCCGCGCAGTTCACTGAACGCCGCAGGGAGCAGTCGCAGCGACACCATGCCTGAACGCAGGAAGAGGTAGAAGCCGCCGCCGATGAGCAGGATGAACAGCGGATAGCCGCAGAGGAAGTCGGCGAGAGCCGTCACAGATTCGCCTACCATCGTCCGCCTGCGCCTCCGCCGCCTGTCATGCCACCGCCGAACGATCCGCCGCTGAAGCCGCCGCCACCGCCTCCGCGGAGTGAGCTGCCGAGAATGCTCCCGGCCACTATGGCGGCTGTCGGATCGGCTTTCCTGGGGATGCGGAAGCGTTTCTGATGCTGGTTTCCGCAGTTTTTGCAGATGTAGATGTCTACGCCCTCGCCTTCATGGGAGACGGTGGGCTGACGCAGGGTGCGGCGGTCGACGAGCGACATGGCGCGTGCTCCGCAGCGCTCACAGATGCTGTAGTTGTTCTGACGGTTGATGTAGGGCAGTATCTCGGTCTGGTGGCACTTGGGGCAGTGCCACACGTCATAGTCGATCGAGTTGATGCGCTCCTCGGTGTCTTGCGCCGGGGTGAGATAGTCGTTGTCATGCTCTTCGTCGATCAGCTCCATGCGGGTGCCGCAGTGGGGGCAGTCACGTCTGTGGCGGCGCACACGTTTCATCTTGAAGACGAGGAGCAGGAAGGCAGGCAGTGCCATGCCGAGGGTGAGAAAGAGGCCGAACAGGGTGGGGGTGCGGTACTGGTCGAGTGCACGGTAGCGCTGCACGTCATCGAGACGGCGGGTCGATGCGATGGCGTAGACCACCATCACCAGGAGCACCAGGGCCACTGCGCCTGCAAACGAGAGATACATGCTGAAGAACTCGCTGCCGCTGAGATCATTCTCGAACTCACGGCGCGAGTCATTGGCATATTTCGATTTCAGTTCTTCGGCAAGTTCCGGATTGCGGATTATCTCTGCGATGCTGCTGACTCCTGCCGCGGTGCCTTCGTCATAGCGCCCTTCGCGGTAGAGGGGAAACATGACGTTGCGGATGATGCGTCCGGCTATTATGTCGGGGAGGGCTCCTTCCACTCCGTAGCCGGTGCGGATGATGGCGGCATGGTCGTCGCGCGACAGCAGCACCAGTATGCCGTTGTCTTTGTCTTTCTTGCCGATGCCCCATTTTTCGAACAGTTTTGTGGCGAATTCCTCAGGAGTCATCGAGGCGTCTACGCGGTCCACGGCCACGACGGCCAGTTCGACAGAGGTGTCGGTCCACAGCGATCCGATTTCGGCATCAAGACTGCGGACTGCGGCGTCGGAGAGGACACCGGAGGGGTTGGAGACGTAGCGAGAGCGGTCGGCTACATGCACGTTGGGCACCTCGTCGACGGTGATGGCTTTCGCTGTCACCGAGCAGAGGAGGAGCAGCAGGGCAAGGCCCAGGCGCAGGGCGGAGGGGTGGTGGTTTCTGGTCATCATCAGTTGTTGATTTTAAGACTCATGCCCTTCAGACGGCTGTAGAGGTCAAGGGCATATACATCGGTCATGCCTGAGATGTGGTCAAGCACAGCCTGGAGTTTACCGTAGAGCCCCGGTGAGTCTACTTCATATTGCTCCGGCACTTTAGCCAGAAGTAGGCGCGAGTAGTTCAGGTCGGGGTTGCAGACGGCTTTGACAAGTTCGTGGATCAGGAATGATATGATGCGTGTGCCGGCAAGCTCGATGTCGACCACATCGCCGGCGCAGTAGATCTTTTTCCAGGAAAGGGCCTCGCAGTCGCGGTAGGCCCGGTGTTCGGGATCGGGAATGTGGTCGAGCAGCGAGCCTCGGAACTGTCCGCGGAGTATCTCTTCCTCGTGGCAGAGGAAGGCCTCGGCGCAGCGGTTGACGAGCGCTCCGATGATGCACGAACGCAGATAGGCTATCTTCTCGTTCGGATCGTCGACGCTTTCCATGACGCGCGTTATGTGGGCGCGGCGGGCTTCGTCGAAATAGCCCAGGAAGAGGGGGATGACTTCTTCGGTTGAGAGTATCTTCAGTTTGTGGGCGTCTTCGATGTCCATGATCTCATAGCAGATATCGTCAGCGGCCTCCACTATGTAGACCAGCGGATGGCGGGCGAAGCGCACGGCTCCTGAGGGTTCCTTGTGGCGGATCATGCCCAGTTCTTCGGCCACTTTTATGAAATCGTCCTGCTCGGATGAGAAGAATCCGAATTTGCCGTGTGAGCCTGCCAGCGATGAGTCGAAGGGATATTTCGCTATCGAGGCGAGGGTGGAGTAGGTCATGGCGAATCCGCCGGGACGGCGTCCGTTGAAGCGGTGGGTGAGAAGACGGAAGGCGTTGGCGTTGCCTTCGAAGTTGGTCAGGTCGGTCCACTGGAGGTCTGTGAGGCGGTCGCGGAAACAGCGGCCTTCGCCTTCGCTGAAATAAGTCGAGATGGCTTTTTCGCCTGAGTGGCCGAAGGGTGGATTGCCGAGGTCATGGGCGAGGCAGGCGGCGCTGACTATCTCGCCGATGGAGTAGAGCTTGCCGACCCACGGTTCAGAGGAGTATTTCTGCCGCAGTCCGGCGGCTATCTCGGCTGCCATCGAACGGCCTACGCTGGCTACTTCGATGCTGTGGGTCAGGCGATTGTGGACAAATATGCTGCCGGGAAGCGGAAACACCTGGGTTTTGTTCTGCAGACGTCTGAACGGCGAGGAAAAGACCAGCCTGTCAAAGTCGCGCTGGAAGTCACTGCGCGAGCCGGTTTTCGGGTCGTGGAAGTGTTCGAGCCCGAAGCGTTTGTCGTTGATGAGTCTGTCCCATGACATCTGTTCCATAATCGAGTTTTTTGAAGATGGTTTGTATTTGCGAAGATACGCAATATTTGTGAGTGAGTCTGATAACAAATGTTAAGAAACGCTCTCTGAAGCCGGATAGACTGAAAAAGGAATGGCTGGAAAATCGGACAGGGCTGATGCGCACCGCGCATCAGCCCTGTCAGTCAGAGTATTTTTTTGTTCGGCGCGGATGCTGATTATTCAGCCTTGCCGTTTGAGCCGAGCACTGCAACAATTTTGTGCTTGTAGAGCTTTTCCATTTCGTCGCGGGCCGGACCGAGGTATTTGCGGGGGTCGAATTCTGCGGGCTTGGTGGCCATCACCTTACGCACGGCGGCGGTCATTGCCAGACGACTGTCAGAGTCGATGTTGATCTTGCAGACAGCGCTCTTGGCGGCCTTGCGGAGTTCTTCTTCGGGGATACCGATGGCGTCGGGGAGCTTGCCGCCGTATTCGTTGATTTCGTCAACGTATTCCTGGGGAACAGAGCTTGAGCCGTGGAGCACGATGGGGAATCCGGGGAGTTTTTCCATAACGGCATCGAGTACGTCGAATGCCAGCGGCGGGGGAACGAGACGGCCGTTGGCGTCGCGGGTGCACTGTTCGGGCTTGAACTTGTAAGCGCCGTGAGAGGTGCCGATTGAGATTGCGAGTGAGTCAACACCGGTGCGGGTTGCGAAGTCGATAACTTCTTCAGGGTCGGTGTAGGTGTGGTGGTCGGATGACACTTCGTCCTCAACGCCTGCAAGCACGCCGAGTTCGCCTTCTACAGTCACGTCATACTGGTGGGCGTAGTCGCATACTTTCTTTGTGAGGGCAACGTTTTCTTCATAGGGAAGGTGTGATCCGTCGATCATCACTGACGAGAAGCCGTGTTCGATGCAGTCCTTGCAGAGCTCGAAGCTGTCACCGTGGTCGAGGTGAAGCACGATCTGGGGATTTTCCCATCCGAGGCTCTTTGCATATTCAACAGCACCCTGGGCCATGAAGCGGAGCAGGATGGGGTTGGCATAATTGCGTGCACCTTTGGAAACCTGAAGGATTACGGGTGATTTTTCTTCAGCCGCAGCCTTGATGATGGCCTGGAGCTGCTCCATGTTATTGAAGTTGAATGCGGGGATCGCATAACCACCCTTGATGGCCTTTGCAAACATTTCTTTGGTGTTTACGAGACCTAATTCCTTATAACTTGTCATTTTAGTTAAGAGGTTTATTGATTAATAATAGTAATTAGAATTGTACTGGCTACAAAGTTAACAAAAAAATCCCGGTCTTGATCATGATTCGGGCAAAAAAGTAAGCTGAATTTGCCGGATGGACGCTGAATAAGTGTTGCTTTCGGCTAAACGTCCGTCAATGAGGCTGTTTTGGTCCGGCGGGGTCAGCGGCGGTCGTGGAAGCGGTAGCCGAGGCCTATCATTAGATTGTTGGGGTTGCGGAAACTGTTGAGCTGATAGCCGATGTGGAGGAAGAGGTGCTGCCAGACGTTGACTTTCAGGGCGAGGACCTGATAGAAGTTGCGGCTGTCGCTGTTGCCGATGATGTTGTAGCCCATGCCGGCGTTGATAGAGAAGATGGGCATCACGAGCTCGCCGCGGGCCGAGAGTCCGGCCGAAACCTGGTGGAAAAAGCCGGGGCGGCGGAATTTGATGTTGTCGCCGTAGGTGCCTTCGACGTAATATTTTCCAAGTCCGGAACTTTCGTCATACTGTATGTCGGCTGAGATTCCGGCACGCAGAAAGCGGTTGAAGTTATACATCGGGGCGAAATTCAGCCCTGCTATGCCGAAGCGTCCGGGCAGAAGCTGGGGGGCGGAGTTGATATGGAGCATACGCTTGCGGGCGGCGCCGTAGATGACCAGGTCGTAGCTGAAGTGGGGTTTGACCGGTTCGGTGCCAGTCATGTCCGAGAGGGTGGCCTGGGTGGCGCGGCTGTCAAAGGTGTAGATCAGTCCGGCGCGGCCGCCTATGGAGTTGACTCCGGGGTTGGGCCATGAGGTGTTGCCGTTTGACCAGTGGGTCATGTCGATGCCGGCGGCAAGCGCGAGCCGTGATGTCAGGCGGTAGCGCAGCATGAAGCCTACGTTGATGTAGGCGTTGGTCTTCGAGCCGACTATCAGGTTGACGGGTGTGTGGTCTTCGTCATATTTTTTCCAGCCGAATGACGCTCCGAAGTTCCATTCGTAGTCGAAGGTGAGCCGCGGGGTCAGCCTGAAGATCGGTGCGCCCTGAAACACGTAGATGCCCAGGGGCGTTCCTACGCGCCGGTTTTCGAAAAACGATGTCATTGACAAGCCTATGCCTTGGTATGCACCCGGATAGAGCCGGCCGGTGCGGGTTGAGTGGGAGTAGCTGAACGAGTATTTCAGGTGGGCCGACATGGCCGAGCGGAGCTCTTTCTGGTCATCGCCGTAATAGCCGGCGTCACGCAGGGCTGAGGTGGAGGAGCCTACATATGCCCCGCACATGTCGAAGCCAAGATGGCTGACTATTGACGAGGTGCTGTCAGCCGCTGCGGGGGTGGCTGCTGAGACGGGTGAGAGTGCCGCGCCGGTCAGGACCGCGGCGGCTATGGCGCGGAGCTTTGTGGAGATCGCCCCGGTCAGTGATGTCCGGTTGGTGTTATTCATCGAGGGGTGATATTTTCCAGTTGAATGTATAGAAGAATGGCTGGATGACGGTTACCGTTGTCGGCAGATCGTGGCTTCGGCCTGAGATGGGGTTGCTTATGCGGAGCGATCCTTTGGCCGTCATTATGATTCTCGATATAGTCATATTGCTTATAGCGGCTGACATGGGCGGTATCTCCACCGGATAGACTGCCGAGAAACTCAGACCGTTGACCGAGGCGCTGTCGAGTGGTTTGATATAGGAGAGCTCTTCGGAGTAGCGTACTTTCTCGCCGTTGAATTTTCCGGTGACCATCTCGGTTTCAGTTGTCTGGATATAGGTCGGTATCTCCACCAGCGGAAATTCCGAATCGGTGTCGATGTCGAAGTTGCGGAGCGACGGGGTTTCGAATCTGACATATATCTGGCAGATGTTCTCCACGCAGTATGACTGGGTGATGGTATTGGGTCCTCGGTTGTTGATGGTGATACGATTGCTGGTGGTGGTGCGGAAGTCATTCGAGATGTCTGGTTCGTAGGTCAGGGCGGTGATGATGTAGTGGCCTTCTTCCTCCTCGCGCATGATGGTGAAGCTGACATATTCGGTCTTGTAGGAGTATTCGAGTTTTATGCGCCCGCTGACGTTTTCGCCGGAGATGTTTTTCAGAGAGCTGATTTTGATCTTTCCGAGCTTTTCCTGCACGAATTCCACCGTCAGATCGTTGCTGACGGCCTCGACTCTGCTGATGAAAGGCAGGCTTGAGCTGACGTCCATCAGATAGAGGCGGGTATAGTCGTTGTAGGTCTGGGAGTAGCCGTATTCGTTATAGGTTGTCCAGTCATAACTGAAACGGTCAAGCTGGAGCTGAATGCTGCGCAGATAATCGGTGGCGAATGTGACCTCTTTCCCTTCGCCGATGGCTATTTCAAAATCGGAGGATGAGGGAGGGGTATCGTCAATAAAAATATCGTTGTTGCAACCTGTCAGCAGCAACAGGGCGAAGAACAGAAAGGATAGTTTTAAGCAGTATGTGTGCATGAAAAGAAATGTGAACCGCAAAGATAGCTATTATAAATAAAAAAATGGCAGCATTTATTGGAATTTAATTAAAAAATCATTAATTGCAAACGATGAAAAAAATTTCCCATCCCGACAGCAGCATTAGGAAATATGTGGCTCGCGGGAAGAGATTCTACACGGACTGGCGGACATTATTTTCATACTACGATTACGCCGCTCTTAAATTTATGCTGCGTTTAACTTATTTTAAGTCTACGGATGTGAATCTTTCAAAATTCAATTTATAAATTTGTCCCAAATTCGATTTTTGCAAAATACAATATCTCTGCTGCAGGAACCAATGTTGATACCATGATTCAAGCGCCTATGGTTCTGCTTGGAAACTATTGAATTTTATCAGACATTCATTATTTACATCAATACAAAAACCATGAAACCCCTGAAACTGATTTTCGGGCTTGGACTTCTGGCAATGGCCGTGACGGCTCAGGCTGACTCGAAGGTGACCACCGTCATCAACGGGCAGACAATTGCCAAAGATCTCACAAAGCTCACGTTTAATGACAAGATGGTTACTCTGACGTTCAGTGACAACACCAGCGAGACTGCTGAAATGGGCCTCGTAGCCGTGACTCTCGACCACAGCGGCGAGTCAGGCATCAAGGAAATCCTCGCTGATCCCAAAAAGCAGAAGGGCGTCTACAACCTCAAAGGCCAGTATCTTGGCGAAAAACCTGATGGCCTCTCACAAGGAATCTACATTGTCAACGGTCAAAAAGTCTACGTCAAATGAAACATCTCTACTCTTTGCGCAGACTTCTGACCGCCGTAATAGCTTTATTTGCCCTTGTGCCGGCAATGAATGCCGAAACCTTGCTTTGCAGTTATGCGAACGGGTCGATGACCAACATCATGATCTCAGGCACTACTATTTCAAAATCAGTTAAGTATGCGTCTAACAAAACGAGTGTTACTTGTCTGCAGCTTGCAAACGGCTTCACGACAGAGAACGTCTATAACGGAAACGCTATCAATCTTATCTGCTCTGAGGGATTCAAGGCCGGAGATGTCGTGACTATACAAGGCTTTATAAACAATAAGGATGCCGCGAAGCGCGGCGCTGTCAAACTTATTTCTTTGGGAGATGGAAATAAAATAGTCGAACTTAACGCGTTCCCCGATTTCATCAACGGTTACAGCTCTCCTGACACTCCTGAGAAACTGACCTACACTCTCGTAGAGGATCAGCCGAATCTCTCGCTTGTGCGTGACGGCAATACAGGCACTAACCTTATGTTCATCTCGGTTGTCCGCGATCCCGGAACCGGCGGCGAGAATCCTGAGCCGGGCCCCACTCCGTCAGGCGACCATTCGGTGGGTATGAACACTCTGAACAATCAGATGCTCCTGCAGCTCGGAAGCGGTGATGTCAAGTATTACAATACCGCAGATCTTGCAGAGGTGAACATCGACAAGGCCACCGGAACAGTGAGCGTGACTCCTCTCGCCGGCGACTGGAACGATGAGTTCAAGCAGAATGTAACCGCCATCAGATTCGCCAAGGCTCCCGAAACCGGAGCTGACGCGGAAATCAGCAACAAGGGTGTCAACATCACCGAGGCCAAAGGTTGGCTGGAGTCGGTCTATGCCAAGTGGGTGCCGCTTGAAGACGCGTCTACCTACCGTGTATATATTAAAGGTGGCAAGTATAGCGACTATACCCGCATAGACCGCGAGCTGGTGCGCAACTATGGCTCTTACGGTCGTGTCGACATGGTTGGGCTTCCTGCCGGGGTCTATTCGCTGAAGGTTGTGCCCGTGATCGGCGGAGCGGAAGACGAGAGTATGGCCAGCGAGGCCAAGGAAATGGCCGTCAAGGCTTATGACCGCAGCGGTTTCGCTCATTTCAACAACAGTGGAGTCGGTGCCTATAAGGACAATGGCGAGCTCAAGCATGATGCCCGCGTGATCTATGTCACCGCAGAGACTGCCAAGACTGTGAAGTGTCTGGTAAAGCAGAGCGACAAAGACGGCGAGGGCACTGAGTTCACCGGACTCCAGGCCATTATCAATGCTTATCAGAAGGGTGTGGAGACCCGTCCGCTCGCTGTCCGTCTGATCGGAACAATCCGTGACTCCGATATGGACGCATTAGGCAGCTCGGCAGAGGGTCTGCAGATAAAGGGCAAGAACAATACCATCCCAATGAATATCACCATCGAAGGTATCGGTGATGACGCAACCACCTGGGGCTTCGGCTTCCTGCTCAGAAATGCGGTCTCTGTTGAGCTGAGAAACTTCGCAAACATGCTCTGCATGGATGATTGTATCTCGATCGACACTGACAACAAGTATTGCTGGGTCCATCACCTTGATCTGTTCTATGGCAACGCCGGCGGCGATTCAGACCAGGCGAAAGGCGATGGCACGGTAGACATCAAAAATGATTCGCAGTATATCACAGTGGCCTACAACCGTTTTCATGACAGCGGCAAGAGTTCGCTCTGCGGCATGAAGTCGGAGTCAGGTCCGAACTACATCGATTATCACCACAACTGGTTTGACCACAGCGATTCGCGCCATCCGCGTGTGCGCACTATGACAGTGCATGTCTGGAACAACTATTATGACGGCTGTTCGAAATACGGAGTGGGTGCCACGACCTCATCGAGTGTGTTTGTTGAGCGTAATTTCTTCCGCCACTCTCTTGCTCCGATGATGAGCTCGCTCCAGGGCACCGATGCAAAGGGCGATGGCACTTTCTCAGGCGAAAACGGCGGCATCATCAAAAGTTTCGGAAATCTCTATGCCGAAAAGGGCACGGCCGATAAATATAATGTGATCACTCACGCCATGAGTGCTACGGATTTTGACTGCTACGAGGCATCGAGCCGTGACGAAAAAGTGCCTTCGACATTCAAGGCGCTTGTAGGCGGCGGCACCTATGACAACTTCGACACAAATCCGGCTCTGATGTATGACTACACTCCGCTTGAGGCGTCAGAAGTGCCGGCTGTGGTGACCGGTTTCTACGGCGCAGGCCGTCTCAACCACGGCGATTTTGTCTGGGATCTCAACTACAGCGGCGCCGATACAGACTATAGTGTGAACACTCAACTCAAAGCTGCTCTCGAAAGCTACAAGAGCACGCTCGTAGGCATTTTCGAGTAAGGCGTAAAAGACCGGATTGCCGGAATCAAAAAGAGAGTCCAACTTCTGCTTTTCAGGAAGTTGGACTCTCTGTTGTAATAAGTGATTTTTGTAATTAAGAGCGGAGAGAGGAGGAGTGGAGGGATGATTATTTGCGTACGCAGCGGATGGAGTGGCCGAATGTGTAGGCATGGCAGTCATCCGGGCCGCTGACCGCTACATTTTTGGCGGTGCCATTAACGCGGAGGGTGCTGAGACCTTCGACTCGGAGCCAGCTGGTGGAAACGGTAGAGCCCCAGAAATATGTGTCGGAATACAGGCCGGTGATGTCTCCGTTGGCATAGGTGCCGGTTGCGACAGCATCAAATCCGGTGATGTTGTTTCCTGTCATGCCTTCTGACCACATTCCGAAGTCGGAGGCCTTGAAGTTGGCAGCGGCAAGACCGCCGGCGGTGCGCAGTTTTGTGAGTTGCTCGGTCGATGGTACTTCCCAGCCTTCCGGGGCGATGCCTTTTTCGCTGGTCACGCAGTAGCCGTTATACATGTAGCCTGCAACCTGGAGCCAGTCATAGTCGGTGCTTGCGAGGTAGGCTCCGGTTGTGTTGGCTTTCCAGGCGGCGTTTTCGCCTGAGGAGATGGAGGCTATTGAAGAGCCGTCGCGGAAGCAGGTGGCGCGGAGATTTTCGGCCATCCAGTATTGTGTTCCGATCTTTACGATCTTGTATGTGTTGCGGTCAAAGAGGCCTCGGTTGTCGGTAATGACATCAGGCTGAAGAGTGGCTGCGGTTGTCTCGCCGCTGTAAGAAGAGATGATTTCTCCGTCGGCTACATAGACGGTGGAAAGAGCATTGCCTTCCTCGCTTACGGTGGCGGTGTTTGCGTCAAGATTCCAGACCACAGAGGCTCCAGTTGAGGTGAGGCCTTTGGTGAGATCGGCGCGTCCATCGGCTCCCATCGGGTAGATCACCACTACCTGTCTGTTGATGGAGCGGATGTATTCCTTGGCTACTTCGGCCACCTGTTTACCATCGGCCATGACTTTCTGTACCCATCCGGTAGAGAAGTCGGTGGGGATTTCTACTGCCACTGCCTGGGTGGTTTCCTTGGATTCATCGAATGTCATGCTGTCGATTTCATCGACGCGATACTGGACTTTGTCGCCGTTTTTGAGATTGATGCTGAGTGTGTAGGCCGGGGTCTGGGCGAAAGCCGATGCGGCGCAAAGAAGAAGGGAGGGAAGCAGATATTTTTTCATGTCTGTGATGTTTCAGTGATTGGTGGTGATTAACGGGTGAATTTGATGGTTTTGCCGTTGGCTTTTACAATGTAGATGCCCGGCGCCATAGGATTGAAGTCGATGCTGATGTTTTCAAATCCGGTGTGGCGCGCCACGGCGACCCCTTTGAGGTTGTAGACGGCTACCGAGAGGGGGACGCCTGCGGGGGCTGAGACGGAGAGAATGCCTCCGCTGATGCCGAGGGTAATGTCGTCACGGAGCGAGGTTTCGATACGGTCGGCCGCGCTTGCTTCAAGGTCAAAGGCAAGGTTGTCAATCGCTCCTAACTGATAGTCGAGATCGCCTTTGGTTGTGGCGATTTTCATTTTGTCGCCGTTGAAGGTGATACGGCTGACATCCGCGATGCTGATGGCGGTCTGTTTGCTGTCGGTTCCTGTTACAACCAGCTTGTCGTCAGCTCCAGCTTGGGCTGTAACAGCTAATGCTCCGGTCACGGCAATAGCAAATTGCAAGTAATGTAATTTCATCAATTATGATTTTAGTTAAAAATGGGTAGTTCCAAGCAAGAGATGAGGGGAAGGACAGTAAAATTTTGATTAAGCTCCTTCTGAATTTATAGGGATAGTCTGAGATTGCATTTTGTGAATATTCTGGCGGTAAAATTAACGATTGTTGATTAAATATGCAAATATGTGTTACAAAATGTGTGTTTTATGGGGATGTCGCTTTAAAATTGTTATTTTGGTGGCGATTCCGGGCTGTCCGCCAAATTGTGAAAAAGGCCGTTCAGAATTCTGCTGAGATTTCTGAACGGCCTGTAAGTTTTGGGTCGCCGGGCTATTGCCGAGCGCCTTTTATGGATGATGCTTTCCTGAAGTGATTACCATGCGAACATGGGGTAGGGCTGCATCGTGGCGTTTACTTTTGCGCGGACGGCTGCGATGTTTTCGGGGCTTTCGGGGTTGCGGAGCACGGTGTCGATCATCTCGGCGATCTCCAGCATGAGTGGTTCCTTGGCGCCGCGGGTTGTAATGGCGGGGGTGCCGAGGCGGATGCCTGAGGTCTGGAAGGGGCTGCGAGAGTCGAAGGGAACCATGTTTTTGTTGGCAGTGATGTCGGTGAGCACGAGGGCTTTTTCGGCTACCTTGCCTGTGAGTTCGGGGAATTTGCTGCGGAGGTCTACGAGGATGCAGTGGTTGTCGGTGCCGCCGGAGACGATGTCATAGCCCATTTCGATGAGTGCGCCTGCAAGTGTAGCGGCGTTTTTCTGCACCTGGAGCTGATATTCGCGGAATTCGGGGGAGAGGGCTTCGCCGAAAGCGACTGCCTTGGCTGCGATGACGTGTTCGAGCGGACCGCCCTGCACTCCGGGGAATACGGCTGAGTCGAGCAACTGCGACATCATCTTTACTACGCCCTTGGGAGTGGTTTTTCCCCAGGGGTTTTCAAAGTCCTGACCCATCATGATGACGCCGCCACGGGGACCGCGGAGGGTCTTGTGGGTTGTGGTGGTCACGATGTGGGCATATTTCACGGGGTTGTCGAGAAGACCTGCGGCGATGAGGCCTGCGGGGTGGGCCATGTCGACCATGAAAATGGCTCCGATTTCATCGGCGAGACGGCGCATGCGGGCGTAGTCCCATTCGCGGCTATAGGCGCTTGCGCCGCCTACGATGAGGCGCGGACGTTCGCGACGGGCCACTTCTTCCATCTGCTCGTAGTCAATGCGTCCGGTTTCGCGGTCAACGTTGTATTCAAGAGCCTGATATACGAGGCCTGAGAAGTTGACTGGGCTACCGTGGCTGAGGTGACCGCCGTGGCTGAGGTTGAGGCCGAGAAATTTGTCGCCGGGGTTGAGGCAGGCCATGAAGACAGCCATGTTGGCCTGTGCGCCTGAGTGGGGCTGTACATTGGCCCACTGAGCTCCGAAGAGTTCTTTGAGGCGTTCGATGGCGATGCTTTCGGATTCGTCGACCACTTCGCAGCCTCCGTAGTAGCGGTGGCCGGGATAGCCTTCGGCATACTTGTTGGTGAGACACGAGCCCATTGCGCGCATCACCTGGTCACTGACGAAGTTTTCGGAAGCGATGAGTTCGATTCCTTTTTTCTGGCGCTGGTGCTCGCGCTCAATGATGTCGAAGATTACTTTGTCTTCTTTCATACCTTAAATAAAATATAGGGGGTGAGTTTTGGATCGGTTAGGGGTTATTTTTTCTTTACGCTCCAGCCGAAGCGGCCTATTTCAGGACCTTGCTCGAAATAGTGGCCGTGGGAGTAGTTGAGGAGTCCGGCCGATGCGAGGTCAAAGGCTCCGGTGGCGGGGTCGATGAGGTTTTCTTCGGCAAGGACGTTGATGACGTCGGCTATGAACATGTCATGGCTTCCGAGTTTTACTATCTCTTTGACGCGGCATTCGATGGAGAGGGGCGATTCGGCTATGGAGGGGCAGCTGACTTTTTGGCCGGCGACGGGAGTGAGCCCGGTTTCCTTCCATTTGTCGTAGTCGCTTCCTGAGCGGACTCCTGCCCAGTCGGTGGCGCGGGCCATTGCGGTTGTGGTCAGGTTGATGGTGAATTCCATCTGTTCTTTGATCATGGCGTAGGAGTGGCGTTCGGGGCGCACTGAGATGTAGCACATCGGCGGGTTGGTGCAGATGGTGCCTGTCCAGGCCACGGTGAGCATGTTGCTGCGTTCTTCCGTGCCGCATGTCACGAGTACGGCCGGAAGGGGGTAGATCATTGTGCCGGGTTTCCAGGATGTTTTCATCGGGGGCGGGAGGTGGTGACCGGGTGATCAGATTATTTTTGCGTCGATGCTTTTTACAACCTGCGAGCAGTAGTGGCAGCTGATTGTCACGTCGTCGCGGTTGATTACGTGGAAGCGTGTGCGCATCGGTTCGTTGTTTGTGATGCATTTGGGGTTGCCGCACTTGACGATGCCTACAATGGTGTCAGGGAGTGAGACGGGGAATTTTTCCACTACTTCATAGTCGCGGATGATGTTGACTACCGCCGATGGTGCTATCAGCGCTATGCGGTTGAGGGTCGATTCGGGGAAGAATACGTCGGCGGCCTTGATGATGCCTTTGGTGCCGAGTTTCTTGCTGTCGAGGTTGTAGCCAATGGTCACTGCGCCGGTGAGGTTTTCGATTCCGAGGATTCTGACGGCTTTGAAGAGGGAGGCCGAGGGGATATGGTCGATCACGGTGCCGTTGCGCAGGGCGGCTACTGCGAGTTCTTGTTTTGAGACGGTCATGGGTGATGGTTGTTTTATTTCGAGTGTGGTGTTAGAGGGGTGGAGTGAGGGGTGAGGTGGTGAGATGCGCCGGCGCGGGTCAGGCTTCGATGCCGAGTGCGCGGCAGATTATGGCCTGGCGGGCGTAGAGGCCGTTGCGGGCCTGCTCGAAATAATATGCGTGGGGGTTGTCGTCGACATCCTGTGCTATCTCGTTGACGCGGGGCAGTGGGTGGAGTATGCGCATGTTGGGGCGGGCGTCTGTCAGCATGGCGCTGTTGAGATTGTAGAGGTCTTTGACGCGCTCATATTCCATGATGTCGGCGAATCGTTCGCGCTGCACACGGGTCATGTAGATGATGTCGCTTGTGTTGATGACTTCGGGCGAGAAGTCGCGGTGTTCGGTGTAGCGGATTCCGTTTTCGTCGCAGAAGCTCTTGTATTCTTTCGGCATACCGAGTTCCTCGCATGCCACGAAGCGGAAGGTTGGGTTGAAATATCTCATGGCCATCAGCAGAGAGTGGACCGTGCGGCCGTATTTGAGGTCGCCGACGAGGGTGATGGTGAGATTTTCGAGGGTGCCCTGTGTCTTGTAGATCGAGTAGAGGTCGAGCATTGTCTGGGAGGGGTGCTGGTTTGCACCGTCGCCGGCGTTGATGACGGGGATGTCAGTGACTTCCGAGGCGTAGCGGGCGGCACCTTCGAGATAGTGGCGCATGATGATGATGTCCACATAGTTGCTGACCATCTTGATTGTGTCTTTGAGGGTCTCGCCTTTCGATGAGCTGGTGGTGTTGGCATCGGAGAAGCCTATCACACGGCCTCCGAGACGGTTGACAGCGGTTTCGAAACTCAGGCGTGTGCGTGTTGACGGTTCGAAGAACAGGGTTGCGACTACGCGCCCTTCAAGCAGACGCCGGTTTGGATTCTCTTCAAAGCGACGGGCCGAGTCGAGAAGCGACATGATTTCATCGCGGCCTATATCGCTGATTGAAACAAGACTTTTGCTATTCATTGCAGTGAAATGTGAGTTCACTGCAAATTTATAGAATTTTCGTCTAATCCGACGGATAAAACGGCGGGAATTTTCAGATTAATTTTTATCCGTGGCTTCGGAGTCGGAGAGCTGGCGGCGCATTTCGCGGATGATTGTCATTGATTTGCGGTTGATGAAGAAGCCGATGGTGGCTCCGATGACTCCTCCTGCAAGGCAGCCGTAGAACATCAGGTGGCCGTAGAGCGATGAGAATGTGAAACACATGTAGAGCAGCAGCGGGAAGGCGAGTGTCATGGCTATGGCTTTGAGCCGTACTCTCGATGTCTCGATGGCGCAGACGGCGGCGAGGGCTTCGCGGACCGACATGATCGAGAAGTTGAGGCGGCGCACACGGAGGTAGTTGCGAAGGTGTAACGAGCCTATGAATATGAAGAAGCATATGGCGAGGATGGCCAGAGTCGGGGTGGCCGCGAAGTATGGAATCATGATCAGTACACCCATCAGGCAGAGCATGGTCAGTGCGAAGCTGATGGAGGCGAGACGATCGCGCAGAGTGGAGACACGGCCGGCTCTGACGCGCGACATCAGTTCGGCTGTCTCCGGCACGCCGCCGTAGCCGGGAGGGAAGCTGATGGAGTTCCAGTTGCTTTTCAAATCGTCGATATTCATGATGGGTTGTGCTTTGGGGTCTTTGGTAAATTCAGGTCGGGGGGGGAGGTGGTGGATGGTGTCAGCGGTTGCTCTGGCGGGCCAGCCGCGATTTGATGCGGTGGAGCCGGGTGGCCACGTTGTTGCGGGTGAATCCGGTCACTTCTGCGATCTCGTCGTAGGAGCGTTCGTCGAGCCACATTAATATAATAGCTTTGTCGAGTTTGTCAAGTCCTGAGATGAGGCTGTACATCTCGCGTAGCTGTTCGGCCCTGAGGCTACTGTCGTCTGCTTCGAGGTCGGCAGCGAAATCGAGAGAGGTCATGGCGGTGGCGTGGGTGTTGTGGCGGCGGAAAAATGTCACGCAGGTGTTGATGGCCGTGCGGTAGAGCCAGGTTGATATTGCCGCCTCGCCACGGAAGGAGTCGAGGCCCACCCATATGTTTGCGAGAACTTCCTGATAGAGGTCCTGGAAGTGGTCGCGGTCGGTGGCATACATGTAACAGACCTTGCATATAAGCTGACGGCTGTCATTGACAACCTTCATGAACCGGGATTCTTTTTCGCTCTGTCGCATGTGATGCTGCTGATGGGGTTTACTGGGGGGAAGTGGGTGATGGTTTTCTTCATTAGACGCGAATTCGGCAGAAAAGTTACAGCGGATTGAAACTTTTTCGGTAATTTTGCGTCTAACGAAGAAAAAAATATCAGAAAGCTATAAAAGAATATACCAGTTATCACAACATGGACATCCTACAGGTAGAAAACGTCAGCAAAAGCTATTCGTCACACCGTGCGCTTGACAATGTCTCGCTCAGCGTTCCCGAAGGTCAGGTCTACGGACTGCTGGGCCCCAACGGCGCGGGCAAGACCACTCTCATCCGCATCATCAACCATATCACCGCTCCTGACAGCGGCCGTGTGCTTCTCGACGGCCATCAGCTGACCGAGGCCGATGTTTGTCACATAGGCTATCTGCCCGAAGAGCGCGGTCTCTATAAGAAAATGAAGGTGGGCGAGCAGGCTCTGTTTTTCGCTCGCCTGAAGGGGCTTCCGAAGCATGAGGCCACGAGGAGCCTGCGCGAGTGGTTTGAGCGCTTCGATATTCTCGACTGGTGGGACAAGAAGGTCGAGGAGCTGTCAAAGGGTATGGCACAGAAGATACAGTTCATAATCACGGTGCTACACCGGCCTAAGCTACTGATTTTCGACGAGCCTTTCTCCGGTTTCGACCCCATCAATGCCGAGTTGCTTAAAAACGAGATACTCAGGCTCAAGGAAGAGGGTGCCACGGTGATTTTCTCGACCCACAACATGGCTTCGGTCGAGGAGATCTGTGACAATATCACTCTGATCAACAAGAGCCGCAACATACTGAGCGGAAATGTGGAAGAGATCCGTCGGAAGTATTTCGGCAACCGTTATGATCTTCTTTACGAGGGCGATGACCGCAGCCTGATGGAGGCTCTGCAGTCTGTGGGCAATGAGTTTGAAGTCACGGCGGCCGATCAGCTGCAGGGACGGCGCAGACTGACATTCCATCTGAAAGAAGGCGTCGGGCTGCGCGATGCGATAGCGATAGCCAATGACTCTGTGAGGCTTGCCGGCATAAGCGAGAGCATAGCCTCGATGAACGATATATTCATCAGAGCTGTCAGAGAAGACGAAAGCTGCCGATAGGAATCAGCGGGTAAATTTTACGATTAATAAACAAACGGAGAAAACATCACAATGTCAAAAATAGGAATAGTGATAGAGCGCGAATACATGGAGCGCGTCAAAAAGAAAAGTTTTATCATCACCACGCTGCTGATGCCTCTGCTGATGCTTCTGCTGATGGCCATGCCGGCGCTGATCATGAGCTATGTCGACTCGTCGGCCGCTACGGTGGCTGTGATCGACAATACAAGGGTGATACTGCCGGAGCTGAGAAGTTCGGAAGATCTGAGATTCTGTCCGGCGGTCGATGCCACGGTGGATTCGGCGCTGACCCGCGAGGGCATAGACGCGGTGCTGGTGATTCCTGAGAATATCATCGACAATCCGCGTGCCGGGCTGAAGTACTACACCAGCGGTCCGTCATCGGTAGGCACTGAGGCCGGAATCACCGACCGCATCAACAGCATCATCGAGGCCCATCGGCTCAAGGCTTACAATATCGAAAATCTTGATGAGATTCTGAGCAGCGTGAAGAGCGATGTAAGCCTCACCACTGTGCGCGCCGACAAAGACAGCGAGGAAAGCAACTCGTCGATGTTCAGCTACGGCATAGGCATTGCCATGACTTTCGTTCTCTATATGTTCCTGCTGATCTACGGGCAGATGGTGATGACATCCATAATCGAGGAGAAGGGCAACCGTGTGCTCGAAGTGGTGGTCTCGTCAGTGAAGCCCGTGCAGCTGATGATGGGCAAGATCATCGGCGTGGCGCTTGTGGCAGTGACGCAGATGGTTATCTGGGGAGTGCTGCTCTCGGTCATGTCGGCCTTCGTGCTTCCCGCGCTTGTTCCGGCCGATGCGATGGCTGATGTGGCGGCTGTGCAGAGCGGCCATTTCGACCAGGTGGGCGATTCTTCGTCAATCGAGATCATCCAGGCCATCGGGATGCTCGGCAATGTCGGCAATATCGTTACGCTGATGGCGCTGATGACGGTGTTTCTGGTGTTCGGCTTCCTGCTCTATTCGTCGATTTTCGCAGCCGTAGGATCAGCCGTCGACAATATTCAGGATGCCAGTCAGCTGACATCATTGGCCGTGTTTCCGATTCTCTTCGGACTGATTTTTGCAATGGTGGCCGCCGCAGACCCGATGGGGAGCGTGGCGTTCTGGATGTCGATGTTCCCGCTGACATCGCCGATGGTGATGGTGGCCCGCATACCGTTCGGGATTCCGGGCTGGGAAATAGCGTTGTCGCTCGTGCTTCTTGCCGCGGGGTTTGTGGCTATGGTCTGGCTTGCCGGAAAGATCTACCGCGTAGGCATCTTCATGTATGGCAAAAAGCCTTCGGTCAAGGAACTTGTCAGGTGGATCAGATATAAGTAGGGCGAAAGCATGAAAAGCAAAATATATACGCGCGCGATTAAACTTTTGAGACGCTCGCTTGTCTAAACTATATCACAATATCTCTCACACACTATGAATATCAAGCGTATTTTCACATTCTTAGCCGGGACTCTGGTTGCAGCCGGAGCGGTGTCGGCACAGTCGTATTACGATGACGACATATATTTCGACGCCTCCAAAGCCAGCAAGCCAGCCCAGAAAACGGCCAAAAAGAACAATAATAGGACCGCAGTTGTTGTCTATGACTATCCGTCGGCTGACAATTATACGGTCAGCGGCACCCGCACCATCAGCGTCGATGACTATAACCGGCGCGGAATTTTTGCGACCGACTCTCTGACGGCCGACACTACCGCTACTGACTTTGCCTATACCCGACGCATAGAGCAGTTCTACAATCCGCAGATTGTAAGCGGTTCAGGAGATGAGGAACTGGCCAATATCTACTATATGGAGCCCGACCAGGTCAATATCTACGTGAATACCCCGTCGGCCTATTGGGGATATGACTATTTCTATCCCTACAACGCCTGGGCATCGCCTTACTGGTATAACAACTACTGGCGCTGGAACTCGGCATGGTACTGGGGATCATGGTATGATCCTTACTGGGCCTGGGGATGGGGACCTTCATGGGCTTATCCGGGCTGGGGTCCGGGTTGGGGCTATCCGGGCTGGGGTCCAGGCTGGGGCCATCCGGGCTGGGGCTGGGGAGGTCCGGTCTATACCGGTCCGCGTCGCGCTCCGAATCTTCTTGCCGGCCGTCATCCCGGTGTGGGCAGTGCCGCCCGTCCGTCGTCAAGCGGACGGCGTCCCGGATCTTACGGCTATACAAACAGCCGTCCGGGTGTGTCTACCAACCGTCAGCCGGCAGTCACCAACCGTCGGCCCAACGTGACCACCAACCGCCGTCCTGCCACCAATCAGCGTCCGAACAATAACAACAATTATAACAATAACAGCAACTACAACAATTACAATCCCAACAGCATCGGCGGCCGTTACGGCACAGGCAGCTATGGCTCCGGCAGTTACGGCGGCGGTAGCCGCGGAAGCGGAATGAGGTCAGGCGGTGGCAGCCGCGGCGGACGCGGTCGTCATTGATCAGAAGTATAACACAAAAACACTCACACTCACAAACTTCAGCTTATGAACAAGAAAGTATTGGCAGGGATGCTGGTAGCTCTTCCGTCAGCAATGATGGGCCAGACTGCACTCGATGCGTTTTCGATTTCGCAGACCGATATGCGGGGTAGTGCCCGCTTCATGTCGATGGGCGGTGCGTTTACCGCTCTCGGCGGTGATATCTCGACACTCAATCAGAACCCCGGCGGTATCGGTGTCTACCGCAGCAGTGACATCACGGCCACTCTCGATGTCACCTTCAAATCCGGAAAATTCAATGCCGGAGCAGGTTCCCAAAGTTGGAACCACACCGGTGTGGCCTGCAACAATTTCGGCTATATCGGCACCGTGAACCTTGGGTCGAATTCGGTGATGCCGTTTTTCAACTGGGGTGTGAGCTATTCGCGTGCGGCCTCGTTTGACCGCCGCTACCGCGGATCGCTCGGTTCGATCAATACCTCGCTGAGCAACTTCGTGGCTGACAATACCAACCGCACGTTTGTCAACAACGGCGGCATACCTCCGCAGCAGATGCAGTTTGTGGAAGGCAGCGATTATAATCCTTACTGGGACGACTACAACGGAAATCCATATGCGCCCTGGCTGAGCACTCTGATGTACACTGCCGGAGCCATCAATCCGCTTACCGCCAACAGCTCCACTTATAACGGTCTCTATGACTATCAGAAGTCTTCTGGCTTAGCATCTGTGGAGGTCGAGGAGAAAGGCTATGTAGAC
The DNA here is from genome assembly GCF_003024805.1 of Duncaniella muris. GTDB lineage: Bacteria > Bacteroidota > Bacteroidia > Bacteroidales > Muribaculaceae > Duncaniella > Duncaniella muris. The sequence continues at coordinate 171,889 of NZ_PUEC01000003.1, forward strand.
GAATATGCCATAGACTTCGGTGGCAATATCTCCAATACGGTGTTCTGGGGCATAGGCTTCGGAATTACTGACGTGGAGTTCCGTTCGCGTTCATACTACTCAGAGAGCATCAACAATGCTATGGTTCCCGGATCGGCCTATGACGGCGGCTTTGTCACCGGTACGGCTGACTATACTCTTGCGAACTATAAGCACATCTGGGGAAGCGGCTTCAATTTCAAAGCGGGTGTGATCCTCAAGCCGGTCAATGAGTTCCGCATCGGTGTGGCAGTGCATACTCCCACCTATTATAATCTTTCATATGAAGGCAGCGGCCAGCTGGGTTATCTCTACGATTCTTCCGAATATGCCGAGCCGGTTTCCGGCACAGCGGTTACGGATGACGGCTATATGCGTGAATTCGACTGGAAATGCCGCACTCCGTGGCGCTTCATGGTCGGAGCGGCCGGTGTGATAGGCGGACGCGCAATCATCAGTGCCGACTATGAATATCGCGCAAGCAATGACATCAAGGTCCAGGATTATGAAGGCACCGATTTCGCCGATGTCAACGGTGATATCAAGAACTACTACAAGGCTACCAACATCATGCGTCTCGGTCTGGAGTATCGCGTGACACCACAGGTCAGCCTCCGCGCCGGCTATTCCTATGAATCATCGCCAGTGACTACCACGGCTATGACCGGATATACTACCAACGGACAGGCGATAGATGCCAACGATGTCTACACTTCCGGCCCTGACGACACCGAGACTCAGCCCTCGTACACCTTTGACAAGGCCACTCAGTATGTGACCTGCGGTATCGGCTACCGCTACAAGAATGTGTATGCCGATCTGGCCTATGTCCACCGCCACCGTTCGGCCAAGTACAGCGCGTTTTCGAACTACAACGAGTATGGCACCGACTACTACGTGCCTGCACCGACCGGAAAGGTTTCGGATGATAACAACTCGCTTGTGCTCACCGTAGGCGTGCGCTTCTGATAACAACTGATTTATTCACAACAGCTTTTTAACAGCCCGCAAAACGAATGGCAAAAAAGAGTTCGCGACCTGCCCGACGCATAGTCGCGGATCGGAATGACAACATAGATCTCGACAATCCCGAATTCATCAAAGCCTGGGAATTGTTGCAGCACACCAAACAGTCGATTTTCCTGACCGGCAAGGCCGGAACGGGAAAATCGACTTTCCTGCGCTATATCACTGCCCATACCCGTAAGAAATATGTGGTGCTCGCACCGACCGGAATCGCGGCGGTGAATGTGGGCGGGGTCACTCTCCATTCGTTTTTCAGGATTCCGTTCAAGCCTATAGTGCCCGGCGATCCTGACTTCGCGCCAAACCGCATCAAGGAGCGAATGAAGTATCCCGGAAGCCTTGTGAAACTCATACGCGAGCTCGAACTGATAATTATCGACGAGATCTCGATGGTGAGGGCCGACATAATTGATTTCGTGGATCTGCTGCTGCGCACCTATTCGGGCAACCAGCGGGAGCCGTTCGGCGGCAAGCAGCTGCTTTTTGTGGGTGACGTGTTTCAGCTCGAACCGGTGCTTACTGGCGATATGCGCGATATACTGCGCAAGTTTTACCGCGATGCGTTTTTCTTCTCGGCCCATGCGTTTGACAGGATAAATCTCGTGCCGATAGAACTGCGCAAGATCTACCGTCAGAGCCAGGGTGAATTCGTGGAACTTCTTGACCGGATACGTATGGGCGCTGCTACGGCCGCCGATATCTCGCGGCTGAACTCGCGCTGCGTGGCGCTGTCTCTGCCTGTGGAGGGGGAGGAGAAACCCACCATGACTCTGGCCTCGCGCCGCGATATGGTTGATCAGATCAACGAATCGCGTCTGGAGGCCATTGACAAGCCGGTGTTTACATTTATCGGCGAGATAAAAAAAGATTTCCCTGAGAATTCGCTCCCTACGGATCTGGAACTGTCGTTGAAAGAGGGTGCGCAGGTGGTTTTCATCAAGAATTCGCCTGACAGATTCTGGGTCAACGGCACGATCGGCACTGTGACCACTCTCACGCAGGATCTGCTTGAAGTGAGGCTTGAAAACGGCGAAATCCATGAAGTGGAACCCGAAAAGTGGTCGAATATAAAGTATTCGTTTGATGAGAAAACCAACAAGATCATAGAGACGGAGCTTGGCAGTTTCACGCAGTATCCGGTGAAGCTGGCCTGGGCGCTTACCATCCATAAGAGCCAGGGGCTGACGTTCAACAATGTCATAATCGACCTGGGCCGCGGGGCATTTACCGGCGGACAGACTTATGTAGCGCTCTCACGCTGCCGGAGTTTCGAGGGACTGACGCTGAGGTCTACCGTGGCCGAGAGAGATATCTTTGTGAATCCGGCCATTCTGAATTTCAGCCGTTCGTTCAACGATCCGATACTGATTGACGGGGCCATGCGCAAGGCTCATGCCGAGGAGTGTTACGAAAATGCTCTCGCCAAGGCCGACGAGGGGGATTTCAGCGAGGCTTTCGATCTGTTTGCCGAAGGACTGAGAGCGAAAAGCATTCTTGACAACAAGAGTGCCATGAGGCTTGCCAGAAGCAAACTGGCCGTGATCGGCAAACTCAGAGAGAGGGTAGCGCAGCTTGAGTCGGATATAGCTGCTGACCGCGAGCGTTTCCGCGACATGGCTATGGAGTACACCTCGCTTGGCGATGACTGCCGTATAGACGAGATGCCTCTGCCGGCCATAGCGAACTATGACAAGGCTCTTGCTCTGTTGCCGGGCCACATCCCGGCGCTTTACGGCCGTGCGCTCGCAGCCATCACTCTTGAGGATTACAGTCGTGCGCTTGATGATCTGGGAGAGGTGGTGAGGCTCGATCCGGCTAATTTCGATGCGATGGTGCGCATGGGAATGACCTATTACCGCATGGATGATGTGCATAATGCTATGGACCGCTGCCTGGTGGCTCTGTCGCTGAGCGAGACCGCCGACTGTCCGCGTCAGGCGCTTCACGGTCTGCATTCGCTGTTGGCCGACATATATGACACTGCCGGCGATAAATCCTCGGCCCACCATCACAGAGAAATAGCGCGCCGTCTGCGCAAGTGAGGGGCGTCACGAGGCACGACTCTCCAAGAAGCTATTTAAAATTTACGATAAGAGTTTAAACAGTTTCTTAGATTTCATCCATAAAAGCATAAAAAAAGAGGTTGCGTCGTGGTGAATACAAGACGCAACCTCTGTTTGGTTTTGCACATATGGATCAGGCGCAGAGACCTGTTTCCGATGCGGAGCCAGATGCTTATTCAGCAGCAGCCTCTTCGGCGGGAGCTTCTTCAGCGTTTGCTGCAGCTTCAGCCTCGGCAGCTGCGGCAGCAGCTTCGGCTTTCTTCTTGGCTACTTCTTCAGCCTTGGCTTTGTTTTTAGCTACTTCAGCTTCAAGACGAGCCTTTTCGTCGAGCTCTTTCTTGTCGGCCATAGAAGCGCGGAACTTGTCGACAGTCTGCTGCTTCTGAGCTTTCCAGGCTTCGAAACGACGCTGAGCTTCAGCTTCGTCGAAAGCGCCTTTCTTCACACCGCCCTGGAGATGCTTCATGAGAAGAACACCTTCGTTAGAGAGGATGGTGCGTACGGTGTCGGTGGGCTGAGCACCAACGTTAACCCAATACAAAGCACGCTCGAAGTTCAAAGTTACTGTAGCAGGATTAGTGTTCGGATTATAAGAACCTATCCTTTCAATAAATTTACCATCTCGTGGTGCCCTGCTATCGGCGATAACAATAGGATAGAACGCATAGTTCTTGCGACCATGACGTTGCAGTCTGATTTTTGTTGCCATTAATTTGTGATTTGTATTGATTAATTCGGGCGCAAAGTTACTGCTTTTGCGCGTGATTGCCAACCGTTGAGGCCTGACAATGCGGTGGATTGGGATTGTATTTAAGTATATTTAACATCTGTGGTGGCTTTTTGTCTGCTCAGGTCCGGAAAAAGGACGGCTTGCGGGAGCCGTGGCCGGGATCTTGCAAGCCGTCGGAATGGATATGGCTACTATTGTGTGGTGGAAGTGGCAGTTGCTGCGTATTAGTTTGACTGTAGGTTACGGGGGTGGTAGAGCCAGCCTCTGTATGGCGCTCCCATCGAGCGGACAATGCGGTGCCAGTAGGGGTCTTCCTCTCCACGAAGCAGATCGCTGACGGATGGGATGTCGGTGACGGCCCATACGTTTTTGCGCAGTTCCTCGTCGAGCTGCTCCACTCCCCAGCCGCTGTATCCGATAAAGAAGCGCATGCTACCTTCAAGGGCATAGCCGTCATTGACAATGGAGATCATGGTGTCGAAATCGCCTCCGATATAAAGACCGTCGACTATCTCGCGCGACGAGGGGATCAGATCGCCGAGCGTGTGGACAAAATACAGCCGCTCGCATGACATCGGACCGCCGCAGTAGACGGGTATCGTGACCGATGCGGTGACGGAGGGAAGGAGGTCCTGAAGTGTGTAGCTGGTGCGGTTGTTGAGCACTATGCCCATAGCTGATCCGCGTTCTTCGTAGTCGACAAGGCAGATGACGGAATGGTGGAAGTAGCGCTCTCTCAGAAACGGTTCGGCGACAAGAAGCGATCCGGCGTGCGGAATGGCACTCCGGTTTATGTCTATGTTGAAAATCAGTGATTCAAAGTCGAGCATGGCCTGATTGTTTTTTTTGACAGCCTCTTGTCCGGGCTGAGTCCGGTGTGCGCATGGGTATAGCCACGGTGCGCTCAGGCGAGCTCGCCGATGAGTGTGGCGGACGATGAGCCGGTCACGCGGACTCTGACCGTGTCGCCCACACGATAGTCGCCGCGGGGGAAGACAAGGGTCTTGTTCTGCTGGTTGCGTCCCACAAACTGTTCGCGTGAACGCTTGGAGACTCCTTCGACCAGCACATCGAAAGTCTTGCCTACATCGCGGGCATTGCTATCGCGCGAGAGTTCGTTCTGCACGGCGATCATGCGGTTTAGGCGGTCGATCTTCACCTCTTCGGTTATGTTGTCAGGCATGGTGCGGGCTGCCAGTGTGCCTGGGCGTTCGGAGTATTTGAACATGAATGAGGAGTCGAAGCCCACTTCGCGCATGAGCGAGAGAGTTTCCTGGAAGTCTTCTTCGCTCTCGTCATGGAATCCGGTGAAAAGGTCGGTGGAGATTCCGCAGTCGGGAATTGCCCGGCGGATTGCCTCGATGCGTCCGAGATACCACTCGCGGGTGTATTTGCGGTTCATGGCCTTGAGCACTTTGTCGGAGCCTGACTGGACGGGCAGGTGTATGTGTTTGCAGACGTTTGGCTTTGAGGCTATGACTGCGATGATTTCGTCAGACATGTCCTTGGGATGCGAGGTGGTGAAGCGGATGCGCATTTCCGGGGCTGCATCGGCTACCATTGCCAGCAGGCGGGCAAAGTCGATGGTCTCGCCGCTTTCGGTCTCGTAGCGGTAGCTGTTGACGTTCTGTCCGAGGAGGGTGGCTTCCTTGAAGCCGCGGGAGCGGAGATCGGCGAGTTCAGCCAGGATGCTTTCGGCCGAGCGCGAACGTTCGCGGCCGCGGGTGTAGGGGACAATGCAGTAGGAACAGAAATTATTGCATCCGCGCATGATGCTGATGAAGCCTGAGACGGTGTTGCCCGTGATGCGGGCGGGAATTATGTCGCGATATGTTTCTGTGGTGCTCAGTTCTACGTTGACGGCCTTTTCTCCGGCTTCGACTGAAGCGAAAAGGTTTGGAAGGTCAAGGTAAGAGTCAGGTCCGGCCACGAGATCAACGCCGTGACGTTCGATCAGCTCCTCTTTGACTCGCTCGCCCATGCAGCCTATCACACCGATGATGAGTTTAGGCAGATCTTTGGAGCGCTTTCTGCGGAGCGATGCGAGGTAGGCCAGGCGGGAGACTATTTTCTGCTCGGCGTTGTCGCGGATAGAGCATGTGTTGAGCAACACGGCGTCAGCTTCTTCCGGAGTAGCCGCCATCTCATAGCCTACGGTCTCCATGATGGAGGCCACGACCTCACTGTCTGCCACATTCATCTGGCAGCCATAGGTTTCTATATGTAATTTACGTGATTGTGTCATATTTTTAAGGTGGAAACTTTGGCGAAAAGCATAAGAATCCGTAATTTTGCTACAAAATTAAGAAAAACCGCGCAACGGGCAATGGAGAAACTGATATTATTCCTGATAGTATTCGGTGTCGGTTCGTTCTTTGAGTACCTCAAGAAGAAGAGGGAACAGAGAGCGGACAGCGTTGCGGGTAAAATTTTCGGCTCCGCTCAGGCATCAGAAACCACAGCCCGGACAGTGGCCCAAAAACCCAGGCGCAAGCCAAAGAAGGCGGAGCGCAAGCCGCCTCTGCCGGTCAGCTGTGTTCAGACTCCTGCGGATGCCGGGATCAGCCGCCTGTCACAGCAGCCGCCGGCATTGCCTGACGAAGTAGGCTCGATATTCGACGAGAGCCCGATTGACGAAGCCGGAAAGAACCAGGAGGTCTTTGCCTCCGGAAAGCAAGAGCAGGATCTGAGCGAGCATTATCAGCGCTGGCGCCGGGCTATAATTGACAGTGAGATTCTCCAGCGTAAATTTTAGCCTCTACAGATAGAACAGAACAAAAATCAAAACCGATCATTCGAAAAATAAATCTCTCCTTCACCTCCTAAAGAAAATTCAGAAAAAAGAAAAGTTATGAAATTCCCCATCCTGACTCCGGAAGAAGCCGCAGAACTTTTTTTCCACGATGCAAAATGTGGATTTTCCGGTTTTACCGCCCCCGGATCGCCTAAAGTGGTAACCCAGGCCATAGCAGCCAAAGCCGAAAAGCTTCATGCCGAAGGCCAGCCTTTCAAAATCAATATCATCACGGGAGCCTCTACCAGCGACAACTGTGACGGCATTCTCGCCCGTGCGAATGCCATCGGCAAGCGTACTCCCTATCAGAACCACCCGGATCTGCGCAAGCGCATCAATACGCATGACGCCCACTATTTCGACCTGCATCTTTCTGAAGCCGCTCAGAAGCTGCGCTACGGATTTTTCGGTGATCTCGATCTCGCGATCATCGAGGTGTCTGACATTCAGGATGACGGCACTGCAGTGGTAGGCACAGGCGTGGGCAACGTTCCCACGATAGCCCGCATGGCCAAGAAGATCATCATAGAGCTTAACGAAAAACTGCGCCACGCCCTCCACGGACTCCATGACATCTATCTTCCGCTCGATCCCCCCAACCGTGGCGAGATACCCATCTTCAAGGTAAGTGACCGCATCGGTTCTCCCGTGCTTAAGATCGATCCGGAAAAGATTGTCGGTGTGGTGATGAGCGACCACTATGAAGGTGTCAAGGCTTTCACTCCGCTTGACGAAACCACCAAGATGATCGGCGCTAACGTCTGCCGCTTCCTTATCGAGGAACTTCGTCGCGGCGGCATCCCCAAGAGCTTCCTTCCGCTTCAGTCCGGTGTGGGCAATGTGGCCAATGCTGTGCTCTACGGTCTTGCAGACGCAAAGGAGATTCCTCCGTTCGAAATGTACACCGAAGTAATCCAGGATGCTGTGATCGACCTTATGAAGCAGGGCCGCTGCAAATTCGGATCGACCTGCTCGCTGACCGTCTCCAACGATGTTGAGGACGAGGTCATCAGCAATATCGAGTTCTTTAAGGAGCACGTGGTTCTTCGCCCGTCGGAAATCTCCAACAATCCTGAGGTCATCCGCCGACTGGGGGTGATCTCCATGAACACAGCTCTTGAAGCCGACATCTTCGGAAATATCAACTCGACCCACGTGACCGGCACACGCATGATGAACGGTATCGGCGGTTCTGGAGACTTCACCCGCAACGCCTATATCTCAATTTTCTCCTGCCCGTCGATCACCAAGGAGGGCAAGATTTCAAACATTGTGCCTATGGTGTCACACGTAGACCATACCGAACACTCGGTAGATATCATTGTGACCGATCAGGGTATCGCCGACCTCCGCGGTCTTGACCCGGTTGAACGCGCCCATGAGATCATCAACAACTGCGCGCACCCGATTTACCGCGAACTGCTCAACGATTATCTGAAACTTAGCACCCGTGGCGGTCAGACTCCCCACACTCTCCACGCCGCACTCGCTTTCCACACCGAGTTCCTCTCGTCAGGCGACATGCGCAACGTGGACTGGTCGAAATTCGCTTAATCCACACCGACTGACGCCGCAGACTCCGCGGCACAGAGATCATAATCCAATCCGCCTTCGGTATCAAGAGTATGATGCCAAAGGCGGATTGCGCTTTTTTGCTGCAGTGGATATGACTCTTCATTTCAGTTACAAAGCTCGCTATGCTCTTTCAATTCAGAGCCATATCCATCTCAAATCTTTCGCTCAGATTTTAACTGTTGTTATGAAACACTCTCTTATCGGTTATTTGTAGCCGGATTGCGAGAGTGTGGTCTCGGAGTCGTAGAAGGCGGGAGAGAGGAGGTCGGGGAGCGCTATGGCGTGGCGGTCGAGCGTGGCTGATATTATGCGGTGGCCTATGAAGCGCCCTATGGCTCCTGGCGACCGGGGATTTATGGCTGAGGTGAACGGGGCCGGGCTTACGAGCATCGCCGCCAGCTGAGGATCGGTTGAGAATATCATTTTCTGTTCGGCCATTGTCTGCCAGACTCGATGCTCGTTGGAGTCAGCCCATTTCATCGCTTCGGTGTCATATCCAAGGGCCTGCTGCTCGCTGAGGCCGCAGATCTGCATGACGGCTTCTGTGACGGCTCCTTCATAAAGCATGCGTGAAAGTGCTGTAGGATATTCAGCGGAGGGGCGATAGGGATAATTGCCGCGGACTATGGCTTCAGCTATGTCAGGCAGGAGCCTTTCAGGGGTCTTGCTGGCGCGGATATAGTCAGGAAAGTAGGCGTAGGGCGGATAGTCTGAGCCTAAATAGTGGTTGAGGCCAAGGTAGAGGAGGGAGTCGACCGTGAAGACTGACTGATTGAACGGCGAGACTATGGCTATGACCGATGGAAAGCGATTGCCGGGAAAGAGTTTCTCAAAACTGAATCTCATGCGGCCCAGGCTGTTTTCAAGCGGCTGCATGTCATGCCAGACGGAGTCCATAGCCCGGTCATGCAGGCGGATGGCGGGATTGCGGTTGTAGACGTGGATTGCAGAGTCGGTCAGCTGACCGTAGCCGGAGAGAGAGAAGAGGGTGGCGGCTGCTGATTGCATGGCCGGATCTTCCGGCATGATGTCGGCCCGCAGGGCAAGGTCAAGGCGCCTGATCTCTACCGGTTCTCCAGCCCGGCTTCCGGAACATGATGATAGGAATGTCACCGGTATGGCAAGCATGACGGCCACATATATTATATATAAGGTGTAGTATTGTCTGACGGGAAGAATCATGGGGAGTATATGTACTGTTTAATTGTTCAAAAGTAGCTATTTTTTGCCATTAATGCACAAAATCGAGGCTGAGAAATGGCAATTAGGGATAGTTTTACTAACTTTGCCTAAAATTTGGCAAACCATAAAATTCTACATGTCACTGTCACGAATCATAAAGCAGCTTCTACTTATACTGCTTCTGCCTGCATTGGCTCTGTCAGCCGAAGGCAAGGAGTTTACGGTAGTCATAGATCCCGGCCACGGAGGTAAGGATGCCGGAGCTCTCGGACGGAAGACAAATGAGAAGACCATAAATCTGGCAGTAGCCAAACAACTCAGAGATCTGCTGATGTCAGACATGAACGATGTCAATGTCATCATGACACGCAGCAATGACACCTTTGTCACTCTTCAGGGACGTGCTGACATGGCCAACCGTAAGCATGCCGATATTTTCATTTCGATACATGCCAACTCGGTCGACAAGAAGTCGCCGATGTTCACAAGCGTGAACGGAGCTGCGGTCTATACTCTCGGACTTCAGCGCAGCGAAACGAATCTCAGTGTAGCTATGCGCGAGAATGCAGTGATGAAACTGGAACCGGACTACTCGACGACCTATGAGGGGTTCGATCCGTCGTCGGCTGAAAGCTACATAGCGTTTGAGATGATGCAGCATGCCAATCTCGATCAGAGCATAGAGCTTGCGGAGGCTGTGCAGAATCAGCTTGTCAGAACGGCCGGCCGCAAGAACAACGGTGTGCGCCAGGCTCCTTTCTGGGTGTTGGTGCGCACGAGCATGCCGGCGATACTTGTGGAGCTTGATTTCATCTGTAATCCTGCTATGGAGAAGTTCATGGCTTCGGAGCAGGGACAGAAGAAGCTTGCACTGGCTATCTATCGCGGAATTGAAAAATACCGCAAGGTCGCTGACAAGCCGGCGGACTCACGGAAGGAACGAGTGGTGGCCGACTCAAGACCTGAGGAACTGCCGTCATCAGGCGCTGCGCAGTCAGGCTCTGAAACAATAGCCGGTAAAAAAGCTGAGAGCAAGGCTGCCGCCGCCGCTGCCGATGCCAAGGACAGAATTGTATATAAAATACAGTTCCTGACAGCCGGCTCGCCTCTGCGCAAGGGCGATTCGAGGCTGAAGGGTCTCTCGCCGGTTGAATATTATAAGGATGGAAATATGGTCAAATACACCTACGGATCATATTGCTCCCAGGCAGAAGCTTCCAAAGAACTGAAAAAAATAAAGAAATCATTCCCTGACGCATTTGTCATCAAGACATGCAACGGGAAACGCATCAAATAACCCAGACTCATGAAAAAAATACGGACCAAGGAATTCATCATAGGTGCCAGTGTATTGCTGTCGCTACTGATTCTCTTCTTCGGAATTGATTACCTCAAGGGTATCAATGTTTTTAAATCGGCCAATTACTATTACGCCTCCTACACGAATGTGGCAGGACTGTCGCAATCGGCTCCGGTCACTCTCAACGGTTTCAAGGTGGGTCTTGTCAGAGAGATCAGCTATGAGTATGACAATCCCGGACATGTGGCTGTCGAGCTCAGTCTTGACAAGCAGCTGAAGCTTCCGGAAGGCACAAAGGCCGCTCTTGTCACCGACATGCTCGGCACTTCGAGCATTGAGCTGCAGATGGGCACAGGCAAGAATTTTTATGAGATCGGTTCTAAGATAGAGGGTGTGGTCAACGGAGGCCTGATGGACCAGCTCGGCGGAGACCTGATGCCGACTTTGGCCAGAATCGCACCTCACATCGACTCGCTTGTTGTTGCGCTGACCACCATAGCAAGTGATCCGGCTCTTCTAAGATCCGTGCAGCGCCTGGACGATATCATGGCTAACCTTGAAGTGTCGACCAAAAATCTTAACGCGGCTATGGCCGGCGTTCCGGCTTTGGTCAACACCGCCAACGGAACCATGACAAACGTGAAGGAGATCTCTGCCAATCTCACTCAGATCTCGGCGGCTCTCGCGGTGGTGTCAGAGGATCTCAAGACAATGCCTCTTGACTCGACAATGCGCAATATCAATAATATAACAGCCAATCTCGACCGCGCTACCCAGCAGCTCAACTCTACAAATTCGTCGCTCGGTCTGCTGCTCAACGATCCGGAACTTTATAACAATCTGAACAACTGTGCCGCGCATGTGGACAGCATTCTGATCGACCTTAAGAAGAAGCCCAAGCATTACATTCCGTCGATCAAGATATTCTGACACAGCGACCCCGGTCAGAACAGAAATATACAGTAAAAAAACTCCGTCTGTGCGAGAAAATGCACAGGCGGAGTTTTTTATCCGTAATGGTATATGAGTTTCCGGCGGTCGGTATGGCATCGATCCGCTGGTCTGCCTCAATCTTCAGTCAGGAGATTTAAGCAGGATGGAGCGGAGGTCGTTGCGGGATATTACGCGAATTTCGGTCGGACCGTAGTCAATGAGGCCGCGTTCTTTCATGGAGTCGAGGGTGTTGATGAATGACGAGCGCTGCACGCCGAACAGTGAGTAGAGGTCTCGCTGGCGGCAGGCGAGCACTATGTCTTTGGCATCGCGCTGGGTGAGGGCGATGATCCAGAAGGCGATTCGTTCTTCAAGAGATCCTGATGTAAGAGCGACAACTCCGTCAATGGCTTTCTGGGCGTTGGTTGAAATGAAGTTAAGATAGTTGAAGAGGCAGACTTCATCGTTGCGGATGATGGAAATGAAGTCGTTTTTTTCGATTTCCATTATCGAGACGGTGTCAATGGCGGTGACTGAGGCCGGGAAGAGGGTATTGCGTCCGAAGAGGAAGTCAGGAGAAATTACTGATGGCGCTTCGAGAGTCTGGCTTACAATGAACCGATCGGAGCTGTTGCGGATGGAGAGTCTGACTTTGCCGCCGATCACAAACATGAGTCTGGTGCAGGGATCGCCGGCCATGACTATTTTCTCGCCGGGCAGAAACTTGAGGAATGCAAGGCGGGTGCCGCCCACAATCTCAGATATACGGTTATAGCTCACGCCGTTAAATAGCGGAAGCCCCATAAGATTCTCATACATGCTGTTGAGTGCCATAGACGCTATGTTTTTATTTCTATCTATATTAACGGATTTTGGAAGAATTTAGTTTTTCCGTTCTATAGAATTGCCATTTGCCCGGTTACTTTCCGGAGTTTTCGCGGCGCATTTTGAAATAGAGCTGGGCGGAGTTGATGGTGTTCTGCCAGGCCACATAGGCTGCCGGGGCTACGGACGATACCGGATGTAGATAGGTGAGGGCCATCCATATGGCCAGGACCGTGTTTTTCTGGCCAAGTCCCTGTGCCCCTGCAATCTTGTCGCCGCAGCGGCGTCCGATCTTGCGTCCGATCCAGAATTGGGCGCAGCAGACTATGCCGGAAAATATGGCGAGGATGATCATTTTCGGGATGGCTTCAGAGGGCTCGTCCATTATGAAGCTGACGGCGCGTCCGACAACAATGAAGAGCGAGACGGCCCAGATGTAGAACGAGACGGCCTGCTTTTCGGCAACTGCGCGGTGTACTTTCGGTGAGATTTTAAGCAGACACAGCGCAAGCACGAGCGGGAGGATTATAAGCGGCATGACTTTGGCTGAGATTGTCAGCAGGGCGTCGGAGAAGGGGATGCCGGCATCGCTTCCCATGAGGGTGAAAATTACGGGGGCGAGCAGAGCGACCGCGATGTTGGATATTATAGAAAATGTAGCCAGGCGCGGCACACTGCCTCCGAGCATCCCGGTGATGACGGGTGCGGCTGTGGCGGTGGGACAGAAGACACAGATGAAGGTGCCTTGAGCCACATCGACGCTCATGGGGGCGATGATGAAATAGAGTGCCAGTGCTCCGATGATCTGCACGGAGAGCAGGCTCCACGACAGAGCTGTGATCCTGAATTCATGTGGTTTCACACGGCAGAATGTGATGAATAGCATGATGAAGATGAGGTAGGGGGCGATGAATTCAATCTGTCCCATGAAGTCGTGGAAGAGCATCCCGGCTACCATTGCGATAGGGAGTATCCAGGGCTTGATGCGCTGGCGTAAAAGAGCGATGTTCATAAGTAACTTTTACTATCGGGGTGCAAAATTACCGAATTAATCCGGTAAAATTTGTATGTTTGCAATTTAAAACGAATTGAAAATTTTTATGGCAGACAATTATCTTGAAAAGCGGATGGAGGAATACCGAGCCGGGAAGCTGACTTCGAAAGGTGGAAAGACTTATGTGGCCCGGCAGCGTAAGGCCGGAGAATTTGTGGTGGCCTTTCCGCCAATGAGTGTGCTTGTGCTCTGCGAGGATGCCGCCCTCGTCAGCCGTGTGTGCAGCTGTTTCCGGAAAGCGGATTTCCAGGTGGCTTTCTGTATGACAGACCGACGTGAGGGGACTCGCATAGCCCAGAGTGCCGGATGTCGGTTCTATCCGGTGGACTCAGGCGATGCGGGGCAGCTCAACGGGGTTGTCGACGATCTGGCCGATCGTTGGGGTGCTGTCGATGTCGTGGCTGACCTGCGCGGGCTTACCGATGAAGAGTTTGGCGATTCGGCCTGCGAGGTGGCCTCGCTTCTTCTGCTGCATTCTCATCCTGATTTCAGGCTGATAGCTTCGACTGAACTGAATCTTTGAGGTGTGGATTTTTTTGATTACCTTTGTATGCTAATTTTCAATATAATTCAAAACAGTAAATAAACAAATCATTATATCATGGCTCTTCAATGTGGCATAGTGGGACTTCCCAACGTGGGCAAGTCAACATTGTTCAACTGTCTGTCAAACGCAAAAGCTCAGTCGGCCAACTTCCCGTTCTGTACTATCGAACCCAACGTAGGTGTGATCACCGTTCCTGACGCTCGTCTCAACAAGCTTGTCGACATGTGTCAGCCGCGTAGTGTGGTGCCTGCTACAGTCGAGATCGTGGATATAGCCGGACTTGTCCAGGGCGCGAGCAAGGGCGAGGGACTTGGCAACAAGTTTCTGGCGAATATCCGTGAGACGGATGCCATTCTCCACGTGTTGCGCTGCTTCGATGATGACAATGTGACGCATGTCCACAATACTGTGGATCCTGTCCGCGACAAGGAGATCATAGACTACGAGCTGCAGCTCAAAGATCTTGAGACTGTGGAAAGCCGTATGGCAAAGACTCAGAAGCAGGCTCAGACCGGAGGCGACAAGGTGGCCAAACTGCAGTATGAGGTGCTGAAGAAGTATCATGATGCGCTTTCGCAGGGCAAACCGGCGCGCACGGTGGAGCTGGAGACTGTCGACGAACAGAAATTCGCCCATGATCTTTTCCTGCTGACGAGCAAGCCGGTGATGTATGTCTGCAACGTCGATGATGCATCGGCTGTAGGCGGCAACAAGTATGTAGAGGCTGTCCGTGAGGCTATCAAGGACGAGAATGCCCAGCTGCTGATCGTAGCTGCCCAGACCGAGAGCGAGATAGCCGAACTTGACACCTTTGAGGAGCGTCAGGAGTTCCTGGCTGAGATTGGTCTTGAAGAGTCGGGTGTGGCCCGTCTGATCCGTGCGGCTTATGCGCTGCTCAATCTCCAGACGTTCTTTACGGCCGGAGCCGATGAGGTCAGAGCCTGGACATTCATGCGCGGCAGCAAGGCTCCGCAGTGTGCCGGCGTGATCCATACCGACTTCGAACGCGGCTTCATCCGCGCGGAAGTGATCAAATATGACGATTATGTGGCTCTCGGAACTGAAAGTGCGGTGCGCGATGCCGGCAAGATGGCAATCGAGGGCAAGAATTATGTTGTCCAGGATGGTGACATCATGCACTTCCTGTTTAACGTCTGACCAGACATGAGACTTCTGCTGCGGGGCGTTTCCGGCGCTACTGCCTGATCGCCCCGCTGACAGTCTTGTTTTACTTATAGAAAAATCTCTCTTCTTTCCGAATTTCGGCTATCAGCCGAGACAATATGCAATAGTTTACTTACCTGACAATACATAATTTCACGGAGTACCATGAAAAATACTCTTCTCGCATTCATTTTTGGCGCGGCTGCCATTTCTGCTGCAGGCGCTGATGAAAATAACAGACTGAAACTGCACTACGACCGCCCTGCCGAGTTTTTTGAAGAGGCTTTGGTTATAGGCAACGGCAATCTCGGAGCCATAATCTATGGCGGAACTGCTGAAAACCGGATTTCACTTAACGATATAACACTCTGGACCGGTGAGCCGGAACGCGGAGTGACTACTCCCGATGCCTATAAGGCAATACCTGAAATCAGAGCGGCCCTTGACCGTGGCGACTATCGTGCGGCAGATTCTCTTCATCGTAAAGTGCAGGGACATTATAGCGAAAACTATCAGCCGCTGGGGCAGTTGACCATCAGTCACGAAGGTGTGGCGCCACAGGTCAGCTCATATGAGCGGGAACTTGATCTGACGACAGCTATGGCCGCCAACAGGTTTAATGACGGAAAGGGAGAACTGAAAACCGACTATTTTGCCTCGGCCCCTGATTCGGTAATAGTGTTGAGGCTTTCGGGCGAGCATCCTTTTACCGCCACGCTAAGACTTTCATCGCAATTGCCTGCTAAGGTAACGTCTGATGCCCGCGGAGAGATCCGTTCGCTCGGCCACGCCGCCTATCTTTCGCTTCCGGGCTATACGTCGTTTGAAGAAAAACTGAAGTATGACCCTGAGCGTGGCACTAAGTTCTGCACTATTCTGAAAGCAGAAACCGATGGCGGTGAGATCATCGCCGAGGCTGACGGTGCGCTCAAACTCAAGAATGTCAGAGGAGCCGTCATCTATATAACCAATGTCACAAGTTTCAACGGCTTCGACCGTGATCCGGCCAAAGATGGCCGCGATTATGTGGCGCTTGCTGAAAAGCGCATCAAAAAAGCCGTGGCCAAGGGAGCTGACAGCATAAAGCGTGACCATATTGCAGATTATACATCGTTATTCTCACGCGTCAGCCTTGATCTCGGTGCAACACCTGATTCTGTGGCTGCGCTCCCGACCGATGTGCAGCTTAAACGCTATACTGATCTAAAGGAAGTGAATCCCGACCTTGAGGAGCTGTATTTTCAGTATGGCCGTTATCTGCTGATCTCATGTTCGCGCACTCACGGAGTGCCTGCAAATCTTCAGGGGCTCTGGAATGAATATATCCTTCCGCCGTGGAGCAGTAATTATACCACCAATATAAATGTAGAGGAGAATTATTGGCCGGCTGAAATCACAGGTCTTGGCGAACTTCATGCCACCGCCTTGCTCCCCTGGATCAAAAATCTGTCGGCAAGCGGCAAACGCACGGCTCGTAATTATTATGGTGTGGACCGTGGATGGTGTCTCGCCCACAATTCAGATATATGGGCCATGACAAATCCTGTAGGGCTGACTGATGGTGATCCCACTTGGGCCAATTGGAACATGGGTGGCGCATGGCTCGCAAGCCATATCTGGGAACATTATCTCTTCAGCCAGGACAAGAAGTTTCTGGCTGAGTACTATCCGACTCTTAAGGGAGCTGCCGAGTTCTGCATCGGATGGCTCATTGAAAAAGACGGAAAGCTGATCACATCGCCCTCTACTTCGCCGGAGAACAACTATGTCACTCCCGATGATTATGCCGGAGCCACATTCTATGGCGGAGCGGCTGACCTTGCCATGATCAGGCAGTGTCTGATGGATGCCCGTGATGCAGCCGAGGAGCTTGGCCTTGATTCGGACTTCCGCACAGAAGCTGATTCCGTGCTCCAGCGACTCTATCCCTATCAGATCGGACACAAAGGCAATCTTTCGGAGTGGTATTTCGATTGGGAAGACCGCGACCCTACTCACCGTCACCAGTCACATCTCTACGGACTCTTTCCGGGAAGGCATATCTCACCGGCCTCTACTCCAGACCTCGCGCGCGCATCCGCGCGTACATTAGAAGTGAAGGGTGACAACACAACCGGCTGGAGCACCGGATGGCGTGTCAATCTGCTCGCCCGTCTGCTCGATTCAGAAGGAGCCTACCATATGTATCGCCGCCTGTTGCAATATGTGAGTCCTGACAATTATAAAGGATCGGATAAACGGAGTGGGGGAGGCACCTATCCTAACCTTCTTGATGCTCATGCTCCATTTCAGATTGACGGAAATTTCGGTGGAACAGCCGGCGTGGCCGAAATGCTGATTCAGTCAACTCCTGAAAGTATAGTCTTGCTGCCTGCTATTCCTGCCCAATGGTCCGATGGAAGTGTTAAAGGCTTGCGTGCGCGCGGTGGATTCATATTAGATATGGAGTGGCAAGGTGGAAAATTGTCATCCGCTACCATATATTCTCCGAATGGTGGATCTACCACAATTGTACTTCCTGATGGCTCAAAAAGGGCCATAAAACTCAAAAAAGGAGGTAAAACCGCGCTTGAGTGTTAAAATTCTGTTAAAACACTGCGAAATATTTGGAGGGAATTAGGGAAATGTCTACCTTTGCACTCGCTTTTGAGAAGCAAGGCTTGCAGCGGCAGACTGATAGAAGATATAACGCTGGAAATGGTAGATCGGTTCGCCGGTCAAATCTTAAGAAAGGTTAAAATCTTCAGAAAAATTTGCGAGATTCAAAATAAAGGTTGTACCTTTGCAGAGTTTTCCACCGGCCGCCACGGCGATCGAGAAAGCAACGAGAGAACATTGAAAGATTTACAATAGACATGAAAGTAGTACAAGAGTCATTTTTAGGAAATGCACTCTGTCAATTTCAAAGTTAGATCGCAATAGATTGAACGGACATTCACTGACGGACCGGGCAGACATTCGGTTTTTGACGGTTGTTTCTGTGAAAGCAAAAGAAATAACAGAACAAACGGTCTGTATTTTAGCTTTGCTTTTTTTAATAAAGAAGAAAAGAAAAATATATAGACAACAACGAAGAGTTTGATCCTGGCTCAGGATGAACGCTAGCGACAGGCTTAACACATGCAAGTCGAGGGGCAGCGGGGAGGTAGCAATACTTCCGCCGGCGACCGGCGCACGGGTGAGTAACACGTATGGAACCTGCCCGTAGCAGGGGGATAAGCGGAAGAAATTCCGTCTAATACCGCGTAATAACTCCGAGAGGCATCTCTTGGGGTTTAAAGGGTAACACCGGCTACGGATGGCCATGCGGCGCATTAGCTAGTTGGCGGGGTAACGGCCCACCAAGGCGACGATGCGTAGGGGTTCTGAGAGGAAGGTCCCCCACACTGGTACTGAGACACGGACCAGACTCCTACGGGAGGCAGCAGTGAGGAATATTGGTCAATGGGCGCGAGCCTGAACCAGCCAAGTCGCGTGAGGGAAGACGGTCCTATGGATTGTAAACCTCTTTTGTCGGGGAGCAAAAGACGCCACGTGTGGCGTTCCGAGAGTACCCGAAGAAAAAGCATCGGCTAACTCCGTGCCAGCAGCCGCGGTAATACGGAGGATGCGAGCGTTATCCGGATTTATTGGGTTTAAAGGGTGCGCAGGCGGAAGATCAAGTCAGCGGTAAAATTGAGAGGCTCAACCTCTTCGAGCCGTTGAAACTGGTTTTCTTGAGTGAGCGAGAAGTATGCGGAATGCGTGGTGTAGCGGTGAAATGCATAGATATCACGCAGAACTCCGATTGCGAAGGCAGCATACCGGCGCTCAACTGACGCTCATGCACGAAAGTGTGGGTATCGAACAGGATTAGATACCCTGGTAGTCCACACAGTAAACGATGAATACTAATTGTTCGGGGAGAATGATCCCTGAGTGATACAGCGAAAGCGTTAAGTATTCCACCTGGGGAGTACGCCGGCAACGGTGAAACTCAAAGGAATTGACGGGGGCCCGCACAAGCGGAGGAACATGTGGTTTAATTCGATGATACGCGAGGAACCTTACCCGGGCTCAAACGACACAGGAATACTTTTGAAAGGAGGTAGCTCTTCGGAGCCTGTGTCGAGGTGCTGCATGGTTGTCGTCAGCTCGTGCCGTGAGGTGTCGGCTTAAGTGCCATAACGAGCGCAACCCCCATCGCCAGTTACCAGCAAGTCAAGTTGGGGACTCTGGCGAGACTGCCGGCGCAAGCTGTGAGGAAGGCGGGGATGACGTCAAATCAGCACGGCCCTTACGTCCGGGGCGACACACGTGTTACAATGGCAGGTACAGAGAGAAGCAATGCGGCGACGCAAAGCGGAACTTGAAAGCCTGTCTCAGTTCGGATTGGAGTCTGCAACTCGACTCCATGAAGCTGGATTCGCTAGTAATCGCGCATCAGCCATGGCGCGGTGAATACGTTCCCGGGCCTTGTACACACCGCCCGTCAAGCCATGGAAGCCGGGAGTGCCTGAAGTGTGCAACCGCAAGGAGCGCCCTAAGGTAAAACTGGTGACTGGGGCTAAGTCGTAACAAGGTAGCCGTACCGGAAGGTGCGGCTGGAACACCTCCTTTCTGGAGCGGAAA